>DATMTA010000062.1:0-38439 GCA_035565055.1 Ensifer sp.
TCGCGGGCAGTGACGATCTCGTCGGCAAGCGCTGCGAGGCGGTTCTTCTGTTCGAGGCGGAGAGCGGCAGCGCCCGGCGCATCGGCGCCGGAGACGAAACCATCCCAGCGCCAGAGCGCGCCTTCCTTCGAGACCAGCCGCTGGCCGGGCTTCAACAGCGCCTGCTTGGCCGCCCCTTCGCTGATCGCCACGACGCCGACCTGCGCGAGACGGCGAGCGAGTTCTGCGGGGGCGCGGACGAAATCGGCAAGCGGACGAATGCCGTCGGGCAATGCAGGGTCGCCGGCGGCATTCAGCGGTGCGCCCCAATGACGCGCGGCGCGGGCGTCGGCGGGTGCGTCGATATCTTCGCCAAGGGCAGCACCCAAGGCGGTCTCGTAGCCACGATCGACGGAGAGAAGGTCGGCGACCGCGACGTAGTCTCCACCAGCGGAGCCTGCCTCCAGCATACGCTCGATGGTGCGCGCTTCGGTTTCGAGACCGTTGAGGTGCTGGCGGGCGTTTTCGACACCCCGGCGGGCCTCCGCCTCGCTTTCGCGGGCGGTAGCAAGAGCATCTTCGGCCGCAGCAATCGTCTCGGCGCTCTCCTCCAGCATGGCCTCCAGCTCGGCCACCTCCTCGCGATGGGCGGAGGGGTCCGGCATTTCGGCAATGGCGCGCTCGGCAGCGTCGAGATCGCGGGCGGCGTCCTGCAGTTGACGGGTCAGGCGGCCAGCGCGCTTGGTAAGATCGAAGAGCCAGCGTTCCATCTGCTGCCGGGACGCCGCGGCCTCGGCGCGCTCGGCAGTCAGGGCGGCAAAGACGCTTTCGGCTTCCGCCAGCGCGCCGCCGGCTTCGGCGACGGCCGCGGCCAGTTCCTCGGCGCGCTCGGCAGCACTTTCCACTTCGGCCGCCAGATCGCCCTCTTCCGCATCGAGTTCGGAGAGAAAGCGCGCGTTGTCAGCCAGCAATTGCTCTTCGCGGGCGATATCGCCGGAAAGCTGCAGCAGGCGACGCTCCAGTTCGTCGCGGCGGCGCGCCATGCGGGAGGCTTCCTCCTCCAGCTGGGTGCGGGCGATCTGCAGGCGCTGCAGGGCGGCGGCGGCGCGAGCTTCGTTCTCGCGCAGGTCCGGCAGATGCAGACCGGCGACCGCCTGGTTCTTCGCCATTTCGGCCTGCGCCTGCGCCCGTTCGGCAACGACGGAAGTCGCCTCGTTCAGCGCGATCGTCGCCTCGGCCTCAGCCTGTCTTGCATCCGTCCACTGGATGTGATGCAGCATCGCATCGCGGGCGCGAATATCGTCGGAGAGCTGCTTGAAACGGGTCGCCTGCCGAGCCTGCCGCTTCAAGCTCTCGATCTGGCTTTCAAGCTGCGCCGTCACGTCATCGAGACGTTCGAGATTGGTTTCGGCGGCGCGGAGCCGAAGCTCTGCCTCGTGACGGCGCGAATGCAGGCCGGAAATGCCGGCGGCTTCTTCCAGCAATTGCCGGCGCGCCTGTGGCTTGGCCTGAATGAGCTCGCCGATACGCCCCTGCCCCACCATGGAGGGCGAGCGCGCGCCTGTCGAGGCATCGGCGAAGAGAAGCTGCACATCCTTGGCGCGGGCTTCCTTGCCGTTGATGCGATAGACGGAGCCCTGCTCGCGCTCGATCCGGCGCGTCACCTGGATTTCATCGGCATCGTTGAAAGCGGCGGGCGCGGTGCGGTCGGAATTGTCGAGATAGAGACCGACTTCCGCCGTGTTGCGCGCCGGGCGATTGCCGGAGCCGGAAAAGATGACGTCGTCCATGCCCGACGCGCGCATGTTCTTGTAGGAGTTTTCCCCCATCACCCAGCGCAGCGCCTCGACAAGGTTCGACTTGCCGCAGCCATTCGGGCCGACCACGCCGGTGAGGCCGGCCTCGATCACGAATTCGGAGGGTTCGACGAAGGATTTGAAGCCGAGGAGGCGGAGCTTGTTGAATTTCATGGGCGGGCTCCAAAGGCGTGCCGTGAGGCACCCCCCTCTGTCACTGCGTGACATCTCCCCCTCAAGGGGGGAGAATGGAGCGCGCGGGTCGCTCCCGCTCCAGATCGAACCTGTCTACTTGTTGCAAGGACAGACGTTTTGGCGGCACGAAGCCCATTGCTCCCGCTCTCCCCCCTTGAGGGGGAGATGTCAGCGAAGCTGACAGAGTGGGGTAAGCCGCACACGTTACTCCCAGACAACGAAAAACCGGGCGCGCGACGGCGGTCGCGGCCCGGTTTCCCAAAATGACTGCGCTTAAAGCTTGCTGTCGATGATGGCCGACATCTGGTCAACCGTCATTTCCCCTGCATAACGCGCGCCGTTGACGAAGAAGGTCGGCGTCGCATTGACGCCGAAATCCTTCGCACCCTTTTCGCGAACCGCGTTCACATCATCCAGAAGCTTCTGGTTCGTCAAGCAGGCGTTGAAGCTCTCCTGTGTAAAACCGGCAAGCTTGGACATCTGCATCAGGGAGGCGCGCTTGTCGTCGGCCGTCGCCCAGCTCATCTGCTGCTGGAAGAGAACGTCAACAAAGGGGAAATACTGTTCCGGCGGGGCGCAGCGTGCCAGCATGATGGCGGCGGCCGCAACCGGATCGAGCGGGAATTCGCGCAGGATGTAGCGCACCTTGCCCGTGTCGACATATTTCGTCTTGATGCCCGGGAACGTGTCCTTCTGGAAGCGCGCGCAATGCGGGCAGGTCATCGACATGTATTCGACGATGGTCACCGGCGCGTCAGCCTTGCCGATGGACATTTCCGGAAGCGCTCCAGGCTCCATCAGCTTGGCGACATCGACGGAGCCGTCGGACTTCGGAGCATCCGAGGTGGAGGCGGTCGTGGTGCTGTCGATGCCCGGATTTGCATCCCTGGCCGCGCTCTCCTTGTTCTCGTCCTTGCCATTGCAGGCGGCGAGCAGGGCTGCGGAAGATGCAAGAGCGATCCCGCCGAGGAGATGCCGCTTGGTCAAGGTGATGTTGTTCATCGTCAATTATCCAGTTGTTTGAAGCATTGCGTCTCTAAAACGGGCAACTCCCGCTTTCAAGTCGCTGTTATCTGCAGCTTTTGCCGATGACCCGGCCCGAGTCAAAGAAGAAATCATGAAAATTGAGACAGGAATGGGATCATCGTGTGCTAAAGCCTCCAAACCGCGCGAAAAACCCTCCAAAAGCGGGGCAATCCGCACCTCTTCACCTCGCCATCACGTTTTCTTGAGATTTGCCAGGTCTGACCATTGCACGATGGTTCGAATCCCTTACCATCCGCACCTTCCGGCTCGTTGATCGGGCCGAGGGAATTCCGGAATGCGCGTCGGTGAGGAAGCGATGGACGGAAGACTGGCGATTGCGTTCTGGCTCATGTCGCTTGCCTCGAGCGACTATGATGGCAACAGCTTTTCCGTCAAACACGCCGACGCCGCGCATCGCCTGACATTCACGCAAGGCTTCCTGCAATCGCGCGGGCGAACCGTCGGCGGCGAGGCGCGCCTGACCTACAGCTTCGAGCGTGTGCTCAACCGCTTCAATCCGGTCATCGACTTTTCGGTGGGCACGGGCGGCGCGACATTCATCGGCGCGGGCTTCTATGAACAAACCGACTTTTCGATCGGCGAGCACGATTTCTTCGTCGGGTTTTCCTTCATTCCGGGTCTCTACATGAAGGGCAACGGATTGGATCTCGGCTATCCGCTGGTCTTTCGGTCAGGCGCGGAACTCGGCTACCGGACGGAGAACGGCACACAGCTCTCGCTCTCCTATGACCACCGCTCAAATGCCGGGCTCGGGCATATCAATCCGGGCATAGAAAGCATCCAGATCAGACTGTCGAAGACATTCGAATAGGCGGGGAGCCGAATTCCGCTCCCCGCCTCTTTCTTTGTCAGGCCAGTTCCTTGAGCGCCGAGGGCTCGAAGCCGGTGAGGTTGTCGATCGACCCGGTGCGGACCTTCTCGACCCAGTTGGGATCGCTGATGAGAGCGCGACCGACCGCGATGAGGTCGAACTCGTCACGCTCCATCCGGACCGTCAGCTGCTCAAGCCCCGTGGAGGCGGCATTGCGGCCGGCGAAGGCGTTGAAGAAGTCGTTCGAGAGGCTGACCGAACCGACGCTGATCGTGGCGGCACCTGTCAGCTTCTTTGCCCAGCCGGCGAAATTCAGGCCGTTTTCACCGTCGATCTCGGGGAATTCCGGTTCCCAGAAGCGGCGCTGCGAGCAATGCAGGAGATTGGCGCCTGCCTCGACCAGCGGCACCAGCCAGTCGGCCATGGCATCCGGCGTCTCGGCCAGACGCACCGCGTAATCCTGCTGCTTCCACTGGCTGACGCGCAGGCTGACAGGATAGTCGGGGCCAACGGCAGCGCGCACCGCGGCGACCACTTCGGCAGCGAAGCGCGAACGCTCCTTCAGCGTTGCACCACCGTAACGGTCGGTTCGTTCATTGGTGCCGGACCAGAAGAACTGGTCGATCAGATAGCCATGCGCGCCATGGATTTCGACCATGTCGAAGCCGAGACGTTTCGCATCGGCTGCGGCACGCGCGAATGCGGATACCGCATCTGCAATCGCCTCTTCGCTCATCGCCTCGCCACGCGGCTTGCCGGGGGCAACCAGACCGGAGGGGCTTTCGACAGGATGACCGGGGTCCCAATCCGCTGAACCGATCGTCGAACCGGTGTGCCAGATCTGCGGGCCCATGCGACCGCCGGCGGCGTGGACGGCGTCGATCACCAGCTTCCAGCCGGCCAGTGCTTCCTCGCCGTGGAAGAAGGGGATGCCGGGGTGATTGCGCGATACCGGCCTGTCGATCACCGTGCCTTCCGACAGGATGAGACCGACATTGCCGGCGGCACGCCGCGCGTAATAGTCGGCATTGTGGCGGCCCGGCACGCCATCGGGCGCAAAGGTGCGGGTCATGGGCGCCATGACGATGCGGTTCTTCAGCTCCAGCGGGCCGAGGCTGAAGGGACGAAAGAGGGTATCATAGGGGGAAGTTGTCATGCGTACTCCATCGGTCAGAGCCGCATAGGTATGTCTCCGGCCCGAAAGGTCAAGCACCCTTACTTTTCGCCCTCACATTTTCGAACGAAAGACCGGTGCCGACTCTCACCGCTGCGGTCGTTTACGCGTGGACAGGACACCGCGGCCAAGCCGCAGGATCGCGTCCTTGAGCTTGCCGTCTTCCATGCCGTCCACCATGTCGTCGAGCTTCGAGGCGGCAATGGCATCGAGCGGGCGCAGCGAACGCGACTTCGGCTGCGGGGCGACGGGCTTCTGGACGATGCGCAATTGCCGGATGGCGGCAAAGCCGAAAAAGGAATTGATGCGGGCGATCAGCTCGCCCTGTGCGTGGGTCAGGAAGAGCGCGCGCGAGCCTTCGCAGGCGACCGTCAGCACCCCCGGCTGCGGACGACCGTCTCCGGCCTCGTCGCGGCGCGGCCATGCGATCTTTTCGGGCCGGGTGCAATCGGCAAATTGCGGCCCGGCAATGGCCGCCCATGAACCGAGAAGGGCCGTGTTGATACCGGCACGGCGCGCGAGAACCGGGTCGATGAGGCCATTGGCCACATCGGCGATCTGCTGCGCGCCCCGTCGTCTTTCCACCATGTTTCCTGTTCCTCGACGCCGGTTCCGCTTGAACCTTTCGATGCGCGTCGGCACATATAGCGCAGTTGCGGCAACAGTGCGAACCGGATTCGTATCTGGAACTGTGTGAAAACAGAAAGATAGACGTTTCGGCTCAAGCGGGACGCATAAGGACCGGCGCGCGCCGGCAGGCAGAACGGAGCTTTACGATTTTGCAGAAAGACCTGAGCGACGTGCTGGTGGCCTGGTACGACCGGCATCATCGCGAGCTTCCCTGGCGCGTGAGCCCGGCGGCGGCAAATCGGGGCGTCAAGCCCGATCCCTATCGCGTCTGGCTCTCGGAAGTCATGCTTCAGCAGACGACCGTCCAGGCGGTGAAGGCTTATTTCGAGAAGTTCACGACACTCTGGCCGACCGTTGCGGATCTTGCCGCTGCGCCGGCCGAGGACGTGATGAAGGCCTGGGCCGGACTTGGCTATTATGCGCGGGCGCGCAATCTGAAGAAATGCGCGGAAGTCGTGGCAAGGGAGCATGGCGGCACATTTCCCGACACGGTCGAAGGCTTGAGAGCCTTGCCCGGCATTGGCGACTATACCTCGGCGGCTATTGCAGCGATTGCCTTCGACCGCCCCGCGGCAGTGATGGACGGCAATGTGGAGCGCGTCGTGTCGCGGCTCTACACGATCGGCGAGCCCCTGCCCGCCTCCAAGCCGCAGATGAAGGCGCGTGTCGTCGAGCTGACGCCATCCGACAGGCCGGGCGACTTCGCACAGGCGATGATGGACCTGGGCGCGACGATTTGCACGCCGAAGCGGCCGGCCTGCGTGCTCTGTCCGTTGAAGGACTATTGCCAGGCGCTCAAGGAAGGCGAGCCGGAGCTTTACCCCGTAAAAGCAACGAAGAAGGCGCGGCCGGTGCGGGTCGGCTCGGCCTTTGTCGCCATCAACGGCAAGGGCGAAGTGCTTCTGCGAACGAGACCGCCCGAGGGACTGCTTGGCGGCATGGCGGAGGTTCCCGGAAGCCGCTGGACGGCGCGGGAGGATGGAACGACCGATCTCACGGCCGCCCCCTTCCCCGCCGACTGGAAGCCTTCCGGCGTCGTCACCCACGTGTTCACACATTTCGAACTCCGGCTGACGGTTCATGTCGCCGAAACCGAAGGCAAGGTGATAGATCACGGCTTCTGGCGTCAAATAGCAAATCTTGATCGCGAAGCGCTGCCCACCGTCATGAAAAAAGCAATTGCGGCGGCTATCCCCGGTGCGTTCTGACGAGAGACGCAGCGGCGCCTCGTTTGCATAGAGAAAGGTCCTGCATGAAACCCGAAATCCGCCACATCGTCTTCGACATCGGCAAGGTGCTGATCCATTACGATCCCAACCTGCCGTATAGCCGGTTGATCCCGGACGAGGCCGAGCGGCGCTGGTTTTTCGAGAACGTCTGCACGCATGACTGGAACATCGAGCAGGACCGCGGGCGCAGCTGGGCAGAGGCAGAAGCCCTGCTTCTGGAAAGCTACCCGGAGCACGAAGAGAATATCCGCGCCTTCCGCAAGCACTGGCACGAAATGGTGCCTTATGCCTATGACGGCAGCGTCGCGATCATGAAACAACTGATTGCCGACGGTCACGATGTCACCATGCTGACGAACTTCGCCGACGACACGTTTGCACAGGCGCAGACCATGTTCGACTTCCTGCACGCACCGCGCGGCGTTACGGTCTCGGCACGCGTCGGCCTCATCAAGCCGGACGCGGCGATCTACGAAACACATGCAAACGCCTTTGGCCTCGACCCGAAAGCCTGCCTCTTTATCGATGACAGCCCACCGAATGTCGCAGGCGCTCAAGCCTGCGGCTGGCAGTCGGTCGTGTTTACAGGCGCCGACAAGCTACGGCGCGACCTCGCGGAATACGGGATCGCGGCGTAGTCGGCGGTCTCAGGCCTTCTTTCGTCGCGCAGATGCGGCCAGCATTTCGCGGCGAAGGATGGCGTTCAGGCGCGACTGATAACCCTTGCCCTCGGACTTCAGCCAGTCCAGCACGTCGGCATCGATGCGAGCCGTTATCTGTTGCTTCACGGGGCGGTAGAACCTGCCCCGAACAGCATCGTTGAACCGAGCAGTTTCCAATTCTTCGATGTCGGAGAGGTCGATTTCTGTATCCGGCTCATCGCGCAGCGCCAAAAGACGCGCTCGGGCTTCCTCTGACAGTTCAGGCAGCGTTGCGATCGTGTGACTAACGGTTTTCGTCTTCATATCTGCGCCTTTCCACCTTCGTCGCCCGTCGCGCCGAGATGATCCTGATCACCTCAACAATTTCATCGCGCTCATCCCGTTCGCTGTAGGTATGCGCGACCAACAATGCGATCAGCCCGTGAACCATCCCGATCGTCTGCCAGCGTTCCTCGCCGTTTTCGTGCCTGTCCTGCACGGACATATGGTACGGGTCGAGAAACACGCGGGCAGCTTCCTCGAATGAAATGCCGTGCTTGCGCCGATTGGCGCGATCCTTGGCCTCATCCCATTCGAACCGGATGCTTGTCATTGCAATAATGTAATTACAAATCGCCTCTCGGGCAAGCGGCCGTTGCCTCAGGCCATAGTTTCGTCTAAAGGGCGCGCTTGTTTTGCGGATGCCCGCAGCATCTCCGTTTCCATTTCACGTCTGGACCATCATGAACGGCTTCGACCTCATCATATTCGATTGCGACGGCGTGCTCGTCGATTCCGAGATCATTGCAGCGCGGGTTGAATCCGGCCTGCTGACGGAGGCCGGCTATCCGATCTCGGTGGAGGAAATGGGGGAGCGCTTCGCGGGCATGACGTGGAAGAACATTCTTCTCGCCGTCGAGGCCGAAGCCTCCATTCCGCTTTCCGCGTCACTCCTCGACAAGTCGGAAAAGCTGCTCGACCAGAAGCTTGCCAACGAGGTGAAGATCATCGAGGGCGTGAAATTCGCGCTGTCACGGATCACGCTGCCGCGTTGCGTCTGCTCCAATTCTAGCACGCAGCGGCTTGATGCCATGCTGACGCGCGTCGCTCTGAAGCCGTATTTCGAAGGCCACATCTATTCGGCGAAGGATCTTGGACCGGATCGGGTGAAGCCGAAGCCGGATGTCTTCCTGCATGGTGCGGCCGAGATGAATGTCAGCCCGGCGAAGACCGTTGTCGTGGAGGATTCCGTCCATGGCGTCACGGCTGCCCGCGCGGCAGGAATGCGGGTGATCGGCTTTACCGGCGCGTCGCATACCTATCCCTCACATGCCGACAAGCTCACGGAAGCGGGTGCGGAGACGGTCATTTCGAGAATGGCAGAACTGCCGGCGATCATCGAGGCGCTTTCGGGCTGGCGCGAACTGGTCTGAGAATTGCGCAAACCCGCTACTTAAGATGCGAAAAAGGGGCGTGCCGGTCACGCCCCTTTTTTTCATCTGCAAAGCCGGTTCCGGCTTATTTCTTCTTCTTGTTCTTGGCCTTGGCGTCCTTGTCCGAACCATTGTCGAAGCCGACATAGATCATCGCGGTGTCCGCGCCGGCCGGGATTGTCACGTTATCCTTGGAGAACAGGAACTGGGCGGACGGTTCGTTGACCGGGAGCGGAGTATCGAACGGAACGAGTTCGGAATAGAGCACCTTGTCGCCATCGGTCACGGCAACGCGGATCGGAAGCTTCACGGTGCCCTTCCCGCCTGCCTGTCCGAGCACGATGCGACCGGCGACCTGCACGGTGATGACCATCTGCCCGCCTTCGAGACGGCACTGGCGCGTCGTGTTGGCGATGGATGCCTGATACATGAGCTTCGCCTGGTCCATGCTGCCGTCGGCTGCGGGCTTGGTGCCGCCGACATAGGCGTCGTGATAGGCCGTGCCATCACGCAGCACGATGCGCGGGCAATTGCCCTGGACGACTGCGGGTTGGGGCGCGGCTGCCGGCTGCGTGGCGCCGAGGCCCAGCGCATTCTTCGTATCGGCAGTACTGCAGGATGCGAGCATCCCGAGAAGCGACGCGGCGACCAAACCCTTTGAAACCAGACCAAACGCTGTCATGTCACACCTTCACGAAACCTTGCCGGCATCATGCCGACCACCGCCCTCGGCTTTCGCCGTTAACTCTGATTTATCGCGTCCTTTAACGAAATGGAAGCTGTTGTCCCGGTTATACCTTTCCCAACGCATGGATTTGCTGAGGAAACTCGGCGGATAAAGCGCTTCCAGCCCGGGCCGAAAGCCTCTATAGCAACAGTCGAAAATCCGGGACGTTCGGCGGTTCCGACACAATGCCTGCATGTGAGGACTAGGAAGTGAAGTACATTTCGACGCGCGGCGATGCGCCCGCTCTTGGTTTTTCAGACGCGCTTCTGGCCGGCCTTGCCGCCGATGGCGGGCTTTATGTCCCGAAGGAATGGCCGCATTTCTCCAAGAAGGACATTCGCAAGCTGCGCGGCAAATCCTATGAGGATATCGCCGAGGCCATCGTAACGCCCTTTGTCGGCGGCGATATTGACCAGGCAGACCTGCGCCGGATGATCGACGAGGCCTACGCGACCTTCCGCCATCCGGCTGTGACGCCGCTGGTGCAGACGGATGCGAATGTGTTCATCATGGAACTCTTCCACGGACCGACGCTCGCCTTCAAGGACGTCGCGATGCAGTTGCTCGCCCGCCTGCTCGACCATGTGCTGACGGAACGGGGCGAACGTGCGACCATCGTCGCCGCGACCTCGGGCGATACCGGCGGCGCTGCCATCGAAGCCTTCGCGGGCCGCGACCGGACTGACATTTTCGTGCTCTTCCCGGAAGGCAAGGTCTCGCCGGTGCAGCAGCGGCAGATGACGACGGCCAATGCTTCCAATGCCTATCCGGTTGCCGTGAAGGGCAATTTCGACGACTGCCAGAACCTCGTGAAAGCGATGTTCGCCGACGTGAAGTTCCGCGACAAGGTGCAACTGTCGGGCGTGAATTCGATCAACTGGGCGCGCATCATGGCGCAGGTGGTCTATTATTTCACCGCAGCGCTGGCCGTCGGCAGCCCGGATCGCAAGGTCTCGTTCACGGTCCCAACCGGCAATTTCGGCGACATCTTCGCCGGCTACGTGGCCAAGCAGATGGGCCTGCCGGTTGCCAAGCTCGTCATCGGCACGAATGAGAACGACATTCTCGCCCGCGCGCTGAAGACCGGGCGCTACGAGATGCGCGGCGTCAAGGCGACCACGTCGCCCTCTATGGACATCCAGATTTCCTCGAACTTCGAGCGGCTTCTCTATGAAGCCTCCGACCGCAATGCTGGGGAAGTCGTGCGCTACATGAGCGGGCTCAAGCAATCCGGCGCCTTCGATATCGAGGAGAAGACGCTGAAGGCGATCCGCAAGACCTTCCGGGCGACGCGCGCTTCCGAAGCCGAGGTCAAGAAGACGATCAAGACCGTGCTCGCAGAAACCGGCTATCTCGCCGATCCGCACACGGCTGTTGCAATTCACGCCGCAAAGCGCAATCTAAAGGCGGATGCGCCGATGATCGTGCTTTCCACCGCCCACCCGGCGAAGTTCCCGGCGGCAGTGAAAAAAGCCAGCGGTATTGACCCGGCGCTTCCGTCGTGGCTTGCTGGTCTGATGGACAGGGAGGAGCGCTTCGATGTCCTGCAACCCGAGCTTGATGCCGTCGAGGTCTATATCGGCGGCAAGGCACGGATTGCCGGAAATTGAACGCCGGAAAGTGTGTTGATGAAAGTTGAGTGCACCAAGCTTCCGTCGGGTCTGACGGTCGTCACCGAAAATATGCCCCATCTGGAAAGCGTGGCTCTCGGCGTCTGGGTAAAGTCCGGCTCCCGCAACGAATTGGCGGACGAGCACGGGATCGCCCATCTTCTCGAACATATGGCCTTCAAGGGCACGGCGCGGCGCACCGCCCGGCAGATCGCCGAGGAAATCGAGAATGTCGGCGGCGAAGTCAACGCCGCCACCTCGACCGAAACGACATCCTATTACGCCCGAGTGCTGCGCGACGATACCGCGCTGGCGCTCGACATTCTCGCCGACATCCTGACCGAATCCTCCTTCGACGAGGAAGAGCTGGAGCGCGAGAAGCACGTCATTCTGCAGGAGATCGGCGCCGCCAACGACACGCCCGACGATGTCGTTTTCGACCGCTTCGCCGAAACCGCCTTCCGCGACCAGACGATCGGCCGGGCGATTCTCGGCACGCCCGAGACGGTGCAGTCCTTCACGCCCGACCAGATCCGCGCCTATCTTGCCCGCAATTACACGACCGACCGCATGTTCGTCGTCGCCGCCGGTGCGGTTGATCATGACGCGATCGTCAAGCAGGCTCAGGAGCGTTTCGCTTCCATCCCGCAGCGCCCGACGCTGCTGCCGGTCATGGAGCCCGCGCGCTACACGGGCGGCGATTTCCGCGAGACGCGCGACCTGATGGATGCACAGGTTCTGCTCGGCTTCGAGGGCCGCGCCTATCACGTGCGCGACTTCTATGCCTCGCAGGTGCTTGCCAACATTCTCGGCGGCGGCATGTCCTCGCGCCTCTTCCAGGAAGTGCGCGAGATCCGCGGGCTGTGCTATTCCGTGTATGCCTTCCACTGGGGCTTCTCCGACACCGGCATTTTCGGCATCCATGCCGCAACGGGTGCGGAAGACATGAGCGAGCTGGTGCCGGTCATTCTCGAGGAGTTGCGCAAATCGTCCGAGAACATCCGTGAGGAAGAAATCAACCGGGCGCGGGCGCAAATCCGCGCGCAGCTGATGATGGGCCAGGAAAGCCCGGCCGCACGCGCCGGCCAGATTGCCCGCCAGATGATGCTCTACGGCCGACCGATCTCCAACACGGAGCTCATGGAGCGCCTGTCGGGTATTACCACCGAGCGTCTGACCGACCTTTCGGGCCGGCTGTTCTTCGACACCAAGCCCACGCTCTCGGCCATCGGGCCGCTGGAGAAGCTCGCGCCGCTGTCGGATATCACATCGTCGCTTTCTCATACCGTCGCCAAGCAGAAGTCGGCGTAAAGCCGCGAGCCCAGGTCTTCGCAACCGAAGATCTGGGTGCACGAATCCATTGGGGGTCCGAAGTCACCGATGCAGGGGTCCATGTTTCGATTCCTCACGCGGCCGAACGGCGCGGTGAAGCTGAGCGACGGCAAGCATCTGCTGCGGATGCCGCGTTACGCCGATTTCGACGCATGGTGGGCGCTGCGCCGTGAGAGCCGCTCGTTCCTCCAGCCCTGGGAACCGACCTGGAGCTCGGATGATCTCACCGAACGTTCTTTCCGTGCGCGGGTGAACCGCTACGAGCAGGAATATTCCGCCGGCACCGCCATTACGCTCTTCATCTTCGGCGATAATGACGAGCTGATGGGAGGGATCACCATCGGCAACATCCGCCGTGGCGCGTCGCAATCCTGTATGATCGGATACTGGATGGGCGAGCGTTTTTCAGGCCAAGGCCACATGAAAGCCGCATTGAAGCTCACAGTCCACCACATCTTCGACCGGCTTCAGTTGCACCGTATCGAGGCAGCCTGTATCCCGGAGAACCACCGCAGCATCGGCCTGCTGGAAGGCGCCGGCTTTCGGCGCGAGGGCATGTTGCGCGACTATTTGAAAATCGACGGCCGGTGGCGCGACCATGTGCTTCTGGCGCGCCTGACAACCGACGATATTGGAAAAGACGTTATTGATGATTCCGGCCTCTACCGCGCGAACAGTCATGCGTAAGCTGCCGCTCCAGGCCCTGTTTCTCACGTTTCTCCTCGCGCTCTTTGCGATGCAGTCCGTAGCTCCTGCGTTTGCGGCCGAGCCGGTCAAGATCTCGCGTGAAGACAATGCGCTCGACCTGACCAAGACGACGGAAATCTATCGCAACCAGGGCAATGTGTTTCAGGTCTCGACGGCCGCCGGCGCCGACGGCATCGTGCGGCGTATCGAGGTGCGATCTTCGGACAACAAGCACCAGGGCGACTGGGCCGTCTTTGCGCTCGCCAACGTGTCGGACCAGCAGCTCGACCGGGTGATCGTCGCGCCGCATTTCCGGCTGGTCAATTCGCGCCTCTTCTGGCCGGACCTCGGTTCACAGCGCATCATCTCGATCACGCCGTCCGAAGGCTTTGCGCTGGACCGCGAGCCCAGCACCGAGGCCGATGTCTTCTCGATTACGCTCAACCCCGGCGCGGTCGTCACCTTCGTGGCCGAGCTTTCGACGCCCGACCTGCCCCAGCTCTATCTGTGGGAGCCGGATGCCTACAAGGACACGGTCAACGCGTTTACGCTCTATCGCGGCATCGTGCTCGGCATTGCGGGCCTTCTCGCGCTGATCCTGACCATTCTTTTCGTGGTCAAGGGCACGGCCATGCTGCCGGCGGCGGCAGCGCTTGCCTGGGCGGTGCTCGG
Organism: Ensifer sp.; assembly: GCA_035565055.1. Taxonomy (GTDB): domain Bacteria; phylum Pseudomonadota; class Alphaproteobacteria; order Rhizobiales; family Rhizobiaceae; genus Ensifer_A. The sequence continues at coordinate 13,964 of DATMTA010000062.1, forward strand.
CTATATCTGCGTCGATTTCGGCTTTCTCGAAAAACTCGTCAGCCTTTCCTCCGGCGACCAGCGAATATGGCGAGCGGCGACCGAAGTGGGCATGGCGGCAAGCCTTGTCCTCTTCCTTTTCTCCTATCTCAACCTCAACCGCTGGCACACGAATCTCGTCTATGCGACGCTCGCCTGGATCGGCGGGCTGGGGCTTCTGGCAGGCGTTGCGGTTTACGATCCGGCGATTGCGGCGGGTGTGGCGCGGCTCTCCTTCGCGCTGACGGCAGCGGCGGGCGTCTTCCTGATCCTCTTCCTCGGCATCAAGCGCTATGACCGCGCCATCCTGCTCGTCCCCTCCTGGGCGCTGCTGATCGCCTGGCTGGTTGCGGCCTGGATGACGATCACCGGGCGGCTTGACAATGACATCGTGCAGCCGGCGCTCGGCGGTGGCCTCGTGCTCATCGTTCTGATGATCGGCTTCACCGTCATGCAGCACGCCTTTGCGAGCGGCGGATTCCATAACGGCCTCTTCTCGGATCTCGAACGGCAATCGCTGGCGCTGACCGGCTCCGGCGACACGATCTGGGACTGGGACGTGGCGCGCGACCGCATCGTGACCATTCCCGACATTTCCCTGCATCTCGGCCTGCAGCCCGGCACGCTGCATGGGCCCGTGCGCAATTGGCTCCCGAACCTGCATCCCGACGACCGCGACCGGTTCCGTGCCACAATGGACGTGCTGCTGGAACACCGTCGCGGCAAGCTGAACCATGAATTTCGCGTCCGCGCGCAGGACGGGCATTACCACTGGCTCTCCGTGCGCGCGCGCCCCGTCGTCGGCTCGACCGGCGAGGTCATCCGCTGCGTCGGCACCCTGATCGACGTGACGGAGGAGCGCAACTCCATCGAGCGGCTCCTGCGCGATCCGCTGACCGACAATCTCACCGGCCTGCCAAACCGCCAGCTTTTTGTCGACCGCATCCAGTCCATGCTCTCGATCGCCAGCGAGCAGAACCCAATCCAGCCGACCGTGCTTTCGATCGGCATCGACGGCTTCAAGAGCGTCAACGACCGGCTCGGCATTGCCGCTGGCGACAACATCCTGATTGTGCTGACGCGACGCCTTCGCCGTCTTTTGAAGACGCAGGACACGCTGTCGCGCATTTCCGGTGATCGCTTCGGGATCGTGCTGGTATCGGAAACCGAGACGCAGAAGGTCGCCGACTTTGCCGACGCAATCTTGCGCAGCATCTCGACGCCGATCGATTTCGCCAACCAGGAAATCGTGCTCTCCGCGTCCATCGGCCTCGCTTCATGGCTTGACCAGACGCAGGACGGTGCGGGCCTGCTGGCCGACGCCGAGCTTGCGATGATCCGCGCCAAGCGCGAGGGCGGCAACCGTGTCGAACCCTTCCGCCCGGCCTTCCGGACCGCCGGCAGCGATAGCCAAGAGATGGAAACCGATCTGCGCCGGGCGCTGGAGCGCAAGGAACTGACGATGGTCTACCAGCCCATCGTCGACCTCGCCTCGCGTCGCATTGCCGGCTTCGAGGCGCTGATGCGCTGGGAACATCCGCGCCGCGGCGATGTCTCGCCCAATGAATTCATCCCCGTTGCCGAGGATTGCGGCCTGATCCATCAGGTCGGCCTCTTCGCGCTGGAGCGCGCTGTTGCGGATTTCAGCCTCTGGCAGCAACTGGGCGGGGATCTGCCGATCTTCATCTCGGTCAACATGTCGAGCGCGCAGCTGATCAACAGCAGCATCTGCGACGACTTCCGCTCGGTCGTTGCCAAGAACCGCTGCCAGCCGAGCCAGGTGAAGCTGGAGCTGACCGAAACCGTGCTGATGGAAAACCCCGAGCAGTCGCGGATGATCCTCAACCGGTTGAAGAACATGGGCTTCTCGCTGGCGCTCGACGATTTCGGCACCGGCTATTCAGGCCTCGGATATCTGACCAATCTGCCTTTCGACACCATCAAGATCGACCGCTCTCTGGTGATCAACAATACGCAGACCGGACGCACGATCCTCGTCTCGCTGCTGAACATGATCAACAAGCTCGACATGGTGGCCGTCGCCGAAGGCGTGGATACGGACGAAGTCGCGGCAAAGCTCAGCGAACTCGGCTGCACCTATGGACAGAGCTACCTCTTCGGCCCGCCGATCACCGCCGACATGGCGCAGCGCCTGCTGCGGGAGCGCTTCCCACTGGTGGGGGCCAAGGCCTAGGACCTCCTGCGGATAGCGCAACGGCTTGCCGAACCACACAGGTTTTGTCATACTTCGTATTACAAATGGCGGAGTTGAGCATGACCAAGCAAGATCTTTCCGACCCGATCACGCTTCGGGTCCCGGTGGATGTTCTCAAGGATATTGAAATCATCGCCGAAGCGACTGAACGGTCGCGAAGCTGGGTGATCGTTCGCGCTCTTCGGACTTACCTGATGAATGAAGGTGGCGACGTGCTGGAAGCCCTGAAGGGCCGAGAGCAGGTTGCTGCAGGCGAGCACGAAAATATTGACGACGTGATCTCCGACATGGATCGCATCATCGCCGGCAAGGTGGCATGACGCAAATCCGCCTCTCGAAAAGCGCGGCCGATTACGTGCGCCGAGAGGCGGAATATCTGCGCCTTCGTAATCCTGCGGCTGCTCGCAAGTTTGCATCAACGGTCAAGGAAGCCAAGCAGTTACTGGAGAGTTTCCCGCGAGCCGGCAACAGAATGCACAACCTGCAAATCGCCGGAAGCCTCACCCTCGTTGTCGGGGGTTACCTTTTCGATTATCTTTTCGACGGCACCGCTATCGTCATTCGTCACGGCAGAACGCAGCATCCCGCGCCTTCGACCGGCCTTGATGACGACTTGTAGGTTCTGTCAGGCGTGGCCCATTTCACTGGAAAGCATTGATGGCGAAATGCCCAGCAGGGCCATGGCGCGCTCGTATTTCGTTTCCAGATCCCAGTCGAAGATCAAGGCTTCGCTCGCCGGGCAGGTCAGCCAGGCATTCTGGGCGATCTCGTTCTCGATCTGGCCGGCACGCCAGCCGGCATAGCCGAGCAGCATGGTGGCGCGGCTCGGACCACGTCCGGCGGAGATGGCGCGAATGACATCCTGCGTCGTGCTCAGGCACAGCTCCTCGCTGAGCGGGATCGACGAATTGCAATGATAGTCTTCGGAATGGAGGACGAAGCCGCGACCGTTGTCCACAGGCCCGCCGGACAGGACCGGAAAGCGCGACACCACCGCCGGCAGGCGATCAACGGATTCGTCACTCGCGATCTTCAGGTGCACGAGGATATCGGAAAAGGAGACGTCCTGGGCGCGGTTGATCACGAAGCCCATCGCCCCATCTTCCGAATGTGCGCAGATGTAGACCACCGTGCGGACAAAATTGGGGTCAAGCATGGAGGGCATGGCGATCAGGAATTGACCGTCAAGGAACCCTTTGTCCTTTCTGCTTCCCATTCCCAACATATTCATCATGTGGGTAGCGTAGCAACTCGGGGGAAAATGAAAAGAGCGGAAGACGATTAATTTTCGCCATGCGCCCGCCTCGCGATCAAGAGAAATTGAATGCCACGCTGGCGCTTGTGTCTGGCATAAGCAATGCCAACGACTTATCGGTTATCCATGACAAAGAGATTCAGGACGCTCGCAAAAAGATTCAGTATGGCAGCCCTTCTGGCCTGCCTCCCCCTGCCTGCGCTGACACCGCCGGCGCTTGCCGCAAGCTCCGAATGGATCGGCACCAAGGGTGGCAAGCTCAGACTGCTGGTTCTGCCGCCGGATGCGCAAGGTACCATGCGCGGCGTTATCGAGATCGCTCCGGAAGATGGCTGGCATACCTACTGGAAAGTTCCGGGCAGTGGCGGAATTCCGCCGCAGGTCACACTCAAGGATGGCGGCAATGCACAGCTGCAAGCGCTTGATTTTCCAGCGCCGCGCATCTTCGACGACGGGAACCTGCGGGATTTCGGCTATGACACGCGCGTGATGCTGCCCCTGACGCTCAAGCAGGAAACGCCCGGTCAGCCATCCAACGTGGACGCCTCGATCTTCATCGGGCTCTGTTCCGATATCTGCGTTCCCTTCCAGGCGGATGTTTCCGTCAAGGTTGGACCTAACGACAAGCCGAAACCGGCGGAAACGGCGCTCGTCAATGCGGCGAACGCGCTGCTGCCCGAAGCGCCGTCAGCGGATTTTTCCATCGAAGGGGCCAAGGCAACGCCGGACGGCAAGGGCGTCGTGGTAACCGTCAGCCTGCCCGCCGGCACGGATGCCACGGCAACCGATCTGGTCGTCGTGGGCCCGGACCAGACGCTGCTCGGCCGACCCAAGAAGCTTGCCTCCGACCCTGGCAAACTTGTCGCCGAGACACACCTTCCGACTGGAGCCGGTGTCGCGGGCAAGACGCTTGAGGTCCTGGTTCTCGCCGGAAGCCGCGCGATGAACTCGACGGTGCTCGTGAAATAGCAGGCGCCGTCACAATCCATTGCCGTTTCAAAACCATAGTACCGCTTGTCGGACAGGGCGCTTGCAATGGCGCCGTCGTTCCGCTTTGATCCGCCGCGAAAACCTGACCCCCAACCCCAATGGAGAGACACCCATGACAATCGAACCCGGCAGCCAGATCCCCGACGTCACCCTGATGGAGCGCACGCCCGATGGCCCGGCCAAGATGTCCTCGAAGGAATTCTTCGACGGCAAGCGCGTCGTGATCTTCGGTGTTCCCGGCGCCTTTACGCCGACCTGCTCGCTCAACCACCTGCCCGGCTATCTCGAAAACCGTGACGCGCTTCTCGCCAAGGGCGTCGATGATATCGCCGTCATTTCCGTCAACGACCACCATGTCATGGGAGCCTGGGCCAAGGCCACGGGTGCTGAAGGCAAGATCCGCTTCCTCGCCGACTGGGATGCCGAGTTCGCCAAGGCTACCGGCCTTGCCAAGGACCTGAGCGCCGGCGGCCTCGGTGTCCGTTCGACGCGCTTTTCGATGCTCGTCGAAAACGGCGTGGTGAAGTTCGTCGAAGTCGAGGAAAATCCCGGCCAGGCTACGGTATCGTCGGCATCGGCGATGCTGGAACGGCTGTAAGAACAGGCTGAGAAACGACCTTGTTGCTCTGTCATCGCGGCTCAAGGCCGGGATGACAGAGAACTTGGCTCTCCGTCGCGAACGGCAGCACGCTCACTCCCCTAGCCGCGACGCGGTGACCACGCTCTGATAGAAAGCCTCCACCTGGCGCGTCAGCTCTTCCGTGTCGAAAAGCGGTGCATCGTCGCGGGCGGCCACCAGCCGCTCACGCAGATCCGCCAACCTCGACGGATCCCCGGCAATCGCGATGGCCATCGCCTCGAAGCCTGCCAGATCGTCCGCTACCAGTTCCCGCAGCCCCACCGCATTCAGCAAGCTTTCGGACACGCGCCCTGCGAAGCTTGATCCCTTGAACGACAGAACCGGAACGCCGGCCCAGAGCGCATCGGACGTCGTCGTGTGGCCGTTGCAGGGGCCGGTATCGAGAGCGAGATCGGCTTGCGGCAGCCGGCGAAGGTGATCGGCCATGGGTGCCAGCTCGGCGAAGACCAGACGTTCGGCTGCGACGCCGCAGCGGACAGCGGCGGCGCGGAGGTTCGCCTGCGCCAGCTCGCCCATCGGATAGAACCAGAGAACCGAATTGTCGACGGTCGAGAGGATCCGCATCCAGCTTTCAAAAACCGGCAGACGAATCTTGGCGGCATGGTTGAAGGCGGCGAAGACGATGCCCGTTTCCGGGAGCCCGTGTTCGGCGCGCGTTCCGGATCGGCTGACGCGTTCGCGGGATGCATCGTTGCACTGGTATGAACCCGGAAGCCGCAGAAGCTTTTCCTGGTAATAGGGAATACTTGTATCCGGCGTCACGATATGATCGGTGATCGCGAACTGGATGCCGGCCCCGGTGACGGAGCCCGGATAGCCGAGCCAGGTGATCTGGATGGGCGCTGCGCGTCGGCAGAAGATGCCCAGTCTCGCCCCTTGCGTGAAGCCCTTAAGGTCGACCAGAACGTCGATGCCAAGGCTGCGGATGGTCTCTGCGGCTTCGGCGTCGGTTTTCGTCAGGATATCGATGTAGTAGTCGACCGTGTCGAGCATACGCTCGTGCATGGCATCCTCGCGACGAGCCTGAGACGTATGGCAGAAGGCGAAGATCTCGAAGCGGTCACGATCATGCGCCTCCAGCACGCCCGCCAGCAGCGACATCGTGGCGTGATCGTAGAAATCGCAGGAGACGTAGCCGACGCGGATGATCTCCGGATCCTTGCCCTCAACATTCGTGTCGAAACCGATAGCCGGTGCCACGGGCGGCAAGAGCACATCCGCCGTGCGCCGGGCATAGCGCGCCAGAAGCGCTTCATCGCCGGTCCACATTAGGGCACGGAAGGCATTCTCGCGGATATCGGGCGCGTCGCCCTCCTGCGCATAGGCCTCTTCAAGCCGGGCCTGCAAAGCCGCTGACGTTTCAAGATCGCAGACATTGGCCGCGGCCCAGAAATATTCCGACAGCGCCAGCCGTTCGTCGGGACGCGCCGCATGGGCCCTCGCCAGCGCCCCATAGGCCTCCTCGAAGAGCCCAAGACCGTTGAGAATGATGCCCGCGGAGAGGCAGGCATCGAAATCGACAGCCGTCTGCGCCAGCCTTTGCGCGGCTGCACGCGCCAGCGCATAGTCGCCGATCTCGCGCGCCAGCCCGCACAGGCTCTGCAGAAGATCCGTATCATCCGGCAGAAAGGGCAAGGCAGCGGAGAGAACCCGGAACGCAAGCGGTCGCTCGCCCAGTTCTTCGAACAGGCTCGCCGCGCGGAACGCCACAGCCTTCCGCCTATCGTTGGCAATCTCCGCAGCCTCGGCATAAAGGCCAGCCGCCTTACGTTTTTCACCCGCCTCTTCGAGGATAGTTGCCGCCAGCAGGAGAATATCGACATCGCCGCGGCTCATCGCCAGCACGCGGTCGCAGGCGGCCAGCGCCAGCGAGATATTGCCGGATCGATATGCGGCCAGCGCCTGTTCGTAGATCTCGGACGCCAAGCCGAACCCTCCAGTCTCAAATTTGCAAAAGGATAGGCGGAAGGTCTTGCGTCAGGCTGTCAGGAGATGACGCTGCCACAAAAGACAACGCCCGGAGCCGTGAGGCGCCGGGCGAATAAGTCCGGTGACGCGGACTGGAGGGAGACATGCGTCACCGGGCATCAGCAGGCGTGAGCGGGGTCAGGGATTACCCCGCCTTTGCCATGTCTTCCCTGATGAAAGCACGCAATACATCGATGGGCTTCAGGGACTGCCCATCGTCAAAGTGCCAGTAGGTCCAGCCGTTGCAGGCGTCCAAACCCTGCACGCGTGCACCGACTTTGTGAATTGATCCTGCTTCCGCGCCGGAAACCAGCGTACCGTCGGCGCGCACAATGGCGCTGACGCGGCGGCGAGCGTCGGAGAGGATCGCGCCGGGCTTCAAGAGGCCGGATTCAATCAGTGAAACGAACGCCACGCGCGGCTCGGCCTTCTTTCCGGTCATCACCGTCAGCTCCGTTGCCCCCAGCGGCTCAACGGCGGCGATGCGGGCGGAGGCCGCATCGATATAGTCCTGCTCGCGCTCGATGCCGACGAAGTTGCGGCCAAGACGTTTTGCCACTGCCCCGGTCGTGCCGGTGCCGAAGAAGGGATCGAGCACGACGTCGCCGGGCTTGGTCGACGACATCAGCACGCGGGCGAGCAGCGCTTCCGGCTTCTGCGTCGGATGAACCTTCTCACCGTCCTCGTTCTTCAGCCGCTCACCGCCGTTGCAGATCGGGAAGAGCCAGTCGGAGCGCATCTGCACATCCTCGTTGGCGGCCTTCATCGCCTCGTAATTGAACGTGTAGGCCTTGGCATCGGCGTCGCGCGAAGCCCAGATCATGGTCTCATGCGCGTTCTGGAACCGGCGACCCTTGAAATTGGGCATCGGGTTCGTCTTGCGCCAGACGATGTCGTTCAAAATCCAGAAATTGAGGTCCTGCATTATGGCGCCAACACGGAAAATATTGTGATAGGAGCCGATGACCCAGATCGTTCCGTTCGGCTTGAGGACGCGGCGGCAGGCCAGCAACCAGGCCCGCGTGAACGCGTCATAGACCTCGAAGGACGCAAACTGGTCCCAGTGATCGTCGCAGGCATCGACCTTGGACTGGTCGGGCCGGGTCAATGCGCCGCCGAGCTGGAGATTGTACGGCGGATCGGCGAAAATGACGTCGACGGACTTGTCCGGAAGCGCCTCGAGCGCCGCCACGCAGTCACCCTTGATGATCGTATTGAGCCAGTTGCGGCTTTCCGGACGACCGGAAACCTCGCCAAGCGAAAGAACTGCAGACATCGGATACTCTTGGTTACGCTTACTCGGTACACTTCAAGACACATCCAAACAGATGCGCTTAACTCCCGGTTAGGGTTACCGATTTTGGTTACCAAAAGCTGAAAGGAAAGCGCCCGCCCCGAAATAAATGTACGATCCGGCGACAGATCCTAGGGCCGCAGAGCGCGCCACCGGCTGCCCCGGCTAGCGGGATCACGGCCCTGTCGGAGCGACGCTGTAATGGGCCTTCGCTGAAGGAGGCAAAAATCGCGCTGAATAGCGCAAATTTTCAGTTGTATTTTATCATTTACTGTAACTTTAGGTTGTTATTGTGCACGCTGGGTTGAGAAGTCGGGCTGATGTCGAGGGGCGTTGTTCGTCATGCCGCATTTTTTCGCGCGACGACGCATCGCGGCCTGGAGACGTTTCAGCTCATGGTTCGATCGGAGGATAGAGGGCTGGCCGGATTGTTACGGCATAGTCTCTTCAGCCCCCACAGGCCAGAGATCTTGGACACGACGCCGGTGGTGGAGGATGTTTGCCAGATCATCATTCATGACTGTCGGCGCAACCGGCCCGTCATAGAGGAAAACTTCTTTCAGGCCGGCAATGCCTGCCAGGCCAATATTGCGCTGATCGAACCGGAACGGTTCAGCAGGGATGCCGCATTCGGAGCCGGCTTCGCAGACTTTGTCAGCTGGCCGGTTCTGGCTGGAGAGCTCTACGTACGCGTGTTGGGCCAGTGCCGGTCACTGTCGCTTGACGACACCCATTTCCGGTATTCCTCCGTGCCACTGGTGGAACGGTGCTGCGTCCATCTCACGCGAAATCTGGCGCAGGATGTTTCCGTTGCAGCGCTTGCGCGGATGTTCAACACAAATCACACCACTCTGACCACCTTGTTCAACCGCGAGATGGGACTTCCCCCCATAGCCTGGCAGCGAAAGATGCGCCTGGAAGGCGCCGCGCGCCAACTGACAACCAGCAACGCGCCCATAACGACAATCGCGGAACGGTTCGGATATGAACTGCCTGCCAACTTTGCCACGGCCTTTCATCGGCACTTTGGCATGACACCTCGCCATTACCGAAGGCTGAGCCGCGCAAAGCTCAAGCTGAACGTCGCAGAAGAATGAATCGCAGTTCCGGCTAGATTTAACTGAAGGTTGCTTATTTATCGAATGACACTTTCTGGTTTTACTTCGGCGCCGGCCGGTGTGCCGATAGGGCGGCAACCCACTGTGTCCATTGCCCGATCTGCTTTTGGTGAAGGGCGTTTCTAGAGGAGCGATACAATGCCAAGCTACGAACTGGATATCACATTCGACGAGAAGGGCCTCGCGGCTCTCAGCCTCGCAGATCAAAGCGTGACGATCGTCAAACAATCTTCGGGCGGCAAGCCGACGGCGTGGATCAGTTTCACGCCGCAAATGAACAACATCATTACGTGGACCGAAGAGTATTCGGTCTATTCATCGACGACCAATGCGCAGTCGGGCGCGGTGATCATCACCAGCTCCTATGCCAGCGCGATCGCCGGGAGCAGTTACACGCTCAATACTTCCGGATACTTCGACAAAGGCGTTCCCGGGTTCATCGATCCCACCCAGTACGAGATCATCAATAAAGATCCCAAACTGACAATCAGCGAGGCGGCGATGGTCACGGCCGGTCTGGTTCAGGGCGCCACCATCAACGGCAGCACGGTTTCCGCGCCGATCTGCGCAGCAGGCGTTCTCTACAACCAGAAGGCCCTGTTCACGCCGATCGAGACGATCCAGGTCTACACGTCGAGCTATTCCAACAACGGCATCGTCATCTCGCAGGTTGCCGGCAACGCCCTGACGGTTCAGTACACGACGAACCCGAAGGCCAGCATCAGCTACGACGACCAGCAGAACCAGTTCATCCTGTGCTGACGACTGAATCATCCACCATGTGAAATCAGAGACATTGCGGAGCGTGATGACGTCCGCCTTCACCCAAGAAAGGAAGAGCTATGCCCAAAATGCAAGTCAATGCCGGCGCCGCGGCGGCCATTCCAGCCGATATCGTAGCGGGAGCAATCGAAATCTATGGCATCAACGCGAGCTACACAATCGCAATCAACGGTGGGCCTGCCTTCGGCCCACTGAACGTCATCAGCGGACCTCCCGACGTTTTTCACATCAATAGGAACGATGTGACCATCACCAATACGTCGCCCGCAGGCGCGGGTCCCAACATGTTGCTGGTGTGGTAACGCCATGCCGGCTTGAACCGCGGCTGCCCGGAGAAGGTTTTCCTCTTCCGGGCAGCTCTGGCTGCCTCTCCTCTGATGGCCGTTCGCTATTTCCTTCAGGACACAAAGCATGAGCGCTTACGCGTTGGATATCCAGATCGGCGACGAAGGACTTCGAACGATTTCACGCGCAAAGATGTCCGTGGCGCTTCTGGAGCATCAGCGGGATCTGGACTACCAGATCGTCGCCCTGATGACCCCGGCAACGAACCATCTGCAGATCAGCTGGACGGACGCCCATCTCGTCTATTCATCGGCCTATGCCGTGGAGGCTTACACAGTCCTGCGGATCAACTCTCAGTCCACAGCGCTTTCCGGCCGGACATTTGACTTCGACGGCAGCGCCCTGAAGCAACACGGCACGAGCGGGCTGCCCGGCGCCGTGCAATTCACGAACTCCTCTCGAAACATGATCACCGCCGGACTGGCCAGAACATTCAAAGTGAATGGAAGCGAAGCGGCTCCCACCATTCTCTCCGCCGTTCCGGTATTGCCAAATGGTCTGGGAACCTTACAGTTCGGGATGGAGATCATGCTGACCCTGCTGAGCGGGACAAGGGTTGGAATGGTCATCCCCAGCCAGGCCATTCCCGGCTATTCGACGACCACCCGCCTGCCGCAGTCCGCGCACCAGATCGCCGCCCAGCCTCCTTTGGTTCTCAATTTCAGCGCAGGTAGCGCCACCCAGACCGTCCATTTCGACACCGCCAACAACGTCTTCGTCACCGGCAGCCTGTCTTTGACAGGAGCCATTTCGCAGTAAGCGGGTTTGGGGCCTGAAGAACTTCCGGCGTGATGCTGCATATTCTTAAGGACACAAGCACTCCGCCGCGGCCACCGCCACTGCCTCACCCAAGCTCTTGAGCAACCCGGACGGCAGGCGGCTCACCTGCCAGAAGAGCGGGATGTCGAGAGTGGCATCTGGAACAAGTTCGACGAGGCGGCCCTTGGCGAGGTCGTCCACAACAAGCATGTCGGGATTGCAGCCCCAACCAAGACCGAGGCGGCAGGCGATAACGAAGCCTTGTGGCGATGGGACCCAGTTGAGCGGCGGCGAGAGGTCGCGCCCGAAATGCCGTTCCATCCACTGGCTTTGCAGCCGGTCCTTGCGGTTGAAGGCGAGCGCGGGGCCGAGCGCCAGCGCCTCGGGCGTCACGCCCGCCGGGAAGTGGCGCGTCATGAAGTCGGGGCTGGCGGTGGCACGGTAGCGCAGCGCGCCCAGCGGCCTCACGCGACAGCCCTGCACCGGCTTCTCCTCGGAGGTAACGGCTGCCAGGACTTCGCCGCGCCTGAGCCATTCCGCCGTGTGATCCTGATCGTCCACCTTGATTTCCACGAGGTGACCGGTTTTGCGCGAGAAGTCCGCAACCGCGGCCAGGAACCAGGAATCGAGACTGTCGGCATTGACCGCAACCGGGATCGTCGCCCGGCCCTCCCCTTCGAGACTGAGGCCCGGCAGATCGGCAGCAAGCTCGCCCTCCAGCGCGCAGACCGCATCGAAATGGCGACACAGTGCGCGGCCCTGCGGCGTCGCTTCCGCCGGCTGACCGCGACGAACAAGAACCGCACCGACCTTCTCCTCCAGCGCCTTGATCCGCTGCGACACCGCCGAGGGCGTGACGTGGAGTGCGAGAGCTGCCCGCTCGAAGCTGCCCTCGCGCACGACAGCGGCAAGCGCCGCGAGAGCCGCATAATCCAGCATCTTCAGTTCTCCTAATCCAGATTTAGAAAAGTTAGTTTTACTGAAGCGCCGACATGCGCGAGAAGACAAGCCTCATCACACGGATTTTCCATGCTTTCCATCTTCGCCACCGGCTTCGCAACCAGCCTCGGTCTCATCGTCGCCATCGGCGCACAGAACGCCTTTCTCCTGCGGCAAGGGTTGCGGAGGGAGCATGTTCTGGTGCTCGCGTCCATCTGCGCGGTTTCGGACGCGCTGCTGATTTCGGCAGGCGTGGCGGGTTTCGGCGCGGCCATGAAGGCGCTGCCGTGGCTGGAGCTTGTCATGCGCTACGGCGGCGCCGCCTTTGTCGCGCTCTATGGGCTTAAAAGCCTGTGGTCGGCCCTTCATGTCGATGCCGGCTTGAGCCCTGCCGACGCGCCGGCCATGCCGCTCCGGACGGCGGTGCTCACCTGCCTCGCCTTCACCTGGGCAAATCCGCACTGTTATCTCGACACGGTCGTCTTTCTTGGCTCGATCTCGACCCGTTTTGCGCCCCACCAGTGGACGTTCGGCGCGGGTGCCGCGACGGCCTCTGTCGTTTTCTTCTTTGCGCTTGGCTACGGCGCGCGGTTCGCCGCTCCCCTGATGGCCCGCCCTGCCGCGTGGCGCATTCTCGATGCGGGCATCGGCATGATCATGGGCGCAATCGCCATACGTCTGGTCACGCTGGGCTAAAGTTAACTTTTCTCCATCTTCGCATTTGCCCTCTTTACGTCCGAATTGTTATATCATAACACGTAACTATATAACATTCTGGACCATGGCATGACATTCTCAGCGATACCTTCACGCACCGCCGGCGCGCGTACCAGCCTGCTGCAGCATTCGGCGCTCATCCGTATCGCCTTTGCGGCGCTCGCGATGGGCGCATTGTGGCTGACCATTGCCTGGGCGATCGCGCTGCCATGACAAATGCGACCTTTGCCGCCCCCGCCATTGCACTTGAAAACGTCACCGTCACGTATAACCGGCACCCGGCCGTGCATCATGTCTCGGGCGCGCTCACGCGCGGCAGCCTGACGGCGATTGCCGGGCCGAACGGCGCCGGCAAGTCCACGTTGCTCCGCGCAATCATGGGCGAACTGAAGCCCGCGGAAGGCCAGATCGACAGGGCTATCCCGAGCCGCGATTACGGCTATCTTCCGCAGGCCGCCGATATCAACCGGCGCTTTCCGGTCTCTGTCATCGATACGGTCGTGACGGGCGCATGGAAGCGGGCCGGCGCATTTGGCGGCATTGGCAAGGCGGAACGGCAGAAGGCGTCCGAGGCACTGGTTGCCGTCGGACTCGAAGGTTTCGAGGCGCGGCCGATCGGCTCGCTCTCGGCCGGACAATTCCAGCGCACGCTGTTTGCGAGGCTTCTGCTTCAGGATGCCTCTGTCATCATCCTCGATGAACCCTTCACCGCCATCGACAGCCGCACGACCCAGGACCTCATCGACATCGTTTTGCGCTGGCATGGCGAGGGTCGCACGGTCGTGGCCGTTCTGCATGACCACGAACAGGTGCGGGCTCATTTCCCGCAAACCCTGCTGATTGCGCGCGAAATGATTGGCTGGGGTCCGACAGAAGAGGTGATGACCGCGCAGAATCTGAGGCGCGCCCAGGCGCTTGCGGAACGCTGGGACGACAATGCCCCCGTCTGCGAGGTGTCCGCATGAGCGCCTATGATCTCCTGATAGCGCCCTTCATGGATTATGGCTTCATGCGCCGTGCCCTCGTGGCCTGCCTTTGCCTCGCGCTGGGGGCTGCCCCGATCGGCATGTTCCTGTCCATGCGGCGCATGAGCCTGATGGGCGACGCATTGAGCCATGCGGTTCTGCCCGGCGCGGCCATCGGCTACCTCATCGCCGGTTCGCTGTCGCTGACGGCGATGGGCATTGGCGGGCTGGTTGCCGGTCTCTCCGTCGCGCTGCTCGCGGGCGTCGTCAGCCGCATGACGGTGTTGCAAGAGGATGCCAGCTTTGCCAGCTTCTACCTGATCTCGCTTGCGGTCGGCGTCCTGATCGTGTCGTTGCGCGGGTCGAACATCGATCTTCTGCACGTCCTGTTCGGCACAATCCTCGCCATCGACAACAATGCGCTGATCCTGATGGGCGTGATCACGTCGGTCACGCTGGTTGCTCTGGCCGTGCTCTATCGCCCGCTGGTCATCGACTGCTTCGATCCCGGTTTCCTGCGCGCCGTGGGTGGGCGCGGGCCGCTGATCCATGCACTGTTCATGCTCATGGTGGTGCTCAATCTCGTTGCCAGCTTCCAGGCACTGGGCACGCTGATGGCCGTTGGGTTGATGATGCTGCCGGCGGCAATCGCGCAACTCTGGGCGCGCACACTGCCTGCCATGCTGGCCATCTCGGTGGCGACCGCCTTCATCTCCGGCTATGCGGGACTGATCATCTCCTACCACCTCGAACTTGCTTCCGGCCCGACAATCATCGTTTCGGCAGCGGCCCTCTACGTCGCCTCGCTGGTTGTCGCGCCATCCGGCGTCATGAGCCGGTATATCCGCCGGCCGCATCTTGCCAATTGAACTGCTTTTTCAACTGAACAGGGAGCTCTTCCTATGCAGAAACGCCTTCTTCTTCTCGGCTTCGCCCTTCCCTTTGCCTTTGCAGGTGCTGCCTCGGCCAAGGATCTTAACGTGGTTGCCTCCTTCACCGTTCTGGCCGACGTCGTCCATCAGGTCGGCGGCGACAAGGTCAAGGTGACAAGCCTCGTGCAGCCGAACGGCGACCCCCATGAATTCCAGCCGTCGCCCGCCGATGCCAAGCATCTGAAGGCGGCCGAGGTCGTCTTCGTTTCGGGCGAAGGTCTGGAAGGCTGGATGGATCGGCTGATCTCCGCCTCCGGATATCAGGGCAAGCCGGTGACGGTTTCGGAAGGCATCAAGCTTCATACGATGGAAGAAGACGGCAAGACCGTCACGGATCCGCATGTCTGGAACAGCCCGGTCAACGTGAAGGTCTGGGTGAAGAACATCGAAGCGGCACTGAAGGCCGCAGATCCGGAAGACGCCGCCGTCTTCACAGCCAATGCGGAGGCCTACCAGAAGAAACTCGACGCCCTGAACGCCTATGCGCACCAGAAGATCGATGCGATCCCGGAAGACCGTCGCAAGATCCTCACAAGCCATGACGCCTTCGGCTATTTCGGCGCTGAATACAAGGTGAAGTTCCTGTCGCCGCTCGGCGTTTCCACTGAGACGGAAGCCTCTGCCGCCACGGTCGCCAAGCTGATCGACCAGATCAAGACGGAAGGGGTCAAAACCTACTTCCTGGAGAATTCCAACGATCCGCGCCTCGTGAAGCAGGTTGCCAAGGCCACCGGCGCGACCTCCGGCGGCGAACTCTACGTCGAGGCACTGTCCAAGAAGGACGGCCCCGCCGCGACCTACGAGAAGATGTTCCGCTTCAATGTCGACCAGCTTTCCTCCGCCATGCAGAAAAACAGCTAAGAGGCTCTCGGCGGTTCCGGATCTGCGCCTGACGGGCCTTCCGGAACCGTTATCCCTTGGTCGACGGCGCAGGTCCCTCCTCCTCGTCGGCCCGCCCCTCCCAAGCCCCCCGGGAGGGGCACCCCTTTACCGGGGTGCAGGCCTGTCAATCCATCGTGCCGCCACGGGCCGCCGCCAGAATTTCCTCCTGCATGTCATCGCTGACCACCGCGCGTGCCAGCACCATCGCGCCGACGATCCGGGACAGGAACTGCCAGGCCTTGTCGGGGTCTTCCAGTCGTTCGGCGATCTCCGTCTGCGCCTGACGCAACTGAGCCTCGAAGGTCTGCCTTGCGGTCTGCCCGGCGCGGGAAACATCAGCGGCAAGCGCGGGCATGAGGCAGCCGCTTTCGGGATGGTCGAGATGCGCGCGACTAAGGTAGCGCGCCGCCTCCTCTGCAAGCCACGTTTCGGCCGGCAGTTCTGGATTTCGGGCCCATCGGGCGCGGCTGCGTTCCATCTCGTTGATGATGACGGCTTCGAGAAGTCCGGCCTTGGAGCCGAAATGGGCGTAAATGGAGCCGGAGGTGACGCCCGCAGCCTCGGCCAGAGCATCGACCCCGGTGGAGGCAAACCCCTTCGTCTTCGCGTGAGCGCCCGCGGCTTTGAGCAATTGCCGGCGCTTCTCGTTCTTGTAACCGTCCTGATAGCGCATTTTTCTCCAGACCGTTCAATCTTGACGGTACAGATCTTATCACATAACGTTCGTTATTGTAACGGTCGTTATTGTGGAGGAGCCGATGACCGAACTCGCGAGCCGGAAGGCTGCGTTGATCATTGGTGCAGGCGACGCGACAGGAGCGGCGATTGCCCGGCGCTTTGCGCGCGAGGGCTATGCTGCCTGCGTGACGCGCCGTTCCGCTGACAAACTCTCAGAACTCGTGGAGGCGATCCGTGCGGAAGGCGGCGAGGCGCATGGCTTTGCCTCGGACGCTCGCAAGGAAGACGACGTCGTCGCGCTGGTGGAGCGTATCGAGCGCGAGATCGGGCAGATCGAAGTCATGGTTTTCAACATCGGCGCCAACGTGCCCTCCAGCATTCTGGACGAGACGGCGCGCAAATATTTCAAGATCTGGGAAATGGCCTGTTTCAGCGCCTTTCTCAACGGGCGCGAGGTGGCGCGGCGCATGGTGACGCGCCAGCGCGGCACCATCATCTTCACCGGAGCGACCGCATCGCTGCGCGGCGCGGCCAACTTCGCCGCCTTTGCCGGCGCCAAACATGCGTTGAGAGCCCTGGCGCAGAGCATGGCGCGAGAGCTGCAGCCCAAGAACATCCATGTCGCGCATGTGGTCATCGACGGGGCGATCGACACGGATTTCATTCGCGAGAGCTTCCCGGAGCGTTATGCGCTGAAGGACGAGGACGGCATTCTCAATCCCGACCACATCGCCGAGAATTACTGGCATCTGCACAATCAACCGCGGGACGCCTGGACGCATGAACTTGATCTGCGACCCTGGACGGAACGATGGTAACGCTCAAGGAACAGCGCTCATGAAACAGGTCGAATTCTTCTTCGATGTCGGCAGCCCCTTCAGCCATATCGCCTGGCGCGCCCTGCCCGACATTGCGGCGCGCAACGGCGCGGAAATCGTCTGGCGCCCGATCCTGATCGGCGGGATCTTCAAGGCGACAGGCAATTCGAGCCCGATGACGGTGCCCGCCAAGGGCAGCTATTCCACCATCGATCTGTATCGGTGGGCGGAATATTACGGCATTCCCTTCCAGATGAACCCGCATTTCCCGATCAACACGCTGTCGCTCATGCGCGGCGCGAGCGCCATGCTGATGCGCGGGCACGATGAACTGGAGCGCTACCTGGACGCGATCTATCCGGCGATGTTCGAAAACCCGGTCAATCTCGGCGACCCGCAGGAAATCGGGAAGGTGCTCGCCGGCGCCGGCATCGATCCGCAGGCGCTCATGGCCGAGATCGGCACGGATGCGGTCAAGGACAAGCTCAAGGCCGACACGGAAGAGGCCGTCGCCCGCGGCGTCTTCGGCGCACCGACCTTCTTTGTCGGCAAGGACATGTTCTGGGGTCAGGACCGGCTGATGTTCGTGGAGAAAGCGCTGAAGGGGTAGGTGTTGAGTTTTTGGGTCAATTGGCCCATCTTCTACCGGAAGAAATTCTTGCTCAATCGCTGAACGGAACGATCAAATGAGACCGTCTGCCGCATTGGACCGACATCGTGAGGCGATTCGACGTATCGTTGCTTCGCATCGAGCATCCAACGCGCGGATTTTCGGCTCTGCACTGACCGGTCTTGACGGGGACGACAGCGATCTCGACATCCTTGTCGACCCATCCGAAGACATGACGCTGTTCGACATCGGCGCGATCCGGCACGAACTTGGTATATTGCTCGGCATAGAGGTCGATGTCGTGACACCGCTTGCCCTGCCCCAATCATTTCGCGACAGGATGCTTGCCGAAGCACGGGCTGTATGAACGCAAAGCCTGCGAGAATTTCCTCGTTCCTCGGCCATATGCGTGAAGCCATCGAACGCATCGAAGTCTATGTGCAGGGCGTGACCTTGGAACAGTTCGTCTCAGACCGGCTAATACAGGATGCCGTAATCGGAAATCTGGAGATCATCGGAGAAGCCAGTCGGAACATCCTGAAAATCGATCCACAATTCGAGCAACGCCACCCCGACATAGAATTGTCATCGGCCTACTAGATGCGCAATGCGCTCGCGCACGGTTACTTCAGCATCGATATCGCGATGGTGTGGCGAACGATTACCAGAGATTTGCCGAGGCTGAAAACCGCGATGGCCCGCCTCACCGTGTCTTGAATGGCGCCATGCCCATGCGCGCCAGCTCATCGGCGCGTTCGTTTTCGGGGTGGCCGGCATGGCCCTTGACCCAGTGCAGCGTGACCTTGTGGCGATCACGGGCTGCTTCCAGCGCCTGCCAGAGTTCGGCATTCTTGACCGGCTTCTTGTCGGCCGTTTTCCAGCCGTTCTTCTTCCAGCCGAAAATCCACTTCGAGATGCCGTCCTTCACATAGGCGCTGTCGGTGTAGAGATCGACTTCGCACGGGCTTTTCAACGCGTTGAGCGCCTCGATCGCCGCCATGAGTTCCATGCGGTTGTTGGTCGTTTCCGCCTCTCCGCCCGACATTTCCTTTTCCTTGTCGCCATAGCGCAGGATCGCGCCCCAGCCGCCGGGACCAGGATTGCCCGAACAGGCGCCGTCGGTGAAAATATCGACATGCTTCATCAGATTGCTTTCTACAGGCCGTAATCGGCGGCGCTTTTGACATGCGCGTGGAAGCGCAGCTTGCGCAGATATTCGAGCGGGTCCTTCTTCACTACCAGCGCGCCCGGAGGCGTTTCCAGCCAGTCGAACAGGCGGGTCAGGAAAAAGCGCAGCGCCGAGCCGCGCGCCAGAACCGGAAGCGCCGCAATTTCATCGTCCGAAAGCGGCCGCACCGCGCGATAGCCGTCCAGCAGCGCCATGCCCTTGGTGAGATTGAAGGAGCCGTCCTTTTCGAAGCACCAGGCATTCAGGCAGATCGCCACGTCATAGGCCAGGAAATCGTTGCAGGCAAAATAGAAGTCGATGAGGCCGGAGAAAGTCTCGCCGAGAAAGAAGACATTGTCCGGAAACGCATCGGCATGGATGACGCCCGTCGGCAGGTCTTTCGGCCAGTTGGCCTCCAGAAAGGCAAGCTCGCCGGGAATTTCATCGCGAAGCGTCGCGTCGATCTCGTGAACGCGCGCCTCCGACCTGTCCCAGAGCGGACGCCAGCCGGACACGGAAAGGGCGTTTCGGCGAGTAATGCCGAAGCCGTCGCCTGCCAGATGCATGGCGGCAATCGCCTTGCCGGTTTCGTGGCAATGGGCAACCGTCGGCTTGCGCGGCCACATGCCTTCGAGAAACGTGACCATGGCGGCCGGGCGGCCGGCCAGCTCGCCCAGAAGTCCGCCATCCTTGCGAATGAGCGGCAGCGGGCAGGACAGCCCGTTCTTCGCCAGATGCTGCATGAGACCGAGGAAGAAAGGCAGATCGGCCGGGTCGACACGCTTTTCATAAAGCGTCAGGATGAACGAGCCCTGCGTCGTGTGGAGCAGGAAGTTCGAGTTCTCCACGCCTTCCGCAATCCCCTTGTAGGACAAGAGCGAGCCGGCGTCATAGTCGCTCAAGAAAGCGGAAAGCTCATCTTCCGAAATGTCGGTGTAAACGGCCAAGGCGGGTTCCTTCGCAAGTCAGTTCCCGCTCTCTTGCCCCGAATCGGGCGATAAATGCAACAGGCTTGGAAGCCAGGTTGCAGGTCATGCCTGTCGTCTTGGCGTGGTTCAGGCGCGGCGCAGCTTGCCATTTAATGGCGTGACCGACCCGCTGGCGTCGCGGACGGGTTCAGGCGCGACGGCCGGATTGTCGAGGCGCTCCTGCATGAAACGCCGTGCGGCCTCCGCTGGCATCGGCTTGCCGAGCAGGAAGCCCTGCCCGATATCGCAGCCGAGAGAGCGAAGGTAAGCCAGTTGGCCTTCATCCTCGATGCCTTCGGCCGTGGTCTTCACGCCGAGCCCCGAGCCGAGCGCGACGATGGCGCGGATGACCTTGTCCTGACGCTCGCCCTTGTTCATCGCCATGACGAAGCTGCGGTCGATCTTGATCGTATCGAAGGAGAAACCGGAAAGCTGCGAGAGGCTGGAATAGCCGGTGCCGAAATCGTCGAGAGCGATCCTGGCGCCTGCATCCATGAGGTCGCCGAGCACCTTCTGAGCCGCAGGATAGTCCTTCATGACACTGCTCTCGGTGATTTCCAGCTCGAGCCTCGACGGCGAGAAGCCTTCGTCCGCCATGATCCTGATCAGCCGAAGGCCCAGAACGGCGTCGCTTAGCAAAACGGGAGAGAGATTGAATGCCAGGCCCACATCCTCCGGCCAATTGCGCGCCTCGATGCAGCAAAGCCGCAGCAGATGCTCGGTCAGCGGGACGATCAGGCCCGTTTCCTCGGCAAGCGGAATGAACTCGCCGGGCGAGACGAATTCTCCGGGCTGCAGTTCCCAGCGCGCGAGCGCCTCGAAACCGGTGACACGATTGCTCCTGAGGTCGATCAGCGGCTGGAAATGCGGGATGATCGTTCCGTCGCGCACGGCGCGCTTCAGCGCTCCTTCGAGGCGGGCGCGCTTGTAGACCTCGTGTTCCATGGCGGGCATGAAGGCAACGGCGCGATTGCGACCGGAAGCCTTGGCCGAATACATGGCATAGTCGGAATGGAGGATCGCCGTGTTCAACGCATTGGCACCGCCCGCAGAAAACGCATACCCGACGCTCGCGCCGACTTCGACGGTCATCACATCCGCGTCGATGGGCGCGGTCAATTGCTGAACGATCCGCTGGCTCGCCGCAGCGGCCGCCTCCGCATCCGTTCCGCGCGTGATGACGATAAATTCGTCGCCGCCGATCCGGTATATGCACTCATCTGGAAAAGAGGTTTTCAGCCGTTCGGCGACCGATTTGAGAACTTCGTTGCCGACGGAATGGCCGAAAAGATCGTTGACGCGCTTGAAGCCATCCAGATCGATGGAGAACACGGTTCTCGGCGCGCCCTGCCCGTGAGCGGCAGTGGAGGCAATTTCGCGGTCGAGCATACGGCGATTGGGAAGCGCGGTCAGCGCGTCGTGCGTGGCCATCCATTCGACATTCCGCTCGGCCTCGCGGCGACGGTGATTTTCAACGGTCAGATCCTTCACGCGGACGAGCGAATAGATCAGCCCGATCAACCCGGCAATGTTCAGGGAAATGAAGATGTCGTCGAAGTAATAGCCATGATAGGCGTCCAGGAAGGCATCGACATAGTGGTGCAGGTTCAGTGCGACTGCAATCACCGATGCTACCATGAAGAGCAGGGTCCAACCCAATATCTCCACGAATACTCGTGCTCCGCTCTTCTGCTTCATCCGCGTTATCCCCAAGAAGCGGCCGCAAACGGATTATGTCTGCTTAACGGCGAAATATAGCCTTCTCAAATTTCACAGGATTTAACAATCGTGCCTAATAAGGCGTAAATCTGGCAAAGATGCAGTCAGCCGTTGACGAAAGCCATGTCTGCGGCCGTGAGTTCGACATCGCGCAGCTCGCGATTGACGAGGAAATGTTCATTTTCCTCCGCCGTCACCGCCAGATCGACCGTCGCCTCGTAGCGGGTCTTGAAGGCCGCAATGATCTCGTTGACGATGACTTCCGGAGCGGAGGCGCCCGCCGACAGGCCAACCACCGAAATATCTCCGAGATTGTCCCAATCGATCTCCGAGGCGCGCTGCACGAGAAGTGATTTTTTCGCCCCCGCCTTCTCCGCGACCTCGACGAGCCGCTTCGAATTGGAGGAATTGGGTGCGCCCACGATCAGGAAAAGATCGCAACCAGGAGCGGCCTGCTTGACGGCTTCCTGGCGATTGGTCGTGGCGTAGCAGATGCTGTCGGCAGCGGGTGCCGCCAGTTTCGGGAACCGCGACTGCAGGCGCGCAATCACGCCTGCCGTGTCATCGACCGAAAGTGTCGTCTGGGTCACATAACCCAGATTGTCCGCGTCCACCGGTTCGTAGCGATCGGCGTCCTCCACCGTTTCGATCAGCGAGACCGCGCCGGGCTCCAGCTGACCCATCGTTCCGATGACTTCCGGATGCCCGGCATGGCCGATCAGCACGACATGACGGCCGAGGCGCTGGTGACGCATGGCCTGCTTGTGGACCTTGGACACGAGCGGGCATGTCGCGTCGAGATAGAAGAGGTTTCTGGCCTCTGCATCCGCCGGCACGGACTTCGGTACGCCATGGGCGGAGAAGACCACGGGCTGCATCCGATGCTCGGCCGGGATCTCGTCCAGCTCCTCGACGAAAACGGCACCCTTCGCCTCCAGCCCCTCGACGACGAAGCGGTTATGCACGATCTCGTGGCGGACATAGACCGGCGCACCGAAGCGCTTCAACGCCAGGACCACGATCTGGATGGCGCGGTCAACGCCCGCGCAGAAGCCACGTGGTTCGCACAGGCGGATAGTCAGCGGGTGCTTCATGAAAACCTCAGGCGTGGACGCCGGCGACGAGCACGGCAATCATCGCAATGATGGCCGGCATCCCCTGCGTGAACAGGATCTTGCGGCTGGCCGACCACGCGCCATAAAGAGCAGCGACGATGACGCAGGCGAGGAAGAAGACCTTCAGCTCGTAGGCGAACATGGCGTCCGGGTGGACGAGGCTCCACAGGAGGCCGGCGGCGAGAAAACCGTTGTAAAGGCCCTGGTTGGCGCCGAGTACCTTGGTTTCCTCGGCCTTCTCGTGGCTCATGCCGAATGTGCGAAGGCCCGCAGGTTTCGTCCAGAGAAACATTTCAAGATAGAGGATGTAGACATGTTCAAGGGCGACAAGCGCCGTCAGCACAGCTGCAACAATGGTCATCTTTCACTCCCTGTTCTGCGTCCGCGAAACCAGTAGACCGCCACGATAACGGCCAAAGTTGCGGCAAGGCCATACCATGTCACGGCATATTGTAAATGGTTATTGGGAAAGTCGAATTGCGTGACGCCGCCGATCGGCAGACCGCCCGGATTGGGCGCATCGTTGGCGTCGATGAAGAACTGAAGGACACGCGCCTTGTTGAGCCCTGCATGGACTGTCATGGCGTCGAGGTCCTTCCAGTAGAAGATGTTCTTTGCCGGATCGTTGTCCGGCACCATGACGGAGGGCTTGCCATCGAGCCGAGCGCGCGCCAGTCCAGTGATCGTCACCTCGCCCGAAACCTGCCCCGCCACGCGGGTGGCAGCTTCCTTCTTGTCGAAGGGCACGAAACCGCGATTGACGAAGATGAACTCCCCTCCGGCGAGTTTGAGCGGCGTGTAGACATAATATCCGGGCTGCCCGTCATGCGTGGCGAAGAAATGCTGCTCATGGGCATGATCGAACGTGCCGGTGACGTTGACCGGTCGATAATCGACATCGTCGCCCGAGGCGAGAACCGCACCGATCTTGTCGACGCCGACGGCCGGCATGGCGCGTCGCTCGGCGATATCCGCGAGCAACGCTTCCTTCCACTGCAGACGGTGGACCTGCCATGTGCCTAGCGCGATAAGAACGGTGAAGCTGATCGCCAGGAGGACCAGTGTTGCGAGCCTGCGGACCCAGCGCCAGAACGGACGCGCAGCACGTCGGTCATCTGCCACAGTGTCAGCCACGGTCTATCTCGCCCGGTTTGGCGTTGTTCGCGTATTGAAGGTTGATGAGAACGCCCTTGAGCGAACGCATGAGAGCCAGCCCGGCGATGATCATCAGCGGAATCCAGAGCAGGAATTGCAGCCACATGGGAGGTTCGTAGGTCACCTGCATCCAGAAGGCAAGGCCGACGAAGATGAAGCCGATGATCAGCAGCACGAAGACAACAGGGCCATCGCCTGCATCAATGAAACCATAATCCAGCCCGCAATTCGAGCACGCCGGCCTGACCTTGGTGAAGCCCTCGAACAGTGCCCCCTCGCCGCAGCGCGGGCATCGGCAACGAAGGCCTGCCGAGATCGGATTGACGGGCGGATAGATCGCCGAATCGTTATTCTCTGTCTGCAAGACTTGATCCTCGTTCAAACGGCTTCCTGAGCCTACTTGATGACGTCCGCCCATTCGGGGT
>DATMTA010000063.1:0-20216 GCA_035565055.1 Ensifer sp.
CGCCCGGGGAGGCTCGCCAGCGCCGCATCGGCCCGCGCCACGCGCGAACGGCTGCGGTCGACCATTCGTTCCACAAAACGTTCCGCACGCGCCATGCGCTGGTCGAGCATCTGTCGACGTTCGGCGAGGCGAGCCGCCAGCATGTCGGGCCGAAGTTTGCTCGCTGCCGCCTCGAAGGCTCGGCGTTTGTTCAGCGTATTCAGTTCCAGTCCCCGGCCAAGGCTCGATGCCGCCCTGTCCAGCCGCTGCTGCGGCAGCGCGAGGAGCTGATCGAGTGAGGGCAGGGCCCGAACCAGCGCCCGAACCGATTGCCGGCTCGTTTCCATCTGCCGCGTCACCGCAGCCTTCAATCGCGCCGAAAGGGTCGCCACCTGGGCCTCCAGGTCCGCCTTCACCGGAACGGCCATCTCCGCAGCGCCGGTTGGCGTTGGAGCGCGGACGTCGGCAGCGTAATCAATGAGCGTCCAGTCGGTTTCGTGACCGACCGCCGAGATCAATGGAATTTGGCTCTCGGCCGCGGCCCGCACCACGGACTCATCATTGAAGCTCCAGAGATCTTCGAGTGAGCCGCCGCCGCGGGCGACAATCAACAAATCGGGTCGTGCCACGGGGCCTGTCCCGTCGAGAGCATTGAAGCCACGAATGGCGCCTGCCACCTCGTCGCCCGATCCCTCGCCCTGCACCTTGACCGGCCAGACGATGACGTGGACCGGGAAACGATCGGAGATTCGGTGCAGGATATCTCGGATGACCGCCCCGGTCGGCGAGGTTACCACGCCGATCACCTTGGGCATGAACGGCAGAAGCTGCTTTCGACCCTCGTCGAACAGGCCTTCGGCGGCGAGCTTGCGCTTGCGTTCTTCGATCAGCGCCATCAGTGCCCCGGCGCCGGCCGGCTCGAGATTTTCGATGACGATCTGATATTTCGACGAGCCGGGGAAGGTCGTCACCTTGCCGGTGGCAATCACCTCCATGCCCTCTTCCGGGCGGAAGCGGAGTTTCGAGAAGCTCCCCTTCCAGATGACGGCGTCGATCCGGGCGCGGTCATCCTTCAGGCTGAAATAGGCGTGGCCGGAGGAATGCGGCCCGCGATATCCGGAAATCTCGCCGCGCAAACGGACATGGTCGAACGCATTCTCGACCGTGCGCTTGATCGATCCGGAAAGCTCCGAAACCGAATATTCGTAGAGATTTGTCGCCGAATCGGGCTCGAAAAGATTGCTCATGGATCAAGGGATACACGCTGGAGGCCGGTCGGAAAAGCGTGCAGCACGCTTTCTGCGGGGAAGACGGGAGGCCGGAAACGGCGAAAATTGGCTGGCTCTCTTTTCAAGACGATAATCATCGCATTGACCTTTCAAGGGCTTAACCTTTGCAGTCTGCCTCTTCGCCGCTTATCGATCATCCCCCATTTTCCCCGGCCTGACGGGCAGCATCAAAATGGGGACCTATCAGTCCAAAGAGAAAGGTCCCGACATGACAGATCGATTTTCAGACAACACGCCTTCCCTCACAGCGCCCGCAGCTCACGCCTTTCCCATCACGCCCAGCGACGGCACAAGCTTCGCCGAGACAACCCGCGCCATCTATTGCGGCGTCGCCGGCGATGTTGTCGCGATCATGCTCTCCGGGGCAGTCGTGACCTTCGCCAACGTTTCCGCCGGGACATTGCTGCCACTGCGGGCGACCCGCATTGTGGCGTCGGGAACCACAGCGAGCGGCCTGATCGGATTAGTCTGATTTGGGCATGGTCGCCTCTCGATTCATGTGTCAGTATCATGATCGGGAGAGATTCGGTGCTGTGCCAGATTATGGCAATGCGCAGGCTCGAATGCCGAGGAGCGTTAGGCATTTCTTCAAGGCTGGGCGGTAATGTCGCGCCTTGAAGATGTTTCGCTTGAGAGGAGACGGCAGTGATTTCTGCGATATCCATCGCTTTGGGCCTTATTGTCGTCCAGTTGCGATCTGCCGTCGCCTATGCCGTCATTTCGACATTCATTTTCGTGGCCTTCGGCGCGGCGGTCTTCGCCTCCGGCGGCATGGCAAACTGGCTGTTGCTGTTACAGGCAGTGCTGCTTTACAATCTTGGCATAGCCGCTGAAGTCATACTGCTGACGGTGCTTGAAGTCGTGCGTCGTCGTCGCGCGCAGGGCTGAATCATTTCTTCAATCCAGCGTATAAAGTGCAAGGGGCCCGTAGTCCCTGATCTCGTGCGTTCCGACGCCACGCAGGGGCAGTCCTGAACACGCGCCGGCATGGGGTCCGATCAGGATCGAGGTTTTGTGCTGCTTGTTCGCTTCCTGCAGCCGCGCGGCGAGGTTCACCGCTTCGCCATGCGCCGTGTAGTCGAGTTTGCCGCCAAGGCCAACTTCGCCGAGGACGGCCTGGCCCGTTTCCACACCGATCCTGGTTCGTCCGAAATTCACCGCGGCAAAGGCCGGGCGGCGCCGCATCTCCTCTGTCAGAGTTCTGATCTCGCCTGCGCAGGAAATCGCGACATCGACATGTCCCTCCAGATCCTCCGGGGCGTTGAAGAGCGCGTGAACCGCGTCTCCCACCACCTTGTCGATCATCCCGCCGCGCCGCGCGACCAGCCCGTTCACCTCGGAAAAATAGGTATCGAGCAGTCCGACCAGCGTCCGGGCGTCGATCCGACGGGCAAGCGCCGAAAACCCCTCGATGTCGGTAAAGAGCGCGGTCACCTCCCGCACCTCTCCCGCCATTCGCTCCGCGTCCGGCGCATCGAGGTAACGGTCGACGACGGTTTTCGGGAGATATTGCCCGAACCGGGCCCGGGCCCGGCGTTCGGCGTCGCGGACCCGCGCAAACTGCGCCGTGGTGACGACGGCAAGGATAACTGCCAGCGCGATCGATGCAGAAAAGCCGTCGAGGAGCAGGTCGCTGCCGGCATAGACTGCGAAAGTCACGCCCCAGGTCAAGACAATGATGAAGAGGCCCGTGGCAACGAGGCCTGCCGGACGCAGGCGCGCTGCGGCCAGTGATGTCAGAATTCCGCCCAGGAGGACATACAGCGCCTCGTAGCGCACGACCCAGGAGGTACGCTGAGGCAGCCGGCCGGAGAGCAGGCCGCGCGCGAGATCGGCATGGATCTGCACACTGGCTTCCAGCGGCATCGACGCCGATGCCCTGAGACCGCCGAAGCTTGGCAGGCTGCTCCCCAGGAACACCATGCGGCCGGCGATCCGGTCGCTGGGCAGCCGGCCGGTCAACGCATCCGCTGCCGAGATGGTGCGGGCGGCCTGTTCGTCGAATGTTGAAGCGACGAAGCGAAGATTGCCATCTTCGCTGAGATCGAAGCGCGAAGCGCCCACCCGCAGGCGCGGCGGCTTGATTTCGAGAATTGGCGGCGTCGCCTTCAGCGTCGCGAGTTGAACAACAGCGAGTGCCAGTGCCGCATGTGCGCTTCCGGCAAAAATGGCGTAGGGCTGGACGCGTCGGACGCGGGCGTCCGAGTCGCCGATCAGAAACGTCCCAGCCGAGGCTTGCGCCGCAGCCAGAAATGCCGGGCACGCCGTCTCCACCCCATCGATGAACCACCCGACGGGAAGCTGCACGTCACGAGCCGCAACGAGTGGCAGAGAAGGTCCCGCGCTCAAGCCCGAACGATCGGAGACTAGAAATCCCACCGCTGTCGGAGCGCTCGCGATGGCGACGACGAGGTCCGAATTGACGGCGCTGGAGCGGTCGCAATCGGCACTGAAGACGAGATCGAAGCCCAGAGCTGCCGGATGGGCGGCGGCAACCGCTGCTGCGACTTTCGCCGTCTCGGCCCGTGTCCAGGGCTTTCCGTTCAGTGCAGCGAGTGCCGTCCGGTCGATATCCACGACGACGATCCGCTCGTCGCGGGCTATCGGCAAGGCTTGCGTCACGAGATCGAAATAAAGTTCCCGCGGAGCTTGCAGAACGGCTTGTGGCAGAAGCAAAACGGCGAGTGCAATGGCGATCGTTGTCCATATCCCGAACCGGATCGGCTTCAACGTCTTCTGGACCCAGAAATTCCACAAGCGGTTCAATCCTCGTCCGGCTCGGCCACGACAAGAAGCCGTTCCGTATGGCATTCCATGATGCTGCCGTTGCGGCGGATCGCGCCGCGCTCTTCAAGGCTGACGATGGCGCGGTTGATCTTCGGTCTGCTTGCCCCGAGAATGCCGGCAATGTCCGTCTGGCTCAGGGCAAGCTGCAGACTTGCCCGGTCCGGCAGATCCGCGCCGTGGATCTGGCGCAGCGTTGTCAGAAGAAACCGGGCGACCCTGGCCTCCAGATCGTAAAGCGCGATCGTCTCCAATTGATCGGTCGTCTCTCTGAGCCGGCGCGTCAGGTAGCGGATCACCGCCCGCGCTGCCTGCGGGTGGGTGTCGATGAGGCTTGTGAAATCCCGCTTCGCAATGATGTAGCCCTCGCTTGCGACGGCGGCGGTGGCATCGGCAGAGCGCGGTTCACCATCCAGAAGTGCCATCTCGCCCAGGATCGTTCCGGGCTCGACATGACGCAGCACCAGTTCCTTGCCTTGCTGCGTGACGAGAGAAATGCGGATGCGCCCCGATGATAGCGCGATCATGAACCCGCCCTCGTCGCCGCGCTGAAAGATCGATCCGCCCGGCGGCCACGTACGGGCGACAGCCATTTCGCCGATCAACCCGATCAGGTCGTCGCTGAAATCTTCGAAAATCGGAAACGAGCGCCAGAATGCAGCGCGTTTCGGTGCCCCCACCATGTTCATGCCACCGCCCAAAATCCCCTTCGGGACTTTGACGGAGGCACAGCGTGCTTGCAACAGAAAAGAAGAAGGGCGCCTGATGCGGGCAACAGCGCCTCGGACTTATCCGCGCGGGCCGACCGAGCCCGGCATCGAGATGGCGCAGGCCTTCGTGCTGGCGCTCTCGCAGACTTCGCTTTGCGGCAGGCGACGCGGCGCAGGCGTGGAACCAGCGACCGAGAGGCTGCGCACCTTGACCGGCGCAGACTGGAAAGGAACGCCTGTTTCCCTCAGGGGAGCAAGGAAGATCAGGCCGGCGACAAGGGTCGAAATCAAGAGAAGTGTAAGTCTTGTCATCTGATCGGTCCGTCTGGATTGCTGTCTGCCTCCATCATGCCCTTTCGTGGCGATCGGGCAGTTCCCGAGGGAACGAGCAACTGATTTGTCTCTCCGCTGTTTTTGGTAAGTATCCTTAACAGATCGCTTACCGCTTCAGCATAGGGTTCACAGCAGAAGACAATCCCCTACTGTGGACATTGCCAATGAATATCGACGGCCTGCTTTCGCGCTTCAGGATCCAAACGAAGATCTTCCTGATGGTAACGCCCTTTGTCCTCAGCATTCTGCTGGTGGGCATAGTGAGCCTTTATTCCAACCAGATCCTGCGCGGTCGCATTGAGATCTCCAACGTCGTCCTGCAGTCCATGAACGGTTACAAGCAGGTCTTTGCCAGCATCAGCGGTTTCCTGCGGGAGCCGGTCAAGGCGAATTTCGACAAGGCTGCAGGCGATGTCGCCCAGCAGAAGGCCCGGCTTGCGGACGTGGTCGAGACCCTCAAGGGTCAGACGGACGTGACCCTTCTCGATCAGGCGCTGACACAGACGGGCAAGATCGCCGAGAATAACGACAAGCTCTGGAAGCTCGAGCAGCAACGTGTCAGCGTTCTCGACAATATCTCCAAGACGCTGGTCGCGATGAACGACGTTCAGACCTCCGCCGGCAAGACGGTCTTCAAGATGGTTGCCGATGCGACGCGCATCCAGAACGCCCAGAAGCTGGCCCTGAAGGCCAGCGTGGATATCGATGCGCAGGGCAGAAAGCTTTCCGATCTGCTTTCCAAGCTCAACAACGAGATCGACCAGACACAGCGTGTGGCGGCGATTGATGCCGTGCGCGCCGATCCGGAATTCAACAAGCTCTCGGCGTCCCTGCCGGATGACCAGAAGGATATTGCCGTCAAGCTGAATGCCACGCTGAAAAAGCTGAAGGAAGACAATGAGGCGGGCCTCGGTGCTGCCAGCACCGCCGGCGCCGACCTTCTCTATTCGGCTGCCAAGCTGAACAAGATGGCCAGCAGCATGATGCGCAATGCCGTGATCGAATTGACGAATGCCGATAAGGGAATCACGCTCGCCAATACGATGAACCGCAAGATTGCCGCACTCGCTACGACGCGTAGTGCGATCGAGATTGGCGTTGCCAAGCTCACCGCCGCACCGACGCAGGAGCAGGTGACCGCAACGCGTGCGGATATCTACCTCTTCGGCAAGACGCTGGACGATATCGGCGCGACCGCGACCGACGATGCCACGCTCAAGGCTGCTGCGGACGCTCTGAAGCCGACGCTCGACAAGTTCTCGGACAACGCCCAGGCGCTGCTCGACATCTACAGCCACAAGAACACGGAATTTTCGGCTGCTGCCGCCCAGATCGACCAGACATGGGGCCTGCTCTCGCAATTTGCCGACCAGCAGAAGGATGCGGCCAAGCAAGAGAGCGCATCTGCCAACGGCATCTCGATCGGCGTGGTTGTCGCCGGCGTCATCATTGCCATTCTGGCTGGCGTCGGCCTTATCCTGATCTTCCGCCGCCCGATCGGCCAGATCACGAATGCGATGCGCCGCCTGGCTGAGGGCGTGCTCGATACCGCGATCCAGGGCGACAAGCGTGGCGACGAAATCGGCGACATGGCGCGAGCCCTCGGCATCTTCAAGGCGAATGCGCTTGAAAAGCTGCGGGTTGAAAACCTGAGCGAAGAGCAGCGTCTGGCCGCCGAAGCCGAACGCCTGCGCAACGACGCGGAGAGACAGGCGAACCAGGAGCAAATCGACTTTGCAGTCCGCCAGCTCGCCCAATCGCTGCGCCAGCTCTCGGATGGCGACCTGACCTGCGCGATCTCGACGCCCTTCAGCGGCGGCCTCGATCAGCTGCGCCAGGACTTCAACGGCTCGCTCGAACGGCTGAACGAAACGCTCGCGCAGATCCAGCAGGACGCCTTCAACATTCAGGCCAATGGCAACGCCATGCGCGCTTCTGCCGACGAGCTGTCCCGGCGCACCGAGACGCAGGCCGCTTCGCTCGAACAGACCGCCGCGGCGGTCGACGAGATCACGGTCACGGTTCGCCAGACGGCGAGCCGGGCAGGGGAAGCCAACGCGATCGTCAGCGATACCCGCAAGAATGCCGAAGCCTCCTCCGAGATCGTCGCCGATGCGGTCGATTCCATGACCCGGATCGAGGATGCTTCGCGAAAGATCGAGCAGATCATCGACGTGATCGAAGATATTGCCTTCCAGACCAACCTTCTCGCGTTGAACGCCGGGATCGAGGCCGCGCGTGCGGGTGAGGCCGGCAAGGGCTTT
Source organism: Ensifer sp. (assembly GCA_035565055.1). Taxonomy (GTDB): domain Bacteria; phylum Pseudomonadota; class Alphaproteobacteria; order Rhizobiales; family Rhizobiaceae; genus Ensifer_A. Next base: position 7,360 of record DATMTA010000063.1, read on the forward strand.
GCGGTGGTTGCGCAGGAAGTGCGCGAACTGGCACAACGTTCGGCGGGCGCCGCCAACGAGATCAAGAGCCTTATCGATACGGCGACCCGCGAAGTATCGACCGGCGTTCGTCAGGTCCAGCGGACCGGTGAGGCCCTTGGTGACATCTCGACGCGCATCGCGCAGCTCTACGAACATGTGCAGATGATCGCCCAGGCCGCGCAGGACCAGTCTGCCGGCCTGCAGGAGGTCAACACGGCGGTCAACCAGATGGATCAGATGACCCAGGCCAACGCTGCAATGGTGGAAGAAGCCAATGCCATGTCGCAGCAACTGGCGCATGAAGGCGACCACCTGATGCAGCTCGTCAGCCAGTTCCGCCTCAATCACGAGGAGCGCCACGCCTACGCGGCGTGAAGCAAAGGCCAGGCTCCGAAAGACGAAATGCCCGGCTTGTGACCGGGCATTTTCATTCTGAGGGGTGTGCGCCGTTCGCTCAAGGATAGATCACGCCCTTGCGCAGGATGATGTTGCCGTAAAGGCGCGGCTCGCTGGTCTGCACGACGGTGTGGGCCGCGCGAACCCGATTGTAGAAATCGGCCGGCGCCAGCGGCACGACCTTTTGCTTCGGGTCGTGGCGCGCACAGCAGGCGACCATTTCCTCATGCACCGGATCCAGCGCATTCATGTCGCCGCGCGGAATGGCGCGGAAGATTGCTTCCGGAACGAAATCGTCCACCGGCATGACCGACAGGATCGCGTTGAGAACCGGTATCACCCCGTGACCGTCCGTGCGGACCAGCCGGCGCGCATGTTCAAGCCCCGGATAGTTGCCATCGACAATGGCGATTTCGTCCGTGTGGCCCATCGCACGCAGCGTGAACAGCAATTCCGGACTTAAGATGGGATCAATCCCCTTCAGCACTGGATAACTCCTTGAACAAGACAGTCTGGTCGGTCAGGTAGCGGGCAAAGAGAGGCAGGCTCGCAGCGCCGATCGCGCGCGCCTGATCGCCGACCTTGCCCTCGACAATATCGGGGACGATGATCCCCTGCAGATCGTAACGCTGCAGCGCCGAACGGGTTGCGGTGACGAGCCGGGTCCGCACCCAGTCGGGGAAGCCGCCGTCGATGATCGCGGCGGGGAAGTCGATGATGGAAGCGGCTGCGATGATGGCCTGTGCCAGTGCCTCGGCGCTGAGCGATATCCAGCGCTCCAGCGGCTCGCCCCAATCGGTCCAGCCGGCCGCCGAATACCACAGCGTGCGCGAATCGATGCCGCGCTCCTTCAGCAGGCCTTCGAGCACGAAAATGGAAGCGACGTCGATGAGCTGGCGCGGTTTGCCGTGCTCGTCTCGCACCGGGAGCGGGCCGATCGCGCCGGCCGTTCCCGTGCGTCCCGTGAAGACGGAGGAGTTCAGCACGACGCCGCCGCCGATGAAGGTGCCGATGAAGTAATAGACATAGTCCGGATAGGCCTTGCCGTGACCGAACATGAGTTCGGCACCGCAAGCGCTGGTCGCGTCGTTCTGCAGGTAGACCGGGTATTGCGTCAGCGCCTGGATTTCGGCGCGCAGGTCGAAATCGCGCCACGCATCCATCTCGCCTTGAGGCGCACCCACATTGTCGGCCCAGTTCCAGAGCTCGAACGGCGTCGCGACACCGATCCCGGCGAGCCGCGAAAGCTGCAGCGGGGTCAGGGAGGCCTCCAGCGCCGCGATGCTCTCCTGGGTGAAGGCCAGGATTTCCTGGGGTGTCGGATAGGCATAGATGCGGCGAAGCTTGGCGCGCACCCCTCCGACGAAGTCCATCAGAATCATGTCGGCGCTGCGACGGCCGATCTTGAGGCCGAAGGCAAATACGCCTTCGGCGTTGAGAGACATGGGCACGGACGGCTGGCCGACCTTGCCGCGTACCGGTTCGCCCTTGATGAGGAGGCCGTCCTTCTCCAGGGCGCGCATGATCACGGAAACGGTCTGCGCAGAGAGGCCCGAGGCCCGCGCGATGTCGGCCTTCGACAAGGCCTGGTGACTTCGCACGAGTGACAGGACGAGCCGTTCGTTATAGGCTCTCACACGCACCTGATTTGCGCCCCCCGAGGGGATCACAATCCGCGCGGCTTCGCCGTCACCCTGCTCTGGTGCTTTTTGGTTCGACATGCCGATGCCTCCTCCCGTGGGCAAAATCAGCTTTCTCCAAAGTGACAGATATTTTTTAATAATTCAATTCGATTTATTTATTGACAAGCGCTTTTTTTAGCGTTTTGATAGGCACCATCCCGCCCATGGATCGGCCAGGCCTCCTGCGGGAGCATGGATCATGGCGGGGAGGCCATTCAACTGCCGCAAGGCGAATTTGTTCTCGGGAGGAACAATATGAAAAAGCTCACGATTTCTGCTGCCGTCGGCGCACTTGCGCTCGGCGTTGCATTCAGCGCTCCGGCTATGGCCGCCGGCGTTTCCGCCTGCCTCATCACCAAGACCGACACGAACCCCTTCTTCGTCAAGATGAAGGAAGGCGCGACGGCCAAGGCGAAGGAACTCGGCGTCAACCTCAAGACCTATGCCGGCAAGATCGACGGCGACAGCGAAAGCCAGGTTGCAGCCATCGAATCCTGCATCGCTGACGGCGCCAAGGGTATTCTCATCACAGCTTCCGACACGAAGGCCATCGTTCCTTCGGTCAAGAAGGCACGCGACGCTGGCCTCCTGGTCATCGCGCTCGACACGCCGCTTGAGCCGATCAGCGCTGCCGACATGACGTTTGCCACCGACAACCTGCAGGCCGGCAAGCTCATCGGCGAGTGGGCCAAGGCAACGCTCGGCGACAAGGTCAAGACCGCCAAGGTTGGCTTCCTCGACCTGACGCCGTCGCAGCCGTCCGTTGACGTTCTGCGTGACCAGGGCTTCATGATCGGCTTCGGCATCGACCCGAAGGACCCGAACAAGATCGGCGACGAAGACGACAAGCGCATCGTCGGCCATGACGTCACGAACGGTAACGAAGAAGGTGGCCGCACCGCCATGGAAAACCTTCTCCAGAAGGATCCGGACATCAACGTGATCCACACGATCAACGAGCCGGCTGCTGTCGGCGCCTACCAGGCCCTCAAGGCTGTCGGCAAGGAAAAGGACGTTCTGATCGTGTCGGTTGACGGCGGTTGCCCGGGCGTCAAGGCAGTCCAGGACGGCCAGATCGGCGCCACCTCGCAGCAGTACCCGCTGCTGATGGCTTCCAAGGGTATCGAAGCCATTGCCGCATTCGCCAAGGACGGCACCAAGCCGAAGGCAACTGACGGCAAGAACTTCTTCGACACCGGCGTGAACCTCGTCACCGACAAGCCGGCCAAGGACGTTCCCTCGATCAGCGTCAAGGACGGTCTGGCGAAGTGCTGGGGCTGATGCCCGGCCTTTGACGGCAAACGCATAGGAATGAAGGAAAGGGCGGTTCCGGCCGCCCTTTTTTGTAAAGCAATTCCTCAGGAAGTGTGTCACGCTTCCGTTCCCGGAATTGCTGATGAAAAGAGAGGACGCGCACTTCGTCCTGCCAGGCAAGGTGCGCAATCCGATAACAAGCGAAGACAGCTCCGGACAAAAAGGGGAGGATAATTCGCCATGGCTGCGATGCAGGAATTCGAAAAGGTCATCGAGCAGAGCGACAAGAATGTCGCCAGCTTCAAACAACACACACCCATCCAGCGCTTGCAGCATTTCCTGCATTCGACGCCGGCTGCGGTTCCCGCCATCGTTCTCGTGGCGGCCATCATCATCTTCGGCGCGTTGAAGGGCGAGCGCTTCTTCTCCGCCTATACAATGACGCTCATTCTCCAGCAGATCGCCATCGTCGGCATTCTCGCGGCTGGTCAGACGCTGGTCGTTCTGGTTGCCGGTATCGACCTGTCGATCGGTGTAGTCATGGTGATTTCCACCGTGATCATGGGCAATTGCGCCGTCGTCTATGGTCTGCCCGCACCGGTTGCCATCGCCATAGGCTTCGTCGTGGGAGCGGCCGCCGGTCTCCTGAACGGGTTCCTGGTTGCGTATATGCGATTGCCGCCCTTCATCGTGACGCTCGGCACCTGGTACATCGTCATGGCGACGAACTTCATCTATTCCGACAACGCCACGATCCGCGATGCAGACATTTCGGCCAATGCCGAATTCCTGCATTTCTTCGGGATCACGTTCAAGCTCGGCGGCGCCGCCTTCACGCTCGGCGTGGTCGTCATGGTGTTGCTCGTCATCGGTCTCTGGATTGCGTTGAACCACACCGCCTGGGGCCGTCACCTCTATGCCGTCGGCGACGATCCGGATGCGGCGGAACTCGCCGGGATCCGCACCAAGCGCGTGTTGATGTCGACCTATATGCTGGCCGGCATCATCGCGGCGCTCGCCGCCTGGGTTTCCATCGGCCGCAACGGCTCGATCTCGCCCTCCTCGGCCGTAACCGAATATAACCTGCAGTCCATCACCGCAGCCGTAATCGGCGGCATCTCGCTCTTCGGCGGTCGCGGCTCCATTCTCGGCACGCTGATCGGCGCCATGATCGTCGGCGTTGTCTCGATGGGCCTGAACATGCTGGGTGCAGACCCGCAGTGGAAGGTCTTCCTGACCGGTGTTCTCATCATCACGGCTGTTGCCGTTGACCAGTGGATCAGAAAGGTGGCTGGCTAATGTCTCAGGAACCCATTCTCAAGGCCCGTGGTCTCGTCAAGCGCTATGGCCGCGTGACCGCTCTCGATCAGGCCGATTTCGACCTCTACCCGGGCGAAATCCTCGCCGTCATCGGCGATAACGGCGCCGGCAAGTCCTCGCTCATCAAGGCGCTCTCGGGCGCCGTGACCCCGGACGAGGGCGAGATCGAGCTGGACGGCAAGAAGGTGCAGTTCACCTCGCCGATGCAGGCGCGCGAAGCTGGTATCGAAACGGTGTACCAGAACCTCGCGCTCTCGCCGGCTCTGTCGATTGCCGACAACATGTTCCTGGGCCGCGAAATCCGCCGCAAGGGACCTCTCGGCGACATCTTCCGCCTGCTCGACCACAAGGAAATGCAGCGCGTCGCTCGCGAAAAGCTCTCCGAGCTCGGCCTGATGACCATCCAGAACATCAACCAGGCGGTGGAAACGCTCTCGGGCGGCCAGCGTCAGGGTGTTGCCGTGGCGCGTGCCGCGGCCTTCGGCTCCAAGGTCGTCATCATGGACGAACCGACGGCGGCTCTCGGTGTGAAGGAATCGCGCCGCGTTCTCGAGCTCATTCTCGACGTCCGCTCGCGCGGCCTGCCGATCGTGCTCATTTCGCACAACATGCCGCATGTGTTCGAGGTCGCAGACCGCATCCACATCCACCGGCTGGGCAAGCGCCTCACGGTGATCAATCCGAAGGAATACACGATGTCGGATGCCGTTGCGCTGATGACCGGCGCGATGGCCCCGAAAGAAGCGGCGTAAGCCCACATTCAGTCGCTGCAAACAAAAAACCGCCCGGTTCGTGCCGGGCGGTTTTTTTGTCCTCTCCCCGTGTGGGAGAGGAAGGAAAATCAGCATCTTAGCCAAAGGCCAAGTGCTAGATTTTCCAGGTGAGGGGGTCGTTTTGTCCACGGCATTCACCGCAACTCCCCTTCACCAAGCCTGCCAAGCCAATCGCCTGCGGCTCTCGGGTAGCAGGCTATCCTCTCACACAGTGGGAGAGGAGGGGAGACGTCACGCAAACACGGCGCCTTCCTTGATGAACTTCCCCGTCTGAAGTTCTTCGAAGGCCTTCATCAATTCCTCTCGCGTGTTCATCACGATCGGGCCGTGCCAGGCGACGGGCTCCTCGATGGGCTTGCCGGAGACGAGCAGGAAGCGGATGCCCTGATCGCCGGCCTGAACGGTCACCTCATCACCCGTGTCGAAGACGACGAGCGTGCGGTTGCCGCTCATGTCGCGGATGTTCAACTCCTCGCCGTTGAATTCCTTCTCCACCTTTACGCCGATCGGAGTCGACGCATCGCGGAATGTGCCGGAGCCGGCGAAGATATAGGCGAACGCCTTGCGATAGGTGTCGACCTTGAAGGTCTTGCGCTTGCCGGGCGGTACGGAAATGTCGAGATAGACGGGCTCGGCCGCGATACCGTCGACCGGGCCCCTCTTGCCCCAGAATTCGCCTGTGATGATGCGCGCCGCCGTGCCGTCGTCATCCACGACGACCGGAATATCGGCCGATTTCACATCCTGATAGCGCGGGCTCGTCATCTTCATCGAAGAGGGCAGGTTGGCCCAGAGCTGGAAGCCATGCATTTTGCCGGCAAAATCGCCGCGCGGCATTTCCTGGTGCATGATGCCGGAACCGGCTGTCATCCACTGCACGTCGCCCGCACCCAAAGTGCCGTGATTGCCGAGGCTGTCGCCATGCTCGACGGAACCGGCCAGCACATAGGTGATCGTCTCGATGCCGCGATGCGGGTGCCAGGGAAATCCCTTCAGGTATTTCGCCGGGTCGTCATTGCGAAAATCGTCCATCATCAGGAACGGATCGGTGAGCGACGGATCGCCGAAGCCGAAGACACGATGGAGATGAACGCCGGCGCCTTCGCGGGCGGGCACGGCAACGCTTTCATACTTTACGGGACGTATGGACATGTTTCTGATCCTTTCCCAGTCCGAAGCGCAGGCTCCGGCTTTCGAATGTCGAAGGCGTTCAACAAAACTGAACGAACACCTCTGTTCGTGCAAAAGATAGCGCGTAGGGCCGTTTCTTCCAAACGGCGCACCCATCAACTCAGTGTTCACAAAATTCCGCTTGGCGGCTCATTCAGTCTTTCCGTCTGAAACCGTTCGTGACAGTATTGTTAACACAATTTTACCCATGTTTTGGGATTCTGGATTTCAAGGCGGCGAAGACGGTCGAGCCGCGTGTGAGTGGACTTCTTTCATGTGTCGTTGGGCTGCCTATAGTGGCGAACCGATCTATCTCGAGCATATCGTCTCTTCCCAGACCCATTCGCTGATCGAGCAATCGCATCATGCGACCGAGGCCAAGACCTCGACCAATGGCGACGGCTTCGGCATCGCCTGGTATGGCGACCGGCCCGAGCCTGGCCTCTTCCGGGATATCCTGCCGGCCTGGTCCGACTGCAATCTGAAATCGCTGGCCCGGCAGATCCGCTCCGGCCTGTTTCTCGCCCATGTGCGGGCAGCGACCGGCGGCGGAACGCGGCGCGACAATTGCCATCCCTTCGTGCACGGCCGCTGGTCCTTCATGCATAACGGCCAGGTCTCCGGCTTCGAGCGCCTGCGCCGCCCACTGGAGGCGATGCTGGACGACAGGCTTTATTCCGCCCGCGTCGGGACGACCGATTCCGAACTGCTGTTCCTTCTCGCGTTGCATTTCGGTCTGGATCGCGATCCAGTCGCTGCGATCGAAAACATGCTCAAACATGTGGAAGGCGAAGCGGACCGTATCGGCTTCGAGACCGTCATTCGCTTCACTGCAGCTTTTTCCGATGGCGCCCGCCTCTATGCCGTGCGCTATGCCTCCGACCGCAAGGCCCCGACGCTCTATTCCGCGCCGCTCGGTCGCGGCCATTGTCTCGTGTCCGAACCGCTGAACGACGACCGCGACGCCTGGGTGGCGATCCCGGACGGCAGCGTTGTCGTCATTGAAGGTCACGAGATAGCCGTCCAGCCCTTCGGCGGCTGGCTGCACGAACGCCGCGTGCCGGAGCTTCAGCTGGTCGCGAAGTAGGACGCGATCTTTTCCGCCAACTTTTCGGCCACTTCGCCCTTGGGCATGTCCGGCCAGACATCGACGCCGTCGCGGCTAATGACTCGGACGGAGTTTCGTTCGCCGCCCATGATGCCGGTCTCGGCGCTCACGTCATTGGCGACAATCATGTCCGCGCCCTTGGTCTCAAGCTTCTTGCGGGCGTTCTCGATCACGCTCTGCGTTTCGGCCGCAAAGCCGCAGACGAGCTTGGGCCGCATGGCGTGATGCCCAACGGTTTTCAGGATATCCGGGTTCTCGATAAGATGCAGAGGCGCCGGCGGTTCGCCCGGCTGCTTCTTGATCTTTTCGCCAGCCGATGAGGCAACGCGCCAGTCGGCAACGGCGGCGACCATGACTGCAATATCGGCCGGCAGCGCCGCCAGAACCGCGTCACGCATCTCCTCGGCGCGCTCGACATGGATCGTGCGCACGCCAAGTGGATCGGGAATGGTCACAGGACCGGACACCAGCGTGACCTCCGCGCCCAACGCGGCAAGCGCCGCTGCAATCGCATGGCCCTGCTTGCCGGACGAGCGATTGGCAATATAGCGTACGGGGTCTATCGGCTCATGCGTCGGACCGGAGGTGACGATCGCCTTGCGACCAAGGAGCGGCTTCGGGTTTCCATCGAGAAGAAGTGTGGCGGCCTGCAGGATCTGCATCGGCTCGCTCATGCGGCCAAGCCCCGCCTCGCCGCTTTCCGCCATTTCGCCGCGTTCCGGGCCGATAAAGTGGATGCCATCGGCCTTCAGCGTCGCGACATTGCGCTCAGTCGCCTTGGCCGACCACATTTTCGGGTTCATGGCGGGTGCGACCAGAACCGGCTTGTCGGTGGCGAGCAGCACAGTGGAGGCGAGATCGTCTGCCAGCCCGTTCGCCATCTTCGCCATCAGATCGGCGGTGGCGGGGGCCACGACGATGAGATCGCAATCGCGTGCGAGCCGAATATGGCCCACATCCTGCTCGTCCTCGCGCGAGAAGAGATCGGTATAGACATGGGACGCGGAGAGCGCGCCGACGGCGAGCTGGGTGACAAACTGTTGCGCGCCCGCCGTCATGACGGGTCGCACGCTCGCACCCTGCTCGCGGAATCGGCGGATCAGATCGAGGCTCTTGTAGGCCGCAATCCCGCCGGCTACGATCAGCAAAATCCGCTTGTTCTTCAAATTCATGGACCGCTCTCCGACGCTTTCGCGGGGCAAACTATCGCGCTATCCCTGAAATGAAAAGACTATGGATTGCCGGAGCGAGCCCAAGGTTGCGCAGGCGCTTTTTCCGGCTATGGTCCAGCCTCCAATCCTGACCGGAACCATCTGCATGACCGCCGACATTGCCATCAAGCGCGCAACCGCCGCAAACCTTGCCGCCTTCAAGGAGATCCGCCTGGAGTCACTGAGGACTGAAGGCGAGAATTTCGGCAGCGCCTATGAAGACTGGGTCGACCTGCCGGACGAGGAATGGCTGCGCCGTCTGGACGCCCCGGTTTTCCTGGCCTTTCGCGGCGAAGAGCCGGTCGGGATGATCGGCCTCCTTCAGGAGCGCGGCATCAAGTTGCGGCACCGTGCGCTGGTGATCATGGTCTATCTGCGCAAGGAAGTGCGTGGCTCCGGCCTTGCCAAGCGGTTGCTCGATACCGTTGTCGAACAGGCATCGCGCGACGGCATCACGCAGCTGGAACTGCATGTCAGGGCCGAAAATGCCGCCGCAGTCCGCTTTTACGAGCGTGAAGGCTTCATTGAAATCGGCCGGATCCCTGCCGCCACGATCTTCGAGGGCCGCGAGGTCGATGAATTCCTCATGTGCCGCCGCCTTGGCATAGAAGCTTGACCTCTGCCTAACGCGCCTGCGTCATCAGGATCTTGACCGCAAAGGCAGAGAAGACGCCGCCGAACGTGTAATCGAGCCCGCGCAGCACCTTCCTGTTCGCCTTCAGCCAGCCGGCGAGACCATGGGCGCCGAAGACGACGCCGAAGGCGACGGGCAGGCCGATGAGGATGAAATAGAAGCCGAGGAAGAAGAGCTTGCCGGTCACATGCGGATCGGACGCCTTCACGAATTGCGGCAGGAAGGTCATGAAGAAGATGATGACCTTGGGATTGAGCATGTTGACCCATAGGCCGTTCAGAAGGCCGGAGGTGAAGGAGCCACGCTTCGTCGCTTCCGGGTTGTCGTCGAGCTGGAAGGTCGAGCCCTTGAAGATCGCCTGAACGGCAAGCCAGAGCAGATAGGCCGCTCCGCCCACCTTCAGAACCAGAAAGGCCATGGGCGAGGCGACGATGAGGGCGGAGACGCCGAGCGCCACGAGCGTCGTGTGCACGCAAAGCCCGATATTCGTGCCGAAAATCACGCCCAGCGCCGCCACCGGCCCGTCACGCAGCGACCGGCTGATCTGCAGCGTCATGTCCGGGCCGGGCGTGAGGCTCAAGAGCAGGCCTGCGAGCGTGAAGGTGATCAACGTATCGAGGTCGGGGATGAAGGTCATGGGATCATAGACCGTTCGACTTGAGGAATGCGGCAAAGGCAGGCGCATGGTCCTTGTGCCAGCGCGACAGCGGCGGGCGGTTCTCGATGATGTCGTGCGCCGCCCATTCGATGCGCTTCTCGTCGAGCTTCCGGCTGACATCATTGTCCGGGCAGAGAATGTAGAAGTCGCCGCGCGCCAGGCTTTCCATCATGAACTCGACGGTCTGCTCCGGTGTCCACGCACCCGCCGGCTTTTCCGTGCGACCGTTGGCGGTCAGCGCCGTGTAGACAAAGCCTGGGATCAGGAGATGGGCGCTGACCTTGCCGCCCTCGGTATTGCGCAGCTCATGCTCCAGCGCTTCGGTCAGCGCCTTCACGCCGGCCTTGGCGACATTATAGGCCGGGTCGCCGGGCGGCGTGGTGATGCCCTGCTTGGAGCCGGTGTTGATGATGATCGCCGGTTCGCCATGGGAAAGCAACGCCTTGCCGAACACGCGCGAGCCATGGATGACACCGCCGAGATTGACGTCGAGCACGCGCTGCCAGTTCTCGTAAGGCCCGAAGAGCGAGGAGCCTGGCTGGATGCCGGCATTGTTCACGGCGACATGGATCGGGCCGAAGCGCTGCGTCGCGATCTCGGCCAGTGCCTCGACCTGCTCAATCCGGCTGACATCCGTCGCCACCGCCAGCACGGTGTCGGCACCTTTTGGCGACAGCGCAGTGACCTCCAACGCTGCACCATCCAGCCGCTCGCCTGCCAGATCGACCAGAACGACGTTCAGCCCGAGCCCCGCGAAGGCTTTCGCGGCGGCAAGGCCGATGCCCGAGGCAGCGCCCGTGATGACGGCGGTGTTTCCGGGTTTGAAGACGGGGTGGAGGTTTGACATGGGCGATCAGGCTCCGGGCAGTTTCATTGAATGCTTGAGACGCATGCGGTATCATCCGCCATCGGCTCGACAGGAATAGACCATGAGCAAATCCGTTTCCATCCATCTCGACGCAAAAGAAGACGCCTTCATCGAACGCCAGATCGCGACCGGCCGCTTCGGCTCGACCGACGAGGTGGTGAAGGCCGCGCTAGAACTTCTGCAGGACGAGGAGGCCGAACTCGACGCCATCCGGCAGGCGCTGATCGAGGGCGAGGAGTCGGGGGTCGCGGAAGAGTTCGATTTTGACGAGTTCTTGAAGTGGAAGCAAAAGGAACGCGAGCAAGGCCGTCCTCTCTGAACCTCTTGGTCGATGGAACCTCAGTCCCACTTGCAGTTTTGCCCAATCCGTCTAAAAGACCCGCAACTGAATTTCTCACATTTCCACGGGTTTTATCATGGCGCTTCCCAAAGACGTGAAAAAGGTCGTTCTCGCCTATTCCGGCGGTCTCGACACCTCCATCATCCTGAAATGGCTGCAGACCGAACTCGGCGCTGAAGTCGTCACCTTCACGGCCGATCTCGGCCAGGGCGAGGAACTGGAGCCGGCGCGCAAGAAGGCCGAAATGCTCGGCATCAAGGAAATCTTCATCGAGGACGTGCGCGAGGAATTCGTCCGCGATTTCGTCTTCCCGATGTTCCGCGCCAATGCCGTCTATGAAGGCGTTTACCTGCTCGGCACCTCGATTGCCCGCCCGCTGATTTCCAAGCACCTGATCGAGATCGCCAAGAAGACCGGCGCCGATGCGATCGCACACGGCGCGACCGGCAAGGGCAACGACCAGGTCCGCTTCGAGCTTTCGGCCTATGCGCTGAACCCCGACATCAAGATCATCGCGCCGTGGCGTGACTGGTCGTTCAAGAGCCGCACGGATCTGCTGGCCTTCGCCGAACAGAACCAGATCCCTGTCGCCAAGGACAAGAAGGGCGAAGCACCGTTCTCCGTCGACGCCAACCTTCTGCACTCGTCGTCCGAAGGCAAGGTTCTGGAGGACCCGGCACAGGAAGCTCCCGAATACGTGCACATGCGCACGATTTCGCCGGAAGCCGCCCCCGATAAGGCGACCGTCATCAAGATCGGCTTCCGCAAGGGCGACGCCTGCTCGATCAACGGCGTCGAGATGAGCCCGGCCACGCTGCTTGCCGAACTCAACAACTATGGCCGCGATAACGGCATCGGCCGCCTCGACCTCGTCGAGAACCGCTTCGTCGGCATGAAGTCGCGCGGCGTTTACGAAACGCCCGGCGGCACGATCCTGCTCGCGGCGCACCGTGCGATGGAATCGATCACGCTCGACCGCGGCGCTGCCCATCTCAAGGACGAGCTGATGCCGCGCTATGCCGAGCTCATCTATTACGGCTTCTGGTTCTCGCCGGAGCGTGAAATGCTGCAGGCGCTCATCGACAAGAGCCAGGAACATGTCGAAGGGGAAGTGACGCTCAAGCTCTACAAGGGCAATGTCATGGTCATCGGCCGCGAGAGCGACAAGTCGCTCTACTCGGACAAGCTCGTGACGTTCGAAGATGACCAGGGCGCCTATGACCAGAAGGACGCTGCCGGCTTCATCAAGCTGAATGCGTTGCGCCTGCGCACGCTCGCCAAGCGCAACCAGAAGGGCTGACGCCGCTTCAAGTCTGGTTCGACAAAGTTACAGAAAATTGGAAAGCGGTTCGCCCCAAAGGCGGGACGCTTTCTGTTTGGGAGGCACCCGCTAGAACTCAGGGATGCGTATAAGATTTCTTT
>DATMTA010000064.1:0-21550 GCA_035565055.1 Ensifer sp.
CCGATGATGGCGATTTTCATGACGGCCCGCTTCAAGAATATCAGTTATTGCTTCTGTATATTTTTTGTCGACAATGTTTTCAAGGGGTGAGATTTGGGAGGTGACGTGCCAAAACCCTCGGGAAAAACCTCTCCCGAGTTAACCTCCAGTCTTAACGCCTCCATCCCTTTATCTGGACATCGGCTTCCGGAGAGCCACGCTGACGCGCCGCCCTGATTGGTAGTAGTAAAAAACGGCGGAGCGCCAGCGCGACCCGTCGAGATCTGCAAGGGGAGCCTCATCCGGCTCCATTCCTCAAGCGCGGGCCGCCTCGCTAAACCGCCTGCGGAGGCAGACGGGTTCTCTGGCACAGCCAGGCCGCCGAGCTATTCGCAGCCCATCGGGGGAGTCGTTTCGTCGGGATTTTTGCCCCGCCGCCGCCCGCGCCCCCTGATGACATCCACCGCACGTTACGATGGACGCCATCAAGCTCTCCTCCCGCCTGAGCCAGTCGTCGCTGGTCCATCCGGTGGCGGGAGAACCATAGAATAATCGAAAGGTCAGAGAACGGGGAAAATTGGTGCGTCTGGGTTAGCCTCTCCCCTTGTGGGAGAGGAAGGAAAATCAGCATCTTAGCCAAAGGCTAAGTGCTAGATTTTCCAGGTGAGGGGGCCAATTCTTCCCCGACATTGACCGGAATCCCCCTCACCAAGCCTGCCAAGCCAATCGCCTGCGGCTCTTGGGGCAGGCTATCCCCTCCCACAAGGGGAGAGGACAAGCCCCCTCCCGCCAGATCCCCGACGCTTTGCCCTTCCGGCCCGCCCCGTTTTCCGCTATCAGCCGAGCCATGAGCCTTTTCACCATTCTTCTTGCGGGCGACCTCGCCATCACTGACCGCCTGGCCGCCCAGGTCGCGGGAACGCGCGTGATTGCGGCCGATGGCGGGATGCGTCATGCGGCAGCACTGGGTCTCACGCCCGAACTCTGGGTTGGCGATTTCGATTCAGCACCCGATACGCTGCTTGACCAATGGCAAAGCATCGAGCGCCAGCCCTATCCGCGCGCCAAGAATGCCACCGATGGGGAGATCGCAGTGGATACGGCACTGGCCCGTGGCGCGACCTCGCTTGTCATTGCAGGTGCGCTGGGCGGCGAGCGGACTGACCATGCCGTCATGCATTTGCTTCTCGCGCTTTCGCTGACCGAGCGCGGCATCCCGACGCTGCTGACGACAGGCGAGGAAGAGGCGCGCGCCCATCTCGGCGGGCAGATGCAGATCGACCTGCCGAAAGGCGCGCTCTTTTCGATCCTGCCGTTTTCGGCGCTATCAGGCCTGACGATCGAAGGCGCGCGCTATCCGCTCGACCGCGCCGAAATCGACAATGGCTCGTCGCGCACCGTTTCCAATGTCGCCGAAGGTCCGGTGACGATCACGCTTCAATCCGGCCGCGCGATGGTGATCGCAAGGCCCGCAGACATGTCTGGAGGCTAAGATGGCCCCGCCGATCCTCAAACTCGACGATATTTTCCTCAGCTTCGGCGGCGCGCCGCTGCTCGCCGGCGCGAACCTGCAGGTCGAGCCCGGCGACCGCATCTGCCTTGTCGGCCGCAACGGCTCGGGCAAATCGACGCTGATGAAGATCGCCGCCGGCCTTGCCGAAGCGCAGAGCGGCGAGATTTTCCGCCATCCGTCGGCGACCATCCGCTATCTCGAACAGGCCCCCGATTTCGGCAGCCACAAGACCGTCGAAGCCTACGCCATGTCCGGCCTCGGCCCCGGCGACGATCCCTATCGCGTCACCTATCTGCTCGAACATCTGGGCCTGCAGGGCGACGAGAACCCGGCGAACCTCTCCGGCGGCGAGGCGCGCCGCGCGGCACTCGCCCGCGTGCTGGCGCCGGAGCCGGATATCCTGCTGCTCGACGAGCCGACCAACCATCTCGATCTCAACACGATCGAATGGCTGGAAGGCGAACTGACCCGCAGCCGCTCGGCCATCGTTCTCATCTCGCACGACCGGCGTTTCCTCGAAAAAGTCTCCAATGCCACCGTCTGGCTGGATCGCGGAATCGCGCGGCGGCTCGATCGCGGCTTTGCCCATTTCGAGGAATGGCGCGACCAGGTGCTGGAACAGGAAGAGCTGGAACAGCACAAGCTCGGCAAGGCGATCGAGCGCGAGGAGCACTGGCTGCGCTATGGCGTGACCGCACGGCGCAAGCGCAACATGCGACGCCTCGGCGAATTGCAGACCATGCGCAAGGACTATCGCGGCCACAAGGGGCCGCAAGGCACGGTGCAGGCAAGCGTCGCGGATGCGCGCGAATCCGGCAAGCTGGTCATCGAGGCCGAGAAGATCACGAAGGTCTATGGCGAACGCACGATCGTCGCGCCCTTCTCCATCCGCGTCCATCGCGGCGACCGCATCGGCCTGATCGGCCCGAATGGCGCCGGCAAGACGACGCTGCTCAAGATGCTGACCGGACAGATCGAGCCGGACACCGGCACGGTCAAGCTCGGCACCAATCTCGACATCGCGACCCTCGACCAGCGCCGCGAGGACCTGAACCTCAACGACACGCTGGCGCATTACCTGACCGACGGGCGCGGCGAAAACCTGCTGGTCAATGGCGAGCAGCGGCATGTGACCGGCTATATGAAGGACTTTCTCTTCCAGCCGGAACAGGCCCGCACGCCGATCCTGCAGCTTTCCGGCGGCGAGCGCGCCCGCCTGATGCTGGCGCGCATTCTCGCACGCCCCACCAACCTGCTGATCCTCGACGAACCGACCAACGATCTCGACATCGAGACGCTGGATTTGCTGCAGGAACTCGTCGCCGGCTTCAACGGCACGGTCATTCTCGTCAGCCACGACCGCGACTTCCTCGACCGGACCGTGACCTCGACCATTGCCCCCGCCAATCCGGATGCGCCGGATGGCCGCTGGATCGAGTATGCCGGCGGCTATTCCGACATGCTCGTGCAGCGCAAGGGACTTGAAGCCGAGCGCCGTCAGGCCGAGGCGAAGAAGGACAAGCCGAAGGACGAAACTGCTTCTTCACCTGCCCCCGAGAAAGCCAAGGGCAAGCTTTCCTATAAGCAGAAATTTGCGCTGGAAAACCTGCCGAAACAGATGGACGAGGCCGAGAAGAAGGCCGCCAAGCTCGAAGAGAGGATGGCCGACGCCAATTTCTTCACCAAGGACCCCGCCGGCTTCAGCAAAACCGCCGCCGAGCTCGAAAAACTGCGCAACCAGATCGCCGCCTGGGAAGAGGAATGGCTGGAGCTGGAAATGCTGCGGGAAGAGCTGGAGGGGTGAAGCGGAGGCTTCATTCGTTCAAGCTTGCACAAATTGGGTGCGCTGTTTACGCTGAACCCATTAGAGGGCAGCATTCGGAGCGCCCCCTCATCCGGCCCTTCGGGCCACCTTCTCCGCTAGGGGACTAGGGGAGAAGAGGGAATGCGCCGCAGCGTCACCGGCCTCCTCTTCCCTCGGGGAGAGGTCCGCCGAGCGCAGCGGAGGCGGAGTGAGGGGGCGGCTTGCTCCAACGGAAATGGGAAGGGCAGACAGGCATGACCATGCAGTTTCAAGGCACCGACACTTACGTCGCCGAGAAGGACCTGATGATTGCGGTGAATGCCGCGATCCGGCTGGAGCGGCCGTTGCTGGTCAAGGGCGAGCCGGGCACAGGCAAGACGGAACTGGCGCGCCAGATCGCCAGCGGCCTCGGACTTCGCATGATCGAGTGGAACATCAAATCCACCACCAAGGCGCAACAGGGGCTCTACGAATATGATGCCGTCTCGCGGCTGCGCGACAGCCAGCTGGGCGACGAGCGCTTCAACGACATCTCCAACTATATCCGCAAGGGCAAGCTCTGGGAGGCCTTTTCGGCAGACGAGAAGACCGTGCTGCTGATCGACGAGATCGACAAGGCCGATATCGAGTTTCCGAACGACCTCTTGCAGGAACTCGACCGCATGGAATTCCATGTCTACGAGACCGGCGAGACGATTCGCGCCAAGGTGCGCCCCATCGTCATCATCACCTCGAACAACGAGAAGGAACTGCCGGATGCGTTTCTCCGCCGCTGCTTCTTCCACTATATCCGCTTCCCCGAAGCCGAAACTCTGACGAAGATCGTCGACGTGCACTATCCCGGCATTCGCCAGGATCTGGTGCGCGCGGCACTCACACGCTTTTTCGAGATCCGCAACGTTCCGGGCATCAAGAAGAAGCCCTCGACATCCGAAGCGCTCGACTGGATCCGTCTCCTCGTGGCGGACGATATCGACCCGGCCGATCTCTCGGCAGACGCCAAGACCATCCTGCCGAAACTGCACGGCGCATTGCTCAAGAACGAGCAGGACGTGCACCTGTTCGAACGGCTGGCCTTCATGTCGCGCCGCGAGAATTAATCCTCCGGGGAACCAAGTATCGCTCCAGAAGTTACATCTCCGCAGCAGTAACTGCGCGGAGAGAGGCTTTGGGGGGACATCGCACCAAACGCCCGTCTTCCGTCCTGAAAATCATGGAGGTAACTATGGGTCGCGGTATTCTTCTCTGGCTTCTCGGCATTCCCCTGCCGCTCGTCATCCTGCTCGTCCTCTTCATGCGATAGGTGATGTGATGACATCCACCGATTTCGCAACCGCCGCCCCGATCGAATCGAGCCGGTCGGCGCTCGCCTGGGGACCGGTCATTGGCGGCGCTTTCGCTGCAGTCGCCACCAGCCTCATCCTCCTTTTCCTAGGCTCGGGCGTCGGCCTGACCATGGTTTCGCCGGCATCCGACGGCGGTTTCAGCCTCGCCACGCTCGGCGTGACGGCCGCGATCTGGTTCGTCGTTGTGCAATGGCTCTCCTCGGCGCTCGGCGGCTACCTGACCGGGCGACTGCGCACCAAGTGGGCGGCAGTGCATACCGATGAGGTCTTCTTCCGCGACACGGCACACGGCTTCCTGAGCTGGGCGATCGCCACGGTCTTCGTCGTCGGGTTTCTCTCGACCTCTATGGGCGCTCTTCTGGGCGCAGGTGCAACGGTTGCGGCGAACACCGCAGGTGCCGCGGGTGCAGCGGCAGCCAGCGCCGCCCAGCCGGCCGCTAACGACATGTCGACGAACTACTTCAGCGAATTGCTGCTGAGACCTGCCCCGAACAAACCCGCCCCTGCCAACGCGAATGGCGCGGCTGTGTCCGCAAGCGTCACGAACATTCTGCTGAACGGCGCGGCCAACGGGCAGATCCCCGATGAAGACAAGACCTATCTGGCCAGCGTCGTCGCTTCGCAGACCGGGCTTTCGCAGGAGGAAGCAACCGCCCGCGTGAACACGGTCCTGAAGCGCATTGACGACGCCAAGGAGGCGGCCAAGGCCGCCGCCGAAAAGGCGCGCAAGGCAGCGGCGACGGCTTCCCTGATTGCCGCAGCCTCGCTTCTGGTCGGCGCCTTTATCGCTTCGGCCGCCGCAGCGCTCGGCGGTTCGCAGCGCGACGAGGAAGAGGACCTGCTCGTCGTTCGGTAAGTCTGCGCAGAAGCACTTCGAGACCAACGGCCGCTCCGCAAGGGGCGGCCGTTGGTGTTTCAGCCACCTCCGATTTCGTGAATTGATTCTGAAATCGAAAGGAACTAGATACTACACGTCCCGTGGTGATTTGCCGGCCGGCTTGCAGCCACGTAAAAGAAGTCGCTAAAATGGGCCCAGATGACAGTTCTGTCTGGAACCGGTAGCGATTTCGCCGCCGGTTTTTTTGCGTTTTGGAAGAGAGAAGACCATGCCGATCAAGATTCCCGATGGATTGCCTGCCCAGGAAACCCTTGTGAACGAAGGCGTGCGCGTGATGACGGAGGCCGTCGCCATCCGTCAGGACATCCGCCCGCTCCGCTTCGGCCTGCTCAATCTCATGCCCAACAAGATCAAGACAGAGCTGCAATTTGCACGCCTGCTTGGGGCCTCGCCCCTGCAGATCGAGCTGAAGCTCGTCCGCGTCGGCGGCCACAAGGCGAAGAACACGTCGGAAGAGCATCTGCTGGCTTTCTACGACACCTGGGAAGAGGTGAAGGACCAGAAGTTCGACGGCTTCATCATCACCGGCGCGCCCATCGAGACGCTTGAGTTTGAAGATGTGACCTACTGGAGCGAGATGGAACAGATCCTCGACTGGACGACGACGAATGTCCACTCGACCATGAATATCTGCTGGGGCGGTATGGCCGCCATCTGGCACTTCAACCGCGTGCCGAAATATACGCTCGATCACAAGGCCTTCGGCGTCTACCGCCACCGCAACCTTGCGCCCGCCTCGCCCTATCTGAACGGCTTCTCGGATGACTTCCAGATCCCCGTCTCGCGCTGGACGGAAGTCCGCCGCGCCGATATCGAGAAGGTGCCGGGCCTTGAAATCCTGATGGAATCGCCCGAGACCGGCGTCTGCATCGTGCACGAGCGCAAATGCAACCGGCTCTATGTGTTCAACCACATCGAATATGATTCCACGACGCTGGCGGATGAATATTTCCGCGACGTGCAGGCGGGCGCGGCAATCGAAGTGCCGCACAACTATTTCCCCGAGGATGATCCGGCCAAGAAGCCGCTCAACCGCTGGAAGAGCCACGCCCATCTTCTTTTCGGCAACTGGATCAACAACATCTACCAGACCACGCCCTATGACATGGCCAAGATTGGCGAGGTGGAGTACAACCCGTGATATTAATTTCGGTTGTAGAGAGCTTCAGTTTCCATCACACTGATCGTATTGCGCGATTAAATGTGATACATTAAATTGAAGATCGTCTGGGATGAAAACAAGCGGCGCAGCAATCTGGCCAAGCACGGGCTGGACTTTGCGGATTTGACGCTGGAATTTTTCGCTGATGCCTTGATCGTCCCGAGCTATTCCGGGCGCCTAAAAGCTATTGGTCGGCTAACGGATGGAAAAATCGCCATTATATTCTTCCCGCTGGGCCGCGAAGCGATATCACTGATCTCGATGCGCAGTGCCAGCAAGCAGGAAAGGAGACTTTATGACCGACATCGACAAACGTCTTCATGACCTTTCCGACGAAGAGGAAGCCCGAATCCAGAAGGGCATCGCGGAAGATCCGGACAATCCGGAATGGACCGAAGAGGACTTCAAGCAGGCGCGCCCCTTCCGCGAAGTCTTCCCCGACCTCGCCGCCGCCATCGATCGCGAGCTCGCCCGCCGTGGCCGTCCGCCGGTTGAGAATCCGCGCCAGCAGGTGTCGATCCGGCTGGACCCGGACGTGCTGGCGCATTACAAATCGACGGGCAAGGGCTGGCAATCGAGGATCAACGACGCCTTGAGGAAAGCTGCCGGGCTTTAAAGCAATTCCAGTAAAAGTGGAGTCCGGTTTTACGTCCGGAATTGCTGCAGACAAAGACAGGGTCGAAATCCATGTTCATCCCCTTCTTCCTAGAACTGAAGGCCGCGAAGGTTCCCGTTTCGCTTCGGGAATATCTGACGCTGCTGGAAGGCATGGAGACGGGGCTGGTCGATTTCGACGTGGAGGGCTTCTACTATCTCTCCCGCGCCACGCTGGTAAAGGACGAGCGCTTCATCGATCGCTTCGATCAGGTTTTTGCGCAGGTCTTCAAGGGCCTTGAGGCCGTTTCCGGCAGCGCCGATGCCGTTGACCCAACCGACATTCCAGACGAATGGCTGCGCCGCATGGCGGAGAAATTCCTGACGGATGAAGAAAAGGCGCTGGTCAAATCGCTGGGCGGTTTCGAAGCGCTGATGGAAACATTGAAGCAGCGCCTCGCCGAACAGCAGGGCCGCCACCAAGGCGGCAACAAATGGATCGGAACGGCCGGCACCTCGCCCTTCGGCGCCTATGGCTATAACCCGGAGGGCGTGCGCATAGGCCAGGACAAGTCGCGCAACCGGCGCGCCGTGAAGGTCTGGGACCGGCGAGATTTCAGGAACCTCGATGACAATGTCGAAATCGGCACCCGCAACATCAAGGTGGCGCTGAAGCGCCTGCGCAAATGGATACGGCAGGGCGCGGACGAGGAGCTGGACCTGGGCGGCACCATCCGCTCCACCGCCGAACACGGCTATCTCGATGTGAAGACGCGCCCCGAGCGGCGCAATGCGGTGAAGCTGCTGATGTTCTTCGACATTGGCGGCTCGATGGACGACCATATCAAGGTGGCGGAAGAGCTGTTTTCGGCGGCGAAGTCCGAATTCAAGCACATGGAATATTTCTACTTCCACAATTGCGTCTATGAGGGCGTGTGGAAGGACAACAAGCGCCGCCGGGTCGATGTGACATCGACCTTCGATGTCATCCGCACCTTCGGCTCCGACTACAAGGCGATCTTCGTCGGCGATGCCGCCATGGCGCCTTACGAGATTTCCCATCCCGGCGGCTCGGTGGAGCACTGGAATGCGGAAGCCGGCGCCGTCTGGCTCGACCGGCTGACCAGCCATTTCACCAAGAGCGTTTGGATCAACCCCGTGAAAGAAGAGTATTGGGGTTATAGCCAGTCGACCCAGATGCTGCGCACGCTGATGAATGGCCGCATGTATCCCCTGACCCTCGGCGGGCTGGAAAACGCCACCCGCGAACTCTCCCGCTAAGTTTCACAGAAATTAAGAGGAATACCACCATGGACGCTGAACTGTTCGGCAAGACGGCCAAGGGCGAAGACGTGCACCGCGTCACCATTTCCGGCGGCGGTCTGACCGCTCATGTGCTGACCTGGGGCGCAGTGATCCAGGATCTGCGGCTCGAAGGCCACGATGCGCCGCTGTCGCTCGGCTTCGAGACGTTCGAGGACTATCCGCTCTACTCCTCCTATTTCGGCGCGACTCCCGGCCGCTGCTCCAACCGCATCGCGGAGGGCAAATTCACGCTCGACGGCAAGACGATCCAGCTCGAAAAGAACGAGAAAGGCATCGGCCACCTGCATGGCGGCTCGGACGGGATCGCGAAGCGCATCTGGACGATCGAAGCGCTGACGGCCAATAGCGTGACCCTGAGCATTGTCGACCCCGATGGCCGCGCCGGCTATCCGGGTAATGCGACGATCAAGGCGATCTTCACGCTGAAGGATGGCGGCTGCCTCTCCATCGTCTATGAATCCACAACGGATGCGCCGACCCCGGTCAATATCTGCAATCACAGCTATTTCAATCTCGACGGCGGCGAAAGCATCATCGACCACGAACTGCAGATCGACGCCTACAGCTATCTGCCGACCGATGCGGCGCAGATCCCGACCGGCGAGACGCCTGACATCGCCGGCACGGGCTACGATTTCCGTAGCCTTCGACCGATCCGCAAAGTCGAGAACGGCGAACAGGTGCTCTATGACCACAATTTCTGCCTCTCCAAGGAGCGCGTCGCCAAGCGCAAGGTCGCGACCCTGAGAAGCCCCAAATCCGGTGTCTCGATGGATGTGCTGACGACGGAGCCGGGCGTGCAGGTCTACGCCGCTTTCAAGCTGAATGTAGCCGTTCCCGGCCTCGGCGGCCGCCACTATGGACCCTATGCCGGTCTCTGCATGGAAACGCAGGTCTGGCCCGATGCCGTCAACCATGCCAGCTTCCCCAACGCCATCCTGCGCCCCGGCGAAGTCCTGCGTCAGGAAACGGATTACGTGTTCAAGAGACAAGCCTGATCGGGGGCAAAGATGGGTGAAGCAGCGGCTGGCAGCGGCGGTTTGAAGAAGCCCGGCAGCCGCGACATCGTCGCCGGCCTCTCGGTCGCCGGTCTGCTGCTTCCGGAAGCCGTGGCCTATGCAACGATCGCAGGACTGCCGCCGGGCCGCGCGGTCTATGCGGCGGTGGCCGGCTGCTTCGTCTATGCCTTCATTGGCCGCAGCCGTTTTGCGGTGGTTTCGGCGACCTCCTCTTCCGCAGCTATTCTGGCCGCCATGCTGGCGACCTTTCCGGGCGATGCGGCAACGAAATCCGCTCTGGCAACACTAGCCATTGCCATTGCCGGTCTGGTCTTTCTGGGCGCCCGGGCCTTTCGGCTAGGGCTTCTGACCGGCTTTATCGCGAGGCCCGTGCTGCGCGGCTTCGCCTTCGGGCTTGCCATTTCGATCATCCTGCATCAACTGCCGTCGATCTCCAGTGTCCCGGTGAAAGCGGATGACATTTTCGACTTCGTTGCCGGGCTGGTGAAAAGCATCCCCGAATGGAAACCGGCCGGCCTGATCGCCGCCGCCCTCTCGCTCGCCGTGCTGTTCGGAACGCGGCGATGGCCGCTCTTTCCTGCCGCCTTCGTGGTCGTGATCGTCGGGGCGAGCCTGTCGCTGGCCTTCGATCTTCCCCGCTATGGGCTCAGGGAAACGGGGCTCTTGTCCCTGACGCTGGAATGGCCGCATTGGCCGAACCTCGCGCTTGCCGATCTCTCACGGCTGATCCAGTTGACACTGCCTCTGGTGCTGATCCTCTTTGCCGAGAGCTGGGGCACGATGCGGGCGCTGGCTCTGCGCCATGGCGACACGATCGAGCCGGATCGCGAACTGGCTGCACTCGGCGTTTCCAACATCGCCGCAGCGCTCGTGCAGGGCATGCCGGTGGGCGCCGGCTTTTCGGCTGGCAACGCCAATGAGGCGGCCGGTGCGCAAAGCCGCTGGTCGAGCCTCGTTGCCGCGGGCGCGCTGGCGGTACTGGTCGTCGTCGCCTCCGGCCTGATTGCGCATCTGCCCGAGGCGGTGCTGGCGGCAATCGTCATTTCGGCGCTCGCCCACGCACTCGATCCCTCGCCGCTCATCCGCCTCTGGAAGATCGACCGCGACCAGTGGATTGCGCTCGCTGCAGCCGCCGGCGTGCTCGTCTTCGGCGTCGTCAACGGCATGTTGCTGGCGGTGGCCTTCTCGGTGGCCGCGCTGATGAGCCGGCTGGCGCTGCCCCAAATCGCCCGCCTTGGCCGCCTGCCAGGCACGCGCGACTTTGCTGACATCGCCCGCCATCCGGAAGCGCAGGTGCCCGAACATGTCGGCATCTGGCGCCCCTCCGAGCCGCTCTTCTTCGCCAATGCCGAAAGGACGCTGGCAACAATAGCGGCGAAAGCAGAGAAAGACCAGGCGATCTGCGTGGTCATCCTCAGCCTTGAGGAAACCTTCAATCTCGACAGCACCGCGCTCGAAGCGATCCAGGAAACGGACAAGCGGATTGCCGCATCCGGCCGCACCTTCCTGCTCGCCCGCGCCCGCGACCCGGTGCGCGATATCCTGTCGGCTGCTGGTGCTGACAATCTCGTCAGCCGGGCCTATTACAGCGTGGAGGATACGGCTGAGGCCGCCCGCAAGATCGTCACGGAGACATTGCGCCATGAGCCGTAATTTCGAACCTAGGCTCCACCCGGTCCCGATCGAAGACATTCGCCCGACGCAGATGACTGTCGGCATGCGCGAGGTCTATCGCAAGCGCCGCGAATGGCGCGACATGGCACCCGGCGAGGATGCCGATTTTCTCGGCCATCACATGCTGCCCGCCGTCATCGGTCCGAAGCAGCGCTTCTGGATCGTCGATCATCACCATCTGGCGCTGGCGCTTCACAAGGAAGGCGTCAAGAGCGTGCTCGTCTCGCCGATCGCCGACCTGGGCGATCTCGGCAAGGACGAATTCCTGACCTTCATGGAAAACCGCAACTGGCTGCACGCCTTCGACGAGCATGGCCAGCGCCGTCCTCTCAAGGACCTTCCGAAGCGCATCTGGGATCTCAAGGACGACCCGTTCCGCTCGCTGGCCGGCGCGGTCCGCGAGGCCGGAGGCTATGCCAAGGTCGACACGCCTTACACCGAATTCCTCTGGGCCGACTTTTACCGGCGTCGCATGAAGCGGCCTGAGACGGACGACGAGTTCGACGATGCCGCTGAGAAGGCAATCAGGCTTTCGCGCAGCAAGGATGCCAAGCACCTGCCCGGCTGGGTCGAGGGCGGGAAATGAAAAAGCCGGCGCGCAGGAATTACGCGCCGGCTTTCTACATCTATATAGCCTGCATCAGATGCTGAGGCAGAGATACTTGATCTCGGTATAGTCGTCGATGCCGTATTTGGAACCTTCGCGGCCCTGGCCCGACTGCTTGACGCCGCCGAAGGGCGCAACTTCCGTGGAAATCAGGCCGGTATTGATGCCGACCATGCCATATTCCAGCGCTTCCGCGACGCGGAAGATCTTCGAGACATCCTTCGAGTAGAAATAGGACGCGAGACCGAATTCGGTATCGTTCGCCATCTCGATCACGTCATCTTCCGTCTCGAACTTGAAGAGCGGCGCGACGGGACCGAAGGTCTCCTCGCGGGCAATCTTCATGTCGGTCGTGACACCGGTCAGAACCGTCGGCTGGAAGAAGAGGCCGCCACGCGCATCCGGCTTGCCGCCGAGCTTCACGGAAGCACCCTTGGAAACAGCGTCGGAGATGTGATCGTCGACCTTTTCCATCGCCTTCGCCGTGATCAGCGGACCGGCATTGACGCCATCTTCGAACCCGTCGCCGACCTTGATCTGCGAGACGCGGGCAGCGAGCTTTTCGGCAAAGGCATCGTAAACGCCCGACTGCACATAAAGCCGGTTGGCGCAGACGCAGGTCTGGCCGTTGTTGCGATACTTCGACACGATCGCGCCTTCGACGGCCGCATCGAGATCGGCATCGTCAAAGACGATGAACGGCGCGTTGCCACCGAGCTCGAGGCCGAGCTTCATGATCTGGTCGGCAGCCTGACGCATGAGGATGCGGCCGACATTGGTGGAGCCCGTGAACGTCAGCTTGCGCACCTTGTCGTTCTCGGTGAATTCCTTGCCTATTGCTGAGGAATCCGTGCCCGTGACGACGTTGAAGATGCCGGCCGGAACACCTGCACGTTCGGCCAGGATCGCCAGCGACAGCGCCGAAAGCGGCGTTTCAGCCGCCGGCTTCGACACCATGGCGCAGCCGACGGCAATGGCAGGGGCCATCTTGCGGGCCAGCATCGCATTCGGGAAGTTCCACGGCGTGATGGAGGCCACGACACCAACCGGCTGCTTGATGATGATGATCCGCTTGTCGCCCTGATGGCCGGGGATCGTGTCGCCATAGACGCGCTTGGCCTCTTCGCCGAACCATTCGACATAGGACGCGCCATAGAGGATTTCGCCGCGCGCTTCCGGCCACGGCTTGCCCATTTCCATGGTCAGGATCGTCGCCAGATCGTCGGCATTGGCAACCATCAGATCGAAGAGCTTGCGCAGCACGGCAGCGCGCTCCTTGCCCGTCTTCTTCGCCCAGGCCTTCTGCGCCTTGTAGGCGGCGTCGACGGCGCGCGAGGCTTCCGCACGGCCCATGTCGGGCAGCGTCGCGACATGTTCGCCGGTCGACGGATTGGTAACGTCGAAGGTCTTGCCGCTATCGCTTTTTGCGAGCCATTCGCCGCCGATGACGGCCTTGTCGGTGACAAGGCTCGCATCCTTGAGCCTGGCAATCAGCTTGTCTGAAATCGCCATGAATCACGCCTCCTTCGCGCATTCGACGAGAGTGGTTTCCAGAATGTCGAGCGCTTCGGCGAAGACATCGTCTGGAATGGTGATCGGCGCGAGGAAACGGATGACGTTGCCGTACACGCCGCAGGTGAGCAGGATGAGGCCCTTTTCCAGCGCCTTCTCGCGCACCTTGTTGGTGAACTCCGGGCTCGGGGTCTTCGTTCCGGCGACGTTGAATTCGACGGCATTCATGAAGCCCGGGCCGCGGATATCGGCGATCTGCGGAACGGACGAGGAGAGCGACGACAGGCGCTGCTTCAGGCGGTTGCCGAGCTGCGTCGCGCGCTCGCAAAGGTTCTCGTCCTTGATGACATCGAGGACGGCAAGACCGGCAGCAACACCGATCGGGTTGCCGCCATAGGTACCGCCGAGACCGCCGGGGCCGGGCGCATCCATGAGATCGGCGCGACCGGTGACGGCTGCGATCGGGAAGCCGCCGCCAAGGCCCTTGGCCATGGTGGTGATGTCGGCGACGACGCCATGGTGCTCCATGGCGAACAGCGCGCCGGTGCGGGCAAAGCCGGTCTGCACTTCGTCGGCGATCAGCACGATGCCGTACTTGTCGGCGATTTCGCGCAGCTTGACCATGAACGCGCGCGGCACTTCATAGAAGCCACCCTCGCCCTGAACCGGCTCGACGATGAAGGCGGCGACACGGCTCGGATCGACATCGGCCTTGAAGAGCTTTTCTAGCACGCCAAGCGAATCCTCGATCGTCGTGCCATGCAACTCAACCGGGAAGGGAACGTGGAAGACATCCGGCATCATCGCGCCGAAACCAACCTTGTAGGGCTGGACCTTGCCGGTCAGCGTCATGCCCATGAAGGTGCGGCCGTGGAAGGCGCCCGTAAACGCAATGATGGCGGAGCGGTTGGTGGCGGCGCGCGCGATCTTCACGGCGTTCTCGACCGCTTCCGCACCCGTCGTCACGAAGATCGTCTTCTTCTTGAAATTGCCCGGCACGGCATCGTTCAGGCGCTCGGCCAGCTCGACATAGTTCTCGTAAGGCACGACCTGGTGGCAGGTGTGGGTGAAACTGTCGAGCTGCGCCTTGACGGCCTCGATGACGCGCGGATGGCGATGGCCGGTGTTGACGACGGCGATGCCGGCGGCGAAGTCGATGTAGCGGCGGCCCTCGATGTCCCAGATCTCGGCATTTTCTGCCTTCTGGGCATAGACCTGCGTGGTCACGCCCACGCCGCGCGAAATGGCATCAGCCCGGCGGGCCGCAACTTCGGAATTCTGCATCGTCGTCTCCAAACGAATGGGAAATCTTGTCGCCTCCTCGGCGCGACAAAAACTTTGCATTTTTTCTGTAGACTTGCAATATGGTCTGGATGATATTTTTCCCGTAGAGGGTAGTGGGCAACCAGGGCGGAGAAATGACGGAAACGGTGCGATTCAAGATTGCCGAAGCGGCCCGCATGGCCGGCGTTTCAGCCTCGACGCTGCGCCTGTGGGAAAGCCAGGGACTCATCGACCCGGTGCGCACCGAAACCGGCCAGCGCCTCTACGAGCAGGCGCATATCGATCGGCTGAAGAAGATCAGCTGGCTGAGATCGGAAAAGGGTATCAATCCCGCCGCCATCCGCGACAACCTCGCCGCCGAAGACCCGCAACCCGCAAAGCCCAAGAAGTCCCCGCGCCGCGCGCCCGCCCAGCAGATGGGCGCCAAGATCCGCAAGCTGCGCCGCGACGCCGGCGAAACGCTGGACAAGGTCTCGCAGGAAACCGGCATCTCCGCCTCTCTCCTCTCGACCTTCGAGCGCACCTCGCAGGGACTGTCGCTGAAATCCCTGCACGACCTCGCCCACCATTTCGGCACATCGTTTTCGGCGCTGAGCGGCACCGGCGGCACGCGCACGAGCGAATCACTCATCCGCAGCGGCCGCTGGACCTCATGGCCCGCGACGACCACCGGCGTCAGCGTTCAGGTTCTGGCCGAAGGCCGCAACATGATGGACTGCCACCGCTTCGTGCTAGCCCCCGGCGCCACCAGCGAAGGCGCCTATGCCCACGAGGGAGAAGAGTTCATCCATGTGCTCGCCGGTTCCATGGAAATCGTCCTCGACGACGACCGCTTCTTCGTGATCTCGGAAGGCGACAGCTTTTATTTTGAAAGCAGAAGACCGCATTCCTGGCGGAACCTGAGCGAGGGCGAGACGGTGCTGCTATGGATCAATACGCCGGCGTCGTTTTGAGGGAATTGGCTACCGAGCCGACGAAATGTCAGCCTGCGCGAAGTCCGCTACGATCATCGTGGCAGACCATCAACATACAGATCATCCTGGCCGCGGTCCGCATCAGGAGAACAAGAACGATGAACACACACCATTACAGGAACAGGAACAGGAACAGGAACAGGAACAGGAACAATCGAACGCAATCACGTTCCGATCTTGCTACCCATTTCATCTTCTGAATCAGGAAAATTGGAGCGGGCGAAGGGATTCGAACCCTCGACCCCAACCTTGGCAAGGTTGTGCTCTACCCCTGAGCTACACCCGCTCAACCAAACGGCCTGGGTAAGTAAGTGGCCGTGGAAGCGTCCCCGACTTGCGGCGACGGGCGCTATATGACCCAAGGCCTTTTCAATTGCAACAGGGAAAATTGCTTTCGGTGAAGATTTTTTGACGCGAGCGATTTGTGAAGGAAGATCAAGGGCAACCGGGTAGAGCGTGGAACGATTGCATCAAAGGGCTTTGCGGCCTATTGGGATGCTTCCATTCCAAACCTCATGCGCGGGACTTCATTGATGAGCGGCACGCCGAAAACCGACAAGGACCTCTTCGACTTTCTCGACGGCCTTGGCATCGACTATGTGAACCACGAGCACCGGCCGGTCTTCACCGTGGCGGAAGGCCAGGACCTGCGCGACGCGATCCCCGGCGGGCATACGAAGAACCTGTTCATCAAGGACAAGAAGAGCCGCTATTTCCTGCTCACCGTCGAGGAACATGCGACTGTGGACCTGAAGTCGGTCCACACCCTGATCGGCGGTTCGGGCCGCGTCTCCTTTGGTTCAGCTGAAAAGCTTATGGAATATCTCGGCGTCGTGCCGGGCTCGGTGACGGCGCTGGGCGCGATCAACGACACGGAGCATCAGGTGACGTTCATTCTCGATGCCGACCTGATGAAGGAGGAGATCATCAACTGCCATCCCTTGCGCAACAGCGCCACGACCTCGATCAAGCGGGACGATTTGCTGCGATTCATGGAAGCGACGGGCCATGAGGCCATTGTCTTGAAAGTCACCGAGTGACATACGATCTGTAGGACGAAAAATGTCTGCGCCGAGGGGCGCGGAGGGAGCACTTCGATGAGCGGCGATTACAATCCTTACGGTTCTTCTTACGGCAGCACGATGAGTGGGTCAGCCTCTTTTGGCGGCAAGCCCGCGAGCCCGGCAGCGGGTGGCGGTGCGGACCTTATCAAAGAGACGACGACGTCGGCCTTTCCGCGCGACGTGCTTGAGGAATCCAAGAAGCAGCCGGTTCTCGTCGACTTCTGGGCCCCCTGGTGCGGTCCCTGCCGACAGCTGACGCCGATCATCGAGAAGGTCGTCAAGGAAGCCGGCGGGCGCGTCAAGCTCGTCAAGATGAACATTGACGATCACCCGGAATATGCTGGCCAGATGGGCATCCAGTCGATCCCCGCCGTCGTCGCCTTCGTCAACGGCCGCCCCGCCGATGGATTCATGGGTGCGATCCCGGAAAGCCAGATCCGCCAGTTCATCGACAAGATCGCAGGCGCCGCTCCCGGCGACGATCAGGCCGAAGCGATTGCCGAAACGCTCGTGCAGGCCGGCGAACTGCTCGCTGCCCGCGATGCCAGCGGTGCCGCCTCGCTTTATGCCGCAGTCCTGCAGGCCGATCCGGAAAACATCGCAGCCCTTGCCGGGATGGCGCAATGCATGATCCTCGCCGGACAGCACGACCGCGCCCTCGGCCTGATCGACAGCCTGGACGACGAGAAGAAGGCCGACCCCGCCATCGCCGCGGTGCGCAAGACGCTGGAACAATATGAGGAAGCCCGTAAGCTCGGCGATCCGCGGGCGCTGGAGCATGAACTCTCGCTGAACCCGGACAATCACGAAGCGCGCATGAAGCTCGCCAAGATCGCCAACGTTCAAGGCAACCGCCAGGATGCCGCCGACCACCTTCTCTACATCATGAAGAAGGACCGTACCTACGAAGATGACGGCGCGCGACGGGAACTGCTGAATTTCTTTGACGTTTGGGGGCCGAAGGAGCCGGCGACCGCCTATGCGCGGCGCAAGATGTCTTCGATCCTGTTTTCCTGACGCCTCGCCATTTAGGAGCCGGGCGTAGTGAGGAGTGACGATGCAAGTCGGTAACGCACGCTATCTGACCGAAAACGATCTTCCGAAGACACTGCCCGTGTTTCCGCTCACGGGTGCGCTGCTCCTGCCCGGAGCTCAGCTGCCGCTGAACATCTTCGAGCCACGCTATCTGGCGATGTTCGACGACGCGTTGGCAAGCCATCGCCTGATCGGCATGATCCAGCCGGCGCTGGACGCAAGCGAGGCCGATCCAAAGCCGGGGCTCGCCAAAGTCGGCTGCATCGGCCGCATCACCTCCTTCGGTGAAACGGGCGACGGGCGCTATATCCTGTCGCTCACCGGCGTGACGCGTTTCCGCGTTCTGGAGGAACTCTCCGTCATGACCCCCTACCGGCAGGTGAAGATCGCGCCATTCCTCACCGACCTTGAGCCGGTGGATGAAGAGAGCGTAGACCGCAAGGGGCTGCTGCAGGCCTTCCGCGACTATCTTGACGCCAACAGTCTGGAAGCGGACTGGGACAACATCTCCCGCGCCAGCAACGCGACGCTCGTCAATTCGATGTCGATGATGTCGCCCTATGGTCCGGCCGAAAAGCAGGCGCTTCTTGAGGCACCGGATCTGAAGACCCGTGCAGAAACTCTCATCGCCATCACCGAGATCGCGCTTGCGAAGGCCGGATCGGATGGCGGCGGCGCCACCTTGCAGTAAGAGACCACCATGAGCGCGCGCACCAGCGGCATCGATCCCAAAATGCTGGAACTGCTCGTCTGCCCGCTCACCAAGGGCCGGCTGAGCTTCGATGCCGAGCGCAACGAACTCATCTCGGAAAAGGCGAAGCTCGCCTATCCCGTGCGCGACGGCATCCCGATCATGCTGATGTCGGAAGCCCGCAAGATCGAGGACTGATTCCCACTCTTTTCAGATAGGCTGACCGCCCAGCAGACGCGGATCACCCGAGCCGCCGACATTGGACGCCTGGCGGATGAAGAAATTCTTCAGGCCCGGAAGCCGATCGACAACGCTCAAACCGAAATCGCGCGCCATGCGCATCGGCGTGAAATCGTTGGAGAACATCCGGTTCAGCACATCGGTCGTGACACCCATGCGGAACGTGTCGAAGCGGCGCCATTCCTGATAGCGCTCCAGAATGTTGAGTTGGCCGAAATCAAGCCCCAGCCGGTCGGCCTCGACAATCGTTTCGGCGAGAGCGGCCACGTCCTTGAAACCGAGATTGAGACCCTGGCCGGAAATCGGGTGGATGCCATGGGCCGCATCGCCGGCGAGCGCGAATCGCGGCGCAACAAACTCGCGGGCAAGCGTCAGCGCGAACGGAAAGGCTCGCTTGCCACCGACAACCTTGATCGCACCGAGCTTGTGGCCGAAGCGGCGCTCCAGCTCTTCCTCGAACACCAGATCGTCCGCCTTCAGCAGCGCCTCCGCATCCGCCGTCCGCTCGTTCCAGACGAGCGAGGAGCGGTTGTTCTTCAGCGGCAGCGTTGCAAATGGGCCGGCCGGGAGGAAGTGTTCCTCGGCAATGCCTTCGTGTGGCCGCTCATGCTCGATGGTCGTGACGATGCCGGACTGGCCGTAGTCGAAACGCACAGTCTTGATGCCGGCGATGTCGCGAAGCTTCGAACGCACGCCATCGCAGGCCACCAGCAGGCGCGCATCGACCGTCTCACCGTTGGAGAGTGTCACCGTCTGCCACGCATCGCCCGTCTTGAAGTCGACAGCCGAGACACCCTGACGGATCTCCACACCCAAGGCATCGGCGCGCTTTCGGAGCGACCGCACCATGGCCGGGTTCGGCACCATATAGGCGAAAGGCTCGCCGGCTTCCGCTTCGCCATCGAATGTGAGGAAGACAGGGCGCACCGGATCCGCCGTTTTCGAATCGGTGATGATCATCTTGCGGATCGGCTCGGACTCCGGCGCAATCTCGTCCCAGGCGCCGAGTACGGTCAGCAGACGCTTGGCGCCCGCGGCAATCGCTGACGCGCGTTCGTCCTTTTCCCACACGCCCTCCGGTGCCGCATCGTAAACGCGCACGTCGAGATGGGGCGCCGCCGACTTCACCGCGACCGCGAGCGAAATCCCGACATAGCCACCACCCGCAATAAAGATATCGATCATCGCGTCTACCTCGCTGTACCCACTGCCCTTGAGCAAACTTTCCGACCTATATAGAGGATGGAGCACACCATTCCTACTTGAGAAGGATCAAACATGTCGGCCGAAGCGGGCAATTTTTCGCCCATGCAGGAACTGATCGCCACGCTCGATCTGGAAAAGCTGGAGGAAAACCTGTTTCGCGGTACCAGTCCGCAGGTGGGCTGGCAGCGCGTCTTCGGCGGGCAGGTGATTGCGCAGGCGCTCGTCGCGGCCCAGCGCACGGTCGAGGATGCCCGTTTCGTGCACTCGCTGCACGCCTATTTCATGCGCCCCGGCGACCCGTCGATCCCGATCGTCTACGAGGTCGACCGCATCCGCGACGGCAAGAGCTTTACGACGCGCCGTGTCGTGGCGATCCAGCACGGCAAGGCGATCTTCTCGCTTTCGGCCTCCTTCCAGGAAGACGAGGACGGTTTCGAGCACCAGCAGACCATCCCGCCGGTGCCGACGCCGGAGCAACTGGGCGGCGAGGGCGACATTGTGTCGCGCTATGTCGAGAACGCCCCGGAGGCGATTCGCCGCTACTGGCTGCGACCCCGCCCGATCGAATTCTGCCCCGCCTATCCGGAAGATTATTTCAACCGTCAGCAGCTTGAGCCGGTGCAGAATGTCTGGGTCAGAACAACCGGCCCCTCACCCGATGATCGGCGTCTGCGCGCCGCCATCCTCGCATATCTCTCCGACATGACCCTTCTGGATACGTCGCTTTACGCCCACGGAACCTCCGTGTTCGACAGCCGGCTCCAGGTTGCCAGCCTCGACCACGCCATGTGGTTCCACCGGGATTTCTCGCTGGATGACTGGCTGCTCTACGTGCAGGACAGCCCGAGCGCTTCTGGCGCGCGGGGTATGACACGCGGCAGCCTCTACGACCGCTCGGGCGTGCTGATCGCTTCGGTGGCGCAGGAAGGCCTGATTCGGAAACGTGCATCTGCATAAAAAGGTGGCATTTTCCAATTTATGCACAAAAATTAGGCTGTGCACAGCTCCACATTTTCGACATTTTTCGAACAAGAATCCGATCAGTGATTTTTTCTCAATATAATCAGTAACTTCATCTTAATTTCGAATCTGGCACGGACCTTGAATGTGTAAGTGCGGTCCCGGACGGATTACCGGCCGGCGGCATGACGCGTTGCCCCTCCTCTTGGGGCGTACACATGAAGGATGGGAAACCAGATGAAGATTGTGATGGCCATCATCAAGCCGTTCAAGCTGGACGAGGTCCGCGAGGCCCTGACAGCTGTTGGCATCCAGGGCCTGACCGTGACCGAAGTCAAAGGCTACGGGCGCCAGAAGGGACACACCGAAATCTATCGCGGCACCGAATATGCGGTCAGCTTCCTGCCGAAGCTGAAGATCGAGGTCGCTGTCGGCTCCGACGTCGTCGAAAAGGCGGTCGAAGCGATCGTTTCCGGGGCCAAAACCGGCCAGATCGGCGACGGCAAGGTGTTTGTCTACTCGATTGACCACGCCGTTCGCATCCGCACCGGCGAAACCGATTCCGAAGCGCTCTAAGCGTTGCGTTCAGGGAGTTAATATCTATGTCCTCTTCGAAACTTTCCATTCTGGGCCGCGCAGGCCTCGCAGCGACGGCGCTTCTG
>DATMTA010000065.1:0-14970 GCA_035565055.1 Ensifer sp.
GACTGTGATGGCTGACAGCCTCATTGGCTCGTGCAGGCCCAGCGCACGACGCGGCAATTGTCGCCGTTATTGTAACAGGCCTCAAGAGCGTTGCTCTCCGCAGAATAGCGGTCGTCGCCCCAATCGGCACCCCACGCACCACCGGAACCGCGCGCGACTGCGCCACAGGCATTGAAGAAATACGTGACGATGCGGCAGTCATAGGCGTTACTGGCGCAATTTCGCATGGCGGCGCGCTCGGCCTTGCGGCGGGACGGATGATCGTAGGCCCAGCCCGTAGCGCCGGTTCTGGGCGAATAGGCGATCGCGCCGTAATAGTCGGCACGCGCCTCGGAAACACCGAAGGATGTAGCAAGAACGGCGACAGCGGCAAGTGCCGCAAGTTGGAATTTAGACATAGTGTACTCCCTCAAAATACAGGGGGAAGCTTCCGTCATTCGCGCAAATTTTCAATTAATCTGAAAAACGCCCCAGAAATGTTTTGGCAACACCGGATCTTCGCCAGACCAAAAAGTAAGAGGATACTTACCCTATGGTTAACTCGCCTCATTCATCCACTTTAAGAGGCGACTGCAAGGCGCATGAAGTTCAACGCCTTTCCCCCCGAATTCCCGTTTGACTCTTCGCGGCGGGTTTGCCACGCTCCCGTAAAACATGCAAAGGGCAAATCATGCCCAATGAACGCGAGGAGACCACGCCGTGAGCACCCCATCCATCGTTATCGCCAGCGCAGCCCGCACCGCAGTCGGCTCCTTCAATGGCGCATTTGCCAACACGCCGGCCCATGAACTCGGCGCGGCCGCCATCAAGGCAGCACTGGAGCGCGCGGGCGTCTCGGCTTCGGAAGTCAACGAAGTCATCATGGGCCAGGTGCTCCCCGCCGGCGAAGGCCAGAACCCGGCCCGCCAGGCCGCGATGAAGGCCGGCATCCCGCAGGAAGCGACCGCCTGGGGCCTCAACCAGCTTTGCGGCTCGGGCCTGCGCGCTGTGGCACTTGGGATGCAGCAGATCGCGACGGGCGACGCCTCGATCATCGTCGCCGGCGGCATGGAATCCATGTCGATGGCTCCGCATTGCGGCCATCTGCGCGGCGGCACCAAGATGGGCGATTTCAAGCTCATCGACACGATGATCAAGGACGGCCTGACGGATGCCTTCTACGGCTATCACATGGGCAATACGGCCGAAAACATCGCCAAGCAGTGGCAGTTGACCCGTAACGACCAGGACGAATTTGCCGTCGCCTCTCAGAACAAGGCGGAAGCCGCCCAGAAGGCCGGCCGCTTCAAGGACGAGATCGTCCCCTTTACCATCTCCACCCGCAAGGGCGACATCATCGTTGACGCCGACGAATATATCCGCGCCGGTGCGACCCTTGACGGCATGACCAAGCTGAAGCCCGCCTTCGACAAGGAAGGCACGGTCACAGCCGGCAACGCCTCCGGCCTCAACGACGGCGCAGCCGCCACGGTCCTCATGAGCGAAGCCGAAGCTGGCCGCCGCGGTATCAAGCCGATGGCCCGCATCGTCTCCTGGGCCACCGCCGGCGTCGACCCGCGCATCATGGGCACCGGCCCGATCCCGGCCTCGCGCAAGGCGCTCGAAAAGGCCGGCTGGTCAATCAACGACCTTGACCTCGTCGAGGCCAATGAAGCCTTTGCGGCCCAGGCCTGCGCCGTCAACAAGGACCTCGGCTGGGATCCGTCGATCGTCAATGTCAATGGCGGCGCAATCGCCATCGGCCATCCGATCGGCGCATCGGGCGCCCGCATCCTCAACACGCTGCTCTTCGAAATGGCCCGCCGCGGCTCCAAGAAGGGCCTTGCCACGCTCTGCATCGGCGGCGGCATGGGCGTCGCCATGTGCGTCGAGGCAATGTAATCGACCGGCAAACCGGCTCGACTGACAGGCCCGCGACCCCGGGAAGGTCGCGGGATATAACAAAATCCATAAGCTTCCGGAGGACAATATGAGCAGAGTCGCACTCGTAACAGGTGGCTCGCGCGGCATTGGCGCGGCCATTTCCATCGCTCTCAAGAATGCAGGCTACAAGGTGGCCGCAACTTACGCCGGCAATGACGAAGCCGCCGCCGATTTCACCAAGGTGACCGGCATCCACACCTTCAAGTGGGATGTTTCGGACTATGAAGCCTGCGGCGCAGGCATTGCCAAGGTCGAGGCGGAACTCGGCCCGGTCGACATTCTGGTCAACAATGCCGGAATCACCCGCGACGCCATGTTCCACAAGATGACGCCGCAGCAGTGGAAGGAAGTCATCGACACCAACCTGACCGGCCTGTTCAACATGACGCATCAGGTCTGGGGCGGGATGCGCGACCGATCCTTTGGCCGCATCGTCAACATTTCCTCGATTAACGGCCAGAAGGGCCAGGCAGGCCAGGCAAACTACTCCGCCGCCAAGGCCGGCGACATCGGCTTCACCAAGGCGCTCGCCCAGGAAGGCGCGATGAAGAACATCACCGTCAACGCCATCTGCCCCGGCTATATCGGCACGGAAATGGTGCGCGCTGTGCCGGAAAAGGTGCTCAACGAACGCATCCTCCCGCAGATCCCGGTCGGCCGCCTCGGCGAACCGGAAGAAATCGCCCGCTGCGTGGTCTTCCTCGTCAACGACGACGCCGGCTTCATCACCGGCTCGACGATCACCGCAAATGGCGGGCAGTATTTCGCTTGATTGATGAGCTTTCACAAAGAACGGCGCCCAAGCGGCGCCGTTTTTCATGGGAGAAACGGGATGAGCAAGCAGTTCGAATCGCCGGAAGCCTTTGCCGAGGCCCTCAAGTCTGGATGGTCGATCAAGTCTTCAAATAGTTGGACGACGGCAAACCCCGCCAAGGGTCAATGCAGTGTCACATCACTGGTGGCTCAGGATCTCTTCGGCGGCGACATCGTAACGACCCGGACCAAGGGTGGCACGCATTTTTACAACCTGATCGAAGGCCAACGTTACGATTTCACGATCAGCCAGTTCGATTATGAGATCGCTTTCGACGATTGGCCTTCCGGTCGCGCGGAAGCGTTCACGGATACGACAGAGCAGCAATACTCAGCATTGCGCGAGGCGCTCGGCCTTCAGGCAGACGCATCCGCCAGATAGGCCTTCGCCCCCTCAACCATCTCCGGCGGCAGCGGCGTCGACTTGCGTGCGACCAAATCGAACAGGATCGTCACGGCGGTGATTTCCGCCGAGAGTGTGCCCTTCTCCGAATTGTACATCGCGTGATGCGTGGTCAGCGACGTGCGCCCCACCCTCAGGAAGCGGCTGCGGATCTCGAACAGGCTTCCCACCGGCAGTTCATCAATGAAATCGATCTCGTAGCGCCGGTCCGCCCAGCCCCAGTTCCGCTCCTTCAACCAGGACGGCTTGTAACCGATGGCCGCCACCAGATGCCAGCCGGCCTGATCGAAAGCGCCGATATAATGCTGCACGTTCATGTGTCCCATGACGTCGCATTGAACCGGATAGACGACACCGCGATAAGTGACGAGTTCCATGATTGCCTCCCGTGAACGCACCTGATTCCCTCTGCCCCAACCAGAAAACAGAACGTCACCGCCGGCAAGGCCAAAGGTTAACAAAAGCGCGGTCAAGAGCCTTTGCGCGCAGTCGTTCCTATGGTTAAGAAATTGTTTTTACACCACATATTGCGGTGAACAAACCGGGAAAGCGACAAGGTCGGTGATTCGTCGATGATTCGTTCCCGCTTTGGTTCGAGGCCCCAGAAGTTAACGTGAGAGACAACTTACCGGAAGATGAAGACCGGCCCTCAAATCGTTAACGCCAACCCACCGCGCCTGCGCAAACGGAACGCCTCCGAATCTTTCCTATGTCTGGAAACCAGCAGGAGCCACCACATCTTGTGGAGAACAGATCCGCAACGAGAACAGATCTCTGATTCGTCGATGATTCGTTCCGGCTTTGGTCGAGGTGTTAACACGGCGGTCGAAATCGTACGAAATTGGCCAAAATTAACAGCCTGTTAACCATGATTTTCAAATCGCCTTGCCAGCCCTTTGGGACGATTCTCCGCCCTTCCATCGAGTCGAATCCGGATTCGCGGGGTCGATTCACGATCTGGATGGGAATCAGCGAATCTCGCTACATCTGGTATAGAACAGAAAAAGAACATGTATGAGTCATCGATTCGTCTCCGATTCGTTCGCAAGCTGTTCCCAGCCTTGCGGAACGCGGGTCGAGACGCCATCTGCAGTCGAGCCAATTCGCCTTCGTCCTTGCACTTCACCGCTCGAGCGGGCATGTCTCTTCCGAGAGAGAAGCAAGGCCGGCCCAGCCGGGAACAAGAACGACGTGACCATCCAGCCCATGATCCTGAGCGGGCGCGGCGTGACCGCGGTGCTTGGACCGACCAATACCGGGAAAACCCATTTTGCGATCGAGCGCATGGTCGCGCACGGTTCGGGCGTGATCGGCCTGCCGCTGCGCCTCCTTGCGCGCGAAGTCTATACCCGTGTGGCCGAGCGGGTGGGCGTCGCCAACGTCGCCCTCGTCACCGGCGAGGAGAAGATCTCGCCGCCCGGCGCGCGCTTCACCGTCTGCACGGTCGAGGCGATGCCGCGCGAAACGAAAGCGGCCTTTGCCGCGATCGACGAAGTCCAGCTCGCCGGCGATCTCGAGCGCGGCCATATCTTCACCGACCGGATTCTGCATCTGCGCGGCCGCGAGGAGACGTTGTTCCTCGGCGCCGCCACCATGGCCCCCATCCTCAGCCACCTCCTGCCCGGCATCACCATTGTCGAGCGCCCGCGCCTGTCGCAGCTGCTTTATGCCGGGCAGAAGAAGATCACCCGGCTTCCTGCCCGCTCGGCCATCGTCGCCTTCTCGGCGGAAGAGGTCTATGCGATCGCCGAACTGATCCGCCGCCAGCGCGGTGGCGCGGCGGTCGTGCTCGGCGCACTAAGCCCCCGCACCCGCAACGCCCAGGTGGGCCTCTACCAGTCCGGCGATGTCGATTTTCTCGTCGCCACGGACGCCATCGGCATGGGCCTCAACCTCGATGTCGGCCATGTCGCCTTCGCCCAGGACCGCAAGTTCGACGGCTACCAGTATCGCAATCTGAATCCGGGCGAGATCGGCCAGATCGCCGGTCGTGCCGGCCGCCATCTGAACGACGGCACGTTTGGCGTCACCGGCCAGGTCGCGCCCTTCGATGACGAACTGGTGGAGCGCATCGAGGCGCATGTCTTCGATCCGATCAAAGTTCTGCAATGGCGCTCGAAGGCGGTGGACTATTCCTCCATCCGCGCCCTCCAGGAAAGTTTGAACGCCGCCCCGACCATTTCTGGACTGACGCGCGCGCTCCCCGCCGTCGACCTGCAGGCGCTCGACTTCCTCGCCGCCCTGCCCGAAATCCGTGATCTCGCCGATCGTCCGGCGCGCGTCGAGACGCTGTGGGAGGCGTGTGCGCTTCCCGACTATCGCCGCATTGCCCCCGCGCAACATGCCGACATCATTTCGACCATTTATTCCGATCTGGTCCGCCGCGGCCATGTCAATGAGGACTACATGGCCGAACAGGTCCGCCGCGCGGACCGCACGGACGGGGAAATCGACAGTTTATCGGCGCGCATTGCGCAAATCAGAACTTGGACCTATGTGTCGAACCGCCCGGGATGGCTTGCCGATCCGACACACTGGCAAGAAAAGACGCGCGAAATCGAGGATAGGCTATCCGACGCGCTGCATGAGAGGTTGACGAAACGCTTTGTTGATCGCAGGACATCTGTGCTCATGAAGCGCTTGAGAGAGAATGCGATGCTGGAAGCAGAAATCAGTGTAAACGGTGACGTCTTCGTCGAAGGCCACCACGTCGGACAGCTGGCCGGTTTCCGGTTCACGCTGGCAAATGCGGCGGAAGGCCAGGAAGCCAAGGCGATGCTGTCGGCAGCGCAGAAAGCGCTCGCGCTGGAATTCGAAGCGCGCGCCGCTCGTCTCCATGCCGCTGGCAATGGCGATCTGGCGCTCACCTCGGAAGGCGTTGTGCGCTGGCTGGGCGATCCCGTCGCGCGTCTCGTCTCCACCGATCATATCCTGCATCCGCGCGTCATCCTTCTGGCCGACGAGCAGCTGACCGGTCCGGCGCGCGATCACGTCGCCGCCCGCATCGAGCGCTTCGTCAACCATCACATCGCGACGGTGCTGAAGCCGCTGGACGATCTCTCCCGCGCCGAAGACCTTGAAGGTCTTGCAAAGGGCCTCGCCTTCCAGCTCGTCGAAAATCTCGGCGTGCTCTTCCGCCGCGACGTCGCCGAAGAGGTGAAGTCGCTGAGCCAGGAACATCGCGCGGCACTCCGCAAGCTCGGCGTCCGCTTCGGCGCCTACCACGTCTTCATGCCGGCTCTCCTGAAGCCGGCCCCGGCCGAACTGATCACGCTTCTCTGGGCGCTCAAGAACGACGCCATGGACAAGCCCGGCTATGGCGACCTGATCCCGGTTCTCGCCGCCGGCCGCACCTCGGTCGTCACCGATCACGCCATCGAGCGCAATTTCTATCGCCTCGCCGGCTTCCGTTTCCTCGGCAAGCGCGCCGTGCGTATCGACATTCTCGAACGTCTGGCTGACCTCATCCGCCCGCTCCTGCAGTGGAAGCCCGAATCGGGCAAGCGCCCGGACGGGGCTTATGATGGCCGCCGCTTCGTGACCACGCCTGCAATGCTGTCGATCCTCGGCGCGACCCCGGACGACATGGAAGAGATCCTGAAGGGCCTCGGCTATCGTGCAGACAGCGTGACGGCCGAAG
The DNA here is from genome assembly GCA_035565055.1 of Ensifer sp. Lineage (GTDB taxonomy): Bacteria > Pseudomonadota > Alphaproteobacteria > Rhizobiales > Rhizobiaceae > Ensifer_A. The sequence continues at coordinate 6,780 of DATMTA010000065.1, forward strand.
AAGCCGCGACCTTCCTTGCCGCGCAGGATGCCAAGGCTGCACCGGCAGAGGGTTCCGCAACGCCCGCCGCCGCGGAAGCATCAGTTGAAGACGACACCGCCGACGGCGATGCCGGTCACGAGCAGGAAGAGCAGTCCACCGAGGCCGCCGCTCCTGCGGAAACCACCACTTCCGAAGCAGCAGCAACGCAGGAGACTGCGGAGGCCGCTCCGGCGGAAGCCGCAGCGACCGAATCACCCGCAGAAGAAGCCGCTCCCAAGCCGGTTCTGCTCTGGCGTCCGGGCGGCCGTCATGAGCGTGAGCCACGCCAGAACGCAGGTCCACGCCGCGACAATCGCGGTCCCCGCGACCAGAACCGTGGCGAAAATCGCGGCGAAGGCCGTGGTGAAGGCCGCGGCGACCGCAACCAGGGTGCAAACCGTGGCGGCAACCGCGATCGCGCCCAGGGTGATCGTCCGCAAGGCGACCGCAACCAGGGCGACCGCAAGGAACAGCGCTTTGGCGGCAAGCCCGGTGGCAAGCCGCATCGCGACCGCGACGAGAACCGTCATGGCGGTGGTGGCAAGGCCCAGCATGATCGCAATGACCGCAACAAGGTCATGAGCGCCGCGCCGCCGCGCAAGGAGAAGCCGATCGATCCGGATTCGCCTTTCGCCAAGCTCGCGATCCTCAAGGATCAGATGAAGAAGTAACGCATGTCGCGCAAAAATGTGCAGCGGTTTTGCGATAACGACATGCGTCAAACAGGAATGTAAGGCGAAGCCTTGATGCAGGAGAACCAGCCGCTCGTTGCCGCACGCCAGCGCATCGACAAGTGGCTGTTCTTCACGCGCGTCGCCAAATCTCGCTCGCTCGCCCAGACGCTCGTCTCGGGCGGCAAAGTCACCGTCAACGGCCAGCGCATCGCCCAGCCCTCCGTGCAGGTCAAACCCGGCGACCTGGTCGCCGTGACGCTCGAACGGCGCGACGTCGTGTTGAAAGTCGTCGCTGGCGGCGACAGGCGTGGTCCCTACGAAGAGGCGAAGCTCCTCTATGAAGACCTATCGCCTCCGCCGCCGCCAAGAGACACGCTGACGCCGTTCGAACAGGCACAGCGCGCGGCAGGAAGCGGCAGGCCGGAGAAGAAGGATCGCCGCGCCATCGACCGGTTGAAACGCAACCTTTCAGACGGCGATTGATATCTGAGAATTCCATGCTCGCACCTGCGGCAATTTCGGCAGGTTTTACGCTTGCAATGGGATTTTAAAGCCGTTACCTGACGTTCGAAAAAGTTGGCGTCGATTGATTTGAGATCCGCCTGTTGAGCTGGAGTGCCGCATGACATATGTCGTGACTGACAATTGCGTTCGCTGCAAATACACCGACTGCGTCGAAGTATGCCCGGTTGATTGCTTCTATGAAGGCGAGAACTTCCTCGTCATCCATCCGGACGAATGCATCGATTGCGGCGTTTGCGAACCGGAATGTCCCGCCGAGGCGATCAAGCCGGACACCGAACCGGGCATGGAAAAGTGGCTGAAGATCAACACGGAATTCGCGTCCATCTGGCCGAATATCACGGTCAAACGCGACCCCATGCCGGAAGCGGAAAAGTACGACGGCGAAGAAGGCAAGTTCGAGAAGTACTTCTCGACCGAACCCGGGCAGGGCAACTGAGCCGTCCCGTTTAAGGCTGCGGCCGGGACAGAATCTATCGAAGCGCGGGTGCCACCGTTTGAGGGTGGCTGCCCCGAACGCTATTCGGTTGCCATATCAAATCGTTGATTTCCTCAGTTTTTTGTGATAGGGTATCAATACTGACCCAAACGCGTGACTTTTTGAACGCGCCAACCACCACGAAAGCAACTGATCCTGAAAACGCGATCAAACATGTGAACGGCAACCGTCGCGTTGCTCCATTTGTTTTTGCGCTGATTGATTTTGTTTTTGCGCTCGGCTGTTGGGCCAGCCAGTGCCAACGACGGCCTTGCCGTCTACCCGGGCCGAACTGACCCGGCCTCGGCTCTCTCGCGAGCCGGGGGAAAACAGGGAGTTTTTTTGACGCATGACGATCCAGCAGAAAAAACCGGCAGCAATCAGACACGGCTTCAAGACGGGCGAGTCCATCGTATATCCCGCTCATGGCGTCGGTCAGATTGTCACAATTGAAGAGCAGGAAGTGGCGGGCATGAAGCTCGAGCTTTTTGTCATCGATTTCGAGAAAGACAAGATGCGGCTGAAGGTTCCGGTCGCCAAGGCCGTTAGCATCGGCATGCGCAAGCTTTCCGAGAACGACAGCGTCGAAAAGGCTTTGAAGGTCGTTCAGGGCAAGGCCCGCGTCAAGCGCACCATGTGGTCGCGCCGTGCGCAGGAATATGATGCCAAGATCAATTCCGGTGACCTGATCGCGATCGCCGAAGTCGTGCGTGACCTGTATCGCGCTGAAAACCAGCCGGAACAGTCCTATTCCGAGCGTCAGCTTTATGAAGCAGCGCTTGACCGCATGGCACGCGAAATCGCCGCCGTGAACCGCACCTCCGAAACGGAAGCCGTGCGCCTGGTCGAAGCGAACCTCAACAAGGGTCCGAAGCGTGGCAAGACCATCGAAGAGGACGACGCGGCCGAGGAAGAAGAAGCCGCATAATTGGCGACGCTTCTCCTGGCAAGGAGTTCAAACCCCGGTCGAAAGGCCGGGGTTTTTCTTTTGCGTATTGGTGAGACGCAAGGTCCGCCGGAGGCCGACGACTATTCGGAGATGATCTTGAACTTGTCGCCGGGACGGACCGGGCTGAAAGCCGTCATGGCATTGAGCAGGCGGAAGAGATCGGCCTTGCGATCCGTTCCCATCATGCGGGCCGACAGCGTATCCACCGTGTCCTTCGGTCCCGCGGTAATCACGCGGACGCGCAGAGGCTTGAGCGAGGCGATCTCGGTCGGCGTCATGCGGCGGAAGGAATCGCGGATTTCTCCGGCCACCTCTTCCAGCTTCGGGTCACCCTTCGGCACAGCGGTCAGGAAACGGTAGATCTGGGTTCCGGACCGGATGACGGTCACGTCGAAATCCCATTTCTGCGCCGAGGCGCGGGCCGTCGCGCCATCCATGCCATTGATCTTGATGGCGCGGATGGAGCTTCTGTCGAGCCCCGTCACCCAGCCGCTGGCGATATAATCGGTCAGAGAAATCTGCGCCTGTCCGGAAACGCCGTCGAAGCGCACGGCGATATCGCCGGGCCCCGTCGCCAGCACGGCTTCCGCCTTGTTGTCGATCTGGAACCCGTCCGGGACGTCGAAACGAATGCCGAGATTGGCGTGAAGGAAGGTCGTGCCGCGCACATAGCCTTCCTTCGGGCTATCACCGAAGAGGAGACCGTCGATGCCGGCCAGATAATAATCGCGCCCCTTGTCGCCGACTGTTCCTTCCTGGCCGAAGGCACGCGCATGTTGGCGTGCCAGTTCGACGCGCTGTGGTGCGCTGGGATGGCTGGAAAGGAAGTCGAGGCTCTGATCGTCGCCGTTGACGGCGGTGAAGCGCCCGTAATTCTCCATCGAGGTCAGGAAGCGGGCGGCGGCATAGGGATCATAGCCGGCCTCGCCGAGCATACGCACGCCGATCTCGTCCGCCTGGAGCTCTTGGTTACGCGAGAATGCAGCCAGACGCAGCTTGCCTCGCGCAATGGCCTGCTGGCCGGCCATGTCGTTCTGCAGAACCTCGGACACGACCTGGCTTGCGATCTGCTCGGCCTCTTCCTTCTGCTGGCGCAGGATGCCATGATTGGCCGTCACATGCGCCATTTCATGGGCCAGAACGGCCGCGACTTCCGAGGCGTCGTTCGCCAGCGCCAGAAGGCCGCGCGTCACATAGAGATAGCCGCCCGGCAGCGCGAAGGCGTTGATGGCAGGCGAGTTCAAAATGGTGATGCGATAGGACTGCTTAGGATTTTCCGAGACCGCCGTCAGCGAGCCGGCAATGCGCGCAACCAGCTTTTCCGTCTTCTCGTCGCTATATTCGCCGCCATAGGTCGCCAGGATGCGCGGATGCTCGCGGGCGCCCATCGACGCGTTCGGATCGTTCTTCTGCGCTTCGGAAAAGACCTGCGGATTGCTCGAGGGTCCAATGGCATTCGCGCTTGCAGCGCTGTCCGCGATGCTCTGGCAGGAGGAGAGCGTGACGCTCAAACCGAACAGGGCGACGAGCGACGCACGTCTGGCAAGGCCTGCGGGCCGGTGACGCCTTCTGGCGCCTTCAGCAAACAAAAACAACGCTTTGCTCATCTCGTTCCGCATTTCCGCCCTGAAGTCGGCTCGCACTTGCCTTTGCGGCTCCGTCTTCGCTTTTGCAGCATGGCAAGCCCGGTCTAGCCGATTGACCCTCGGTTGCATAGACTTTTACACAGAAAAATGCCGCAGATTTGCCCTCTGTTGCAGAGCCGCATCGCATCTTCGCCTGTCGGAATTGTGGCGCGTCAGGGCGCCGGCACCGGCGCAAGGCGGTCAATCGTACCCTCACCGGTGATATGTCCGCCCTCCACCAGGATGAATCGACCCGCAAGCCTGCGCGCCTCGTCCCGATCATGCGTGATCATCAGGACGGTGAACCCTTCATCCCGATGCAGAGCTGCAAGCAGTTCGCCCATCTGGTGACGAAGCTCCGGGTCCAGCGCTGCGAAGGGCTCGTCCAGCAGCATGATCGGCCGCTTGCGAACCAGCGCGCGGGCAAAGGCGGCGCGTTGTCGTTCGCCGCCCGAGAGCGTCGCGGGCATCCGCTTTTCGAAACCCGACAGTCCGACTCGGGTGAGAGCGCCGGACACGGCCGATCGCTCGGCCTCGTCCAGTCGCAGCGACGGACTGATGCCGAGGGCGACATTGGTGAAGATGTCGAGATGGGCGAACAGATTGTTGTCCTGAAAGACCAGAGAGACCGGCCGCTTCGCCGGCGGAACCGACCGCATGTCCTGCCCACCGATGTGGACCTGCCCCATGTCGGGCGTCTCGAACCCCGCCAGAATGTTGAAGAGCGTGCTCTTTCCCGAGCCCGATGGACCGGTCACCGCCGTGAACGAACCGGCGGGCACCTCCAGATCGAAACCGAAGCGGTGATCGCCCAGTGTCAGGCCAACACCCGAAAGGTCGATGGCCGGTATCATCGCTTCACCTCCCGCCGCTCGGACGGCGTGCCGAGCACGGCGAAGGCCATGCAGACGAGGGCCAATATGAGTGTGAGCGCCGCCGCATCCGTGGTGCGGTAGCTGCCGAGGCGGGCATAGATCAGCCAGGGCAGTGTCACGAACCCTTCTCCGCCGAACAGCGCCACCGCCCCGAGATCGCCGAGCGACAGCGACAGCGCGAAGAAATAGGCCATGAGAAGCGGCCGCGACAGCGCCGGCGCATCGATGATGCGAAGCCGCTGCAGGCCGCTGAGCCCAAGACTTTCCGACAGCCGCCGCGTCCTCTCGACATGGCTGCGCACTGCCGGCTGCAAGACCCGGAGCGCAAAGGGCAGCGCCATGAGCGCGTTGATGATCGCCACCAACGCATAAGGCGCGAACCCGCCGCCGCCCTTGAGCCACAGGAACCAGCCCGTCGACAGCACGATGGGCGGCGTCAGCAGGATCAGCGATCCACCCGCATCCAGCCCCCCGGCAAAGACGCGGGAGCCGGTGGAGAGTCGCGCCATGGCGATCAGCCATGAGAGGAGGAGCGCCATGAGAGCGGCCGAGATCCCGAGCCCGGCGCTGGTTGCCAGAGCCCGCCAGAACAGGCGATCGGCGAGAAGATGCGGGAAATCCGCACGAAGGCCATCGACCAGGATCGCCACGAAAGGCGCTCCGCAGTAAACGAGGAAGGCGACGATGACGACGCCATCCCAGAGTTTCGAGGCCGGCGATACGCCATCGAAGCGGCGCAGCTCAGCCCCCTGCTGCGCCCGCTCCTCGGCAGGCGCCGGGAAGGCAGCGAGGAAGGCGAGGATCAGCCCGGTCAGCACGACCTGCACCAGAACCAGAAACACCGCCCGGCCCGGCTCGAAATCGAATTTCAGCGCCTGATAGATCGCGACTTCCAGCGTGGTCGCCGCCGGCCCACCGCCCAGCGTCAGCACCAGCGTGAAACTCGTAGCGCAGAGCATGAAGATGAGCCCAGCCACCCCCGGCAGCGCCGCCATCAGCGCGGGACCTTCGACCAGACGGAACTGGGCCACTCGACCGAGACCGAGATTGGCGGCGAGCTTCCAGTAGGTCGGCGGGAAGCGATCGAGCGCGGCCGTGAAGAGCCGAGCGGCCAGCGGGATGTTGAAGAACGTATGGGCAATCAGGATGCCCGTCATGCCATAGACATTGAACTTCGTTTCAATTCCGAGAAAAGATAGCACGCTATTGAAGGCGTCTTCTCGCCCCCAGACGGCGAGCACACCGAAAGCGGCGGCGAGCGCCGGCAACCCCATAGGCGCGGCCATGAAGCGCAGCAGCCAGACCCGCCCCCTGAAACTAGGCCGCCGCGCCACCGAAAGCGCGACGACAGCTCCGAAGAAGACCGAGAGCAGCGTAGACAAAGAGGCCTGCCAGAGCGTGAAGGTCAGCACGCCGGCAAGCTGCGGATCGAACCCGCCCGCCCCGCCGAAACGAAGGAGCGGGACAAGCGCCAGCGCGACAAAGCCGAGGATGAAGGCGAGCGCCAATGCCCCGCCCATCCGCTCCCCGGTCATGCCGCGCTCAGGCCTCATCTCCGATCCTTACTTCGCGCCCATGGCGGCGACCCATTCAGCCACCCAGGCCTTGCGGTTCTTCTCGACTTCTTCCGGCGGCATCAGGAAGGTTTTGGCCGGCTGCACGAGCTTGTTGAAGGCGTCGGGCAGGGGCTGGTCCGTCTTGGCGGCCGGCAGCATCCAGTTGGTCGTCGGGATGATGTCCTGGAAGGCGGGGCTCACCATGAAGGAGAGGAAGGACTTGGCGAGCGCCGGGTCCTTCGAGGTCGCGGTCATGCCGGCCACTTCGACCTGGATGTAATGCCCTTCCGAGAAGCTTGCGGCCTGATAGCGCGAGGTCTTTTCTTCCATCTCGTGATAGGCAGGCGAGGTCGTGTAGGAAAGAACCATTGGCGCTTCGCCCTTGGTGAAGAGACCATAGGCTTCCGACCAGCCCGGCGTGACGGTCAGCACGCGCTTGGAAAGCTTCTTCCAGGCGTCGCTTGCCTTGTCGCCATAGACCGACTTCATCCAGAGCAGCAGCCCGAGACCGGGCGTCGAGGTGCGCGGGTCTTCAATGACGATCTTCTCGTCCGGATTGCCGTTGACCAGTTCATCCAGGCTCTTCGGCGGCGCCTTCATCTTTTCGGTATCATAGACGACGGCGAAATGACCGTAGTCGTAGGGCAGGAAGACGTCATCCTTGAAATCGCCCGGCACCTTGACGGCGGAGGCATCGACGCCATTCGGCGCAAATAGCCCGGTCGCCTTGGCGTCCGCGACCAGTCCGGTATCTAGGCCAAGCACGACATCGGCCTTGGTATCCTTGCCTTCCAGCTTCAGCCGGTTGAGCAGGGCGACGCCGTCTTCGACAGAAACATAATTGACCGTGCAGCCACAGGTCTTCTCGAACGCCGCCTTGACCTTCGGCCCCGGACCCCACTCGGCGGTGAAGCTCTCATAGGTATAGACGGTCAGGGTCTTGTCGGCCGCGAACGCGGATGTCGAGGAAAGAAGAGCGGCAATGGCCGCCAGAAGAATGGTCTTGCGCATCTGCGCCTCCTTGCGTTTCAAATACAGGGGAAGAGGCGCTTGATCTCGAGCCGTCTAATCCCTCCGCCGGTGCTAACCGGATCAGGTTCTTCGGGTTGGCATTGAAGCCTCTCAGCCATTTCTGACGAAACAGCACCCCGTTAGAGCAGGTTGACATTTAAGGGTTGGCGGGAATTGTGACAAGGCATTTGTGGCGAGGCGGGGGCCTCCTTCAATCTCCCCCCTTGAGGGGGAGATGCCCGGCAGGGCAGAGGGGGGTAGGGTGCGGCATATTCAGCGGCGATGGACCTTCTCCCCCGTGGCACCCCCCCCTCTGTCAGCTTCGCTGACATCTCCCCCTCAAGGGCAGGGGAATCGCATATGGCGATTTTTGACTTGCCAATGAGGTGGTGAAGGATTCATTGGGATTGCAGTTTTTCCAAGGAGAACTGCGATGTCGATGCTGGAGAGCTATTTCGGTTCGGTTCCGGACCCACGGGG
>DATMTA010000066.1:0-7078 GCA_035565055.1 Ensifer sp.
ACTCGTTTTACTTCGACACATTCAGGACGTCGACGCCCGGAAGCGGCTTTCCTTCCATCCACTCCAGGAACGCGCCGCCGGCCGTGGAGACATAGGTGAAATCGTCGGCCACGCCTGCATGGTTGACGGCGGCAACGGTGTCGCCGCCCCCGGCAACCGAGACGAGCTTGCCGGCGTTCGTCTGGGCGGCAGCGTGCTGGGCCGCGGAAACGGTCGCCTTGTCGAAGGGTTCGATTTCGAACGCCCCGAGAGGTCCATTCCATACCAGCGTCGCAGCTTTCGAAATCCAGTCATTGACCTTGCTTACCGACGCAGGGCCGACGTCAAGCATCATGGCATCGGCAGGAATGGCCGAAACTGCAACCGTCTCGTTGGCAGCGTTGGCCTTGAATTCACGGGCGACAACGCCATCGACGGGAAGCACGATGGCGCAGCCGGCCTTTTCGGCTTCGGCGAGGATCGTGCGGGCGGTATCGGCAAGGTCATGTTCGCAGAGCGATTTACCGACGTCGATCCCTTGCGCTGCCAGGAAGGTGTTCGCCATGCCGCCGCCGATGACCAGCGCATCGACCTTCTTCACGAGGTTCTGCAGCAGATCGATCTTTGTTGAAACCTTGGCGCCGCCGACGATTGCGACGACCGGACGGGCCGGATTGCCGAGACCCTTTTCCAGCGCCTCGAGCTCGGCCTGCATGGTGCGACCCGCGTAAGCCGGCATGTGATGGGCAAGCCCCTCGGTCGAGGCATGGGCGCGATGCGCCGCAGAGAACGCGTCATTGACGAAGATGTCGCCATTGGCGGCCAATGCTTCGGTAAACTCGGGCGTGTTCTTCTCTTCACCCTTGTGGAAGCGGGTGTTCTCCAGAAGCAGGATGTCGCCGTTCTGCATGGCATCAATGGCCGACTTCGCAACATCGCTGATGCAATCGGCAGCAAAGAGGACGCGGCGGTCCAGCACGGCCTCAACCGCCGGCGCGATCATCTTGAGCGACATGTCGGCAACAACCTCACCCTTCGGACGGCCGAAATGCGCCAGCAGGATCACTTTCGCGCCCTTGTCCGAAAGCTCCAGAATGGTCGGGGCAACGCGCTCGATGCGCGTGGCATCCGTCACCTTGCCGTCGCTGACGGGCACGTTGAGATCGACGCGCACAAGCACGCGTTTGCCGGCGATGTCGTTGAGATCGTCAAGGGTTTTGAAGGTCATGGCAGGTCCCCGAATGGCAATGGACTAAGGGAGGAAAGCACCGCTTTCCGTTTCGGACCGGACCATACACGCCAGCGTTCAGGAGACAAGGGGATAGATCAAGACGAAGGTCTCACGGCTTCTTCGCTCGAAGCATGAAAGGGAATTCCCCGGCGCAAAGCGCCGCAAGCGCAGAGCGCGTCGCCGGCCGTCCGGCGCCCCCGTGGAGCGCAGCCCGAAGGGCGACCAGCGCGTGAACGCAAAAAAACTGCGTGAACACAAAAAAGAGAAGTGCGATCCACGGCAACCGATGGTGCTTTACGATCCTGGGCGCCTACAGAAGTAGGTGGGCACCATGTGACCAAACCCACGGGTCTGGTCAGGGACAGTTCCCTTAGGATCGAGTATGGCCCCAGGGATGTGATGACCTGTCGTGAGGCGCAGACCGCAAGAACAATGTAGGCCCAAACCCGCCCGATTACCAGTGCCGCTTTTCGTTTTACGCATATCATCTGCGCACCGCGCATTGAACACGACAGCGTCAGCACCTATTATGCGGGCGTTCGCACATTATCCGCCATGTCACCCCTTTTGCGAATGCCTTGACCCCAGGCCACCAGCCCGCTGGTGCCGAGCGGGCCAACCCCATGGAATTCCCCGTGCTGACCGAAATCCTCATCGTCGTCCTGCTGACCATTCTTAATGGCGTGCTCTCCATGTCGGAACTGGCGGTCGTCTCCTCGCGGCCCGTTCGCCTGAGAATTCTGGCCGAACAGGGCAGCAAGGGCGCAGCCACCGCAATCCGCCTGGCTGAGGATCCGGGACGCTTTCTGTCAACGGTCCAGATCGGCATCACGCTGGTGGGCGTACTTTCGGGCGCCTTCTCGGGTGCAACGCTCGGCGCCCGGCTGACGTCATGGCTCGAGGCACAGGGCATGTCTGCGAACGCCGCAGACTGGCTGGGCGTCGGCTCCGTCGTCGTCGCCATCACCTATCTCTCGCTGATTGTTGGCGAATTGGTTCCCAAGCAGATCGCGCTGCGCGCCCCGGAAGCCGTCGCCGTCAAGGTCGCGCCGGCCATGTCCTGGCTGTCACGTTTCGCCTTGCCGCTCGTCTGGCTGCTCGATGCCTCCGGCAAGGCGGTGCTCGCCCTTCTCGGCCAGAAGGGCGCTTCCGAGGAAACCGTCACGGATGAAGAAATCCGCACTGTGCTGGCCGAAGCCCATCATGCAGGCGTCATCGAGGCTGAAGAATCGGCGATGATCTCCGGCGTCATGCGCCTGGCCGACCGCACCGCCCGCGGCCTCATGACACCACGGCGAGACGTCGAAATTCTCGACATTGAGGATACGGACGCCGAAATCCGCGAACAACTGCAGAAGACCCAACGCTCGCGCATCCCCGTACGCGACGGCGCATCGGACGAAATCGTCGGCGTCCTCTTCGTCAAGGATGCACTGGACGCGCTCCTGCGCGGTGAGAATCTGAATCTAAAGGCGATCATGCGCGATGCGCCCGTCGTGTCCGACCTCTCCGGCGCGATCGATGTCATTGAGGCCTTGCGCCAGACGCCGGCGCATATGGTTCTTGTCTATGACGAGTTCGGTCATTTCGAAGGCATCGTCACCTCCGGCGACGTATTGGAAGCCATCACCGGCGTCTTCATGGATGACACGTCCGAAGAGCCCGCCATTCTTCTGCGCGAGGACGGCTCCTACCTCGTCGCCGGCTGGACCCCCATCGACGAATTCGCCGACCGCATGAACATTTCAGTCGGCGAAGACCCCGATTTCGAAACCGTTGCGGGCTTTGCGATCGAAGAACTGAAACATCTCCCTGTCCTCGGCGAAACCTTCACCGCGCAAGGCTGGCATTTCGAGGTCATCGACCTCGACAACCGCCGCATCGACAAGCTGCTGGTGAAAAGGGCGGAGTAAGAATGGAGATCAACCGCCGTTGATCTTCTGCGTGATCACGTTGATCTGGCTGGTTAGTTCGCCCAGCGCAGCCACCAGCAGCGTATCGCTCTTGTCGGATGCGGCCAGCATGCTCTCCCGCGAGCGGGCGAGGTTTTCGGTTTCCGTCTCCAGAGCTTTCAGCCGACGGCTAACATCGGACAATTCGTCCATGACCATGATGCCGGCCATAACCGTCAGGCGCAGGTCGCCGATTTCGCCGAATTGTGACTTCAGGTGCATGACATAGCGGTCGAACCGGGCGGCGAGTTCGGTCAGATGCCCTTCCTGGCCCTCTTCGCAAGCCATGCGATAGGCTTTGCCGTCGATTTGTACGGTGACCTGAGCCATGATCTTTCCTGTCAGCGATCGAGGACGGCGCGGATGGTTTCCATCGCCGTCACCAGACGGCGGGACACCTCGCGGTTGACTTCTTCCAGCCGGTTCGCCCGGAATTCGGACTGGTCGAGATCATGGGCAAGCTTCGCGCGGTCCTGATGAACGCGGCGCACCTCTGCCCTATACTCTGCCGAAGACATTTCCCGGTCGAAGCGACCGTCGATCGCGCCCGCGAGCGCCTGCACGGCGGCCCTCAAGTCCTCGACCGCCGATTTGACCGTCTTGTCTCCCGGAGCCATCTTAGCCTTGCACCCTCATACGCGAAATAATATCTGCCGCCGACGAATCGTCACAGCTTCGGTCGGCTTATCGTTGAACAGTAGTCAGGTGAACCGACTAGCGTCAATAAAGCGCGGCCAGATCGGGAGGCGCTGAAAGCCGCTTTGCTGTGGATGAGGTCTCAATCGTTTCAAATCCCGCCACCATTGTGACCGCGACAAGTTATCGCTTGAACTTGCATTCGAATGCGCGGTTAGAAATGCCGCAGAACACTCAGTTTTGTTGACTCCAGCGCCTTACCTGCTATGTCTCTCCGCGATTTCACGGAGGCCGCGGGAGGAACGCGCGGTCACTCAATCGACACCGGAAAAAACGGGTAAATCATGATCTCGCGCGAACAACACAACCGGATGGCCAACGCGATCCGCTTCCTGTCTATGGACGCTGTCCAGAAGGCAAATTCCGGCCATCCCGGCCTGCCCATGGGCGCTGCCGACATCGCCACGGTTCTCTTCACGCGCTATCTGAAGTTCGATCCGAAGCAGCCGCACTGGGCCGACCGCGACCGTTTTGTGCTGTCCGCAGGCCACGGCTCGATGCTGCTCTACTCGCTCCTCTACCTCACGGGCTATGAGGACATGACGATCGAGGACATCAAGCAGTTCCGCCAGATCGGCGCCAAGACCGCAGGCCACCCGGAATACGGCCACGCTGAAGGCATCGAAACGACGACCGGCCCGCTCGGCCAGGGTATTGCCAATTCCGTCGGCATGGCCATTGCCGAGCGCAAGCTGCGCGACGAATTCGGCGCGGATCTCCAAGACCACTACACCTATGTTCTCTGCGGCGACGGCTGCCTCATGGAAGGCATCAGCCAGGAAGCGATCTCGCTGGCCGGCCACCTGAAGCTCAACAAGCTGATCGTCTTCTGGGACGACAACGACATCACCATCGACGGGCACGTCGGCGTGGCAGACTCGACCGACCAGCATGCCCGCTTCCGCGCCTGCGGATGGAACACGATTGCCGTCGACGGCCATAACCCGGACGAGATCGCTGCCGCCATCGAAACCGCGCAGAAGTCGGACAAGCCGACCATGATCGCCTGCAAGACGATCATCGGCTTTGGTGCGCCCAACAAGCAGGGCACGCATAACGTCCACGGCGCACCGCTCGGCGCTGACGAAATCGCCGCTGCCCGCAAGCAGCTGAACTGGGATAGCGAACCCTTCGTCGTTCCCGCTGACGTTCTCGACGCATGGCGCGCCGCCGGCGCCCGCTCCGCCAAGGCACGCGCCGACTGGGAAGCCCGTCTCGCCGCTGCTGACTCGGCCAAGAAGGCCGAATTCACCCGCCGCTTCGCCGGCAAGCTGCCGGAAGGCTTCGACGCCGCCATCGCTGCCTACAAGCAGAAGCTGGCCGACGAAAAGCCGACGGTTGCGACCCGCAAGGCGTCTGAAAACGCGCTGGAAGTCATCAACGGCATCATCACCGAAACCATCGGCGGCTCCGCCGACCTGACCGGCTCGAACAACACGAAGACGAGCCAGACCAAGTCGATCACGCCCACGGACTTCTCCGGTCGCTACATGCACTGGGGCGTTCGCGAGCACGGCATGGCCGCTGCCATGAACGGCATGGCGCTGCATGGCGGCCTCATTCCCTATTCCGGCGGCTTCCTGATCTTCTCGGACTACTGCCGTCCGTCGATCCGTCTTGCCGCGCTCATGGGCATCCGCGTCGTCCACGTTCTGACGCATGATTCCATCGGCGTCGGCGAAGACGGCCCGACCCACCAGCCGGTGGAGCAGATTGCAGCGCTGCGCGCCATTCCGAACCTCCTCCTTTTCCGCCCGGCGGATGAAACCGAGACGGCGGAATGCTGGCAGCTGGCGCTGGAACAGAAGCATCGTCCGTCTGCGCTGGCCCTAACCCGCCAGAACCTTGCACCTTCGCGCAAGGAATATGAAGAGAAGAACCTGTCTGCTTACGGCGCCTACGAACTCGTTTCCGCCAGCGACGCCAAGGTTTCGATCTTCGCTTCCGGTTCGGAGGTCGAAGTGGCTCTGAAAGCGGCCGCAACGCTGAAGGACAAGGGCGTATCCGCCCGCGTCGTTTCCGTTCCCTGCTTCGAACTCTTCAAGGAACAGCCGGAAACCTATCGCAACGCCATCATCGGCAAGGCTCCGGTCAAGATCGCGGTGGAAGCCGCCATCCGCCAGGGCTGGGATTATTTCATCGGTAACGATGGCGCTTTCGTCGGCATGCACTCCTTTGGAGCGTCCGCCCCGGCGAAGGATCTCTTCAAGCACTTCGGTATCACGGCAGAAGCTGTCGTCGCCGCAGTCGAGGCAAAACTTGCGTAAGGGCTTCCCAAGCCCTCACCATTCAGCAAAGACCAAGCCCATTCTTGATCGGGAGACTGTAAATGACTGTAAAAGTTGCCATTAACGGCTTCGGCCGCATCGGCCGCAATGTTTTGCGCGCCATCGTCGAATCCGGCCGCACCGATATCGAAGTCGTCGCCATCAACGACCTCGGCCCGGTTGAAACCAACGCTCACCTGCTGCGCTACGATTCGATCCACGGCAAGTTCCCGGCCGACGTCAAGGTCGAAGGCGACACCATCATCGTTGGCGGCGGCAAGCCGATCAAGGTGACGGCCGTTCGCGACCCGGCAACGCTGCCGCACAAGGAACTGGGCGTCGATATCGCGCTTGAGTGCACCGGCATCTTCACAGCCCGCGACAAGGCTGCTGCCCATCTGACGGCCGGCGCCAAGCGCGTCATCGTTTCGGCTCCCGCTGACGGCGCCGACCTCACCGTCGTCTTCGGTGTCAACCATGACCAGCTGACGAAAGATCACCTCGTCATCTCCAACGCATCCTGCACCACCAACTGCCTCGTGCCGGTCGTGAAGGTTCTCGATGACGCCGTTGGCATCGATCATGGCTTCATGACCACGATCCACTCCTACACCGGCGACCAGCCGACGCTGGACACCATGCACAAGGATTTGTACCGCGCCCGCGCCGCAGCCCTGTCCATGATCCCGACCTCGACAGGCGCCGCAAAGGCTGTTGGCCTCGTCCTGCCACACCTCAAGGGCAAGCTTGACGGCACGTCGATCCGCGTTCCGACCCCGAACGTATCGGTCGTCGACTTCAAGTTCGTGGCCAAGAAGAGCACGACGGTTGCCGAAATCAACTCAGCCATCAAGGCGGCTTCCGACGGCCAGCTGGAGGGCATCCTCGGCTATACCGACGAGCCGCTGGTTTCCCGCGATTTCAACCACGACAGCCACTCGTCGATCTTCGCC
>DATMTA010000067.1:0-54517 GCA_035565055.1 Ensifer sp.
GCGAATAGCTCGGCGGCCTGGCTGTGCCAGAGAACCCGTCTGCCTCCGCAGGCGGTTTAGCGAGGCGGCCCGCGCTTGAGGAATGGAGTCGGATGAGGCTCCCCTTGGCAATCTCGACGGGTCGCGCTGGCGCTCCGCCGTATTTTTTAAACTACCAATCAGGGCGGCGCGTCAGCGTGGCTCTCCGGAAGCTGATGTCCTGAAACAGGGGCGAAAGCGATAGAACCGGAGGCAAACTCGGGAGAGGTTTTTCCCGAGGGTTTTGGCACGTCACCTCCCAAATCTCACCCCTTGAAAACATTGTCGACAAAAAATATACAGAAGCAATAACTGATATTCTTGAAGCGGGCCGTCATGAAAATCGCCATCATCGGAGCAGGTGTCATCGGGGTCTCCACAGGCCTGCAGCTGGCCGTGCGCGGACATGACGTGACGATCTTCGACCGTGAGGGCGTGGCGTCTGCCACTTCCCAAGGCAATGCCGGGGCCTTTGCCTTCAGCGATGTCGCGCCGCTCGCCACCCCCGGCGTCATGCGCAAGGCGCCGAAATGGCTGCTCGATCCGCTGGGCCCGCTGTCCATCCCGCCGGCCTATGCGCTCAACATCGCGCCGTGGCTCTTGCGCTTCTGGCGCGCCAGCTGGCCGGATCGCTACGAGGCCGCACTTGCCGCCCAGGTCTCGCTGATGACGCAATCGCGCAACGCGCTGGAGCGGCTCGCCAAGGATCACGGCATGGAGGCCTTCCTCCGCCGCGAGGGGCAGCTCCAGCTCTATGAAGGCGAGGCGCAATTCGAGGCCTCGTTGCTGGAGTGGCGCGAGCGCGAGCGCCACGGCGTGCGCTTCCACCTGCTGAAGAGCCCCGCCGAGATTGCCGAGATCCAGCCCGGCATCGCGCCCCGCTTCACCCATGCCGGCTTCACGCCCGACTGGTCGAATGTCACCGATCCGAAGCTCTGGGTCGAGGAACTGGCAGCCCGTTTCCGCGCCGCCGGCGGTCGCATCGAAGTCGCCACCGTGCAGGCCGTCCGTCCCGCAGAGGGCGGCGTCTGGATCGAGGGCGGGAGGATCGATGGCATCTATGACCGCGCCGTGATTGCCGGGGGTGCCTGGTCCAAGGCGCTCACCCGTGGACTCGGCGATGCCGTGCCGCTGGAAACCGAACGCGGCTACAACACGACGCTGCCCGCCGGTGCCTTCGACCTGAAGACCCACGTCACCTTCTCCAACCACGCCTTCGTCGTCAGCAAGGTCGGCGAGGGCGTCCGCGTCGGTGGCGCGGTGGAACTCGGCGGGCTGAAGCTCGCGCCCAACATGAAGCGCGCCGAATTCCTGCTATCGAAGGCAAAAGCCTTCCTGCCGGGGTTGAAGACCGAAGGCGGCGTGCAGTGGATGGGCTTCCGGCCGTCCATGCCGGACAGCCTGCCGGTCATCTCGCCCTCGTCGGCCACGCCTGCTATTGTCTATGCCTTCGGCCATGGCCATCTCGGCCTGACGCAATCGGCGGGCACAGCGGAAGCCGCCGCCGGCCTCGTCGAGGGCAAGACACCCGCCATCGACATGAAACCCTTCCGCGCCCAGCGCTTCTGAACCTGATCGAGGACACCATGGCCAATCACACGTTCCAATGCATCGACGGCCACACCTGCGGCAATCCGGTCCGTCTGGTCGCCGGCGGCGGCCCGCGCCTCGAAGGCGCCAACATGATCGAAAGGCGCGCGCATTTCCTTGCCGAATATGACTGGATCCGCACTGGCCTCATGTTCGAGCCGCGCGGCCACGACATGATGTCCGGCTCGATCCTCTATCCGCCGACGCGCCCCGATTGCGATGTCGCGGTCCTCTTCATCGAAACCTCCGGCTGCCTGCCCATGTGCGGCCACGGCACGATCGGCACGGTGACGATGGCGATCGAAAACGGCCTCGTGACCCCGAAGGAGCCGGGCGTGCTCCGCCTTGATACACCTGCCGGTCTCGTGGTTGCGACCTACAAACAGGAAGGCCGCTTCGTGGAAGAAGTGCGCCTCACCAACGTAGCCTCCTTCCTTTACGAAGAAGGCCTGACGGCGGAGGTCGAGGGCCTGGGCGAGGTCAAGGTGGACGTCGCCTATGGCGGCAATTTCTACGCTATCGTCGACCCGCAGGAATGCTTCCGCGACATCGCCGATTTCACGGCCGGCGAGCTTGTCGGCTATTCGCCGAAGCTGCGCAAAGCCTTGAATGAGAAATACACATTCGTCCATCCGGAAAACCCGGAGATCAACGGGCTGCGCCATATCCTGTGGGCGGGCGCGCCGAAGCATCCGGAAGCCACCGCCCGCAACGCCGTCTTCTACGGCGAAAAGGCCATCGACCGCTCGCCCTGCGGCACCGGCACCTCGGCCCGCATGGCACAATGGGCCGCCAAGGGCAAGCTGGAGGTCGGTGACGATTTCATCCATGAAAGCATCATCGGCTCGCTCTTCAAGGGCCGGGTGGA
This sequence comes from Ensifer sp., assembly GCA_035565055.1. Lineage (GTDB taxonomy): Bacteria > Pseudomonadota > Alphaproteobacteria > Rhizobiales > Rhizobiaceae > Ensifer_A. Next base: position 2,477 of record DATMTA010000067.1, read on the forward strand.
GGCGGCGGTGAAGGTCGGCAACCACGACGGCATCATCCCCTCCGTCGGCGGCTGGGCCCGCCAGACCGGTTTCAACACGATCTTCATCGATGATCGTGACCCGTATGCACATGGGTTCACGGTGATTTGAGGCGGAGGGCGCAAATACCCCCTCTGGCCTGCCGGCCATCTCCCCCACAAGGGGGGAGACGACCCGCGGCGCCACATTCGCGTTCAATTGGGTTCAACGGATGCCGGGCCCGAATCTGAGTAGGGCACAACGGTCACTCTCCCTCCCCCTTGTGGGGAGGGTTGGGGAGGGGCATTAGGCCGCTTGCTGCGACGGAGAAGGCGTTACCCACCCACCTGCGCAATCCAGTCATTGAGATTGTAGTAGTTCGTCACCCGCGCCACTTTCCCGTCGCGAATGTCGAAAAATGCGCCGGCAGGCAGCCTGTAGGTCTGGCCGTTGGCCTCCGGCAGGCCTTCGTCGGTCGCAAGATATTGACCATTGACGATGAATTCCGCCGATGCCCGCTTGCCATCAGCGCTTGTCATGATGACCATGTCCGTCAGGTGTTCCTTATAGCAGCGATTCATGTGCGCCATGAAGGTGGCGAAGGCCTGCCTGCCGGCCTGGCGTTCGCCCTGGTTGATGTCGTGGGCGACATCGTCGGTCAGCAGCGACAGGAAACGGTCCATGTCGCCGGCATTGAAGGCGTCGTAATAGGCGGCGATGAGGTCTGCGGCTTGCATCAGGAAACTCCGATATCAGAAGGTCGGTTGCGATATAGAGCAAATTCGGCGAACCTGAAAACCGGTTTCGCGTTGGGATGGGGCAAGAAGAGAGGCCGAGCCGCCTTGGAGGGGAAAACGCCATGACGCTGACGATCAAGACTTTCTCCGGCCCGGCCGCGGTGCCCTATTTCGACGATGTGGCGCGGCTGCGTATCGAGGTCTTCCGCGCCTTCCCCTATCTCTACGAGGGCTCTGCGGAATACGAGCGGAAATATCTCTCCACCTATGCCCGCTCGCCCGGCTCGATCTTCGTGCTCGCCTTCGATGGCGACGAGGTCGTGGGGGCTGCCACCGGTACGCCCATGAAGGGTGAGACCCGCGAGGTGAAGGCGCCCTTCACGGTCTTCGGCTACAACACGGACTCGATCTTCTATTTCGGCGAATCGATCCTGAAATCCGGCTATCGGGGCAGGGGGATCGGCGTGCGCTTCATCGAGGAGCGCGAGAACCACGCCCGCAGCCTCGGCGGCATGACGCATTGCACCTTCTGCGCCGTCGAACGGCCTTCAGACCATCCGCGCCGCCCGGCAGACTATGTGCCGCTGGACGAGTTCTGGCGCAATCGGGGCTACCTGCCGCGTCCGGACCTGCGCACGACGTTCAGCTGGCAGGATCTCGATGAGGCGGAGGAAAGCCCCAAGCCCATGTCCTTCTGGATCAAGGAACTCTGAACCGCCCGCCCGTCCGGGAAACCAATAAAGCAAGGAATGCCGACCGCGATGGTGAAACTCGCCGCCTGCCAATATGCAATCGATCTCATCGAAACCTGGGACGAATACGCCCACCACCTGACGACGCTGGTGGGTGAGGCGGCACGTGAGGGCGCGGAACTGGCGCTTCTGCCGGAATATGCCGCCATGGTTCTGGCCGGTCAGTTGGATGCCGAAACGCGCTCCGACCTTCACGGCTCGATTGCCGGCATCCAGCCGCTCATCCCGCGCTGGGTCGAGCTCTGCGCGGAGATTGCCGCCAACCACAATATCCTCTTCTCGCCCGGCTCCGCCCCGGTTCTCGATGCAGACGGAAAATACCGCAACCGCACATTCCTCTTCGGCCCGCAGGGCCTGATCGGTGTGCAAGACAAGCAGATCATGACCCGCTTCGAGCGCGAAAAGTGGTTCATCGCTGCAGGCATCCACGGGCTGAAAACATTCGAGACACCGATCGGGAAACTCGGCATCCTCATCTGCTACGACAACGAATTCCCGATGCTGGCTCGCGGGCTGGCGGAAGACGGAGCGGACCTCATCCTCGCTCCTTCCTGCACCGACACGCTCGCCGGCAGCTACCGCGTTCGCATCGGTGCGCAGGCCAGGGCGCTGGAAAACCAGATCGCCGTTCTCGCCTCGCCCACTGCCGGCAATGCGCCCTGGTCGCCCGCCATGGACGAGAACAAGGGCCGCGCCGCGCTCTATGTTCCGCCGGATTATGGAATGCCGCCCTCCGGCGTCTTTGCCGAAAGTCCGGAAGAGGATGTGACAAGCTCAAGCTGGCTGGTGACGGAGATCGACATGGCCGAGGTGATCCGCCTTCGCAAGGAAGGGCAGGTCGCCACGCGGCGCGACTGGCCGGAACAGTTCCCGGATCACGAACCCGAAAGTGCGGCCCGTCGCGCCGCAAGATAGCGCGCCTCCGCCATTCCGGGTTCAAGCGCCAGTGCGCGGTCAAAGGCGGCGCGTGCCCCTTCCACGTCGCCGGTGCGGGCCAGCAGATCGGCCAGCAAGGCCTGATAGGGCAGGAAGGTGGCAAACCGCGCCGGATCAAGTCCGGCAATGGCTATTAGCGCTGCCTCCGGTCCTTCCACCTCCGCCAGCGCCACCGCGCGGTTGATCGAGACGATCGGATTGTCCTGAAGGGCGAGCAGCATGTCATAGGCCGAGAGCACGGCCTTCCACGGCGGCGGGTCGTCGAGGCTCCTGCGACCGCACCACAGCGCATGGATCATCATGTTGAGAATGCGCGGCGCAGGCGATCCAATCGACAGCGCCCGTCCGCAATAGCGTCGCGCATCGGCAATCAGGTCTGCCGACCAGCGCGCCGGCTCCTGTTCCGACAGTGGGATCATGCTGCCATCCGCAGAAAGCCTTGCCGGCCGCCGTGCCTCGGCAAAACGAATGATGGCGGCGAGTGCCTGCACCTCTGCCTCGTCCGGCATCATCGAAGCCAGAAGCGCCGTGAGGGCCATCATCTCTGTGGCGAAACCGGCGTGGCGGCTGGAGCCTGCCGCATCCTCATGCGCCTTCGAATAGGCGACTTCGAGCGTCGAGAGAACCGCGCCGAGCCGCTCCGGCCAATGCTCCGGGCCGGGGACTTCGAAGCTCACGCCTGCCTCGCGGATCTTCTTCTTGGCGCGCACTAACCTTTGCTGAAGTGCGATGTCGTTCGTCAGAAATGCCCGCGCGATCTCGGCGATCTCCAGACCGCAGACGAGCCGGAGCGTCAGCGCCGCGCGGCTATCCGGCGCGACGGCCGGATGGCAGCAGATGAAGATGAGCCGCAGCCGCTCTTCTGGGATGATGGCGTCATCGGAACTCATCAACTCCTCCGCAGTGGGTTCTGGCTCCGGCGGATCGGGCAGAAGGGTCTCGCGAACCTGCCGCCGGCGGATCATGTCGAGTGCGGCCCGTTCGGCGGTGCGGTAGAGCCAGGCGGACGGCGCCTCCGGTGGACCGGACGTGGCCCAAGCCTTCGCCGCCCGCGAGCAGGCCTCGGCCAAGGCCTCCTCGGCCAGATCGAGGTCGCGGAACCGGGCGGCAAGCGCGGCGATGATGCGCCCGCCTGCCTCCCGATATGCAACCTCAAGAGCCGTACCGCCCATCGCCGGCCCTACCGCGTCATGCCCGGCGGCATGGGGATCAGCGGCCGGATTTCGATCGCGCCGTCGCGACCGAGCGGCACCTTCTTGGCGAGCGCGATCGCGGCGTCGAGATCCGGCGCCTCGATGAGATAATAGCCCCCCAGCTGTTCCTTCGTCTCGGCAAACGGCCCGTCGTGAATGGTCTGCTGGCCGTTCTCGGTCCGCACCGTCGTCGCGAAGGCCGTGCCCTTGAGGCCCGCACCGCCGAGGCGCGCCGCACCCATCTCGCCGATGAAGGCGAAGTGCTTCGGCCCGACTTCGGCCATGATCGGCCCGTTCTTCTCCGGCCCGCCGAAGATCTCTTCATTCTCGTAAATCAGAAGCATGTATTGCATGAACTCCGCCCCTCCTTGAGGCTCGCTTGAGGCCCCGCCCATCGGCGCCGTCGACAAAGAGACGCGCCACCCAGACCGGAATCGACATCACCTGAGAAAAAAATGCAATCGCATCTCCGGGGCTTGCCGAAATGCGGCGGCTCCGATTAGAGTTGATATCAACCAATCACGCATGGGGGAGCGTATGGAAAGCAAATCGTGGATGATCTGGACCGGGCGGGCTTTGAGCGCGCTCTTCGTGCTCTTCATGCTGGGAGCGTCGGTCGCGCCAAAACTGCTCGGCATGGCCGTTGCCGAAGACACGCTCAAGGCGCTTGGCTGGCCCCATGGCTACGCCCTGATGATCGGCCTGATCGAACTCGCCGGCACAGTCCTCTACGTCATCCCCGCCACCAGCCTGCTTGGCGCGATCATCATGACCGGCCTCTTCGGCGGCGCGATTGCCACGCAGGTGAGGGCGGAAAGTCCGCTCTTCTCGCATACCCTCTTCAGCTTCTATCTCGCCGCCTTCATGTGGGGCGGGCTGTGGCTGCGCGATGCCCGCATCCGCTCCATTCTGCCCTTCCGGCGCATGACGGGCGACAATTGAGGGTGCTGAGCCCTCATTAACCACGCAAAGCCCTATAATTCCGCTTTTCCAGGGTCTGGACCGCTGCTATATGGCCGGACCATGAGCACAGATTCGACCCGCATCCCCCTCGACCATATCCGCAACTTCTCCATCGTCGCCCATATCGACCATGGGAAATCGACGCTGGCCGACCGCCTGATCCAGACCTGCGGCGGCCTGGAAGCGCGCGAGATGTCGGAACAGGTGCTCGATAACATGGATATCGAGAAGGAACGCGGCATCACCATCAAGGCCCAGACCGTGCGTCTGAACTACAAGGCCAATAATGGTGAGAACTATGTGCTGAACCTCATCGACACGCCCGGCCACGTCGACTTCACCTATGAAGTCTCTCGCTCGCTGTCGGCCTGCGAAGGCTCGCTTCTGGTGGTGGACGCATCGCAGGGTGTCGAAGCCCAGACGCTCGCCAACGTCTATCAGGCGATCGACAACAATCACGAGATCGTCACGGTTCTCAACAAGGTCGACCTGCCGGCGGCGGAACCCGACCGCGTGAAGGAACAGATCGAGGAAGTGATCGGCATCGATGCGTCAGAAGCCGTGCTGATTTCGGCCAAGACCGGCCTCGGCATTCCTGACGTTCTCGAAGCCATCGTCCACAAGCTGCCTGCGCCGAAGAGCGAGAAGGGTGCGGATGCGCCGCTGAAAGCCCTGCTGGTCGACAGCTGGTACGACACCTATCTCGGCGTCATCGTTCTCGTGCGCATCCTTGACGGCGTGCTGCGCAAGGGCATGACCATCCGCATGATGGGCACGGACGCCAAATATGGCATCGAGCGCGTCGGCGTCATCACGCCCAAGATGGTCAATGTCGAGGAACTCGGCCCCGGCGAGATCGGCTTCATCACCGCTTCCATCAAGGAAGTGGCCGATACCCGCGTCGGCGATACAATCACCGAGGACAAGCGCCCGACGGACAAGGCGTTGCCGGGCTTCAAGCCGGCCCAGCCGGTGGTCTTCTGCGGCCTCTTCCCGGTCGATGCGGCCGATTTCGAGGACCTGCGCGCTGCCATGGGCAAGCTGCGCCTCAACGATGCGTCCTTCTCGTTTGAAATGGAATCGTCCGCCGCGCTCGGCTTCGGCTTCCGCTGCGGCTTCCTCGGCCTGCTGCATCTGGAAATCATCCAGGAACGCTTGGAGCGCGAATTCAATCTCGATCTCGTCGCCACCGCACCCTCGGTTGTCTACAAGATCCGCCTGACCGACGGCACGGAGCGCGAACTGCACAATCCGGCCGACATGCCGGATGTCGTCAAGATCGACGAGATCCACGAGCCCTGGATCAAGGCGACCATCATGACGCCGGACGAATATCTCGGCTCGATCCTCAAGCTCTGCCAGGACCGCCGCGGCATCCAGACCGACCTTTCCTATGTCGGCACCCGCGCCATGGTATCCTATGAACTGCCGCTCAACGAAGTCGTCTTCGACTTCTACGACCGCCTGAAGTCGATCTCCAAGGGTTACGCCTCCTTCGACTACAATCTGGCGGACTATCGCGAAGGCGATCTCGTGAAGCTCAACATCCTGGTCAATGGCGACCCGGTCGATGCGCTCTCCATTCTCGTCCACCGCTCGGCAGCGGATCGCCGTGGCCGAGCCATGTGCGAGAAGCTGAAAGAACTCATCCCGCCGCACATGTTCCAGATCCCGATCCAGGCCGCCATCGGCGGCAAGGTCATTGCCCGCGAAACCGTCCGCGCACTGCGCAAGGACGTGACCGCCAAGTGCTACGGCGGCGACGCCACCCGCAAGCGCAAGCTTCTGGAAAAGCAGAAGGAAGGCAAGAAGCGGATGCGGCAGTTCGGCAAGGTCGAAATCCCGCAGGAAGCGTTCATTGCCGCGCTGAAGATGGAAGAGAACTGAGCGGTTTTCGCTGAGAGGTTCGGCCTACGGCTTCGATTGGGGTCGTGCCCTGTTTTCTTGTTTGGGTGCGACCTCCGCATCACCGTCCGTCTGTCAACTTAGGTTGTGCCGAAACGGCCCAAATGAGGCGTATGATGGCATTCTTCGATTCGCTTCATCCCAGTAAAATCATTCGACCGCGTGGGCGCACTCCTGTATCTTCAGGTTGTTTTTTAAGGTTTTACGTATAAACGCCCGTGTTGATTTGTGCGATGCAACATCAGTAAATATCCCGATATTCGATTTATATTTGGGTTAAGGCGTGCAAAATTTCTCTTGCGTTGCGTTATATTTGGTATATCGCCAAGCATATCGATGTTTTTCCGAAAATTTGACAGATTTTGAAAAAATATTTCTATCGTTCTGGGCGTATTTTGCAAATATGGTTAACAATGCGTTGAAGAATAAAATGAAGAAATGGTAAAAAATAGTTGCCGGCCTGCGAGGTTTCCAGTTATGGTCTTCCAATTCGGGGGACGGTTTTCCGGAATAATTGTGTTAAATTTTATTTTCAACCTGGGATTTTGGGATGACGGTCAAGGAACTTGATTTTGTTCGTCACGAAACGGTAGCGCGAGTAACGGGTGTACAAACGCCGAGCTGCGTGCGGTCGGAGCGCGGTTCGTATCGGCGCATCGAAGAGAAGTCGCTGCAGCTTGCATTGAAGCGTGCGATCGACATCGTGGTTTCCTCGTCGGCGATTCTGGTCCTGCTGCCCGTCCTGTTGCTGATCGCGCTGATGATCCGCGTGACGAGCCCGGGTCCGGCGCTGTTCTCACAGTTGCGTTGGGGCAAGGATTGCAAGAAGATTCGCGTCTACAAGTTCCGTTCTATGTACACGGATCGCGAAGACCGGACCGGCGTGGCGCAGACGCGTGTCGGCGACAGCCGCATCACGCCGCTCGGTGCCGTTCTTCGGAAGACCAATCTCGACGAACTTCCGCAGCTTCTGAACGTCCTCAAGGGCGACATGTCACTTGTCGGACCGCGTCCGCACGCGATCGGGATGCAGGCTGCCGGTATGCTGTACGAAGACCTGGTGCCGGAATATCACCGTCGTCATCGCGTGCGCCCCGGAATTACCGGTCTGGCGCAGATGCGCGGTCTGCGCGGGCCGACGGTGCTGGCCAGCAAGTCACGCGCCCGCGCCGCTGCCGACCTGCATTATGTCGACAATTATTCGCTGATGCTGGACGTCACCATCATCCTGGGAACGCTTCGCAACGAAGCTTTCGGCGGTTCCGGCTTCTGAGCCGGACCGCAGGCGGCCCCGCTGAGGTCCGTCGTCATCCCTGGCAAACGTCGATCCATTCTGCCGACACGAGATCCGCCATGCGCTGCGGTTCTATCCTGACCGCCGCGTTGATCGCGCCGGCGGCGGGAACAACTTCGTCATAGCTTTTCAGCGACACGTCACAAAAGACCGGAAGAGGGTGGGGCAAGCCGAACGGGCAGACGCCGCCCACGGGATGCGACGTCTCCGCCTCCACCTCTTCAAGCGGGAGCATTCGCGGTTTGCCGCCGAACCTTGACTTGAACTTCTTGTTGTCGATCCGGGCATCGCCCCGCGCCACAATGAGGATCACGCCGTCGTCGGTCCGTAGCGCCAGTGTTTTGGCGATCTGTCCAGGCTCAACGCCATGACCTTCCGCCGCCAGCGCAACGGTTGCGGTGCTGGTTTCGAGTTCGATGACGGAAATGTCGGGAGCGTGGTTTGCGAGAAAGTCTTTGACGGATTGAATGCTCATGGAATGCGGTCTTGCCTAGCCGATATTGTCGGCGACCACTTTCTCCCGGTGGGTCTGGTCAAGTCAATGCCGGCGATGGAAAAGGCGATGCGCCAATCGTCGAACCGGCGCATCGCTGTTGCGTCGGTTCATGGTCTCGCTCCGGCCGTTCGGAGCGGCGGGAGAAAGGTGACTGGACCGAGTTGCATCGCCGGCCGTGTCGATCCTGTCGGATCGAAGCGCTCTCCGTCACATGCTTCCCTGATAGTCTGATCAGAAAACCGGGTTGACCGGCGTCTCTCTGCCGCTATCGAGGGATACAAGAAGGGAGAACGCTGCCAGGGTGAAGGTGGCGATAAGCGTTGCGCTCATTCCAAGAACAATCATTGCTCATTCCTTTGATGACATCATTGTCATTTTGCATCTCGACAATATTGCCGATCGCTTGTCTGTAGCTTGCGTGAATTGAGGCGAGCAATACACCGGAAAGCTGAATTTCAACCAGTTAATAAAAGGTTAATCAGCCGTGGAGACAGTAAGAACAGCCCCCGATGTTGCGGAAGTGAAGGAAGGGGCGCCCTCACAGGAGTGATCTTCCGACACCGCTCGGCAAAAGGCCGGTCAGAAGACCCGTTCTCCGAAATCGCGCGGGTGCGAGATGGAAATTTCAAAAACCCGGCAAATTCGGAACATATTAGTCTACAAGAATTATAGATAAAAAGGCTATGGTCCGAACGCAGGGCAAATGCCCATTAGCAGAGGAGAGGCTCATGGATCTGATCGACCGCAAGATCATCGCGGCCCTGCAGGAGGACGCGACGCTTTCTGTGGCGCAGATAGCCGAGCAGGTGGCGCTGTCGCAGACCCCTTGCTGGAAGCGCATCCAGAAGCTCGAACAAAGCGGCGTCATCCTGCGCCGTGTCGCACTGGTCGCTCCCGAAGCTGTTGGCCTGGGGCTGACCGTCTTCGTCGCCATCGAGGCGGCGGATCACAGCCCGGCCTGGCGCGACAATTTTTCCGAAACGATCGGCGCAATGCCGGAGGTGATGGAAATCCACCGCATGGCCGGCGAGATCGACTACATGCTGAAAGTTGCCGTCGCTGACATGGCTTCGTTCGACGCCTTCTATCGCCGCCTGACGGAGGCTGTGGCTTTGAAAAACGTTACCTCCCATTTCGCAATGGAGCGCATCAAGAGCACCACAGCCTACCCGGTCGACACGCTCAGTCGGTAATACCCACGGCCGTCCAATCTTGAACATTCTGCCGTTTCGTGCTCCCGTACGGAAAACAATTCAGGGGCGCAGCATGATCTCGGAGACGGACTATCTCAGCCATGATGGCCTTGGCCTGGCAGCTTTGGTCAAGGCCGGGGAGGTCACGCCGCGCGAACTCGCTGAAACGGCCATCGCTCGCATCGAGCGGCTCAATCCGAAGATCAATGCGGTCATCACGCCGCTTTACGACATGGCGCTAAAGCGTGCCGACGAGGCTTTCGAAGGGCCATTCGGTGGCGTTCCGTTTCTGGTCAAGGATCTGCTCTCAACGATCGAGGGTGTTCCGACTGCGGGCGGAACGCGATTGTTGAAGGGACGCGCTGCCGACCGGGACAGCGAACTCGTGCGCCGCTGGAAGCGCGCCGGCCTGAACATTCTCGGCAAGACCAATACGCCCGAATTCGGCCTCACGCCGTATACCGAGCCACAGACCTTTGGGGCAACGCGCAATCCCTGGGACCTCAGCCGCACGCCGGGCGGCTCGTCCGGTGGTTCGGCGGCGGCCGTGGCGGCGGGCTTTGTACCTCTGGCCTCCGGAGGCGATGGTGGCGGTTCGATCCGCATTCCGGCCTCCGCCTGCGGTCTCTTTGGTCTGAAGCCGACGCGTGCGCGCACGCCTGCGGGTCCCATCATCGGTGAGGCATGGTCTGGTTACGCGGTCGAGCACGTGCTCACCCGGTCGGTGCGGGATTCGGCGGCCATTCTGGATGCGACGCACGGGCCGGATATCGGGGCGCCCTATCATGCCCCGGCCTTCACGGGCAGCTGGCTCGATGCCGTCAGCCGACCGCCGGGCCGGTTGAAGGTGGCTGTCAGCGCGGCTCCGATGCTGGGCAAGACGGTCGACCCCGAAATCGTGGCCGCCTTCAACGAAGCTGTCGGTCTGCTGCGCGATCTCGGCCACGAGGCCGTCGAGGCGGCGCCACGCATCGATCGCGAGGCCTTCTCCATGGCTTTCCTGACCGTCCTTGCCGCCGAACTCCGGGCCGATATCGAAGACACTGCGCGCCGCACCGGCGTGCAGGTGCGCGCCACCGATTACGACCCTTCCAGCTTCGGTCTCGGGCTTCTGGGGTCGGCCTTCTCCGCTGCGGAATTGACTGCTGCCAAACGCTATCTGCAGACTGTCTCGCGAGAGGTCGCCGCCTTCTTCGAAGGGTATGACGTGCTGATGACCCCAGTTCTTGCGAGCCTTCCGGTCAAGATCGGCGCCCTGCTGCCGAAACCCGCGGAGGCTCGTCTGATCCGGGTGATCGGTTCCATGAATGCCGGCTGGCTGCTCAAGGCAATGGGCATTGCAAGGCCGATTGCCGATGCCACCTTCGCCTTCATCCCCTGGACCCCGATCTTCAACGTGACAGGGCAGCCTGCCGCCTCTGTGCCCGTCACGGTCTCGGCTGACGGACTTCCGATCGGTATGCATCTGGTCGGACGCTTTGGCGATGAAGCGACGCTCTTCTCACTCTCGGGCCAGATGGAGCAGGCGCGGCCATGGCACATGAGGCGCGCGCCTCTCGACTGAACCGTTCCGACGCCGAAAGCTGGCCTCTTGAGGGCAGATTTCCGCAGCCGCGATCCTCGCCATCTGCTCCGCGGGCCTGGTCTGACCGCCGCGTTTCCGCCGCAAAAGAGATGAATTTTCTCTTAAACGTGGCAGAAAGAGAATTTACAAAGTCTACAAGTATACTAGACTATCCCTTGTTCAAGACAGCACTCAGCCCTGAAGGGGAGGTTGCCGTGACGACAAGACAGACGACGAATTCGCATATCAAGATGAGTCAGACCTTCAGCGGGCCGGCCTTCGGGCGGGCATTGGGCTGGATGGCGTTCCTGGCTGCCTATGGCGTGGTTGCGGTTCTAGTTCTGAAGCCCGGAGCGTTTTTCTAGACGGGCGCGACGATCGGGATGGCGGGCGATGGACCGCAAGCCTCTCCCGCAAGACCGCATGATCGCCAGGCGGCCGAGACAATCGGCGGAGACCTGCGATGAACGAGTTCGAGACGAGAGTGACGAAAGGCGACGAACGGGCGTGTGCATCACGTCCGGAGCCTTGTTGTGATGAGGATATGCAGACCGATGCTCACCATGAAGGGCAAGTATGGTTTGAAGGCGCTTCATTATCTATCGGGCATCCCGCAGGGGAGTGTCGCCCAATCGGTGGAAATCGCCGAGACATACGGCATGTCGAAGAAGTTTCTCGACGCGATCCTGGCCGATCTGCGCAATGGCGGCTTTGTCGAAACCCGCAAGGGCAGGGCAGGCGGCTATCGACTGGCGCATCGTCCCGAGGAGATCATGGTGGGTCACGCGTTGCGCGTCCTCGATGGGCCGCTCGCGCCGATCAGCTGTGCCAGCCGCACAGCCTATCATCGCTGCCGCGATTGCGAGGACGAGGCGACCTGCCCCGTGCGCCTTTCGATGCTGGAAGTCCGCGAGGCGATCGCCTCCGTACTCGATACGAAATCACTGGCCGACATGCGATTCATGGTCGAGGCGGCGAGCATCGAGGAAGACGAGTTTCTGGAAATATCCTGAGCGGTACCTCAAGGTTTCCGTTCCAACCCGGGAGGCGGAAATGACGCATCACATCGTAATTGCAGGCGGCGGAGCCAGCGGGGCCATCATGGCGGCCAATCTCTTCCGTCTTGGCGATGGCGCCTTGCGTGTCACGCTGGTCGAGGCGAGCGGCGAGATCGGCAAGGGTCTGGCGTATGGCACCTCCAACCCTTCGCATCTTTTCAATGTCCGCTCCGCACAGCTCAGCGCCTTTTCCGGCACACCCGATCACTTCGATCGCTGGCTGGCAGTTCATCATCCCGCATTTGCCCGAAGCGGTCCGTTCGTGCCGCGCAGCGTCTACAGCGAATATCTGGAATCGGCGCTGCGGGAAACGGCGCCGGTGGGCAAGTTTCGCGTCCTGCCGCAGAGCTGCGTGGGGATGCGGGAGCTTGAACATGGTGTCGAGGTTACGCTCGATGATGGCTCGTCCTTGCCAGCGCATTTTGCCGTGGTGGCGACCGGCTTCGGACTGAAACGCGACGGCGAGGGCCTTCTGTCCAATCCCTGGACCGACCCGCTTCCGGACAACCCGGGCTCGCGGGTCCTGATCGTCGGGACAGGGCTTTCGATGATCGATACGGTTCTGTCCCTGCTCGACAACGGGCACAAGGGCAAGATTGTCGCCGTGTCGCGGCGCGGTCTGGTGTCGCAGCGCCATGCATTGCATCGTCCGCTTCAGCTATCGACGGCTGACATCCCGCTCGGCGCCAGTATCCATTATCTCAGCCGCTGGCTGACAGACCTCGTTCGCACCCATGAGGCGAACGGCGGCGATTGGCGCGATGTCATGGACGGAATGCGTCCGCATATCCAGACGGTGTGGAGGAACCTGCCGACGGAATCGCGCCAGCGCTTCCTGCGCCACGCGGTCGCCTTCTGGGACGTCCACCGCCACCGTATGCCGCCAGCCCAGGCCGAGCGCATCAAGACGGCGCTTCAAAGCGGCCAGCTTGAAATCGTCAAGGGAAGGTTCCTCTCGGCGACGCGCTGCGGCGAGCGGTTGTTTGCCGCCATCGTTCGGACGGGCTGGGACGAGCCGCAGCCGTTCAAGGCCGATGTCATCTATGACTGCCGCGGTGTTCGACGCCGCGCCGGGCAGGAACTTGAAGGACTGGCCGGTGCGCTGGTCGCGAGCGGCGCCGCGCGTCTCGAAAAGCTCGGGCTCGGCCTCGAATTCGATCGCCATTGTGCGCTGGTCAATGCGGAAGGTGAGCCTTCGGCCCGCATTTTCGGAATCGGTCCGGTGACAATGGGCACTTTCTGGGAAACGATTGCCGTCCCCGATATCCGGGAACAGGCCCGTCAGATTGCCGATCGCATCGCCACCGGCAGCCGCGCGACCCTGCGCGGATCCGTCGCCCGCCTGCCCTGATAGACGGGGCCCGTTGAAACGCGAAAAACGCAAGGGGCCGGGATCCAGATGAGGATTCCGGCCCCGCTTCTTTTCATCGAATTCGCGTCAAAATGGGGGAGAGAATTTCTATCGCAGGCCGCAACTCGGACAGGAGAACCCATCTCTTTCGCCCTTCGAATATGGAATGGACGGAAAAGGTTTCGTGAGTTTAGTCTATTTACAAGATAGACGATAACGCGAAGGAGATGCGCATGTCTGCCAACCGGTCCAGCCTCGGAATCATCGGCCTTTCCGGCAGTTTCAGCACACCGTCCAAGACCCGGGCGCTCGCTGAAGAAGCCGTGCGCCGCGCCGTCGTGCGGTTCGAACAGACCTCTGAAGTGTACGATCTCGGCCAGTTCGGCGCCGAACTTGGGCTTGCCCGCAGCTTTGCCGACCTCGGCGAAGAGGCGCGCCAGATTGTCGACAACATCGTTCGCGCCAAGGCGCTTGTCATCGCAAGTCCCGTCTACAAGGGCAGCTATCCGGGCCTCTTCAAGCATCTCTTCGACCTCATCGACCCGGCCTGGCTCGCCGGCAAGCCTATCCTGCTCGCAGCAACCGGTGGCGGTGAGAAACATGCCCTGATCATCGAACACCAGCTGCGCCCGCTCTTCGCGTTTTTCGAGGCCCAGACGCTGGCGACCGGCGTATACGTGTCCGAACGCGATTTCGTGGAAGGGCGTCTTGCCAACAAGTCGGTTCTGGACCGGCTCGACCGCGCGGTCGAGCAGTTCGCCCCCTATCTTCGCGAGCCCCGTCAGCAGGAGCGCGGCTTTGCGCCGGTCAGCCACCTGCGCCTGCATCAGGAAGCGGTCGCCGCAGGCTTCTGACCACCCGACAAAAATTCCCGAGAAGCAGCGTCCGCGCGGAGGGGCGAGGCCTGCCGAAGCCCTTAAATCCATGGAGATCAAGATCATGACACGCAAGATCAGACTAGGTGCATTTCTCCCCGGCGGCGGCCAGCACATTGCCGCATGGCGTCACCCCGACCAGCCGGCGGACGGCGCGACCAACTTCGAATTCCACAAGCAGCTGGCACTGACGGCCGAGCGCGGCCTCTTCGATGCCTACTTCCTGGCGGACGGGCTGGCGATCGCCTTCGGCGGCGGTATCGAGGGCGGCAATGCCAAGGTGGCGGGTTTCGAGCCGGTCACGCTCTTCTCGGCGCTGGCGCCGCTGACGACCCATCTCGGCTTCATCGCCACGGCCTCGACGACCTACGAGGAACCCTACAATCTCGCCCGCAAGTTCGCCTCGCTCGACCTCATTTCCGATGGCCGCGCCGGCTGGAACGTGGTGACGACGGCGACAGAGTCGGCCGCGCAGAATTTCAACCTTGACCATCAGCACCCGCACGCCTTCCGCTATCGCCGCGCCGGCGAATTCGTCGAGGTCGTGAAGAAGCTGTGGGACAGTTTCGAAGATGACGCCTTCATTCGCGACCGCGATACCGGCCGGTTCTTCGATCCCAACAAGGTGCATTACACCAACCATCGCGGCGAACATTTCAAGGTGCGCGGCCCGCTCAACGTGTCGCGCTCGCCCCAGGGCCATCCCGTCATCGTGCAGGCCGGCCAGTCGGATGACGGTCGCGGGCTTGCGGCCCAGACGGCGGAGGTCATCTTCACCGCCCATCAGCACATCGAGACGGCGCAGGAATTCTATCGCGACATCAAGGCGCGCGCCCGTGGCCTCGGCCGCAATCCGGATCACGTCCTGATCATGCCCGGCGTGTCGCCCTTCGTCGGCCGCACGCTGGAGGAAGCGAAGGAGAAATACGAGCGCTTGACCAGCTTGATCCTCGAGGAGGACGGCCTGGCATTGATCAAGGGTCTCACCGGCGGTGAACTCGACCTGACGGGTGCCGACCTCGACGGACCGCTGCCGCCGGCGCCGCCGACGGAAGGCATGAAGAGCCGCCAGGCGCTCATCCGACAGATTGCGGACGAGAACAACTTCACCATCCGCCAGCTTTACCAATGGGTCGCCTCCGCGCGCGGCCATTTCACCATCGTCGGCACGCCGACGACAATTGCCGACACGCTGCAGGAATGGTTCGAGAACGAGGCCGCTGACGGCTTCAACATCCTGCCGCCATGGCTGCCGAGCGGACTGAACGACTTCGTCGATCTGGTCATTCCGGAGCTGCAGCGCCGCGGTCTCTTCCGCACGGAATACGAGGGCAGGACGCTGCGCGAAAATCTCGGCCTGCCATTCCCGCAGAACCGCTGGACGCTCGCCGCAGGCGCGGTTCAGGCCGCCGAGTAAAACGACAGACACCGCTCAGAGGACAGCAAAATGGCGCTCGATATCGAACAAACGTATTCGCTGAAATCCGGCCCGTTGAATGCAACAGGTCTTGATTCCCGGCAAGTCGGTCCCGGCTTCTCCACGGGTGTCGTGGGCCGGCTTGTCTGGGGTGGCGTGCAGGGAGCCATCCTGCGCTACGGCTCGATTATCGTGCTTGCCATCCTCTGGCAGGTGTCGGCAACCGCCGGGTGGATCAACCCGGCGGTCATCCCGCCGCTCGACCGCATCTGGGACGCGGTGGTCAATGGCTTCGTTTCCGGCCCGCTCTGGCGCGACGTTGCCATCAGCCTCCAGCGCGCCGGCATTGCCTTTGCGGCCGCGGTCGCCATCGGCATCCCGCTCGGCCTCTTCATGGGCGAGATCCGCATCATCGAGCGCACACTGGACCCGATCCTGCAGCTCTTGCGCCAGACCTCGGCGCTGGCGCTCTATCCGGTCTTCATCCTGCTCCTGGGTCTCGGCGAGACCTCCAAGGTCTTCGTGATCTTCTGGGCCACGTTGTTTCCGATCCTGCTCGCCACGATCGGCGGCGTGAAGCAGGCGGACCCCAAGCTGATCGAAATGGCCCGCGTCTATGGCGCTCGCCGTGTCCACATCTTCCGCAGCGTCGTGCTGCCGGGCGCGCTGCCGCAGATCTTCGTCGGCCTGCGGCTGAGCGCCACCACCGCGCTCCTGCTGCTCATCGCCGCCGAAATGATCGGCGCCAATAGTGGCCTCGGCTTCCAGGTGATGAACGCCCAATACAATTTCCAGATCCCCCTGATGTTCGGCGCCATCCTGCTGCTGGCAGCCCTGGGGCTCGTTGCCAACCTCATCCTGGAAACCCTTCAGAAACGCCTGTGCCGCTGGGCGCCAGCCAAGCCCTGACCAAGCGCATATCAAACTTATTGATCAAGGAGAGAACACCATGACGACCATCAACCGCCGCCGCTTCAATGCGCTTGCCGCCCTTTCCGCCAGCCTTTTCCTTTCGACGCCGGCGGGCTTTGCCTTCGCCGCAGGGCCGGAGGAAGTGAAGATCCGCTACCTTGCCAGCCAGGGCGGGCTGTCCGGCCATGAGTTGGCTGATGCGCTCGGCTATTTCGAAGGCACCGGCATCAAGATCGAGAACGTCGGCTATGCCCAGGGCGGCCCGGCTTCGCTCTTCGCGCTCGCCTCGGGCAATGTCGAGCTGGGCGGGGCGGCCACCTCGGCCGTCCTCAACTCGATCGCCGGCGGCAATGATTTCGTAGCAGCCTTTCCCACGAATGGCATCAACCAGCAGACAGAGAGCATCTTCTATTCGCTGGATGGAAGCCCCATCAAGTCGATCAAGGATCTCGCCGGCAAGACGATCGCCGTCAACACGCTCGGCGCCCATCTCGATTACACGGTCCGCGAGGCGCTGCATTCCGTCGGCCTGCCCGAAAACGCCGCCAAGCTTGTCGTCGTGCCCGGCCCGCAGCTGGAGCAGGTGCTGCGCTCCAAGCAGGTGGACGTGACCGCTTTTGGCTACTGGCAGAAGACCTTCGAAGGAGCAGCCTTGAAGAATGGCGGCCTGCAGAAGATCTTCGGCGATACGGATGTTCTCGGTGAAATTGCCGGCGGCTTCGCGGTGCTGCGTCGCGACTGGATCAAGGCCCACCCCAAGGCAGCGCAGGTCTTCATCGAGCAGTCCGAACGCGCCGCCGATTACGCCCGCACGCATCCGGAAGAGACGAAGAAAATCATCGCCAAGGTCCTGACTGCGCGCGGCGAGAACGGCGACATCGCGCAATACTTCACCGGATACGGCCTGCGACCCGGCGCCAAGGCCGTCGACCGCGATCTTCAATTCTGGATCGATATCTTCGTGCGCGAAGGCCAGATCAAAAAGGACCAGATCAAGGTCGAGAACGTGCTCTACACGCCCGAGCGCTTCGCGAGCAACTGATACCACAAGCGCGGCAGGCGACACCCGCCCGCCGCGCCCCCGAGGAAACGAGGTCCGACATGACGACAGCCAACGACGCCCTTCGCGGAGAGGTCACGATCCGCGACCTCTCCAAGACCTTCACCATCAACGGCCGGGCGCTCAACGTGCTGAGCGGCGTCAATCTCCACATTCGCGGCGGCGAATGCCTGGCAATCGTCGGCGCCAGCGGGTCCGGCAAGACGACGCTGCTGCGCGTTCTCGCCGGTCTCGAAGAGGCCGACGCGGGGCGCGTGCTCATTGATGGCGAGCCGGTTCACGGCGTCGGCACCGAACGGGCAGTCATCTTCCAGGAGCCACGCCTTCTGCCCTGGCGAACCGTCATCGAGAACGTTGCCTTTCCGCTGGAGTTGCGCGGCCTGTCGCGGGAGGAGGCGCGTTCGCGCGCCCGCCGCTATGTGCAACTGGTGGGCCTGAGCGATTTTATCGAAGCCTATCCTTCGCAGCTTTCCGGGGGCATGGCGCAACGCGTCGGTATCGCCCGCGCGCTTGCCATCCAGCCGGAAATTCTCCTGCTCGATGAGCCGCTCGGCGCGCTTGATGCCATGACCAAGCTCACCATGCAGGAAGAGCTTTACCGCATCTGGCGGGAGGAGAGGGTCACCATGGTCATCGTGACGCACGACCTTGAGGAAGCCATCTACCTGGCCGATCGTGTCCTTGTCCTCCCGAAGGAAAAGGGCGGCCAGATCCGTGAAATCGAAGTCGCTCTGCCGAGGCCGAGGAATCGCAGCGAAAGCGGCTTTGTGAAACTCCGCGAGGAACTGCTGGCAGAGTTCGGGCTGCATTGACAACCCCTGAGGCACTCATGCCCGGGCGCGGGCAGGGATCCAATCGGTTTCGTCGCTGGTAGATATCCTGTTTTTCAATATCCGTGTTTCTGCCCCGCTTTGAACTGTTTCAGCCCCGGGAAAAGGGCATGAAACGATTGAATTCGCTGCATTTCTCCAAGAAATACTATGTATTGCTGAATATGATTTTACAAATGTCAATTCGGCACCTAGCTCTCTCGATCGCAGCACCAGACGATGAGGATCGCGGTGTGCCGGTGGCGGGATGGACGCCCGGGGGAGTGAGTCAATACGGATAGCGGCGTCATCGTCGAGCGCAGCGCTTTCGGGCGCCGCGACGAATTCCCTTGTTCTCCCGAACGTCACAGACGTCGTTTCGTTTGAGGAGGAAGTTCAATGTATTTGAAGAAGCTTGCGCTCGCGCTCGGCCTGTCCAGCGTGATGCTGTGTCCCGTGATGGCGGCGGAAAACGGAAATTCACAGGCCAGCCTCGGCGGCGCCCAATTCTTTGGCGGCGCGTTCCCGCCCTATCCGGGTTTCTATTTTCTGTCGCAGACCAGTGTCTACTCGTCCAATCGGTTGAACGACGGGAATGGCAACCGGATTCCGATCAACTTCAAGGTTACCAGCGTTGCCGAGGTCTTGCGGTTCCTCTACGTCACGCCGGCCGAAATAGCCGGCGGCAAGCTGGTGACGCAGCTCGTTGTTCCACTCGTCAGTCTCGACGTGACGACACCGGCCGGAACCGCGCGGCGTTTCTCGCTCGCCGACATGGTGGGCACGGTCGCATTGTCCTGGAACCTCGATCAAAAGAATTCGATGGTTCTGGGCTTGGACATCGCTGCCCCGACAGGAGCCTACAATTCGGCAAACGCGGCAAGCCCCGGTTTGAACCACTGGTCGTTCCAGCCGACGATCGGCTATCACTATTCCGATCCGCAGGGGCTTGAAGTCGCGCTGACCTCCCGTCTGGTCTTCAATACGCGCAACAATGCGACCGGTTATACCAACGGTAACGAATGGGCAGTCGACTACGCCATTGGCTGGAATTTCGACAAGGTTCGCATTGGCGGCGTGGGCTACTACTACGAGCAATTCACCAACGACACGGGGCCGGGCGCACCCGCAGACGGACATCGTGGCCGCGCTTTCGCCTTTGGTCCTTCGATCAGCTACGCCTTCAGCCAGAAGCTTCAGGTGAGCGCATCCTGGCAGCATGAGTTCGTCGCCAAGAACCGCGCTCAGGGCGACACTGTCTGGATCAATTTCGCCACCAGCTTCTGATCAGCGGCCGGCCTCGAAAACCGGCTTGCGACGATGCCAGTCGCCGCACCCGTCGCTCCGTCTCCGGCGGGGCGGCGGGTTGCCTTTGCGCGAAGCAATGCCAGGCTGGACAGGACATTCGCCTAACGCAAAGGGCGTTTCAGTATCTAACGCCAACGCTGTAACGTTCTATCTCTTTGTTTTCACGCAATTCCGAACGAAACCGGTTTCTACTATCGCTGAAATTGCTCTAGGCGGCATGGTGATGCGTGTTCGTCAGGAGCTCGACAATCTTCGTTTTCGGTAGAGGACGGGCAAACAGGAAGCCCTGAAGGGCGTCGCATCCGAGTTTCTGCAAAAGGGCGGCCTGCTCCGCCGTCTCGACGCCTTCCGCGATGACCTCGATATCCAGCGTTCTGCCGATTTCGATGATGGATTCAACGAGCTTGGCGTGTTCCTCGGACATCAGGATGGGATCGATGAACTGACGATCTATCTTGAGCCGCCTCGGGTTGAGCTTCAGAAGGCTGACAATCGATGCATGGCCGGTGCCGAAATCGTCGATCTCGATATCGATGCCCATGTCCTTGATCTGCCGGATATTGTCTTCCAGTTTCGCGTCGGTCTCGTCGAGAAAGATCGATTCCACCAGTTCGAAGGTGAAGAGGTCTCTGGGCAGGTTCATGGCGCGCAGATTCTGGATGAGATCATTGTCCGAGATGCGCTTGGCAGACACGTTGACGGAGATCTTCGGGATGCTCAGTCCGGCGTCTCTCCAGTCTTTCAGGTCATCAACGGCGCAGTCGAGTATGGCCATGTCGATGAGGTCGACGGCGCCGAGTTCTTCCGCGGCCTGCAGAAACTCGCCGGGTCCAAGGACGCCGCGGTGCGGGTGGTTCCACCGCACAAGAGCCTCCACACCGACCAGTTCCCGCGTTCGGGCATCGAACTGCGGTTGATAATAGGCGATGAATTCCTTGTTCGCGATACCGCGCAGCAGATCGTCAGACAGGCGCGTGCGTGATTCCAGATAGGTCCTCAGTTCCTCGTTGAAGAACTCATACCTGTTTCGTCCGCGTGACTTGGCGCGATAGAGAGCCGCGTCAGAATTGATCAGAAGGCTGTCAGGCTGGACCGAATGTCCGCTTTCCACGACAATGCCGATGCAGGCGCCAAAGCGGCACAATTTCGTGCCATAGGGCACAGGCTTGCAGATCTCGTCGATAAGGGTGGCTGCGAATGCCGAGATGCTTTCGACATCCGTTTCCGCCGAGCGGACAATAATGAATTCGTCACCGCCGACGCGGGCGACGAAATCGCCGGGCGCTGCGCGCTTGCTCAACAGCCTCGCGACATGCATCAGCATCGCATCGCCCGCCACATGTCCCAGACTGTCGTTGATCTGCTTGAACAGGTCCAGATCGATGTGAAGAACCGCAATAGAGCGGCCGTTTTCCTCAAGACGAGAACAGTACTGCCCCAGGATGTCATCAAGGTAGCGGCGATTTGGAAGGCCCGTCAGCCAGTCGTGCAGGGCGGAAACTTCCAGCCGGCTTTTCGCCTCGACCAGCTCGGCGTTTCGTGCTTCGGCCAATTTCGTTGCACTTTCCGCTTCGTCCTTTGCCGCGACGAGCTGGTGCAGCGTTTCCTCGTGTCGCTCAATTTCGCGGATCAGCTCCGACTGGTTGTCGACGATGGCCGAGTAGTAGCTTGCCATCAGGAAGGCATAGGCGGTCGAGCAGAAGGCTGAGAGAAGTCCCGCAACCATCATGTCGGAGACGGCGATGTGATGCGGCAGATTGTTGCCGCTCACAAGCGATGCGACGCTGAAACTGCCCAGTCCGAGAACGATCTGGGCAAAGACCTGCACCTGCGCCTTGAAGCCGCCGCCGATATAGAAAAATGCCAGCAACGGGATCAGCATGTACCAAAGCAGGAACGGCGAGCTCACAGCTCCGTAATGATAGGCGCCCCAGAGAACTGCGAAGTTCAGGTTGAGGATCGAGACGAAGCTGAGGATCGCATAGTAGCGCGGCCAGGCGCGCAGGACGAACGGGAATATCCAGAACGCCGTCACCGACGCCGCAAGAATATGTACGTGCGGAAAGGGGTGGGGGTCGGCATAGAGAAGCAGGAGCGGGATCGGCAAACCCAGCAACGGACCGAAGAGATGGCTGAGCACGAAGATCCGGACCCTCTTTCGGGTCTCAAGCTCCGGCCATTGTTGCGGCGGTGCAAATACGTCTATGAGCTCATCGACTGTCTTCATCGCCATGAAAATCTTCCCCCGAGTGCGATGCGCCGATGGATCATCCTGTGGCATTTTCGTTTCCCGGTCGCTGCTCATTCAGTTTCAGGAGGCTTGTGCGTGGCTGGTCGCTGATTTCAGCTCGGCCGAGATCTGGTCAACATTAGCGGGAATGGCAGTCTCCTCCATGCACGCGCGGAATGCCCTCACGATGGTCTCGATGTCGCTTTCGCTATGCTGGGCCATCACTTGCAGCCGAAAGCGCGACTGGCCCAGCGGTACGGCCGGGTATTCGACGAGGTTGGCGATGGCGCCGATGGCCGTCATCTTTCTGGAAATGATCCGGCCGCGTGCCTCGTCACCGACATGGACAGGCACGATGGGAGAGGCGACGCCCAGCACCTCCTGGCCCGCACGCGACAGATCGGTCCGCAGCTTGAGAATGTTGGACATCAGCGAACTGCGGAGCTTCTTGCCCTCCGCCGAGCGAATGATTTCCAGGGCTGCCAGAACCGCGGCAGCCTGTGCCGGCGACATGGCGTTGGAGAAGGTCGTGGTTGCGCTGTAGTAGCGCAGGTATTCCGCCGCTGCACGGGTCTTGACGGAAACAAATCCGCCATTCGATGCAAAGGATTTCGAGAAGCTGCCGATAATGATGTCGGCGCCCTCCAGCATGTCCTGCGCTTCGAGCTGCCCCAGGCCGTTCTCGCCCATGCAGCCAAGGTCGTGCGCGCAGTCGACAAGCAGCATGGCCGAATAGCGATCACAAATCTGCCGCAGACCCTTCAGGTCCGGTGTGTTTGAATGCATGGAAAACAGGGATTCCGTCACGACGAGAATGGCATTCTTGCTGTCTTGCCGGCGGATGCGCTCCAGCTTTCCTTTCACCGATTTCAGGTCAAGGTGCCGGTTGAAATGGATATTGGTCGTTGCCGCTTTCGCGCCCTCCTGCAGGCAGGAATGCGAAAGGATGTCCATGACGATGTGATCCTTGGGCCTGACGAGACCCTGGATGGAACCATAGCCCGCCGCCCATCCTGTCGGATAAAGCACGATCTCGCGACCGCCCAGGAACTGGCTGAGTGCCTGTTCAAGCTCGCGCGACAAAGACGTGTTCCCAAGAAGCGCCGCAGAGCCGGCACTGTGCACGCCGAACCGGTTGATCGCGTCGATCGCAGCCTGTTTGACCTTCGGATGCGAAGAGAGCGACAGGTAGTCCTGAGATCCGAAATTCACGCCGGTGAGAATTTCATTTGAATCAGAGAGCGCATTGCAGTTCGCGGCCGGCGGCGATGCAATGGTGCGCGCATAGGGCCAGACTGTCTGCCTGCGGCGCTCATCCTGCCAGTCGAAAAACGCCTCGGTGCGACGGATCAGGTCCACGCCATGCGGCACCCGGTAGTCCTTCAGGCTACCGGTGAGCGCTTCATTGTTGCGATGCGTGTCTTCCTTCATAATACATCTCCGTTGCATTATATATTATGCAATAAAGACCTGAATATATTGGTAATTTCGCTGGTTTATCAATTTTCAAGGAAAATAGTTAATCGTGGATGTAACGAATTTGGCGTCAAAAATGAGGATTTCCGGGACTTGAAGCCCGGAAATAGGACCTTTTCGGCGATTTCGAAACCCGGAAAACATTGCGATAATTTTATATGGATCAAGATGGCGGCCAGTAATTCTGCGAATTATTGTGTCTTTTTGGTTCCTTTCTATTTATACTTGGGGCGGCCTGAACAAGCAAGCGGGGCTCTTCCCTTTTAACGAGTGCGGCGCGGTTTGATACACTTCGATAGAGTTTGGGGTCTCGCCCGCGCTTGTCCGGCTGCAGACGTTGATCGAAGTCATGGGATCGCTCGCCGAAATCGGCGGCAGCGACTCCCATCTCAGCTTGGCCTGGACGACCGATCCACCCAGATCGCCATCCCTTCAGACACCGCGGCAATCGCAGCAATCCCCCAGATCGCGCCGGCTCCCACAGCGCCGGCACCCATGGCCGAGCCGATGGAGAAGCCGAGGTACATCGTTGATGTGTTGAGCGCCAACGCGACCGAGGCCTGAGAGGAGGGGCCCGCGGCGATCAGGCGCGCCATCTGGGCCGGGAAGAACGACCAGACGCTGAAGCCCCAGACGGCGACTGCGGCAAGCACTGGAACGAGGGCGAGGCTCGGGGCAAGCCGCGTTGCGAGACCAAGCACCACGAAAGACACTGCCAGCAGGACCAGCGACCAGAAAACGACCCGATTTGAGCCGAAGCGGTCATTCAGGTTGCCGCCGGTCGTCACCCCGATGGCGGCCGCAAAACCCCACATGGACACCGTTGCGCCGATACCGCCTGTTCCGAAGCCCAGAACTGCGCTGAGATAGGGCGCGATATAGGGATAGGCCGTGTAGGCGCCGATCGACCAGAACAGCGTGACGCCGAGGAGGCGCAGCACTGCCGGCTGCCGGATGACGCCGACGCGCCGGGCGAGGCTCGCCACCGGAATATCGGAGCCCGCATCCCTGCGGATGCCTGCGGCAATGCCGACGAGTGCCACGAGACCCATGACCGCGACCATGAGGAAGGTGGAGCGCCAGCTGAAGGCCTGCGCGACGACCGCGCCGAGCGGCAGGCCGAGCGCGATGGCAATGGTCATGCCGCCGCTGACGATGGCAAGAGCCCGGCCGCGCTTTTCGACCGGCACGATGACACCGGCGAGCGAGTTTGCGCCCGGGACGTAGAGGCCCGAGGCGACGGCCATCAGGATACGGGCGACCATCAGCGTCGCGAAGGAGGCGGAAAAGGCGGCGACGAAATTGCCAGCCGTGAACAGCGTCAGCGCCACCAGCAAAGTGTTCCGGCGCGGCAGGCGCGCGGTCAGCACGGTGGTGATGGGCGAACTGAGTGACATGACCAGCGTGAAGACCACGACCAGCATGGCGGTGGCTGAAAGGCTCATGTGGAGGTCATGGGCAATCGTCGGCAGCAGCGGCGCGATCATGAACCCTTCGGTGCCGATCGCGAATGTGCCGAGCGCGAGAAAGTAGACCTTGGAGAGTGAGCCTGATGGCGCGGCGGCGCTGGCAGCAAGCGGGGCGGGCGAGGAGACGACATTCTGCAACATGGGAATTCTCCGGTGAGCTTTTACTGCTGGCGCAGCCCGAAAGGGCCGCGCCTTTGCGTTCAGGGGTGCTTGCGCGTTCAGCTGAGGAACTGATCGATTTCGCGGGCGAAATCATCGATCATCTGGAAGAGGAAGGCGTGGCCTGCATCCGGATAGAGGATCAGCTTCGCGTCCGGCGCTTGCTGCGACAGCACATAGGACCGGTAGGCAGGCAGCATCACGTCATGGGCGCCGTTGGCGACCAGCACGGGCAGCCGCAGTTCGTTGACCCGATGAAGCACGCCCGGCCAGGTCGAGATCGCCTTGACCTGGCCCATGAAACCGAGCGCCGAGGTCTTCGGGCCGAGATCGGCCTGCGCCCTGATGCGGGCAAGCGATGCGCGGCCATGGGCCACGGCGCTGTCCGTCTCGGGATAGAACAGGAAGAGGAAATCCTCGTCGTCATTCTCGCTCTTGGTCATGACCTGCGGCACGCGCGGATGCTGCTGCGGACCATCGGCCACCGGGCCCGGGCTGGAACCGGCGACGATCAGCCGGCGAACGAGATGTGGGAAATCGAGCGTGAACTGCTGGGCAACGACGCCCCCGAGCGACCAGCCGAGCACATCGACCAGCGTAAGGCCAAGCTGCGCCACGACGCCGGCGGCGATCGCGGCCATGCCGGCAATCGTTTCCGGCACCTGACCTCCGGAGCGGCCGATGCCGGCGCTGTCGAAGCGGATGACCCGCCGGTCGGCGGAGATGGCGGTGATGAAGGCCGGATCCCAGTCGTCCATCGTGCCACGGAAGCGCTGAAGAAGAAGGAGCGGAATGCCACCTTCAGGACCGTCGATGCGATAGGCCAGGCGGCCATTGGCAGTTTCGAGCCATTGAATGGGAGAGTGCTGAGACATGATCGGTTCCTTTCATCGCCCGGCGGGCTTGTTTCGATGAAAGGAGGATAGGCGGGATGGCGTATGTCTGAAATGACATAGAAACGTCAATTTCGGACAGACGTCTCAAGCCGCCAGTTCATCGTCCTCTTCCTCGCCCTCGATCAGCTTCAGGCTGCGGCGCAGGCTCTGCGGCGGCTGGCCGAAGAAGCGGAGGAATGCCCGTCTCATGCGGTCGCGGTCGGCAAAGCCGGTATCGCGCGCCACGATGTCGAGCGGGTGCTTGCCTTCTTCCAGCATGGCCTTTGCCGCTTCCAGCCGCAGCCGCTCAACGGCCTTGGCGGGCGACTGCCCGGTTTCCTCGCGGAACAGTCGGCTGAACTGGCGCGGGCTCAGGCTCGCGGCCTCCGCCAATTCCTCGACCGTCAGGGGATTGCGCAAGTGCTCCTTCGCGTGGATGAGCGCGCGGCGGACGCGGTCCGAGCGCGGCTCCAGTTCCAGCAGGGCGGAGAATTGCGACTGTCCGCCGGGGCGCCGATGATAGACGACCAGCTTGCGGGCGATGGCGCGGGAAAGCTCCGCATTGTGATCGTCTTCGATCAGCGCCAGCGTCAGGTCGATCGCCGAACTCATGCCGGCAGAGGTCCAGATCGAGCCGTCCTGGATGAAGATCCGGTCCTCATCGACGATGACGTCGGGATAGCGTTCCTGCAACGTGCGGGCATGTGCCCAATGCGTTGTGGCACTGCGTCCATCGAGAAGGCCGGCATCGGCGAGCAGAAACGCGCCGGTGCAGACGCCCGCAACACGCCGCGATTGCTCGCCCGCCTGTCTTATATAGTCGCGTAACGCCGGCGAGCTTGGCTTCGGGACAAGCTCGCCCACCACCATGAGTGTATCGGGAAATTCCGTCAGCGGCTGCGTCTCGATGCCGATGCCGAGCGAGGAGCGGATGATGCCGCCTTTTTCGGACATGACGGTGAGCTTGTAGGCATCCGAGCCGAGCGACTGATTGGCGAACTCGAATGCGCTCAATGCGGCCATGCCCATGACCTGAAAGCCATTCTCCATGATGAAGCCGATGTGACGCATGATGAAACCCTTATGTCCTATTTTGCCGTTTATATGACATTTGAGACGCCGTCGTCCAGCGCTAATCTCCAGTCATCGAAACGACGGGAACGAAACACCCGAAACCACAGAAGGACAGGACAATGACCAACACCAACGGCACCATCCTCATCACCGGCGCATCCTCCGGCATCGGCGCCATTTACGCCGACCGCTTCGCCGCCCGGGGCCACGATCTCATCCTCGTCGCCCGCAATGCCGGCCGCCTGACCGGTATCGCTACGCAGCTGACCGAGCGCTATGGCGTTTCCGTCCGCACGATCGTCGCCGATCTCGGCGCGGAAGAGGGGCTCAAGGCGGTCGAGGCCGTCATTGCTTCGGACGACACGATCACGCATCTCGTCAACAATGCCGGCTTCGGAAGTGCCGCACCGCTTGCCGGCGCCAAGGTCGAGGAAATGCAGGCCATGGTCGCCATCAACGTCACCGCGCCGCTGCGCCTGACCTATGCCGCCGTCCCGCGCTTCGTCTCCCGCGGCAAGGGCTCGGTGATCAATATCTCCTCCATCGTCGCCATCGGCCCGGAAGTGCTGAACGGCGTCTATGGCGGCACCAAGTCCTTCGTTCTTGCCTTCAGCCATTCGCTGCGCAAGGAGCTTCAGGGCACAGGCGTCAATGTCCAGGTCGTGCTGCCTGGCGCGACGGGCACGGAATTCTGGGATGTCGCGGGTCTGCCTGCCAGCCACCTGCCGACAGAATGGGTGATGTCCGCCGCCGATCTGGTCGACGCCGCACTGGTCGGGCTCGACCGCGGCGAATTCGCCACCATCCCCTCGCTGCAGGACGCCTCCGAATGGGACGCCTGGGAAGCCGCGCGCGGCGCGATGCTGCCGCATCTCTCCAGCCGCAAGCCGGCTGATCGCTATCGGGCCTGAAGCTGGAATGATGACGGCGGCGTGGTGATCACGCCGCCGTCTTGCTTGAACGTCATGCATTCACATCGACGACAACACGGCCCTGGATGCCGCCGCCGAAGATGGAGCGAGCACTCTCGGGCGCTTCGGCGAGGCCGACTGTCTTCGTCATCGCTTCCAGCTTGCCGAAGTCCAGATCGGTGGCGAGCCGCTGATAGGCGCGGTCGCGCTTGGCTGGCGGTGCATTGACGGAATCGACCCCGGCCAGCGTCACGCTGCGGCCGATAAACGGCAGTACCGTGCCCGGAAGATCGGTGCCCTGCGCCAGGCCGAAGCTGGCAACCGCCCCACCATATTGCGTCTGCGCCAGGACATTCACCAGCGTGTGGCTGCCGACGGAATCGATCGCGCCGGCCCAGCGGGCGGGCTGGATCGGTTGCGGCGAGGGTTCGGAAAGCGTGCGGCGGTCAATGATTTCTGCAGCACCCAGCGACTTCAGATATTCCGCCTCATTCAGCCGGCCGGTCGAGGCGACTACGCGATAGCCGAGACCGGAGAGAATGGCGATGGCCACCGATCCCGCCCCGCCATTCGCGCCGGTGACGAGAATGTCGCCCGAAGCCGGCGTCACGCCATTATGCTCAAGCGCAAGCACGCTGAGCATCGCCGTGAAGCCGGCGGTCCCGATGGCGGCTGCCTGCCACGTGCTGACGTTGGAGGGCAGGCGGGTGAGCCAGCGGGCCGGGACGCGCGCCCTCTGCGAAAAGCCGCCGTGATGCGTCGCGCCCAGCCCCCAGCCATGGATCACGACCCGGTCGCCCGGCTTGAAATCGGCGCTCGCCGAGGCTTCCACC
Organism: Ensifer sp.; assembly: GCA_035565055.1. Taxonomy (GTDB): domain Bacteria; phylum Pseudomonadota; class Alphaproteobacteria; order Rhizobiales; family Rhizobiaceae; genus Ensifer_A. Next base: position 31,325 of record DATMTA010000067.1, read on the forward strand.
GTGCCGGCAAGGTCGATACCGGGGACGAGCGGAAACGTCTGGATGATGTTGCCGCGCCCGGAGATGGCGAGGCCATCCTTGTAGTTGATGGTCGAATATTCGACCGCCACGGTGACGTCGCCGTCGCCGAGATCGGGATCCGAAAGGGTCACGAGATCGGTCTTGAGGCCGGCATCGGCCTTGCTCACGAGGATTGCCTTGAAGGTCATGTCGATATCCCTGTCTGTAAATCAGAATTTGCCGTTGGCGTTCTTCCACGCCTCGCGCGGCGGGATGACATCGACCGTGTCCCAATGCTCGGCGATCTTGCCGTTCTCGACTCGGAAGAGATCGAAGAAGGCGGACGCCACGCCGGCAAGGCTGCCTTCGCTCACCGCGAGAACGAAATCGCCCTGGCCGAGAAGGAGGTGGAGCCTGGCATATTGCGGGGCCTTGCCCTCCGCGGCCAAAGCCTTTGCGGCGGCGAGAAAGCCAGAGACGCCATCCGCGACGCCAGGATTGTGCTGAACATAGCGATCGCCGTCAAAGAAGCGGCCCAGATCGCTCATGCCACGCCCGATCAGAACGCTTTCAATGAAGCTGCGCACGAGCGCCTTGTTCGCGTCCGTGGTCTCGAGACCGGTGGCCTCAACCGGTCCGTCGATCATGCTATGGCCATCGGGGCTCGGGCCGCGCAGCGGCTGCAGATTGTCCCAATGCTCGACCACATGGTCACCTTCGAAGCGGAAGATATCGAAGCCCACGAGGTTCTGCCCGAAGAAGGCATATTGCGTGTGCAGGAAGACGAAGTCGCCGTCCTCAAAGCCACGGATCGTCTCGATCTTCGAGTTCGGCGTGCTGGACACAAGTTTCTGCAGGCCGACAAACCCCGCAAGACCATCAGCAGCGGTCAGATTGTGCTGGATATAGCGTTCCGGGTGAATGAGCGCGGAAGGTCCCGCCTCGCCGGTCGCGATAGAGCGGAGAAGGGCAATCGCCTGCTGGGTAGGTGGAGACATGGAATAACCTCAAGCCGAAGTGTATCTGAATTAGTAACAGATAGGGGTGCAGCGGCAGTTTTACCTGACGGCGAGCAGACCTATCCGTGACTCCATCAGTAGCAGATCAGATATGTGCTTGCAACGGACACATATCGGGGCTCTTGGATCGCTTCAACCTGTTACGCTTGACCTGCCGCCGCCTTCGCCCGCTCGGCCCGAACACTCACGCGAATGTCCTCGGCGATGTCGGCAATGGTCGTTTTGGCGAGACTGTCCTGCAATTCCAGTTCCGCAGCATCGAAGCGCGGTTGCAACGCCCCCAGAATATTCTTGCCCACGGGACATGCTGCATTCGGCTCGGTATGCGGTGTAAAGATCTGTCCAGATGCCCCGGTCGCCTTGTAGACATCAAGAAGCGTAATGTCCTCGCCAGGGCGCGCGAGGCTCGTCCCGCCATTCGTTCCCATCGTGGAGGTCGTGATCCCTGCCGAGCGGAGTTGAGACAACAGCCGGCGGACAAAGCCCGGATTCGTATTGATACTGACAGCCAGCGTTTCGGACGAAACGGACTTGCCTGGTTGCAATTGCAGAAAGGCGAGGATGTGCGTGGCGACGGAGAAATGCGTGTTCATGTGAAGACTATATCACTGTGTCCGAGACAGATACAGTCGTGAACAATCTCAAGCAGCCCGACACGCGAAGACGGACCAATTGCAGCCGGGACGGCCAAACGCAGTTCCCTGGAAGGAGGTCTGCGATTGGCTCCCGGCCTGCAGAGGCTTCAGCGGCGCGTGCCCTTCTTGCCCTCGCCATTCATCATCTGGCGATCCTGCTGCATTTCCAGCCACATCGCGTTGACGACAGCAAAGATTGCGGCGAGCGGAAGGCCGAGAAGCCAGGCGAAATACCACATGGGCTTATCTCCTTTTAGTAGACGGTTTCGTGATTGCGCTTGATGTCTGCCTCGGTCACCTTGCCCCACAGAACGTGATAGACCCAGGCGGTGTAGGCAAGGATGATCGGCACGAAGATCACGGCCGCGACCAGCATGACGAAGAGCGTCTGATGCGACGACGAGGCGTTCCAGACGGTAAGCGATGAGTGAGCATCGATCGACGACGGCAGGATGAAGGGGAACATCGTCAGGCCGACCGACGAGATGATGCCGATGATGGCCAGCTTCGAATAGAGCATGGTCATCAGGTCCTTGCCGGTGCGCAGGCCGTAGAAGGCGAGCAGCGAGCCGAGGAGACCGACGATGGGAGCAACCGCAATCCACGGACGTTCCGCAAATGCGCCGAACCAGCTGGCAGTGCGCGCGGACTCGCTGAAGGTCGGGTTCGAGGGGCCGTCGCTGACGATCTGGCCCACCAGCGCGTACCCGCCGATGCCCTTGGCGAGCCAGAGACCGGCGAGCACATAGGTTACGATGGTGACCAGCGCGGCGATCGAGCCGATGGCGCGGGCGCGATCCCGCACCGGACCGTCAGCCTTGAGCTGCAGCCAGGCGGCGCCGTGGGTGATCAGCATGGCAACAGAGACGACACCGGTCAGCAGCGCGAAGGGGTTGAGCAGGCCGAAGAACGTTCCGTCGTAGAAGACCCTCAGGTCGTCATTCAAGCGGAAGGGAACGCCTTGCAGCACATTGCCCATGGCGACCCCGAAGATCAGGGCCGGCACTGCGCCCCCGACGAACAGCGCCCAGTCCCAGCCATTGCGCCAGGCCGCACTTTCACGCTTCGAACGATACTTGAAGCCGACCGGACGCAGGATGAGGGCGGCGAGAACGGCAAACATGGCGAGATAGAAGCCGGAAAAGCTGACGGCGTAGAGCGGCGGCCAGGCGGCGAAGATGGCGCCGCCGCCGAGGATGAACCACACCTGGTTGCCTTCCCAGACCGGGCCGACGGTGTTGATGGCGACGCGCCGCTCGCTGTCGGTTCTGCCGACGAAGGGAAGGAGCGCGCCGACGCCGAGGTCGAAACCGTCGGTGAGCGCAAAGCCGGTGAGGAGCACGCCGAGCAGCACCCACCAGATGACCCGCAGGATTTCAAAGGGAACAAGTTCAAAAAGGATCATGATCGTTACTCCGCAGGTTGCTGGCCGAAAGGCGAGGGGGCCGTCAGCCTGTCACGGTGATTGGACTGCCAGCGGTCTGTTTCGGGAACGTCGATATACGGGCCCTTGCGGATGTATTTCACCATCAGCCCCATCTCGATCACGAAGAGCACGCTGTAGAAGAGCACGAAGCCCGCAAGCGTGATGGCAAGGTCTGTCACCGACAGGGTGGACGCCGAGAGCGCAGTGGGCAGAACGCCGTCCACCGTCCAGGGCTGGCGGCCGAATTCGGCGACGAACCACCCGAGTTCTGCGGCAATCCACGGTGCCGGGATCAGGATGACGGCGAGCCGCAGCGCGAAGCGCGGGAAGCGCATGTTGCGGAACGACGACATCCAGAAGAACCAGACCATGAGCGCGATGAACGAGAAGCCGAGCGCGACCATGATGCGGAAGGCCCAGAATAGCGGCCATACCGTCGGAACCGTATCGTTGGCGGCCTGCACGATCTGTGCGTCGGTCGCCTGACGCGGGTCGTCGACATAGCGCTTCAGAAGCAGCGCAAAGCCCAGATCCTTGCTGTGTTCCTCGAAGGTGGTGGCGACATCCGGCGCGACCTTGCCCTTGTTGGCGCGATAGTCCATCAGCGCGTTATAGGCGACGATGCCGGAGCGGATGCGGGCTTCCGCCTGCTTTACGAGATCGGCAATGCCCGGAATTTCCCGGGTCAGCGACCGCGTGCCGATCAAGCCCATGGCGTAGGGAATATGGATGGCATAATGCGTTTCGCGTGCCTGCTGGTCGGGAATGCCGAGAAGCGTGAAGGAGGCGGGTGCGGGTTGTGTTTCCCACATGCCTTCGATGGCCGCGAGCTTCATCTTCTGCGACAGCGTGACCGAATAGCCGGATTCGTCACCGAGCACCACAACCGAGAGCGCCGAAGCAAGGCCGAAGGAGGCCGCGACCGCAATCGAGCGGCGGGCAAGATCGATGTGACGGCCCTTCAGCAGATACCAGGCCGAAACGCCGAGCACGAAGACCGATGCCGTCACATAGCCTGCCGACACGGTATGAACGAACTTGGCCTGCGCGACCTCGTTGAAGACGACTTCGAAGAAGGATGTCATCTCCATTCGCATTGTCAGCGGGTTGAAGGCCGCGCCGACCGGGTTCTGCATCCAGCCATTGGCGATCAGGATCCAGAGCGCCGAGAAGTTGGAGCCGATGGCGACAAGCCAGGCGACGATCAGATGCGCGCGCTTGGAAAGCCGGTCCCAGCCGAAGAAGAAGAGGCCGACGAAGGTCGCTTCGAGGAAGAAGGCCATCAGCCCCTCGACCGCCAGCGGTGCGCCGAAGATGTCACCGACATAGTGGCTGTAATAGCTCCAGTTCATCCCGAACTGGAATTCCATGGTGATGCCGGTCGCGACGCCGAGAACGAAATTGATGCCGAACAGCGTGCCCCAGAACTTCGTCATCTGCAGCCAGATGGGCCGGTCCGTCATGACATAGACCGTCTCCATGATCGCAACGATGATGGACAGTCCCAATGTCAGGGGCACGAAGAGGAAATGATAGAGCGCTGTCATTGCAAATTGCAGTCGTGACAGCTCGACGATGCCGATATCCATGATGCTCTCGCCTGGCCAAACATAGTGATGACCGAATGCTTAGCGCAAGCGGGAGGTCTCGGACTTGATCGAGGTCAATAAGATGTATTGGGGATACACATTTGCGCTGTTTGGTCGCAGGCTACGCCAACGACACGACACGGTCGGCAAATTCGGTTTCCGGTCGCCGGTGCGAGGCCATCAGGATAGCCGCCTCCGGCAGATAGCCACGGATGCCGGCGAGCACCGGGCGGGCCGTCTCCTCGTCCAGCCCTTCGGTCGGCTCGTCGAGCAGCAGCAGGCGGGGCCGTCTGATGAGAACGCGCGCCAGTGCGAGGCGCCGCCGCTCGCCACCCGACAGGCCAGCTCCGCTTTCGCCGAGCATGAATTCCAGCCCGCCCTTTGCGGCGATGACATCAGCGAGCCTGACGGCTTCGAGCACCTGCCACGCCTCTTGCGCGGCGAAATCCGGGCGCGCCAGCCTGAGTGCGTCGAGGATCGACCCACTCATCAAGGCGCTTCGCTGTGGCAGAAGCGTGGCAAGGCTGAATAATGTGCTCTCATCCAGCGTGCGAATGTCGCATCCGTCGATTCTTACACCGCCCGCATCGCTTTGAAGCTGCCCGATCGCCAGCAACAGCGCGGTCGATTTGCCGATGCCGCTGGGCCCCGTCAGTGCGACCGTCTCGCCGGCGCTGACGGAGAGGTGGAAATCCTGGAGGATGGTTCGGCTCGCTTGGGTGTAGCGCACCTCGTCCATCCGAAGAACCGGCTCGTCGGCGATAGGCGCATCCGCGATGATGGAACGACGCGGCTCCTCGTGATCGGTGATCATCTGCGCATCGACCCGGCGCGCGGCATCCAGTATGCGGCCGAGTTCGGACAGGCCGCGATGGACGGGTGACATGATTTCGCCCGCTCCCAATGCGCCGAAGAAGCCCAGAGCGGCGAGCGCCGGATCGATCGCCTTGGCTTCGCCAAGCTTGATGCCGAGGTAGAGGCTCCCCGCGGCGGCGAGCGTACTGGCCATGCCCATGAGCAGACCGGATACCCGCTCCGCAAGGTCGATGCGTGCCTGCTCTTTCTGGAGCCGGTGTTGGGCGTCCATGACTGCCGATGTCTGGGCCGCGAGCTGCCCGGCGACGACCAGTTCGGGCCTGGACCGCATGAGATCGATGAACCGCAGCCTCGTCGCCTGCAACGCCTTGTGCGCCAGCCGCGAGGGGCGTTGGACGGTCTTCAGCATCAGGGCTGCAGAGAGCAGGAAACCGAGGACAAGACTGGCTCCCTGCCACGCGGCAACGGTCCCGCTCTCGATCCACCAGAGGACAAGAAGAAAACCGGCCAGGACCAGAACGGCGGAGAGAATCGGGATGGCCAGCCGAAGCGCCAGCCCGTCCAGAGCGTCCACGTCGAGCGTGAGATGGTTCAGCCGCTCCGAGCCGTTGAGCGCGGCGAGCTTGCGCAGCGGCGCGCGTGTCATGGCAGCGAGCAATTGCCCGCGCAGTTCCGCCAAACCTGCCAGCGTGGCATCGTGGGTCAGCAGCCTTTCGCCATAGCGCGCACCGGCCCGGCCCAACGCCAGGAAGCGGATCGCCGCGCTCGGCCGGAAGACATCGAAGGCGATCCCGGCGCCGGCCAGCCCTGCAATTCCCGTCGCCGTGATGAACCAGCCGGACAGGCCGAGCAGGGCTGTTCCCGCGAACACGACGAGAACCGAAAACAGGCTACCCAGGACGAGCTTGCCCGCGTGCGGCCGCCAGACCCGGATGAAGATGCGCGCGAGTCGCCTCATGCCCCATCCCCCAGCCGGATTTCCCGTCCCATGCGATCGGCGAGCTGGCGATCGTGGGTCGCGATGATCACCGTCTTTCCCTGGCGGGCAAGCGCGAGCAGACTTTCGGTGACGGCCTGAGCATTCGTCGGATCGAGATCCGCCGTAGGCTCGTCGGCCAGCACGACATCCGCTTCGGCATAGAAAGCGCTGGCCAGCATGACGCGCCGCGCCTCTCCGCCGGAAAGCCCGGCGCCGGTTTCCCCCAGGCGTGTGAGCAGGCCTCTCGGCAACGCGGCGATAACCGGAGCGAGCGACCCGGCCGCTATGGCCGCCTTGAGTCTGCATTCATCGCGCAGCCCGCCGGGACCGATGATATTGGAAAGGACGCTGGCATTGGCGAAATGCGGCACTTGGGAAATCCACGAAAGGCGCATCCGCCATGCATCTGCGGTCCCGTCATCCAGATTGATCCCGCAGACGCTGATCCGGCCGCGCTCCAGCCGCGCAAGCCCCGCTATCAGCGCCAGCAAGGTGCTCTTGCCGATGCCGCTAGGGCCTGTGATGGCGACCGTCTCGCCGGCGCGGATGTCGAGGTCCGGATAGACGATGCCACCCGACCTTCCGGCTGCGAAGGCGAGGTTGCGCGTGGTGATGCTGATCGGCCCGCCGAGTGCTGCAAGCTTGCGTCCTTCGCCCAGGATCGCCATTGTGTCTCGCGAGTCGATCTCGGCCATTTCACCCGCGACTGCCAGCGCCGCCGCGCGATCGTGCCATGCGGCGGCGAGCTCGCGCAGCGGTGCAAAGAATTCAGGGGCGAGAAGAAGCAGCACGATGCCGTGCCCCAGCGTCAGGCCCCTGCCGTAGGTTCCGAAGCTGAACGTGCCGAGCAGGCTGAAGCCGACATAGACGGCGACCATCGCGACGCCCAGCGCCGCAAACAGCTCCAGCACCGTGGAGGAAAGGAACGCGACACGCAGCACCGCCATCGTCCGCTCCTTCAGAGCATCGGCGCGGTCGAAGAACTGGGACACCATCGTCTCGCGTCCGTCGAGCACCTTGATATCGACGAGCGCGTTAAGGCGTTCCAGAAGCAGCGCATTGAGCGAGCCCGTCTCCTTGAGATGCCGGGCGCTGGCATCGCGCGCCGCATAACCGATCAGCGCCATGAAGACCGGGATCAGCGGACCGGAGAGGAGAAGGATCAGCGCAGCCGCCCATGAGATCGTGGCCGTCGCAGCGAGGATCACAAGCGGCAGGACCCGCGTCTTGAAGGCGGCCGTGTGATAACGCGTCAGATAGACAAGCAGAATATCCAGCTTCTCGCCGATGAGCGCCGCCCCTTCGCCGGACGATACCGCACCATCGGAATAGGGCGAGATGCGGCTTTGCGCCACGGCCAGCGAGGAGCGCTCTGCGGCAACCACGTCCTGTGCCGCGCGAAACGCGAAACGTCCGCCCCAGGCATCCAGCCCATGCCGCAGGACGCCGAGAGCGAAATAGGCGAGTACGGCCTGAAGCGGCGACAGCATGGGGGTGTCGCCCGTGACAAGCGCGCCGAGACTGTCACCGATGAGCAGACTTTGCGGCAGGACCATCAGCACGGCAAGAACCGTCAAGAGCCCTGCGCGCCGCAATCCCTGCGTCGCACCCGTCTCGATCGCCTTCAGCCGATCAGCTCCGGGATCGGATTTTGATTTGGTACGCACTGCGGACATCTCGGATAATCATGCATCTCACATGCCTCTTTACGCCAAAATCCCCTGCGGAAAATGACATGGATCAAGTTTCCGGGGCTGTGGCGCGCTGGCCTGACATAGATCAATCGCAGCTTTGAAATGTGATGTATTCAGGACAGATAGTCACAGCCATCCGGGGGGACGGGCACGATGCGCATCACGATGCGAACCAATCTGGCGATCAGAACGCTGATGTTCTGCGCGGTCAATCCGCACATCACGGTGCGCAAAAGTGATATTGCAAATGCCTGCAATGCCTCCGAGAACCATCTGGCGCAGGTTATCCGCACGCTCGGCCATCACGGCTTTATCGACGCAACGCGTGGCCGCAATGGCGGCCTTCAACTGATGCGCCAGCCCGCCCAAATCAACATAGGATCCGTCTTCAGGATCTTCGAGGCAGACCTGCCCTTCGCGGAATGTTTCAGTGCGTCCAACACCTGTCCCCTTGTGGACGTCTGCTGGCTGCGCGATGCCATCAGCAGCGCGGTGGATGCGTTCTATCGCTCGCTGGACAAGGTGCTCCTTTCCGACCTGATCGACGGCAACGAGAGGCTCGCCGAACTCCTGCGCCTCAATATCGGTTGCCGCCACGAGATGAACCGGGAGATACCGGAAGCTCCGGCATCCTTTCACCTCGATCAACCAGCGTCCCCGGAACTCCCGATGCCAGAATGGTCTCACGCGAGTTGATGTCAGTCCACTCCAAACTCGCGGGCGTATGGGAACTGATCGGTCGTATTGAGAGACGCGAACGAGGAGAATGACTCGCCTCAGTCAGAATCCTCAATCAGCCAGAGCCTCGAACACCAGCGTGGCGTTGGCACTCTCGGTCGAATAGCCTTCGACGTCGCACGAACCCTTCTTCCTGATCGGCGCAGCACCGTGCAGCACGATCCGGGACCAGTCGGGAGAGAACCCGCCTGAGACAGCATAGGGAGCAGGCGCACAGCCCTGTTTGAACATGTAGGCTGTACCCGAGATACGACCATTCTGGTCATACTGATCCCAAGGCTTTCCCTTGAACAAGAGCATTCCCGACTTGATGGTGCCTCGGATGGATTTCTTCGGTCGCGTATATCTGATCTCGCCAAGTCTGTGGTCTATCGTGACAAAAGAGCCGTTGTGTTGAAACTCAGGTGCGTGGAATTGGACACCAGTGGGTGCGTCTGACTTTACCGCAGTGACTCCGACGCCAGTATCACGAGGGGCCGCTCCGCTGGTGATCCAGGGCGCGGCGTCTGCGAATATTTGCGTCGCGCCGTCGCACACCTTCCAGATTGCATATTCGCTCTTGTAGTGACGAAAGATCGGAAAACAGAAGCCTGGGCCTGTAATCTCCAGATCAGCCCAACCGTCGCTCCTGCCTTCCTGAACAACTAGGTCCTGAGCGTCATAGCCAAATTCCTGTTTCCAGCCGCCATGCCCGTCCGATGTCATAAGATAGACGTTTTGCCCAGTCTGGCCGTAACACGTGGTCGCGCCGTTGCCGAACTGTGCCGGGGAGCTGTAGATTTTCAGCTCGTTGATGCCGTCACCATTGAGATCGAGCTGTTCAGCCCGATATTCGGCGACCGTCCCGGCAGTGTGCAGACAATCCGCGACTGCCGTCGTTTCCGACGCCTTGACCATCGAAATCGCGGTTTGCACGTTGGCCTCGGACCAGTCCTTCGCCATCGCTGAAGATGCAGCGAGCATCACGAGAAGAGACAATGCGCCACGTCGTGCCATGATTTCCCCTTTGTCCTGATGTCCGGGAGGAAGAGCATCCGTCTTTCTCCATTCACGCCGTTGATAGCACGCTCTGGTTTTAAGAATTCGAAAGCCGAAGGGTAAATCTACCCTTTACCGGAATCGCCCATCGGCAAATCCTGCCAAGCTGTCCCTCCGCGGCTTGTTTGAGTCATCCGAGTATCTCTGCGGGGTAGTTTTACCTGGTCGCCTGCAATCAGCGTTAACTTTCTGTGAACGATATTCCGTCGGAGAGACGGCCGTGTGCAAAGGGCGTTTTAAGGAAATCAGGCGTAGACATTCCAAGGCGGCATGAGCAGCATCCACACCAATGTGACGGCCATGGCCGCTCTGCAGACGCTCAGGAGCGTCGATGCCTCCCTCGATGGAACTCAGCGGACGGTTTCATCTGGCCTGCGCGTGCAAAGCGCTTCCGACAACGCTGCATACTGGTCCATCGCCACAACGATGCGTTCTGACAACTCGGTCTTGTCCACGGTCTCCGACAGTATGGGTGTCGCAAAGGGAATTCTCGATGTCACATACAACGGGATGGACAACGTTCGTTCTGAACTAACGAAAATCCGCAATCTTGTGATCGGAGCGAAGGATCTCCCGACACCCACTGTCACGCTCTCTCGGCCACCCTTTTTCAATGACTACGTTCCGGATCCGGCCTTCGATTCTTCCGAGATGGCCAAGGTGGATCAGGAGATTACCCAGCATTTCGAGCAAATTTCTTCGATCATCAGTTCGTCCTCGTTCTCTGGCGTCAACCTGTTGGTCAACGCTCCAAACAAGAGCGCTGCGGCATCTTCTTCGATCGAATTCGTGACAGGATACTCGCGGGCTGGCGGCGTAGAGACGACATCACTTCCCTTGTCCGCCACTGCGATGGTTGATTATTCTGCTGCAGCCAATTTAGGGTCGGCGTACTTCAACGATAACTCCGGTGGGTTTCTTGACGGAGCCTATGTGGTGAGCCGCGGCAGCATCTCCTATGGCACTGCCTATCCGGTGACATACGGCTCGGGAAATGGAAGCATTCAGGCATCTCGTAGCCAAGACATCTTGCGGCAGCTTGTCTACGAGAACACGTTTCAGAATTTGGATCCGCAAGTTGGTTTCGGCTTTTTAATATCCGAACTGGACAAACGCATAGAGAATATCGTCTCCGGAATGTCCAAGGTGGGGGCTGTCCAGACCCGGCTCGATCAGCAAGACGATTTCATCGGCAAGCTGACGGATACCTTGGCGAAGGGCGTGGGCCGCCTGGTAGATGCCGACATGAATCAGGCGTCGACACGGATCAGGGCGTTGCAGACGCAGCAGCAACTGGCCATCCAGTCCCTTTCGATCGCCAACTCCCAGCCTCAAAACATCATGCAACTCTTCAAGTGATCATTGCGATTTGTCGCCAGCCTGGCTCGCTTGACCACCAATGATCATCGCAACAAGGTGCGGAATATTGCGAGCGCTATACCGCTCCTTTATCCGTTCAAGGCGATGCTCTACGGTGCGATGGGACAGGTCTAGATACTTCGCTATCTCTTTCGCGCTGTTGCCTTCGGCCACCAGTTGGACAATGACTCGGTCTTCGGCGTCTGGCGTTGTCGGAGTCACGGGCTTGTTGAGCAAATAGCCCGCCTCGACAAAGGAGACGATCCAGCTCGGAGGACCTTTTGATTTCTGCGGCAGGAGCAACCTGTCATAGCCGATCTCGTTGCCCAAAACCTGGGTTCTGACATATTCGATACGGTGTTGGCCTGAAGCGTAGACTTCCGGAACCGCGGGAAAAACCACACTGCGAATATAATTCTGATCTTCAAATTCCCTGATCCGCTTGCTTTCGAAGAACTTTCGGAAATCCACGGACGCGCTGACGGGTATTGTCAGGTGTCGGATTGCCTCCAGAAACCAATCCATCGGGTCGCCGGGGGCGGTGTGGTAGACGGTCAGGCGCATTGTGGGCGACATGTGCTCAAGAGCGCCGGCGTAGATGATTTCCGGCCTCGCAGGCCGCTCTGGGCCCGTCTGTATCCAGGTGTCGAGCATCTTTTGCGACAGAGCTCGGAAAGTCATGGGCTTGGGCATGCGTCATTCTCATATGGCGGATAATCGAACATTTTCGTCGTTGCTCAAGAAACCCTATTCCGGACAATGACCGCAAGAATGCAACGGGTCTTTTCCACGGAGATTCCCGCTTGAGATGTAAAAGGAATGCGATGTCGGAGGCTGTCGGTTCCGCATCCCGCTTCACGGCGTTTCACTGATGCACCTGCGGCAACCTCGGGAACCGAACATCGCATACGCGAATTTCCGCCTCGCCGGAAACCGCCGCTATGCCGGCTATGGCATTTCGATCTCGAAAATCAATGCAGCACGCGTCCTTCGGGCAGCCGCTGATGAAATGCGGCCAAGTGGAACGCGAAGAGGCGTCTTGCCGAGGAATGGCCAGAGGTCCGCAGGCACTGCGATCTGAAACCGAAAGCCGCTCTTACGATGGGTGAGATACATATCAGGAATCCGACGGGTATAATTGCGGGTAGAGTACCCCGGCTAAAATCCGTTAAATTCAGTGAAAACCATAAGATGTCGATGGCGGACAGAGAGGGATTCGAACCCTCGGTACGCTTTCACGTACACACGCGTTCCAGGCGTGCGCCTTAAACCACTCGGCCACCTGTCCTTGCCTTGATCCGCCGTGTTTCCATCGGCGGGTGCGGGGAGATTGCCTTCGCGGAAATTCCCTGGTCTTTGCGCCGGCAATATGGTGTCGCCGGCAGGCCGGGCGGATATATACCGATAGAATAAAAAGGATCAACTGCTTTCTTCCGAAAAAGTTGCGGCTTGTGACGCCCGGATGACGAAGACGTGATGTTGCGGCCATTGTCGTTGCCGCGCCGGCTTTCTATTTATGGGACAAGTCGATAAGGTGGACGGACTGGAATGCAGAGGCGCGGAGGAGATTCGGCCGGTCTGCGCGCCTTTTCGGGATGGGCCGTCAACAGCGATTGTGAATGAGATAGAAGGTCATGCGCTTCCTGCTGCGCCTGTTCAGCGTGTTCTTTCTGGCCGCAGCCGTTGTTGCCGGGACTGCGGACACGATCCAGTCCTTCGCGGCTGATGCCCCCGTGATGACGCCGGGGCTCACGCTGGTCGAGTTCGTCGCGCCCAAGGCCTTTGAAAAGGCCGAAGCCTATGTCGGCGGGCTGCCCGATGGGGCGCAACTGCAGGACATGGTTGTGCGCCTGTTCAGTCAGCCGGCCTTCGCGCTGTTTCTGGGCCTTGCCCTGATCTTCTGGATGCTCGGCTACAAGCGCAAGAAGCCGGCCGGCCGCTTTTCTGTCTGAGACGTCGCCAAAATTATCAAGACGTCTTCCATGCCGCCTTCAGGAGAAGGCGTGTCCCGTTCTCGTGTAAAGGAGATGATGATGTTCCTGACCGATCTGATGAACAAGAAAACCGTCATGCCCGATCCGTCGCGCGCGCTTCCGGGCCGCCCGGAGCCGATCCCCACGTCCGATACCCATTTCGTCAACGGCCGGCCGCTCGCCGGGCCCTATCCGGATGGCATGAAGCGCATCCTGCTCGGCATGGGCTGCTTCTGGGGCGCCGAGCGGCACTTCTGGAAGATTCCGGGCGTCTGGGTGACGGCAGCCGGCTATGCCGGCGGCTTCACACCCAATCCGACATACCAGGAAACGGTGACGGGCCTGACCGGCCATGCCGAAGTCGTCCTGGTGGTCTACGATCCCAAGGTGGTGAGCCTCAACGCGCTGCTGAAGTCCTTTTTCGAGGCGCATGATCCGACGCAGGGGATGCGTCAGGGCAACGATGTCGGCACGACCTATCGCTCGACCATCTACACCTATGACGACGCCGATCTGAAGGCCGCTTTCGCCGCGCGCGATGCCTTCCAGAAGGCTCTGAAGGAGAATGGCGTGCGTGCCGAGATCACGACCGAGATCGCACCTGCGGGTCCGCTTTATCTGGCCGAGGACTATCATCAGCAGTATCTGGCGAAGAATCCCGGCGGCTACTGCGGTCTGCGCGGCACCGGCGTAACCTGCGCAATAGATTGAAATTTCAAGCATTTCGACCATGGGCGCGGCCTCAGCGATTGCTCGCTGCGACCGTGCCCAATCTTTTTTGACCGGTTGAGAAATTTTTGATGAATTTTCTTTTTCGACATGCAAGGATGGCGTGAGCTAGGTCCTTCTAGAGGGGAGGCTGGCGATCCGCGGCCTTGAACTGGAGGGGCGGCGGAGAGACCCAAAAACATCAGAAAACAGGGCTTTGACAATGAAGAAACTCGTTCTCGGTCTCCTGGCCACGGCGGCCATGGCGGCACCTGTGCTGGCCGCAGACGCCAAGCCGGCCATCATCTACGACCTTGGCGGCAAGTTCGACAAGTCGTTCAACGAAGCAGCCTTCCACGGCGCTGAGAAGTTCACCAAGGAAACCGGAACCAAGTTCCGCGAATTTGAAATTTCCAACGATGCCCAGCGCGAGCAGGCGCTTCGCAAGTTCGCCAAGGATGGCGACAACCCGATCGTGACCGCCGGCTTCAGCTGGACGGAAGCCATCACCAAGGTCGCCGCTGAATTCCCGAAGACCAACTTCGTGGTCATCGACACCGTCGTGAAGGCTCCGAACGTCAAATCGATCGTCTTCAAGGAACAGGAAGGCTCCTACCTCGCCGGCGTCATGGCCGCGATGGCAGCCAAGTCGGGCACGGTCGGCTTCGTCGGCGGCATGGACATCCCGCTCATTCACCGTTTTGCCTGCGGCTATGCCGGCGGCGTGAAGTCGGTCAAGCCGGACGCCAAGGTTCTCCAGGCCTACACGGGCTCCGACCCGTCCGCATGGAACGACCCGGTCAAGGGCGGCGAAATCACCAAGTCGCAGATCTCGCAGGGCGCTGACGTGGTTTACCACGCTGCCGGCGGCACCGGCGTTGGCGTGCTCCAGGCTGCCGCAGACGCCGGCAAGCTCGGCATCGGCGTGGACAGTAACCAGAACGGCCTGCAGCCCGGCAAGGTCCTGACCTCTATGATGAAGCGCGTGGACGTTGCCGTCTACAACTCCTTCATGGATGGCAAGAAGGGTGACTTCAAGGCTGGCGTCGACGTGCTCGGCCTGAAGGAAAAGGGCGTTGATGTCGCGATGGACGACAACAACAAGAAGCTTGTGACCCCGGAAATGGAAGCTGCCGTCAAGAAGGCGCGCGCCGACATCGAGTCCGGCAAGGTACAGGTCCACGACTACATGACGGACGAAAAGTGCCCCTATTGATCGGGCGATGACATTGAAGCCGCTCCCGGATGATCTCCGGGGGCGGCTTTTTGCCGGATAAGAAAAGCAAGACGGCAGGGGAAGCGGGCGTTTAGTCCCGACGATTGGCCATAAAATGGCGGCTTCGACGAAGTTTCCGATCTGTCTCAGAAATGAGGAGGACGGCTGACCGGATGGGCCTCGACGGACGCCTCTTCCAGTGCCAGGAAGCGCTCGGTCAGGCGGTCGAGTTTGACCTGCATCGCATTGATGACCTTCCACTGGCGGGCGACTTCCCCCGACAGCTCCTCGATCGTTCTTGCCTGATGCGCCGCGTGTTCTTCCAGTCGTGCAATGCGGTCTTCTGTCTGGCTCATCTTTGTCGTCCTCCAGAGCGCCCGGAACTGTCCCGGGCTTTACAAGCAGCCATTTGCCCGTCAACGTTGATGGCATTGGCGCTGCGGCCGGTCATCTACTGAAAACGGTTTGACATGAGCGATTTCGCGATAGAACTCAAGGGCATCGACAAGCGTTTCGGCGCGGTTCATGCCAACAAGAACATCAATCTCAAGGTCGCCAAGGGCACGATCCACGGCATTATCGGGGAAAACGGCGCCGGCAAGTCGACGCTGATGTCCATCCTTTACGGCTTCTATCAGGCCGACAGCGGCGAGATTTTCATTTCCGGCCAGAAGACCACCATCCGGGATTCCAAGGCCGCGATCGCCGCCGGCATCGGCATGGTCCACCAGCATTTCATGCTCGTCGAGAATTTCTCCGTGCTGGAAAACATCATGCTGGGCGCCGAGGAAAGCGCCATCCTCACCAAGGGCATCAGCAAGGCGCGCGCCGAACTGAAGCGTCTCGAAGAGCAGTATGAGATGGAGGTCGACCCCGATGCGATCATCGAGGAGCTTCCGGTCGGTGTGCAGCAGCGCGTCGAAATTCTCAAAGCCATCTATCGCAAGGCCGATATCCTCATTCTCGACGAGCCGACGGGTGTCTTGACGCCAGCTGAGGCGGACCATCTTTTCCGCATCCTCGCCCAGCTCAAGGAGCAGGGAAAGACGGTGATCCTCATCACGCACAAGCTGCGCGAAATCATGGCGATCACCGATGAGGTGTCCGTCATGCGCCGCGGCGAAATGGTCGCCACCCGCAAGACCGCCGAGACCAATGTCGAAGAGCTTGCCGAGCTGATGGTCGGCCGCCGCGTTCTCCTGCATGTCGAGAAGGGCGAGGCGAAGCCGGGCGAGGTGAAGCTATCCGTCCGCAACCTCACCGTCCGCGACAGCCGCGGCGTCACCATGGTCGATAACGTCTCCTTCGACGTGCGCGCGGGCGAGATCGTCGGCATTGCGGGCGTCGCGGGCAATGGCCAGTCTGAACTTCTCGAGGCGATCGCCGGAATGCGCTCCGCCACCAGCGGGACTGTCACGCTCAGCGGCCAGCCGGTCGACGTGACCGGCCCCGGCGATCCAGCTGACATGCGCCGGCGCGGTCTGGCCCATGTGCCGGAAGACCGCCATCACACCGGCCTGGTGCTGAAATTCGAGGAGGCCGAGAACGCCATGCTCGGCTATCACGGCGACAGGAAGTTCGGCCAATCCTTCCTTCTCGATGTCGAGGCGGTCCGCAAGGATGCGATGGAGAAGATCGAGCAATACGACATCCGTCCGCCCAACCCGCGTCTCAAGACTGCCAATTTCTCCGGCGGCAACCAGCAGAAGATCGTGCTGGCGCGCGAGATGGAACGCAATCCGGATGTGCTGATCATCGGGCAACCGACACGCGGCGTCGATGTCGGCGCGATCGAGTTCATCCACAAGCGGATCATCGAGATGCGCGATCAGGGCAAGGCGATCCTTCTTGTCTCGGTCGAACTGGATGAAATCCGCTCGCTCTCCGATCGTATCATCGTCATGTTTGCCGGCCGCATTGCCGGCGAGCGCAATCCGGATGCCTCCGAAGGCGAACTCGGCCTGTTGATGGCCGGTGTGGAACAGAAGCTGGAGGCCGCCGAATGAGCACCCCTTTCGCAAAACTGCCGGGCTGGGTGGAATATGCCCTGATCCCGCTCGTTAACCTCGCCGTCGCCTTCCTCGTGGCCGGTATCGTCGTGGTCTTCGTGGGTGAAAACCCGCTGGAAGCCGCGCGCATCATGATCACCGGCGCCTTTGGCTCGGGCGAGGGCATCGGCTTCACGCTCTATTATGCGACCTATTTCATCTTCACCGGCCTTGCCGTGGCCGTCGCCGCCCATGCCGGTCTCTTTAATATTGGCGTGGAAGGTCAGGCCTATGTCGGCGGTATCGGCGTTGCTGCGGCCTGTCTGACATTCGATCACACCATGCCGTGGTATCTCGTTTTCGTGCTGGCAAGCCTCGGCTCGATGGCCTTCGGCGCGCTCTGGGCGCTGATCCCGGCCTGGCTGCAGGCCTATCGCGGCAGCCACATCGTGATCACCACGATCATGTTCAACTACATCGCATCGAACCTGATGCTCTACATGCTGCTCAACGTCTTCAAGCCCCTTGGCCAGATGGCGGCGCAGTCGCGGACGTTCGAGCCCGGCGGGCAATTGCCGAAGCTGGATTGGCTGCTGTCGATCTTCGGGCTTGATATCGGCGGCGCGCCGTTCAACTTTTCCTTTCTGGTCGCGCTGGCAGCTGCCTTCGTTGTCTGGGTGGTGATCTGGCGCACGCGGCTTGGCTATGAAATGCGCACCATGGGTTTCCAGCCCCATGCAGCCCGCTTTGCGGGCATGAAGAGCAAGCGCATCGTCGTCGTCGCCATGTTGATCTCCGGCGCCCTTGCCGGCCTGATGGCGCTGAACCCGATCATGGGCGACCAGTACCGCATCCAGCAGGATTTCGTCTCCGGCGCCGGCTTCGTCGGGATCGCGGTGGCGCTGATGGGGCGCTCGCACCCGGTCGGCATCGTGCTCGCCGCCATCCTGTTCGGTATGCTCTATCAGGGCGGGGCCGAGCTTTCCTTCGACATGCCGGAAATCACCCGCGACATGATCGTCGTCATCCAGGGTCTCGTCATCCTGTTTGCCGGCGCGCTTGAACATATGTTCCGTCCCGCCATCACCGCGTTCTTTGCGCGGCTCGGCAAATCGCGCAGCGAAGCGGCAGCAGGGGCCTGATCCATGGATACCAACACGATCGTCGTCCTTCTTCAGTCCACCATCCGCGTCTCCGTGCCGCTGATCCTGACAGCCCTTGCCGGTCTCTATGCCGAGCGCTCCGGCGTGGTCGATATCGGCCTCGAGGGCAAGATGCTGGCCGCCGCCTTCGCCGGCGCGGCCACGGCCGCCGTCACCGGCTCGGCTTTGGCCGGCATCGTTGCGGCCATGCTGGTCTCCGTCGCGTTTTCCCTCGTCCACGGCTATGCCTCGATCAGCCAGCGCGGCGATCAGGTCGTTTCCGGCACCGCGATCAACTTCATCGCGGCAGGCGCCACCGTCATTCTCGGCCAGGCATGGTTCGCGCAGGGTGGCCGCACGCCGGCGCTTTCCGCCGACGCACGGCTTTCGACCTACAAGCTGCCGGGTGCCGATGCCGTGCGCGATGTGCCGGTCCTCGGGCCGATCTATTCGGATCTGCTGTCCGGGCACTATCTGCTCACGTATTTCGCTTTCGCCATGGTGCCGATCACCTGGTGGGTGCTTTATCGCACGCGCTTCGGCCTGCGCCTGCGCGCTGTCGGTGAAAATCCGGGCGCGGTCGACACGGCGGGCATCTCGGTCGTGCGGATGCGCTATCTCGCGGTTACCTGCGGCGGCCTGCTGTGCGGGCTTGCGGGCGCCTATCTCTCGATGGCGCTGGCCAACGGTTTCGTGAAGAACATGTCGGCCGGCCGAGGCTTCATCGCACTTGCAGCCCTCGTCTTCGCCAACTGGAAGCCGAAGAACATCCTGCTCACCTGCCTCCTGTTCGGCTTCCTCGATGCGCTGTCGATTTACAGCCAGAACGCGGAACTTCCCATCATGAGCAGCATTCCGGATCAGGCGATCCAGGCGCTGCCCTATATCCTGACCGTGGTCCTGCTGGCGGGTTTCATCGGCAAGGCCTCGCCGCCCAAGGCGTCGGGCGTACCCTATGTAAAGGAACGGTAAGATGTCGGCAGACCTCTACGAAGCGGCGAAAAAGGCGATGGCGCTTTGCCACGCGCCCTATTCGAAGTTCCCCGTCGGTGCGGCGATCCGTGCCGAGGACGGCAAGATCTATGCGGGCGCCAATATCGAAAACCTCGCCTTCCCCGAAGGTTGGTGCGCGGAAACAACCGCTATCAGCCACATGGTCATGGGCGGGGCGAAACAGATCGTCGAGATCGCGGTGATCGCCGAAAAGCTCGCACTCTGCCCACCCTGCGGCGGCTGCCGCCAGCGCATCAAGGAGTTTGCCAGCGTCAACACGCGCATCTATCTCTGCGACGAAACGGGCGTGAAGAAGACGATGACGATGAACGAGCTTCTGCCGCACAGTTTCGAAACCGAGGTGATCGGATGAGGGCGACGATCGACCTTCTGGTCTCCAAGCTCGACGGCCTGCTGCCGCGCCACGGCATCGTGCTCGGCTCGGGCCTCGGCAGCCTCGTGGACGCTGTCGATGTCGTCACCCGCATTCCCTATTCCGAACTCGATGCCTTTCCGGTCAGCGCCGTTTCCGGCCATGCGGGCGAACTGGTTGCGGGCAGGCTCAACGGCGTGCCGGTGATCATGTTGTCGGGCCGCGTGCACTACTATGAAAAGGGTGATGCCGCCGCCATGCGCCGGCCGCTCGAAGTGCTGCACGGCATCGGTGTCACGCATCTCATTCTCACCAACTCGGCCGGCTCGCTGCGCGAAGACATGCCGCCGGGCTCGGTGATGCGCATTTCCGATCACATCAACTTCACCGGCCGCAACCCGCTGATCGGCGAGGAGACGGATGCCCGCTTCGTTGGCCTCACCAATGCCTATGACACCGACATGGCCGCCGACATGGAGCGCGCGGCGATGAAGACCGGCGTGCCGCTGAAGAACGGCGTCTACATGTGGTTCTCCGGCCCGAGCTTCGAGACGCCGGCGGAAATCCGCATGGCCCGCGTGATGGGCGCGGATGCCGTCGGCATGTCGACCGTGCCGGAAGTCATCCTCGCCCGCTTCCTCGGGATGAAGGTTGCGGCCGCCTCCGTCATCACCAATTACGCCGCCGGCATGACCGGCAATGAACTGTCGCATCACGAAACCAAGGACATGGCGCCTGTCGGCGGAGCCCGGCTGGCGAAGATCCTGAAAGACATGATCGCGGGTGGAGTACACTGACATGACATCGACAGACCTGAAGGCCGTCGCCGCCAAGGCGCTCGCCTGCCTAGACCTCACCAATCTCAACGACGACTGCACGCCGGAAGCGATCGAAAAGCTCTGTGCCGATGCGCAGACGAAGTTCGGAAATACAGCAGCCATCTGCATCTGGCCGCGCTTCGTCGCTCAGGCCCGCGGCATCTTAGGCGCCGGCAGCCCGATCAAGATCGCCACCGTCGTCAACTTCCCCTCCGGCGAACTGCCGCTGGAAACGGTCATCGGCGAGACCGAACAGGCAATTGCCGATGGCGCGGACGAGATCGATCTCGTCATCCCCTACAAGGAATTCATGATTGGCCAGAAGGCCTCGGCCCGTCTGATGATCGCCGCGATCCGCGAGCGCTGCAAGGCGCCGGTCAAGCTCAAGACCATCCTCGAAACCGGCAATCTGGATGACGACGCACTGATCCGCGAGGCCTCCGCCATCGCGCTGAAGGAAGGGGCCGATTTCATCAAGACCTCGACCGGCAAGGTCCGCGTCAACGCGACGCCGGAAGCAGCCCGCATCATGCTCGAAGAGATCAAGGCCTCGGGCAAGCCGGCCGGTTTCAAGCCCGCCGGTGGTGTGCGGACGGTGGCGGATGCCGCAATTTATCTCGGCCTTGCCGACGAGATCATGGGCGCCGGCTGGGCGACCCCCCAGACCTTCCGCTTCGGCGCTTCCGGCCTACTCGGTGATATCCTTGCTGTGCTCGGCGATACGCCCGCCAAGCCCAACACCGCAGCCTATTGAGGTTTGGCCCCGGTGCTGCCGCAGGAGACCATCCGAGCCAAGCGCAATGGCGAGACGCTGACGGCCGAGGAGATCGCGCGCTTCGTCGAGGGCTTCACGGTCGGCACCATTTCCGAAGGCCAGGTTGCGGCCTTCGCCATGGCCGTCTGGTTCAAGGGCATGGCCCGTGATGAGACCGTGGCGCTGACGCTCGCCATGCGCGACAGCGGCGATGTGCTCGACTGGTCGGACATCGACCGCCCCATCGCCGACAAGCACTCGACCGGCGGCGTCGGCGACAATATCTCGCTGATGCTGGCCCCCATCGTCGCCTCGCTCGGCTTGGCCGTGCCCATGATCTCCGGTCGGGGCCTGGGTCATACCGGCGGCACGCTCGACAAGCTGGAGTCGATTGCCGGCTACAACATCATGCCGGACGAGACGCTGTTCCGCGAAACCGTGCGCGAGGTTGGCTGCGCGATCATCGGCCAGACCGGCGATCTCGCCCCTGCCGACAAGCGGCTCTATGCCATCCGTGACGTGACGGCGACCGTGGACAGCGTACCGCTGATCACCGCCTCGATCCTCTCCAAGAAACTCGCCGCCGGGCTTCAAACGCTGGTGCTCGACGTCAAGGTCGGCAGTGGCGCCTTCATGACCGATCTGGAAGAGGCACGCACACTGGCCCGCTCACTGGTCGAAGTCGCGAACGGTGCGGGCGTAAGGACTTCGGCGCTGATCACTGACATGAACGAACCGCTTGCAGACTGCGCCGGCAATGCGCTGGAAGTGATCTATGCGCTCGATTTCCTCAAAGGGTGCAAGCGCGGCACCCGGAGCGAAACGGTCACGCTGGCGCTTGCGGCCGAGATGCTGCTTTCGTCCGGTGTGGTAGCCACGGCCGAAGAGGGCTGGGCCAAGGCGCAGGAGGCGATAAGCTCAGGCAGGGCGCTGGAAGCGTTTGGCCGGATGGTCGCAAGCCTTGGCGGACCGGCGGATTTCGTCGAACGACCCTGGTCGCACATGCCCAAGGCTGCGGTTGAACTGGTGGTGGAAGCGCCGCGGGCCGGCGTGCTGGCGTCTTGTCAGGCGCGCGAGATCGGCATGACCGTGATCGGCCTTGGTGGCGGTCGCATCGTCCCGAGCGATAAGGTTGATCATTCGGTTGGCATCACGGATTTCGTGCCGCTTGGTACGCAGGTGGAAAAGGGCGATATCATCGCGCGCATCCACGCGCGAGACCAAGCCTCTGCCGCGCGGGCGCGACACGAGCTTCTGGCGAGTTACACGATCGGTGAGCGCGGGCAGGCGCTGCGCCCGGCCATCGTCGAAAAGATCAGTTCTTGAGGTAGAGAACCCCGTCCTGCACCTTGTAGGACTTGAGTTTGCTCATGAAGCTCATGCCGACCAGCATTCCGGACAGCGACTTGTCCTTCAGGACGAAGGCGTCGACATCCCGGACCCGAACCGCGCCGACGTCCAGACGGTCGAGCGTTACATGGGCGGCCTGCGTCGTGCCGTTCGCCGTGGTGACGGCATAGCGATAGTCGAGACTGGAGGCGCTGATGCCGATGCGCTTGGCGGTCTGCTCGTTGATCGCGACGAAGGTCGCCCCCGTGTCGACCAGGCCTTCGACCTCGCGACCATTCACCCGGAAGTTGGCGTTGAAATGCCCGCCCGCCCCAGCCTTGATCGCTTCCTCTCCGGGGGCGGAGATGGAGACCGGTGTGGTCGCCGCGGTCGTCGCCTGCATGTCCACGCCGGGCGCCTGCGCGGTGGCGATGGTATTCTCGATTGTCTTGTGCGCGTGACCGAAATAGACGGCAGTCATCGCTGCCGCAGCTGCTACGAACAGAAAGCGGTTCATTATCTTTTTATCCCTGTTTTGCGCGGCAGCTTCCTTGTCCGCCTTCGCAATGGGACCCACTATTCCTGACAGAAGTTATGAAATTCAAA
>DATMTA010000068.1:0-5928 GCA_035565055.1 Ensifer sp.
GACCAGACCTGCCGAAAAGCCTGCCCGAAGACATCGAAGCCAAGAAGGACGCCGCCCGCGCCTGGTTCGAGCAGCTTCGCACCGCGATCTGCGCCAGCTTCGAGGCGATCGAGGACGACCTGCAGGGGCCTCTCTCCGACATGCAGCCGGGCCGCTTCGTCGGCCGGGACTGGCTGCGCGAGAACGGCGAAGGCGGCGGCGGGCGCATGTCGATGATGGAAGGCCGCGTCTTCGAAAAGGTCGGCGTGCACACCTCCACCGTCCACGGCGAGTTCTCGCCGGAATTCCGCGGCCAGATTCCGGGAGCTGCCGAAGACCCGCGCTTCTGGGCCTCCGGCATCTCGCTGATCGCCCATCCGGTGAACCCCAATGTGCCGGCAGTGCACATGAACACCCGCATGGTCGTCACCACCAGTCGCTGGTTCGGCGGCGGGGCGGACCTCACGCCGGTGCTCGACCGCCGCCGCACGATGGACGATCCCGATACGCAGCTCTTCCACAAGGCGATGGAAATCACCTGCAACCGCCATCCGGTCGCCGATCACCGGAAATTCAAGGACTGGTGCGACGACTACTTCTTCCTGAAGCACCGCAACGAGCCGCGCGGCATCGGCGGCATCTTCTACGACTGGCTGCACTCCCCTGAAGAAAAGGGCGGCTGGGAAGCCGATTTCGCCTTCACACGCGATGTCGGGCGCACCTTCTCCATGGTCTATCCGAAGATCGTCGAGGCCAATTTCAATACGCCCTGGACCGACGCCGACCGCGAGGAGCAGCTCGTCCGCCGCGGGCGCTATGTCGAGTTCAACCTGCTCTACGATCGCGGCACGATCTTCGGCCTGAAGACCGGCGGCAATGTCGAGTCCATCCTGTCCTCGCTTCCGCCCATGGTGCGCTGGCCCTGACGGGGCATATTCGCCCGTGGAACATCGTGCCGCCTGCATGGTTAGGTCTCGGTCCAACCAGCGGGAGGAAGAACGATGCGAATTTTCGAATGCGGTACACTCGTTCCCGGATGCCAATGGCACACGAGAGCAGAGGAGGAAGCCGAGGTCGTGCGCCGTGCAGTTGAACACCTGCGCGAGGCACACGGAGAAACAATCATCCGGGAAAACATGGTCGACAACATCAAGGCGCGCATCCGCGAGGAGCACCACGCGACCTGATTTTTTACCAATGAAATTTTCTATATTTCAGCTTCTGGCTCGCCCCTGTTAGCCCTTTTTTTAAGCTTGTCCTCATAGGCTCCGAGCCTTGGAGACAAGTCATGGATTTTATCAGCATACCCACGGTCATGATCTGCATCATCATCGCCATGTCGGCCACGGCCGCGGCAATGGGTGTCATATGGCGGAATGATCGCAATGAGACCGCCGCAGGTCTGTGGGCGTTGAGCTTCCTGGCAGGTGTCGGTTCCGGCTTTGCCGTTGCTTTGGCGGGCGTGTCTTCAGGCGGTATTCTGATTGCCGCCACGAGCCTCAATGGCCTGTCTTTTGCACTTTCATGGTCCGCATTCCGGGCATTCGGAAAGCGCCAGATCCATCCGTCGGTCATCGTTATCATTCCGACTGCGATTGTCTTTGTGCATCTGATGTTTCCGGCCCTCCGGCATGACCCGAATAATGCGATAATCCTGCAGTCGGCGGTGGTCACCGTCATGAGCGCTGTCAATGCCTACACGCTCTACACCGGCGAAGGAAATTCGGAACTGTCGATGACACGACTGCTGGGCGGTTTCCTGATCCTGCATTCCCTGTTCCACAGCGCGAACATGATCGTCACCTTCATCGATCCGTCTCCGGTCGTTGCTGGTCGCGTGTCCTCGATCTGGTTCAAGCTCTTCATGCTGGAAGCCTTCCTCAACGTCGTCGTCATCGCCACGGGCGCGCTGATGCTGATCAAGGAGCGCTCCGAGCAGCGCCACCGCATCGCCTCCGAGACCGACATGCTGACCGGCGTTGCCAACCGCCGCGCCTTCGTCCAGCGCACCGAACTTGCGTTGAAGGAGGCTAAGGAGAATTCGGTCCTCGCGGTCATCGACCTCGATCACTTCAAGTCGATCAACGACCAGTTCGGTCACCAGGCTGGTGACCGCGCACTGGTGGAATTCGCCCGCACGATCCGCAACCGGCTCCCTCACGATGTCCTCTTCGGCCGCATCGGGGGAGAGGAGTTCGCGGTCTTCATTCCCGAGAACCATGACCGCAACGCCCTGATGCTTCTTGACGACCTGCGCCAGGGCGTCGAGAACGCAGCCGTCCAGAGCCAGGGCCGCCCCCTTCCGCTGACCGTCAGCATTGGCGGCGCGACCATCGAGAAAGCCGGCGTCAACTTCGACAATCTGGTCGCAGCCGCAGATAACGCGCTCTATGCCGCCAAGGAAGAAGGCCGCAACCGTGTTGCCATGTTCAGCCCCTCTATGCGCCTGCTCAAGGTGATGGAGCAGGACGGCCAGAAGCGCATCGGACTGGCCGAGCATCGCGTCAGCCGTCGCATGACGCGCGTTCAGACCGCCACGAAGGCTGTCTCAAAGTGAGGCGTCGAGCCGGGCCAGAAGCGCCGGCTTGTCCGCATTGAAATCGCCAGCAAGCCACTCTTCTTCCAGCTTGGCCAGAAGCTCGCCGACCCGAGGGCCGGGCGAAACACCCTTCGCCAGAACATCCGCACCGGACAGCGGAAACACCGGCTTGACCCAATTGACGGCGTCGCGAAGCAACGCGCTCAACCGAGCGACCTCGGGCATCAGGGCCGTATCGCCCTCGGATTTTGCCCGGACGATGGCGAGCTGCAGCTTGAGGCGCACGATGACGCCGCCCTTGCCGGAGCGATAAAGCATCCGGCGAAACGCGGTGGCGGCAATCTTTTCCGGGATTTTCGGCGAAGCCGCCCATTCCGCGAGGAACCCCGCTTCCTGCTTCGACATCCGCAGCCGCTCGGCCATCGCCGCGAGCCGCTCCGCATCGGGCGGCACGATCGCGGCGAGCCTGAGCAGCGGGTCCGGCTTCCAGCCGAAAGCGCGCTCGGCAGCGATCAGCCCGGGCACTTCATCGATGCCCCACTTTTCAGTCTCTGGCAGGATCAATGTGAGGATGCCCGCCGTTCGCATCCAGAGCAGCGCCCTGCCCGGATCGTCCGCCGAAAGCAGCTTCTTC
This sequence comes from Ensifer sp., assembly GCA_035565055.1. Lineage (GTDB taxonomy): Bacteria > Pseudomonadota > Alphaproteobacteria > Rhizobiales > Rhizobiaceae > Ensifer_A. The sequence continues at coordinate 3,153 of DATMTA010000068.1, forward strand.
AGTTCTGACCAGACCCGCTCGGCAGACAGGCGCTTCAACCCATCCTTCTCGCGCGCCATGGCACGCAATGCTGCCGCATCCGGCCGGCCGGAGCCATAGAAGGCGAAGAAGCGGAAATAGCGCAGGATGCGCAGGTAATCCTCGCGGATGCGCGTCTCAGCATCGCCGATGAAGCGCACTGTGCGGGTTTCGATATCGGCAAGCCCCTCGACCAGATCGATCACCTCGCCATCGGCATCCGCATAGAGCCCGTTGATCGTCAGATCGCGCCGGCTCGCATCCTCCCCCCAGTCATCGGTGAAGGCGACCTCGGCGCGGCGCCCATCAGTCGTCACGTCGCGCCGCAGCGTCGTTACCTCGAAGGGCCGGTGGTCGATGACGAGCGTCACGGTGCCGTGCTCGATCCCGGTCGGGATAGCCTTGATGCCCGCAGCTTTCGCGCGCTCGATCACCTCTTCGGGCTTGAGCGTGGTGGCAAGGTCCACATCGGCGATGGGAATCTGCATGAGGCTGTTGCGCACCGCCCCGCCGGCAACGCGCCCCTCCCCGCCATCGGCGTTCAGGAGCCCCATCGCCTTTTTCAGGTCGGGAGCATTGAACCACGCTTCGTTTGCGACATTCACCATGCGTATAATCTTTCCCAGGCGGTGTGCAGGATGCCCGCCGTAACACCCCAGATGTTCCAGTTCTCATAGGGCATGCGATAGAAGAAGCGCTCGCCGCCATCCCAGGTGCGGCTGTCGAGAATGTGGTTCTCGCCATTCATCAGGAAGGAGAGCGGCACTTCGAAGACATGGTCGACCTCGTCCGGGTTGATCGTGAGCTCGAACCCCGGCTTCACCACCGCCATGACTGGCGTGATCGAGAAACCCGTGAAAGTCTTGTAATCCGGCAGCCGCGCAATCGTCTCGACGAAACCCGGCTTCAGCCCGATCTCTTCCTCCGCCTCGCGCAAGGCGGCGGCCTCGGCAGAGGTATCCTCCGGATCGATCGCGCCGCCAGGAAAGGCAACCTGACCGGAATGCTTGCGAAGCTTCGATGTCCGCTGCGTGAGGATCATCCGCGCGTCCGGTCCGTCATCGATGACCGGCACCAGCACCGCTGCATCGCGCAGCTTGATCTGCTGCAATTGATCCGCAAAGCCGGGATTCATCAGCACATCGCCGTGGTCAGCCCAATCGAGCCCCTCCGGCTCGCCAACCTGGCGCAGCGCCCGGCGGCGGAATTCCTCAGCCGAATAGAGGCTCATTGCGAGAGCCTTTCCAGCTCGTCCGCCGGCATGACGGGAAAGACGACCCCACAGGAGCGGACCGCAAACATCGCCCTGCCCTCGATCTCGATAACCTCGCCCAGCTCGACCAGATCATACATGACCGCCCGCGTAACCAGCGCCTCCAGCCGGCCGCGAACATGCAGATAGGGCTTCAATTCGCCAAGCTCGCCAGCGATCTCGAAGCGCAATCGATGCTCCGGCCCCGCCTCGACAATATCGCCGACATTGGTGCGGAAGGTAAGCACCTGTTCGCCGTCGCGCTCGGTCCGCGTCATCTCCACGGCCAGGAACGGCGCGTCCTCGACGCGGATGCCGACCTTTTCCACAGGCGTGACAAGATAGGTCTTCCCGTCATCGTCGCGGCGCAGCACGGTCGAGAAGAGCCTAACCAGCGCCTCGCGCCCGATCGGCGTTCCCATGTAGAACCAGGTGCCGTCGGCGCGGATTTCCATGTCGATATCGCCGCAAAAGGGCGGATTCCAGCGTTCGACGGGCGGCAGGCCACGTTTCGGGTCCGCCGCACGCGAAATCATCGCCGCCAGCCCCGCCGCATCGCCTGCCTTTTCAAGCCTCTCATCCGCCATCGTTTGGTCCCGGTTTACCGTCAGAAATCAAATAGTCACTCCGCCTGCGCTTGTCAGCCCGCCATCGCGCTATAAGTTAGGAGGAAATGACCCGATGACCGATCCGGTTCCGATTCGATTGGAAGCCGGCAAGACCTTGAGGAGGAGCCGCATGACGGCCGTCACGACCAGCGAACCGATCGACGAAGCCGCCATGGTGGCCGCCGCCGAAAGCGCGCTCGCCGATATTGCCGCCATCCGGCAGGAAGTCGCCAAGGTCATCTTCGGCCAGGAAGCCGTGGTCGAGCAGACATTGCTCGCCGTGCTCTCCAGCGGCCATGCGCTTCTCGTCGGCGTTCCCGGCCTCGCCAAGACGAAGCTCGTGACGACGCTCGGCTCCGTTCTCGGGCTCGACGCTGCTCGCGTGCAGTTCACGCCCGACCTGATGCCCGCCGATATTCTCGGCTCGGAAGTCATGGATCAGGACGAGGCGGGCAAGCGCTCCTTCCGCTTCATTCAGGGCCCGATCTTCACCCAGCTTCTGATGGCCGACGAGATCAACCGCGCCTCGCCGCGCACCCAGTCGGCGCTGTTGCAGGCCATGCAGGAATATCACGTCTCGGTCGCCGGCAAGCGGCTCGACCTGCCCCGCCCCTTCCATGTGCTGGCAACCCAGAACCCGCTGGAGCAGGAAGGCACCTATCCGCTGCCGGAAGCCCAGCTCGACCGCTTCCTCATGCAGGTCGACGTGCCCTATCCGGAACTCGCCGCCGAACGGCAGATTCTGCTTGAGACCACCGGCGTCGCCGAACGCACCGCCGGCCGCGTCATCGATGCCAACCGCCTTGCCGAAATCCAGAACCTCATCCGCAAGATGCCGGTCGGCGAAACCGTGGTCGAGGCAATCCTCAACCTCGTGCGCGCCGCCCGCCCCGGCCAC
>DATMTA010000069.1:0-3197 GCA_035565055.1 Ensifer sp.
GACGAAATGCCAGCCGCCAGCCCCTTCCGATTTCCAGATTTCGGCTTCGAATTCCATTGGCTCAGCGCTCACATCAGAAATCGGATGCGGCATAGGCCGCGAGCAATTCCGGAAAACGCTCCATCGGCGCGAATTTTTCGAAACTGTGCTGCGCAGGCGTGCTTGCCCAGGGCAGCATTTCGCTCGTGTAGGTCTCGATGAACGGCCTGTAGCCCCGGCCGTCGTCGATCAGCGTAGAGCGCACATTCACATACGGCCCCATCATGTCGGCGCGGGTGAACATCCAGCTTTTGCAGTCCGGGCAGAAATGGTGCTTCAAATCCTGCTGCAAGCCACCCAGAACCGTCTCGCCCTGCATGATCTCGAAATTATCAAGCGCGTAGAACGAACTCAGCGAAAAGGCGCTCGCCGTCATCTTCTGGCAGCCTGTGCAATGGCAGGCCATGGTAATCATCGGCCTGCCCTTCACACGGAAGCGCACCGCCCCGCATCGGCAGCCGCCGTCCCTGAATTCGCTCTTGTCAGTCATGCTGAAACTCCCTTCGCGGGAGACAGCTTACCAAGCGATCATCACGCGTCTACTGAACTCTTCTTCTTTCCCTTGTTTCTCAGAACATGGCTGAATGAAGCATTGTAGAGATCGCTGTCGCGGAACTCGACCTCGCCGAAAACCTTGCCGACGAAGATCAGCGCCGTGCGGGTGATCTTCGCCTTGCGCACGTCCTCCTTCATGGCCGACAGCGTCGTGCGGATATATTGCTCGTCCGGCCAGGTGGCACGATAGGCGATGATGACCGGGCAATCCTCGCCATAATAGGGCACGAGCGCATCATGAACATAGGTGAGATTGCGGATCGAGAGGTGAATAGCAAGCGTCGCGCGTGACTTGCCCAGGATCTCCAGCGTCTCGAATTCCGGCATGGAGGAAGCCTTCATGCCGGTGCGGGTGATGATAATCGTCTGTGCGATCTCGGGAAGCGTCAGCTCCGCCTTCATCTTCGCCGCCGCCGCCGCAAAGGCCGGCACGCCGGGCACGACCTCATATGGAATTTCGAGCGCATCGAGCCTGCGCATCTGTTCGGCAATCGCGCCATAGATCGAAGGATCGCCGGAATGGACGCGGGCGACATCTTCGCCGCGCTCATGCGCCGCCTTCATATCCGCGACGATCTCGTCGAGATGCATGGGCGCGGTGTCCTTCACGATCGCACCCTCCGGCGCGCATTTCACCGTCTCCTCCGGGACCAGCGAACCGGCATAGAGGCAAACCGGGCAGCTTTCGATCAGTCGAAGCCCGCGAACGGTGATGAGATCGGGCGCGCCGGGACCGGCGCCGATGAAATAGACTGTCATGCTTCCACTTTCTTCATGCCGCTATCCGTCTTTCCGGAATAGCCGCGTGGCGTATAGACCCAGGTCTTGCCATCACCCGTCGTCACCGTCCGGCTTTCCGACGAACCGACGACGACCACGGTCAGCATATCGACCTCTTCAATATTGAGTTCACCGAGCGGCACGGTCCGCACCGTCTCGCCCGGCCTGCCGAGATTGGTGGCCAGCACGACAGGCGTTGAAGCCGGGCGGAATTTCAGCAGTTCATCGCGCGCATAGGCGAGCTGCGTGCGCCGCTTCATCGAGACGGGATTGTAGAAGGCGATGACAAAATCGCCCTCGCCGGCTGCCTTCACGCGCCGCTTGATGTCTTCCCACGGCGTCAGCAGATCGGAGAGCGAGATGGTGCAGAAATCATGCCCGAGCGGCGCACCGATGCGCGCGGCAGCGCCTTGCAACGCGGAGATGCCGGGCGAGCATTGCACCTCGATACGAGAAGCGGCATCCGAAATGCCGCCCTTATCGAAAAGTTCGAAAACCAGCGTCGCCATGGCATAGATGCCGGCATCGCCGGAGCAGACCAGGGCCACGTCGCGGCCCTGCCCCGCCAGTTCCATCGCATGGACGACGCGTGCCTCTTCCTTGCCGAGGTCGAAATCGTGCCGGACCTTGCCCTTCGCCAGCGGCCCAAGCAGATCGAGATAGAGCGAATAGCCGACGAGATCACTGGACCTGGCGACCATCTCCGTCACCTCCGGCGAACGCCAGCCCTCCGAGCCCGGCCCGATACCGACGACGAACAGCCGTCCGCGAGCGCGGCCGATCTGCGCCGGATCGATAACATCGGCAGCGCGGGCAATCGCTGCCGTCGCGCCCTTCGACTTGATCTTGGGAAACACCAGTTCGCCGGACGCGCCAGCAGCCGCCAGCGCCGCGCCTTCCGCCACGCCATGGCAGCCGACTTCGGCAAAGACCACGTCGGACGGGTTCTTGAGCCGTGGCGTTTCCCGCTCCAGCGTGGCCGCATCGAAGAACCGCGCCGGGACGCCCAGATGCGCCGCCACTGCATGGATCGCCGCCTCATCCGCCTTCAGGTCGAGCGACACGACGGCCGCGATGGATTGCCGGGCATAACCACTCTCCGCAATCGCCTTTTCGGCAAGCGCAATCGCCTCGGCCGGGTCGCAGCCGCGCTCGCAGCCCAGGCCGAGCGCGAGTGTGGCGGAGTGGTAGACGAGTTCGAGCGGGCCGGCGGTGTGAGGCTTGTCGCTGACGGTGAGCGTGACGGTGCCGCCATCGGAAAATGGAAGCTTTGAAGCGGAGAGCCAGCCATGCGCTCCACTCTCCCCCCTTGAGGGGGAGATGTCGGCGAAGCCGACAGAGGGGGGTACAGCTGGCGCAGAGTTTCGAGGCTCACCCCCCTCTGCCCTGCCGGGCATCTCCCCCTCAAGGGGGGAGATTGGCAGAACGGTTGCCCCCGCCACCAATTCCGCCATCACCGCCTTCGCCGCATCCGGATTCGCCAGCTTCAACCCCGGTGGCGGCGCGTCGAGCGCGATGCCAAACCGCAAATCCCCCGCCGTCGTAATCGCCGCACTGCCCTGCAAAGCCGCCGCAATCACCCGCGCCCGATCGTTCGCCCCATGATGCCCGCCGAGCAGCGGCACGACGGACGAGCCGTCCTCGGCCACCGCAATAACCGGCGGCTCCACCATCTTGTCGGAGAGGAGCGGCGCGACCAGCCGGATCAGCGCGCCCGACGCCATGACCGCGACAATCGGGCGGCCAGCGGCAAACAGCGCCTGCACTTCCATCCGCGCCTCGTCGAAGAGCCGGTTGGCGGAAGTGACACGCGCCCTCGCCCC
>DATMTA010000070.1:0-37364 GCA_035565055.1 Ensifer sp.
TGTCCTGCCGGACATCTCCCCCGCAAGGGGGGAGATTGGCCGCATCTGACCCACGCCGTCCGATCTAATACTTCCGAGACGAAAGCATTGTGCGCGTGAAAAGCTAACGCGGTGGAATGCCGAAGAGCGCCACATCCGATCTCCCCCCATGCGGGGGAGATGCCAGGCAGGGCAGAGGGGGGGTATCCCACTCGTCAATGTTCGCTAAATCAAGCCCGCTGCGTCAAATGCGCCGTCCCGAGCGCCTCGAACACCGTCCTGACGATGCCTGCGCGGTCAAGCCCTGCCTTGGCATACATCGCCTCGGGCTTCGCCTGATCCATCCACACATCCGGCAGAACCATCGGGCGTACCTTCAACCCGCCATCAATCAGCCCTTCGCGGGCGAGGAATTGCAGGACATGGCTGGCAAAGCCGCCGATCGAGCCTTCCTCGATCGTCACCAGCACTTCATGCTCGCGCGCCAGCCGGCGGATCATGTCCTCGTCCAGCGGCTTGGCGAAGCGCGCATCGGCGACCGTCGTTGACAGGCCCGCAGCTTCCAGATCTTCCGCCGCCAGCAGACATTCGGCCAGACGCGTGCCGAAGGAGAGGAGGGCGACCTTGGTGCCTTCCTTGATGATCCGGCCCTTGCCGATCTGGAGAATTTCACCACGCTCAGGCATCTCGACGCCGACGCCTTCGCCACGCGGATAGCGGAAGGAGATTGGGCCCTCGTCATAGGCAACGGCCGTGCGTACCATATGCTTCAGCTCTGCCTCATCGGCGGCGGCCATCACCACAAAACCCGGCAGCATGGCGAGATAGCCGGTGTCGAACGAGCCCGCATGGGTCGGTCCGTCGGCGCCGACGAAACCGGCGCGGTCGATGGGGAAGCGCACGGGCAGCTTCTGGATCGCCACGTCATGCACGACCTGGTCATAGGCGCGTTGCAGGAAGGTCGAATACAGCGCCGCAAAGGGCTTCATGCCGTCGCAGGCAAGGCCTGCCGCAAAGGTCACGGCGTGCTGCTCGGCAATGCCGACATCGAAGGTGCGGGCTGGAAACGCCTCGGCAAACTTGTCGACGCCCGTGCCCGACGGCATGGCGGCAGTGATGGCGACGATCTTGTCGTCGAGGGCTGCTTCCTGCACCAGCGTTTCGCCGAAGACGGCGGTGTAGCTCGGCGCATTCGGCTTCACCTTGGCCTGCGCGCCGGTGATGACATCGAACTTGTTGACGCCATGGTACTTGTCGGCAGCAGCTTCCGCCGGCGCGTAGCCCTTGCCCTTCTGCGTCACGACATGGATCAGAACCGGGCCCTGCTGGTTGTCGCGCACATTGCGCAGAACGGGAAGCAGATGCTCGAAGGAATGGCCGTCGATCGGGCCGATATGGTAGAAGCCGAGCTCCTCGAACATCGTGCCGCCGGTCACGTAGCCGCGCGCGTGTTCCACGGCACGGGTAATGGCCCGGTCCACCGTCTTGCCGAGATAGGCGGTCAGCTTCTTGCCGAATTCGCGTACGCCCATATAGGTGCGGCCCGAGGCGAGGCGGGCCAGATAGGCGCTCATCGCGCCGGTCGGCGGGGCGATCGACATGTCGTTATCGTTGAGGATGACAATGAGGCGTGCATCCAGAGCGCCGGCATTGTTGAGCGCCTCGAAGGCCATGCCGGCCGACATCGCGCCATCGCCGATGACGGCAATCACGCGCCGGTCGCTGCCCTGCAGGTTGGCGGCGACTGCCATGCCGAGGCCGGCAGAAATCGAAGTTGAGGAATGGCCGGCGCCAAAGGGATCGTATTCGCTCTCGCCGCGCTTGGTGAATCCGGAAAGCCCACCTTCCTGGCGTAGCGTGCGGATGCGCTCGCGACGCCCGGTCAGGATCTTGTGCGGATAGCACTGGTGGCCGACATCGAAGATGATGCGGTCGTCCGGCGTGTTGAAGACCTTGTGCAGCGCAATCGTCAGCTCGACGACGCCGAGACCCGCGCCGAGATGCCCGCCCGTCTTCGATACGGCGTCGATCATCTCCGTACGCAGCTCGGAAGCCAACTGCGGAAGATCGCGATCCTCGACCTGTTTCAGGTCGGCCGGATTATGGACGGTGTCGAGCAGAGGGGTGGAGGGTACGCTCGTCAATGGATCTCGGCCTTCTACAGCAATTCCGGTGAACTGACGTCGCCGTGTTCTTTCCGGAATCGCGTTTACAAAAATACTGGAAGCAAGTCAGGCGACAGGACGGTCGCCGCTCATGCCCGTTTCATGCCTGCTCTTGTCGACGATCAAGCAATCCACTGCCTATAGTCCATCGTGTTCCGCGTTGAAAGCGGCAAGACGATGACGCGGAACGATCATCTCAAGAATAATCCATCTCAGCCCTCTGGCAAAGGCACGAACTCTTCCTCGTCGCCGGGCACGATGTCGAAGCGGCCCGTTTTCCACTCTTCCTTGGCCTGCTCGATCCGTTCCTTCGAGGAGGAAACGAAATTCCACCAGATATAGCGCTTCGAATTGAGCGCATCGCCACCGAAGAACATGACATGGGCACCCAGCGGCCCGGCCTCGAACAGAATGGCGTCGCGCGGGCTGAGAACCAGCAGCTGGTCGGGCTCGAACGTCGTTCCGGCAACCGTGACGGAGCCTGACAGCACATAGGCTGCACGCTCTTCCCATTTGGGCGCCAGCGAAAAACGCGCGCCGGGATCGAGCTTGATGTCGAGGTAAAGCGTTCCGGTCGGCACCTTCACGGGCGATTTCAAGCCTTCGTAGTCACCGATCACCAATCGTCCCTGCAGTCCGGTTAGAGAAAACTCCGGCATTACGTCAGCTTCGGTATGGGCAAATCCCGGGTCCGTTTCCTCCAATTGGTCAGGCAGCGCCAGCCAGGTCTGCAGCCCGGAGATCGATTGCGGATGCCCGCGCAGCTTTTCCGGCGAGCGCTCAGAATGCACGATACCGCGCCCGGCCGTCATCAGGTTGATGTCGCCCGGCTTGATGACCATGTCGTTGCCGAGGCTGTCCTTGTGGGTGATCTGTCCGTCGAAGAGATAGGTCACCGTCGAAAGGCCGATATGCGGATGAGGCCGCACATCGAGCGCATCGTCCGCCTTCAGCACGGCAGGTCCCATCCGGTCGAAAAAGATGAATGGACCCACGAGCCGGCGTTTGGAGGAGGGAAGCGCGCGGCGCACTTCCAGCCCGCCGATATCGCTCGTACGCGGAACGATCAGCAGCTCGACGGCATCGCAGGCGCTCGCATCGCCGGGTTCGGGATCCTGTCCGGGAAAGAAGGACATAACGCTTTCCTTTCATTGATTTGCCGGCCACCAAACTACCCGGTCCGACGGCAAGCGCAATCGGCTGAAGGCAATTCGGTAACCATCTCGACCGCTTTTCCGTTTCGTGCGCGTTCGCCTCAGCTGAATTTCGTCATCTCGATGTCACGTCCACTTGCCAAAGCGCAAACGAAATTATATATGCTGCCTTATTATAAGTAAGCTTATCTTTTCGGGCGAAATGATGCAGCCTCAGGATCAGACAATCGGGTTTGTGGTGCACGACGTAGCGCGGCTCATGCGCAAGCGTTTCGAGCAGCGCGCCCGTCATCTGGGTCTGACACGGTCGCAATGGCAGACGCTGGCCCTGCTCTCGCGCAACGAGGGCGTGAACCAGAAGGCGCTCGCCGAAATGCAGGAGGTGGAACCGATCACGCTGATGCGGCTGATCGACAAGCTCTCCGAACGGGGCCTTGTCGAACGCCGCAAGCACGAGACGGACCGCCGGATATGGCTGCTTTACATGACTGACGAGGCGCGCGGCCTTCTCGATGAGATGCGCGAACTCGGCGTCGAAACCCGAACTGAAGCGCTCCAGGGAATTCCCGAACCCGATCAGGGACGGTTGTTCCAAATGCTCGAAACCATGAAATCCAACCTTGTCGAAGGCTGCCGGGCGGCAGCGGAAATTGAGAAGAAAAATGTCTGAGCCAGTAAAGATCCGCCAGGGTGAAGATGCAGGCGCCACCAAGATGGAGCGCCCTGCCAACACGTCCGAAGTCAAGAGCTCCGTCATTCCGCCTGAGACCCCGGTCTCGGCGCCTGCCAAGGGAAAGCGCTCCCGCGTGCGTGGCCTTCTCTTTGCTGCGCTTCCCGTCGCCCTCATTGTCGGCGGTTATTACTATGTCACCGGCGGTCAGGTCGTTTCGATCGATAATGCCTACGTTCAGGCACAGATCGCCGGCATTTCCACCGACGTGGGCGGCACCGTCCAGTCGATCGCGGTCCGCGACAACGAGAGAGTGACCGCCGGTCAGGTGCTCTACAAGCTGGACCCTCAGAGCTACAAGATTGCCCTCGACAGCGCCAAGGCCAAGGTCGACGCCGCGCGCAGCGATCTCCTGACGCTTCAGGCCACCTATCGCCAGGACCAGGCACAGATCGTGCAAGCTCAGGCTGACCTTCCGTTCTACCAGGATGCCTATGAGCGCGCGCAGAAGCTCGTTTCATCCGCGACGGCCTCCAGGGCCACGCTCGACCAGGCCACCCACGACCTCGAGGCCGCCAAGCAGAAGGTTGATGTCGCCAAGGCGGAAGCCGCTGCCACGCTAGCCAAGATTAACGGCGATCCCGATCTGCCGCTCGAACAGTTCCCCGAATACATGCAGGCCAAGGCTGCCGTTGACGATGCGCAGCGTCAACTCGACCACACGATCGTCAAGGCTCCGTTCGACGGCATTGCCACCAATGTGAACGCGATACAGATTGGCACCTACCTCCAGCCGGCACAGACGGCCTTCTCTCTGGTTTCGACCAAGGACATGTGGATCGAAGCCAACCCGAAGGAAACCGAACTGACCTATGTGAAGCCCGGCCAGCCGGTGGAGATCACGATCGACGCCTATCCGGGGGTAACGTGGAAGGGGGAGGTCGCGAGCGTCAGCCCGGCCTCCGAATCGAGCTTCTCCCTGCTTCCCGCGCAGAATTCCTCCGGCAACTGGGTGAAGGTCGTGCAGCGTATCCCGCTACGCGTGGCGGTTCATCCCGAAGACGGCAAGCCGCAGCTGCGCGCCGGCATGAGCACCGAGGTCGGCATCGACACGAACCACGCCCGCGGCCTGCCGCAATTCGTCGAGAACCTTCTCGGCAGGAACTCGGCCTACGCTCATGAGTAACGCTGCCGCCACATCGGCGCCGTTCACGCCTGTTGCCAATCGCGGCGCCATCGCCGCCTGCGTGATCCTTTCGGTCATCATGCAGGCGCTGGACACCACGATTGCCAATGTCGCGCTGCCCTATATCCAGGGCAGCGTCTCGGCCAGCGCGGACCAGATCAACTGGGTTCTGACCTCCTACATTGTCGCCGCCGCCATCATGACGCCGCCCTCGGGCTTCCTGGCTGCCAAGTTCGGCCGCAAGCGGATGCTGTCGATCGGGATCATTGGCTTCGTCGTCTCCTCCGTGCTGTGTGGTCTCGCCCAGTCAATCACCCAGATTGTGGGCTTTCGCCTCATGCAGGGCTTCTTTGGCGCCGCGCTCGTTCCACTGTCACAGAGCATCCTGCTCGACATCTATTCGGCCGAAGAGCGCGGACGCGCCATGGCCATGTTCGGCGTTTCCGTCATGGTGGGCCCCATTCTCGGTCCCGTCATCGGCGGTTGGCTGACGGACAATCTCAGCTGGCGCTGGGTGTTCTACATCAACGTCCCGATCGGCATTCTCGCTGTCATGGGCATTGCCACCTTCGTCAAGGAAACCGATATCAACGCCAAGGCCAAGCTCGACTGGTTCGGCTTCGGCATGTTGTCGGTTGCGATCGGCGCGCTTCAGCTCATGCTCGACCGCGGCTCGCAGCTCGACTGGTTCTCCTCCGGTGAAATCATTCTCGAGACGATCGTCGCCGGCGGTGCCTTCTACCTGCTCGTCGTTCATACGCTGACCGCCGAAAAATCCTTCGTCAATCCGCGCCTGTTCCTGGACCGGAATTTCGCGGTGAGCATGCTGTTCATCTTCGTCGTCGGTGTTGTGCTGCTCGCATCGCTCGCACTGCTAACGCCGTATCTGCAAACGCTGATGGGCTACCCGGTCATCACGGCAGGCCTAGTCATGGGACCGCGCGGCATTGGCACCATGCTCTGCATGATGTTCGTCGGCCGCGCCATCGGCAAGGTCGATACGCGCATCCTGCTCTTCGGCGGTCTCGCCGTCACGGCCTTCGCCATGTATGTCATGACCGGCTGGACACCCGATATCTCGCAATGGGAAATTGTCTGGGTTGGCTTCATTCAGGGCGCTGGCCTTGGCCTTCTCTTCGTGCCGCTGACGACCGTGGCCTTTGCCACCCTGCCGCCGGAAATGCGTGGCGATGGCACCGGCCTGTACAATCTCTCGCGCAATATCGGATCGAGCGTTGGTATCGCCGTCGTTTCTGCACTGCTGACCTCGAACGCCCAGGTCAATCATGCCGAAATCGGCGCATCGCTCACCCCGTTCAACCAGTCGCTCCAGGCTCTGGCTCATGCGGGTCTTGACCCGCATACCTCAAGCGGCCTGTCGACACTGGATAACCTTGTGACCCTGCAAGCGACGATCATCGCCTATGCGGATGATTTCAAGCTGCTGATGCTCATGTCGATCGTCGTGATGCCGCTGCTTCTCCTGCTGCAGCCACCAAAGCGCTCCGCCTCGGAGGCGGATAATGAAGAAGCGATGGAAATCGTGATGGAATAAGATAGCCGGAGAGAGGAGGTGCATCCTTCCTCTGTCCGCGTTGCGTTCGGCTCGGATTGCCATCATCCTCCCGTTCGGGAGCCGATGATGGCGATTCCCTAGAGCCGCCCTTCCAGAGGGCGGGAGGCCGTGTTCGATCATGACGACATCCAGTTTCGCCATTCGTTTGGCACTTACTGCTTGCATCCTCGGTGCTGTCAGCGCGCCCGTGTACGCTGCCGGCAGGCTTGCTGCTCTGTCGGCCTGCCGGCAGGACTATCGCACCTTCTGCCGTGATGTTCCCATGGGTGGCGGGCGCGTCGCCGCCTGCCTGGGCGATCATCGCAACGAACTTTCGCCCGCCTGCCGCGCCGCCGTCACAGGCGGGGACACGGCAGCCGTGAAGCCGGGCACGGTGCGCCGAAATCTCGCCTACGGAGCCGATCCGGCGCAGAAGCTCGACGTCTATGTCCCTGCTGCTGCGTCAAAGGCGCCGGTGATCGTCATGATGCACGGCGGCGCCTGGGCTCTGGGGTCGAAGTCGGCACAGAGCGTCGTCGATGCCAAGGCGGCGCATTGGCTGCCGCGCGGCTATGTCTTCGTCTCGGTGGAGACGCGACTCCTTCCCGCCGCTAACCCGCTCGAGCAGGCGCACGACCTCGCTGCGGCCCTGGCCTATGTCCGCAAACACGCCGCAGAATGGGGCGGAGACGGCGGACGCATCGTCCTGATGGGGCATTCCGCCGGAGCGCATCTGGCCGCACTTCTCGAAGCCGACCCTTCGCTGGGCGGGAAATCGGCGCCTCAACCCGTTCTGGGCACAGTCTCGCTCGACAGCGCGGCTTACGACGTCACACAGATCATGAGTGGCCGGCACATGGGCCTCTATGACCGCGCCTTCGGCAGCGACCCTGCCTTCTGGCGCGCGGCATCGCCCAGCCTGCAGGTGCGCGGCAAGCCGGCACCCGCGCTCCTCGTCTGCTCGTCGCGACGCCGCGAGTCCTGCGACCAGGCCGCCGGCTTTGCCGCCATCCTGAAACGGGCAGGGGCGCGCGCGACCGTTCTGCCGCAAAACCTGTCGCACATGGATATCAATGCGGAACTGGGCAAGGACGGAGCCTATACTGCGGCCGTCGACAAGTTCCTGGCGTCGCTCGGGCTGCCCTGATCAGCTGTCCAGCGGCTCCACGCCCTGCGGCTTGCCGGCGCGGTCGAGGCGGATCTTCTCGATGCGCGCTTCCGCCGCCGACAGCAGCGTCTCGCAATGCTTCTTCAGCGCTTCGCCGCGCTCGTAGATGGCGATCGACTGGTCGAGCGCAACGTCGCCGCGCTCCAGCCGCGAGACGATGCTTTCAAGCTCGGCGACCGCCTGTTCGAATGAAAGGCCCTTGATGTCGGCCGGTTTTGCGGTGTCCGTCATGGTCATCCTTTCATGAGCCGGTAGATATGCGCGCCGGCCGATTCGGCCAGTCCCTGAAGGTCATAGCCGCCTTCGAGGATGCTGACGAGACGGTTTCCCGCAAAGTCCCCCGCCATGTCCATGAGTTTGCCCGTTGCCCAGTCGAAATCATCCGCCACCAGATTGATCTGCGCCAGCGGGTCGCGGTGATGCGCGTCGAAGCCGGCGGAGATGATGATCAGGTCCGGCGAGAAATTGCGGATCGCCGGCAGCACGCGATCCTTGAGGGCCTCACGGAAATGATCCGACCCGGTATTGGCCGAGAGCGGCGCGTTGACGATATTGCCGACGCCCGTCTCGTCCTTCCGCCCCGTGCCGGGATAAAGCGGCATCTGATGGGTCGAACAGTAGAGCACCGTCGGATCGGCCTCGAAAATGTCCTGCGTGCCGTTGCCGTGATGCACGTCCCAGTCGATGATCGCGATGCGCTCCAGCCCGTGCTTCTGCTGCGCGTGCCGGGCGGCGATTGCCGCATTGTTGAAGAAACAGAAGCCCATGGCACGCATCCGCTCGGCATGATGCCCCGGCGGGCGCGAGGCGACGAAGGCATTGTCATGGCTGCCGGAAATCACATCATCCACCGCGGCCATCGCCCCGCCGATCCCGGTAAACGCCGCCTGCAGGCTCTTCACGCCGGCATAGGTATCGCTCTCCAGCTGGTTGATCTCGTCTTCTTCCTCCGGCATGGCGCGCATGACGGCAAAGAGGTGCTCCTCCGGATGGGCGAGCAGAACCGCATCCTCATTCGCCTGCGGCGCTTGCCTGCGGTCCAGGGTGCCGAAGTTCGGATGGCTCAGCGCTTCGTTGAGCGCCCGCAACCGGTCCGGCCGCTCCGGATGGCCGGCGGGAACCTCGTGTTCCAGAAAGATCGAATGCTCGTAAAGCCGTGTCGTCATGGTGGAACCTGTTGCGATGGAGGGGTGAAGACGATCTTAGATGGGTTTTGTGACCGGCGTTGCCTAGTCCTGTTCCGATTTGTGGGGGGCGCTTGGACCCCCCCCCCTCTCTTGCGATTTCTAACACTTAGCTAAAGCTAAGATGTTGAAATCGCTTTCTCCCCCACCAGGGGGGGAGATGGGGAGAATGCCGGCCCCGCTTGCTCCAATCTCCCCCTCGGTGGGGGAGAAAGCAAAATCACGATCTTAGCCAAAGGCTAAGTCGTAGATTTTGCAAGAGAGGGGGTGCCTCAGGCCTCGCATCAAGCCCGCGACGGCAGCATCGGATACCCGGCGAGCACAGCCCGCGCGGCAAGCGTGGCGATGACCGCCTTGATCAGGTCGCCCGGGATGAATGGCAGGTTGACAATCACGGCCTTGCTGAAGGGCATGCCGGCAGCGACCGAGAGCCAAGGAATGCCGATCGCATAAACGACCGCGATGCCGCCGATGATGCTCGCAAGGAAGAAGCCGATATATTGGCGCAGCTCCGGCTGGCCCTCGCGCACCGTGCTCTGGGCGATCAACCCGGTGACATAAGCGCCGATAATCCAGCCGACGACATAGCCGCCGGTCGGACCCATCAGCACGCTGATCCCGCCTCGGCCGCCCGAGAGTACAGGGAGCCCAGCCACGACCATCACGAGGATGAGGAGATAGGCCGCAGCCCCACGCCGGGCGCCGATGATGCAGCCCGCCAGCATCACGCCCATTGACTGCGCGGTGATCGGAACGGGACTGATGCCGAGCGTGATCGGTGGCAGGAAGCCGAGCACGACAATGACGGCGGCAAACAGCGCCACAACCACGAGATTGCTTGTTTTCATCTTCTCTCTCCATTTGATGGGCTTACGTCGCCCCTTATCCCTCTGGCGTCGATGGCGTCCGCTATCGCATCCGCATCCTTCAACGCCAGGATCATCAGCGGCCCGATGGCCCTTAACGGCCGGAACGCGATGCCGCGCGCCGCATGGGCCTCCTTTAGCCCTTCGTAATGCGCGAAGATATCCGGCAGGAAGCGAAGCACAAGCCCCAAAGCGAGCCCGACATCGGCCGCCCGGATAATCCCCAACCTTTCGAAAGGCTGAAGTATCCAGGTGATCGTCTCCATGAAATCGCCAATCCGCGTCGTTGCCGTCACGGCGGCGGCCAGGAACACGACAGCCAGCAGACGCAGCGTCGAGACGGCGGCCTCCTGCGGCGAGAGCAGCCAGATGTTGATCAGCCCCAGAACGGCGATGGCGAGCAGCACCGGCTTCAGCCTGTAAACCGCCTCGCGCACCGTCATCGGCAGGCTGAAATAGATTGCCCCGGCGATAACCATCGCCACGGCCTGCACCGCCATCCGCCCGGTGAAATAAAGCGCCAGCCCCACAACAAGAATCAACGCCAGCTTCGCCCCCGGCCGCTGCCGGTGCAGAAACGTGTCGCCCTCGACATAAAGGCTCGTCAGCATCCGGCGATCTCCCGGTAATGCGCGATCGATGCGGCGGGCAGGCCGTCAAAGACGATCCGGCCTTCATGAAACACCAGCACCCGGTCGAAATCCTCGATCAGCGGCAGGTCGTGGCTGATGACGATGGCGCTTTCCGGCAGCGCATGGATCGCATCCACCACACGCTTGCGGTTCTTCAGGTCCAGCTGGTTCACCGGCTCGTCGAAGATGAGGATATCCGGCCCCGTGGCCGCAACGCTGGCAATGGCGGCCAGCTGCAATTCGCCGCCGGAAAGCTCATGTACCCGGCGCGGCCCCAGCGCCTCGATGCCGAAACGAGCAAGTGCGGCCTTCGCCCGCGCCTCTGCCTCGACCTGCGCCAACCCATGCGCCTTAAGCCCGAAGACGATGTCCTCCATCACCTGCGGCATGATGAGTTGCTGCGCGGGGTTCTGGAAGATGAAGCCGGCGGCGGAGAGAACCGCCCTGGCGTCCTTCACCGTATCGAGCCCGTTGACCGTCACGGTCCCCGAGGTCGGCTTGACCAGCCCGTCGATCAGCTTGGCGAAGGTCGTCTTGCCCGAGCCGTTGAGCCCGATGATCCCGATGCGCCGCTCGCTGAGCACAAGCGAAAACGGATGCAGCGCGACATGCGTCTTGAATTTCACCGAGCAATCGGAAAAACGGATGTCCAACGCGCTACAGTCTCCATGACAAGCTGGAAGCGTCTATAGCCAAGGATGGACCGTTTGCAAACAGAACCATGTTGCGACGCAGTGGAGGAGAGCGGACCGGTGCGCCTGCGCGGCCACCATTTCCTCTGTCTGCTCACCTACAAGGGCCTCGGCTACACCCCCGCCTTCGTCGAGAACATGACGGCTGTGGCAACCCGCATCAACGCCGGCGCGAAGGTCATCCTCCACGCCGGCCCCGACGACATCTGCGCCGCGCTCTCCCCCGCCGACCGCGCCGCCTGCAACCACGATTGCGCCAAGCCGGAAACTTCGGCTCTGGATGACATGGCCGAAAAGGCCACCATCGCCGTGCTGGGCCACGGCCTGGACGAAGCCTTCACGCTCGACGCGGAGAAGGTCGCGAAACTCCGCGCCGCCTTCCTCACCGGCGAAAGCCGCAGCGCCTGCGGCCTCTGCCGCTGGCGGTCCATCTGCGACGAGATCGCGGAGAGCGGCTATGCGCACACCCTGCTCACCGGCTTTCAGGCCGCCTGAGTGCCGCCCGCGCCGAAGGCCCGATCCTTCAGCTCCCGGAACTTGGCCGATGCCGAAGCGAGCCGCGCGTCCCATTCCGGGTTCGGCCTCTGGCCTTCGATCACTTTAAAATAGACCTGCATCAGCGCCGTGATCGCAAAAGGCTCCAGCACGGCGGCCTTGAAGGCCCAGGCGAAGACGATGGCGAGCACGATGCCCCAGCCGGAAAGCGCGCCGGGAAACAGATAGGCAATCGCCCCCGCAGGCGCCAGCATGACGATGAAGACGACAATCGCCAGCACCCAGAGGAAGACCGACAGCCAGACGGCGTTCTTCACCATCGTCCTGCCGTTCTGCGCATAGAGCACGAGGCCCTGGCGCGAGGTCTCCCAGGGGTTCTGGCTGTCGATGCGCATGTTGTAGCCCAGGATGATCTCGTCGACATAGGTCAGCGAAAGCCGGATCACCGTGTTGACGAACCGCGCGATCCCTTCAAGCCCCGGGATGGGGATCAGCCACGCCACCCCGCCGATGATCCCGGTCAGCGCGCGGATCACGCCCTTGATCAGCTGGTCGAGCACGAAGAGCACGTTCATCTCGGCAAACCGCGCCTTCACCGTGTCGGTCGCATGCGCAATCTGGCTCTTGCCTTCAGGCATCGGCTTGCCGTCCAGCATCTGAACGATCACCGCGATATGCCCGGCCTTGATCGTGTAGAGAATATATTCCCGCACCCAGTAGACGCCCGCCGAAACGATCCCGAAGCCGATGATCCCGCCCCAGACCGAATAGCCCGTCGGATCGTCGCTGATATGCCCGATCCCGTAGCCCAGCCCCGCGCCGCCCCCGGTGCCGGCTATATAGGCCAGCGTAATGCCGAAATAGACCGCCATGCGCAAAAGAATGAACGGCATCGTCCGCGCCATGATGCCAACCGTCCTGCCAATATCAAAATCCCACATCGCCCCGCCCTCCGGAATGCAACGATCATAATCGGTTTTGGTTATGACGGGCAGGGGGTGGGTTTTGTTCGGGAGGAGGGCATTGAAGCGGCGGATAAATTTGCGCGCCCGCGTGATGTGCTCCAGCTATTGGCAACTTGGTGCTCCGAAAAGCAGGCTGACTCTCAGAGGCGACCAAAAGTCGCCTTGCGCTAATTCTAATTGCACAAAAGCCGACGCGGAAACGAGACACCGCCGAATAGACTCGGAGGCTTCGAGCGACTATACAAAACAGCTAGTCGTGAGGAATTACAATGCCAGGTTTGGACCGGAGAATAATTGAGAGGATTGACCCTGAGGCCGTCATCGCTCATGTGAAGGCCGATATTCGTAGCGATTTTATCCTAGCTCCGCACTATAATGCCATCTTCAACAGGGCGGGCGACGATCTGTGGGATCAACTGAGCCAGCAACTGAGGGCAGGGACGTACCAACCGGATTTGCCTATCACGATGAGCGTGCCCAAAGAGCGCTTTTTCACAAGGCCCGGGAGTATTCTGCGTCCGGCGGACCGGCTCTTGTATCAGGGCCTCGTTGATCATGTAATCGACAGATTGGAGACGGGGCTTGACCGCACTCGCTCCTTCAGCCACGTTCCCTCGGGCGAGGATGGTCAGATGTTCGAGCCCAACCACGCATGTTGGGAGAGTTTTCAGACCCGGGTTGCAGAGATATGCGACGACAGCGAGTTCATCCTTAAGGCCGACATCTCGAATTATTTCGAGCGACTTCCCCAGCATCACCTCGTGAATCTGATGGCCGCGGCCGGCTGCACCCCGGAAGTAGTTCGGCTCCTTGAGGAAATGATGCTAGCGTTCCGGGAGCGGAACTCGTTCGGGATCATACAGGGCGTTTATCCGTCGGATGCCTTGGGCAACTTTTTCCTTTCGGACTTTGATGCTAGTTGCGAACTCGCGGAAATTTTGTCGGCCCGATACGTTGACGACATTTATATTGGTTTCCAGTCTGAGGCTGACGCTCGCAAAGGTCTCGCTTACCTTATCGAGACACTGCGCAAGGACGGGCTTCACCTAAATGAGTATAAGTCCAAGATTATGCCCGCGAATGAGGTCATAGAAGAGGAGACAGCAATCGACCGCCTTTTTGACGAGATTCGCGAAGAGGTCGAGGACGACGAGACATACGAACGTGCAAGTCCTTACGGCTTCGAGGTCGAGTGGGAGGATGACGAAGAGGACGAGGAAGAACTTGACGACGAGGACGAAGAAGAAGACTTCGACAATGCCGCCGTCGAACGCCTCATAGAAAATATTGGAGACTATCCCAACCAAGAAGATCAGATAGAAAAATTTTGCCTCCCGATCTTGAGATCGGCGCAGTCTGACAGCGCAGTCAACCACGTACTGGAAAATCTCAAGGAGAAGCCTCATCAGACACGGCTCTACTTCTCCTACATCTCGATCTTCGTTCGAACCAACCAGGACGTGGTAGACGCGCTCGAGGAACTGGTGGCCGACGAAACTGTTTCTGACTATCAGCGTATGTTCCTGTTGGCTGCACTGCTTCGAGCTCGGGTCGTGACACGGGCGACGGTAAATACTGCACTACAGTGGCTCCAAAACCGCACGGTTGCGAAAGAGACGCGGGCGATGGCTGCCATCTTCGGAGCCAAGCACGGTGCGCCGCAACAGAAGCGGACGGTACGCACATCTTACGAAGATGAACCTTCGGACTACGTCCGGAGCGCAATTCTGTTCTCAGCGAAGTATTTTACTACTGTAGAAAGGAACACCTGCAAACGGGCGTGGGGTGGGCACAACTCGATCAACACGTTGATTGCCCAAACTATTTGATAGTAGAATCGTGTCGTTCTTGAGCATAAGCGAGGGTATGCCGTGAACCCCGCGACTGAAAAGTAAGTGCACGCATTCCATTATTTAGGCAGATTCGCTTATTGAACAAATCATGAACATATGCCTTAATGCCCCATGCCCACACCGATCCCGAATCCGCTCGCCCGCCGCATCTTCCTTGCCCGTCAGGGCCTCTCCGCCCATCCCGGCCGCGCGCTCGACCGGGAAGGGCTTTACCAGCTCATCCACGATCTCGGCTTCGTGCAGGTGGACAGCATTGCCACGGTCGTCCGCGCCCATGAGCAGATCGTCTTTTCGCGCAACCAGACCTTCGATCGCGAGCATCTGCGCAGCCTGATCGAGGAGGACCGGCGGCTGTTTGAGCATTGGACGCATGATGCTTCGATCCTGCCGGTCGATTTCTTTCCCTATTGGAAGCATCGTTTCGTCCGCAAGGAAGCCTCGATGCGCGCGCGTTGGGCGAAGTGGCAGGGGGAGGGGTTCGACAGCGCGTTTGAGGAGACCATGTCGCGCATTCGCGAGGGCGGCGAATTGCTGACGCGCGATGTGAAGCCGGAGGATCACAAGTCCGGCGGCTGGTGGGAATGGCATCCGTCCAAGACCGCGCTGGAATTCTGCTGGCATACCGGCAAGCTCGCGATTTCGCGGCGCGAGAATTTCCAGAAGGTCTATGACCTGACGGAGCGCGTGATCCCGCCCCATGCGCGCGAGCCGGAAGTCAGCCACGAGGCCTTTGTCGACTGGGCCTGCCGCGCGGCGCTGACAAGGCTGGGCTTCGCCACCCATGGCGAGATTGCCGCCTTTTTCGCCCTCGTCTCGCCGGAGGAGGCGAAGGCCTGGGTGACGGCGCATCGCGACGAACTGGAGCCGGTGGAGATCGCGCCCATAGACGGCGGCAAGCCCCGCGCCGCCTTCGCCTTCCGGGGCCTCTCCGCCAAGCTTGACGACTGGCCCGACCCGCCCTCGCGGGTGCGTGTGCTCAGCCCCTTCGACCCGCTCTTGCGGGATCGCGACCGCGCCGAACGCCTCTTCGGCTTCCGCTACCGCATCGAGATCTTCGTGCCGGAGCCGAAGCGCGAATACGGCTACTATGTCTTCCCGCTGCTCGAAGGCGACCGCCTGATCGGCCGCATCGACATGAAGGCCGACCGAAAGGCGGGCCGGCTCAATGTCCGCAGGCTCTGGTGGGAGCGGGGCGTGCGCGCCGCCTCCGGGCGGATGGAGAAGCTGATGGCCGAACTCCAGCGTGTCGCGCGTTTTGCGGGCGTGGAAGATGTGGTGCTGGCGCAGGATTGGCTGGCGACATGAGGCCTCCCCTTCTCCCCTTGGGGAGAAGGTGGCGCGAAGCGCCGGATGAGGGGTTCTCACTCGCGAGGCAAAAGATCCCCTCATCTGTCCTTCGGACATCTTCTCCCCCCAGAAAGAAAGAAGGGGAGAAGAGGGGGGCCTGCTTCTGTGAACGCTGCATCGACCGTTTCGGCCGCTTTTCGGGTGGCGCCGATGTTGCAATGCGGTCAAACTTGTTCCTACATAACAAGTGTATGAACAAGCCGCTGGTGCTTCGGATCAGGCGGCTGCATTGCGAGTTTCCTATGTCCCGCCCCGTCATTGGCATTATCGGCAACAGTTATTCCATCGAGGATCGTTTCCCGGTCCAGATCGTCGGCGACCGCAACATGGCGGCGGTGACGGATGTCATGGGCGGGCTGCCGCTGATGTTTGCGGCCGATCCGGCGATCACCGATATCGAGGCGCTGCTGGAGGTGGTCGATGGCGTGCTGCTCACTGGCGCGCGGGCCAATGTCCATCCGCGCCGCTTCGGCATGGAAGCGAACCCGAAGCACGAACCCTATGACGAGGGGCGCGACTCGGTCGCCCTGCCGCTGATCGACGCCTGCGTGGCGCGCGGGGTGCCGGTCTTCGGCATCTGCCGTGGCTTCCAGGAAATGGCGGTGGCCGGTGGTGCGACGCTGCATCCGGAAATCCGAGAACTGCCCGGTCGCATCAACCATCGAATGCCGCGTCTGGAAACGGGCGAAATCCACCCGGATCCGTCCGTGGTCTTTGCCGACCGTCACGGCGTCGATCTCACCCCTGGCGGCGTCTTCGCCGGCATTTTCGGCGGCGACAAGATCCGCGTCAACTCGCTGCACGGGCAGGGCGTCCTCGACCTCGGAGACAGGATCATTGTCGAGGGGCTGGCCGATGACGGCACGGTGGAAGCCATCCGCATGCGCGAGGCCAAAGATTTTGCTCTCGGCGTGCAATGGCACGCCGAATACGATCCGCAGACGAACCCGATCAACCGCGCGCTGTTTGAAGCGTTCGGCGAGGCGGCCCGCGCCTATCGCGCCGCGCGCCTGAGCGCTGGCGCGACAGACCGCGTGAAGGGTGCGGCGTCGCGCTGACGCTTACCGAACCTTGCCGTTCTGCCCGCGATCCCGCAGGAAGTGATCCGCGATCGTGCAGGCCACCATGGCCTCGCCGATCGGAACTGCCCGGATGCCCACGCAAGGGTCATGGCGGCCTTTGGTGCGGACGGAGACATTGTTGCCGTCCTTGTCGATGGAAAGCCGCTCGGTCAGGATCGAGGAGGTCGGCTTGACGGCGAAGCGCGCAATCACCGGCTGGCCGGTGGAAATCCCGCCGAGAATGCCGCCGGCATGGTTGGACAGGAAGATCGGCTTGCCATCATTGCCCATGCGCATCTCGTCGGCATTTTCCTCGCCGGTGATTTCGGCGGCGCCAAAGCCATTGCCGATCTCGACGCCCTTCACTGCGTTGATCGACATGAGATTGGAAGCAATGTCCTGATCGAGCTTGGCATAGATCGGCGCGCCCAACCCTGCCGGCACGCCCTCCGCCACGACTTCGATGACCGCACCGACGGAGGAGCCCGCCTTGCGGATGCCGTCGAGATACTCTTCCCAGACCGGGACGATGGCCGCATCCGGCGCGAAGAACGGGTTCTGGTCGACCTGATCCCAGTCCCAGTTCTCGCGGTTGATCTTGATCTTGCCGATCTGCACGAGGGCGGCGCGGACGATGACACCGGGCACGACCTTGCGGGCCAGCGCCCCGGCGGCGACGCGCGCGGCCGTTTCGCGGGCAGAGGAGCGTCCGCCGCCGCGATAGTCGCGAATGCCGTATTTGACGTCATAGGCATAGTCGGCATGGCCGGGGCGGTAGCGCGTGGCGATCTCGCCGTAATCCTTGGAGCGCTGGTCGGTATTGTCGATCAGCATGGAGACCGGCGTCCCGGTCGTCACCAGCGTCTCGCCATCGTCCTCCGGAAGCACGCCGGAAAGCACCTTCACCAGGTCTTCCTCGCGCCGCTGCGTCACGAAACGCGACTGGCCCGGCTTGCGCTTGTCCATAAAGGCCTGGATCTCGGCGAGCGTGAAACGGATGCCGGGCGGGCAGCCATCGATCACGCAGCCCAGCGCCGGCCCGTGGCTTTCACCCCAGGTCGTGACCCGGAAAAGATGTCCGAACGTGTTGTGCGACATGAAAAGCCTGCCCGGTCCTGTTTCGATTTCGGGCTTCTCTTAAAGCGCCGGCCTCGAAAAGAAAAGCGGCAACGCGTCAGATCGCCGCCGCGTAGGACGGCGTTTCGTGGAAACGCTTCCATTTTCCGGCATTGACGAAGTCGACAAGGTCGGACGCAGGCATGGGTTTCGCAAAGGCATAGCCCTGAAGGGTCGAGCAACCCATTTCTTCCAGTCTGACCGCGTGCGTCATGCTTTCCACCCCCTCCGCCACGGTTTCGATATCCAGCGACGTGCCGATATCGATGATCGAGCGTACCAGCGAGAACTCGCGCGAGGAGGTGAGCATGGGCTGAACCAGCTGCCGATCGATCTTCAGCCGCTTCGGTTCAAGTTTCAGCAGGCTGACGATCGAGGTGTGGCCCGTGCCGAAATCATCGATCTCGATGTCGATGCCGAGGCTCTTCAGACGGCGAATGTTACGCGTGATGACGTCATCATCGTCATCGAGATAGATCGATTCCAGCAGTTCGAACGAAATCTGCCCCGGCGAAATCGCCAGATCCCGCAGCGACTTGACAAGCTGGTCGTCGCGAAGCCGCCGGGCGGAGACGTTCACCGAGATCTTCGGCACGATCAGACCCTTCGCAGCCCATGCCATCCGGTCCGTCAGCGCCTGTTCGAGCATCTGCCGGTCGATGGTCGCCAGCGCATTGATCTCTTCGGCATTTTTCAGGAACTGGTCCGGCGTGAGAAGCCCGCGCTCCGGATGGTTCCAGCGCACCAGCGCTTCGAGGCCGGTGAGCCTGTGGGTCTTGGCGCAGAACTGCGGCTGATACCAGGGGGTAAACTCTCGGTTTTCCAGTCCACGCAGGATCTGGTCGGCGAGTGTCTTGTTGCGCCGAATTTCGGCCTGGAGGTTCGATGTGAAGAATTCGAAACGGTTCCGGCCATGCGCCTTGGCGCGATAGAGTGCGATGTCTGCGTTGACGAGGAGCTGCCTGACCGAGCTGCGCCGGGCCTGCTCGCGGGCGACACCGATCGATACACCGAAGCGGCATTCCTGCCCTGCATAGTCCAGCGGAACATTCATGCGATCGATGATCCGTTCCGCAAGTGCGGCGATCTCGCGGTTGTTTGCCCCGTTCTGAACCAGAACCACGAACTCGTCACCCCCAATACGGGCGACGAGGTCGCCCTTGCGCGTATTCTTGCGCAGAACATCCGCAGCGTGGACCAGCATCGCATCGCCGGCGGCGTGGCCCAGCGTGTCGTTGATCTGCTTGAAGCGGTCGAGGTCGATATGCAGCAGCGTGACGCGCCGCAGCGGATCGTGCGGCTCGTTCGCGAGGCGCTCGAGTGCCTCGTCGAGCGCCCGGCGGTTCTGCAATCCCGTCAGCGGATCATGCATGGCATTGTGCTGCAGCATGGCGTGCATCGCCTCAAGCTCGGCGCGCTTGGCCTCCGCGTCGTTCTTGGCGGCGATCAGGGCTTCCTTCTTCAGGTGCTGTTCGGTCACGTCCAGCGCGATGCCGATGAATTTCAGCTTGCCTTCGGGAGAGCGGTGGCTCTGGCCCATGGAATGGATATGGCGGATCGCCCCGTCTTTGCCGATGACGCGGTAAGCGCAGGAATAATGCGCCTCGTTTCGGAGCGCTTCCTGGATCGATGACATGACACGGGAGCGATCTTCAACGTGGATGTATTCGGGGAATGCATCGCTGGGGATGTGTCCGTGGATGTAGGGGACATCGAAGAATTCGTGCATACGCCGGTCCCAGTGGGTCACGCCCGCCTCGAGATCCGCCTCCCAGATGCCTAACCCGGAGGCTTCGATCGCCAAGCGGAAACGTTGCGTCAGGTCCTGCAGGTCCGCTTCTCGACCGGAAAGGATGGCCAGCGTGGCTTCAAGCTCGCGGTTTTTCTCCTCCGCCTCGCGGGTTGCGGCCTCCAGCGCATTCTGCAGTTCGACATCGTCGGTCACGTCCAGGGCAAGGCCGACAAACTTGCGATGTTCTCCAGGCCGCGCTTGGACGATCCCGACCGCACGCACATGCCGGATCGTATCGGGTGTCGGCATGATCCGATAAGTCGCCGAATATTGACCGTCGCTTTCGCTGGCTGCCTTGCGGGCTGCCAGCGCACGTTCCCGATCCTCCGGATGAACCCGGGAAAGCCAGGTTTCGTGGATGATCTTTCCGTCGGTGATCGGGACGTTGTAGAGCTCGTGCATACGAGCGTCCCAGTAGTGGGTCTGCAGGTCGAGATTGTTTTCCCAGATCCCACATCCATAAGCTTTGGTGGCGAGGTTGAGGCGTTCGGTTGCGGCTCTCAGATCTCGCTCATTGGCAGACAGCTGGGCGAGGGCTCTTTCGAGTTCCATATTCTTGCATTCGGTCTCCTGCTTTGCGAGCCGAAGTTCTTCGGTCAGAGCAGAATCCGAGGTAACATCGAGCGCGATCCCGTAGAGACGCGGTTCCGCGCCGTGTTCCTGGTGCATCTGCGCGACATACTGGACCGTTCGCATTTGTCCGTCTGGCCGCTTGACCCGGACGGTCAGCGAAAGCCTGCCTTGTCCCGATGCGGTCTCCCGCAGGGCCAATTTCATGCGTGGCAGGTCGTCGGGATGGACGAGGCTTTCCCACTTCTGAAAGGTTGTCCAGTCCGCTCGACCGTGAACGCCATGCAGATCCTGCATACGCTCGTCCCAGTAGATGTCGTCCGCCGCGACGGAGGCCTCCCAAACCCCGCATTGATAGCTGCCGAGAGCGAGATCCAGGCGTTTCGTCAGCCTACTGAGCAGGACTTCGCGTTGAGCGAGGGCAGTTCGGCTCTCTTCGTTCAGCTTGCGCAGCCTCAGGCTCCTGAAAAACGGCAGGAGGAGAACGATGCCGATCGCCAGCAGCGCGCCGCGCATTTTCCAGGTCTCCCCCGGAGGGCGCTGCCAGCCATTGACCGGAGCAGCCGCGAGAATCCACGTGTCGGTCAAGACGGTGAGCGACGTGCGTACAGGATGGCTCTCGAAGACGCCATTGATGTTCTCTTCATCGAAAAACGGAGCCAGTGCATTCTCTGACTGACGTGCGACCTTGACAGCGATCCGGAAGTCGCCGCCTGGCTGCAAAATCCCGGACTTCAGGAAAAATTTCCGCGCGTCGATAAAGCCGGTCAATGTGCCCCAGAGCGCCGTCGAATCGCCAAGGTTGGCGAAGATCGGAAACGTCATTTTCAGCGCGTAGGTCTCTGGTCCCAGCTTCATGACCGGGCCGAAGCTTGCCGCCCCTCGGTTGCGCAAACCGTTGTCGAGAGCGTCCCTGTGGGACTGGGGAAGCGCCTCCGGCGCATAGCCTTCCAACCCATATCCCAGCGTTGTGCCCGACAGGCTCTCCGCAGAAATATAGAGAATATCGGGGTTGTCGTGCATCAGCGAACGCACTGCCGCCGCGAAATCATCCTGAGACAGATGCGGGTGATCGGTGATCTGCCGGCGGAGCCAGACCGCGGAGTCCAGTTCGAACAGGATGCGTTGATTCAGCACCTCCTGTTTCACGGCAAGGGCGGCGGAGGTCTTGAGTCGCAGGTCGCTCCGGTGCGATTGTTCGTAGTTTTGATCGAGGAAGCAGGCGGCCCCAAACAGGGCCAACCCAGCAACGAAGACCTGAACATAGGCAAGCCATCTGCCGCTTGCCCCTTCTTTTGCTATCGAACGCAATGTCGCCGCGGTCCCGCTTGAAACATGATAATAAATCAATACCGTCGAAGACGATTATTACAGTCTGAATATTAAGAAGGCCTTGCAAAATGGGGTTGCCTCGCGCCTCCGGCTGCAACCGCTTCAGGGCGACGCAAAAATTCCGCCATAATCGCGACGCACTAAAACGAACGGGCGACGATGAGTGCCCTGAAATCGGGGGATAACTCCGGCCAGTGATACGGGACCCCGATAGATATGGCCCGTTGCGCACTGTAAGAAAATGCGTCGGCCTCGCTCACAAACCCGGAAAGAGCCCTAGATGAAAAAGACCGCCATAGCCATGTCTCTCGCTCTTCTCGTCTTGCCGACGCTTGCCCTCGCGGATAGCGACGATACGTCTGGCGAGATCACCGCCATCGACAAGGACAAGGGTTCGATTACACTGAGCGACGGCAAGACCTACATGACGCCCTCCGAGTTCAATTTTGACGGCCTCAAGCCTGGCGTGAAGGTGGTCATCTACTATTCGACGACCGACGGCAAACGCGTCATCGACGATCTGCAGACCGAATAGAGCAATTTCAGCGAAAGTGGGCACCGGTCTCGCATCTGGAATTGCTTTAAAGCAAAAGAGCTTAGCCGGTCGGAGCGGTCAGGCCGCAATCCAGGTGAGGCGGCCGGCCTCCAGCTTCAATATGCTGTCCTGTCTGATATCCGTCTCGGAGGCTTCGATTGCGTCGCTCGCCGCGCAAAGCTTGATGATGGAGCGCATCACCCCGCCATGCGTCACGCAGACGGTCGGGCCCGTCACCGATTGCAGCCAGCCCGAGACACGCCATGACAGGATTTCATAGCTCTCCGCCTTCTCCCCCGGCGGAACGAAATTCCACTTGTCGGCCTCGCGGCGGTGCATCGTTTCGGGGAAAAGCGTCTTCAACTCGGCGAAGGTCCGGCCTTCCCAGTCGCCGAAGCAGAGCTCGACCAGAGCGTCGTTCGTTGTATAGGCGGACGGGTTGAGGTCCATTGCAGTGCGCACCAGTTCCATGGTCTGGCGCGTGCGGGTCATCGGGCTCGAAACGAATTCGAAGTCGCCGACATGATCGCCGATCAGCGATTGCAGGAGGATGCCGTTGCGGCTGGCCTGCCCGCGACCGATCTCGTTGAGCGGGATGTCATGTTGGCCCTGGAAACGGCCCTCGGCGTTCCAGTCCGTCTGTCCGTGGCGGATCAGGTAGATCGGAACGTCAGGAACCATGGGGCTGATCTCAGTCCTTCACCACAGAAATATCCGGTGCATCGACGGATTTCATGCCGATCGAATGGTAGCCGGAATCGCAGTGGTGGACTTCGCCGGTGACGCCGGTCGACAGGTCGGAGAGTAGATAGAGGCCGGAGCGGCCAACCTCCTCAAGCGATACGTTGCGCTTGAGCGGCGCGTTGTATTCGTTCCACTTGAGGATATAGCGGAAATCCCCGATGCCGGACGCGGCGAGCGTCTTGATCGGGCCTGCCGAGATCGCGTTGACGCGGATGCCGCGACCACCGAGATCGACGGCCATGTAGCGGACGCTCGCCTCGAGTGCCGCCTTGGCCACTCCCATGACGTTGTAATTCGGCATGACCTTCTCGGCGCCGTAATAGGTCAGCGTCACCATGGAGCCGCCGTCATTCATGATCCGGTCGGCGCGCTGCGCGACGGCGGTGAAGGAATAGACGGAAATGTCCATCGATTTCAGGAAGTTTTCGCGGGTCGTGTCGACATAGCGGCCGGTCAGCTCTTCCTTGTCGGAATAGGCGATGGCATGAACGAGGAAGTCGATCTTGCCCCAGTGCTTCTCGACGGCTTCGAATACCGCGTCGATCGAGGCCATGTCCGTCACATCGCAATCGCCCGCCATGAAGGCGCCGATCTCGGCGGCGAGCGGCTCGACGCGCTTCTTCAGCGCATCGCCCTGCCAGGTGAAGGCGATCTCCGCGCCGGCGTCGGCACAGGCCTTGGCGATGCCCCAGGCGATGGAACGATTGTTGGCCACGCCCATGATGACGCCGCGCTTGCCCTGCATCAGCCCGCCAGTCTGGACCATGGAATGCTCTCCGTCTTGATAATTTCGAGCCCTATGGCACAGCGGGACTGAACGTTCAAGAAGTTGAATGCTCAGGAAATGAAAGCATTCGTAATAATCTGTGCTCTTTCAAGACGGTGCTACAAAAACAGGCCCTCGCGCAGACTGCGCATCAGGTCCTTGACCTTGTCGTCCGGGTGATCCCACAGCATGACGCGGATTTCGGCGTAGAGATCGCCCCGCTCGCCTTCCCGTCCGGGCAGGCCGCGGCCTCTGATCCGCAACGTCCTGTCCGAGCCAGACCATTCCGGCACCGTCACGCGGATTGGCCCGTCGGGCGCATCGACAATGGTCTCGCAGCCGAGAACCGCGTTCTCGATATCCACCGGCAGGCTTGTGTAAAGGTCCAGTCCGTCGGCGCGAAACACCGGATGCGGCGCGATCCGGAAGGTGACGACTACATCGCCGCGCTTAAGGCCCGAAACGCGATGGCCTTGGGCGGCAATGCGCACCTGCTTGCCATCCGTCACGCCGTCGGGCAGTGCCACGCGCAGCGTCTTGCCGTCCGGAAGCTGCACGAGCGCCTTCGCCTTCTGGAAAATGTCCTCGATGGAAACCTGCGCGTCGAGTGCAAGATCGGGTGCCTTGTCAGGCGTGTTGGGCTGGCCTGCCATGTTGCGCCAGAGGTTGGAGAAGATGCTGCCTTCGCCGCTTTCGGCCTTCGTCTGGCTTTCAGCGCTGCGCGGACCTCCGGCCTGTTCTCGACGGCGCGCCTCGTCCGCCATCCGGCGCTCCTGGTCGAGGCGCTGGCGCTTGTCTGGATCCCTCAGCAGCTGATAGGCCTGCCCGACCTCTGCAAAGCGGATATGGGCACTGGGATCGCTCTGGTTCCGGTCCGGATGCAGCGACTTGGCAAGCGCCCGCCAGGCCGCCTTGATCTCGTCAAGGCTTGCCGTCGGCTTCACGCCCAGCACGCTGTAGGGATCACGCATCCGAAAGCCATCCAACCACGTAACGAGACGGAGCAGGGTCCGTGTCTTTTCATCGGGATACAGGTGGAGAGGCTACGGGCTTGCGCAAGCGAACAAGTCGCATTCATCGCGCCGGCACGGAACTCTCACATGAATCCCAGAAGGGGCAAGATAGATCGCAGGCCTTACCTTGGGCTTGCGCAAAGATCAGTGTGGGAAGGATCAGTCCTGCTTGGCGAAGCTCACGATCTTCCATTCGCCGGAAGGCGTCAGGCAGGTCGTGCCGCGATACTTGGAAATGCCGCGGAAGCTGTGGCTCGTCGTGATGAAGTCTCGGCAGGTCACTTCGCCGGCCTGCGTCTGGGTGATCCCCGTCACGACGCCGGCGCTGCCCGTATCCGTGTTGGCCCACGGGAGTGGGTCGCCCTTCAGGCGACCGAGATCGGCGGAACTGACCGCATTGCGGATAGTCGTCTCGTCGGAATCCACCGGCTTGCGTTGGGCCGCAGGCGTCGATTGCGTCGTCAGTCCGGCATCGACATTGTCCGAAAGACCGAAGCCAGTGCCCATACACCCTGCCACCGGCAGGCAAACCAATGCCACCGTGACAAGTTTCATGACTCCGCAGGCAGCGCGGCTATTCTTTTCCCATGCCTGCTTTGTTATTGGTTGCACGACTAGATATCCCGACGCGAAAAAACGAGGACTTCGATTAGAATGACCGCAAATGGGTTAATAACAAGTGACTTCACCGAAGAAAGTGAACCATACACACTTTTCGCCCAATGGCTTGCTGACGCAACGGAAAGCGAACCGAACGATCCCAATGCGCTGGCACTTGCAACCGTGGACGACGAAGGTCTGCCGAATGTCCGCATGGTTCTGCTCAAGGGGTACGATGAGGACGGTTTCGTCTTCTACACGAATTACGAGAGCCAGAAGGGTAGGGAACTCTTAGGCGCGCGTAAGGCGGCAATGTGCTTTCACTGGAAAAGTCTGCGCCGACAGGTCCGCATTCGCGGCGACATCGAGACTGTGACGGATGCCGAGGCGGACGAATATTATGCCTCGCGAGCCCGTGGCAGCCGCATCGGTGCCTGGGCTTCGAAACAGTCGCGCCCACTCGAAAGCCGTTTCGCTTTGGAGAAGGCTGTCGCTGAATATACTGCGAAATTTGGCCTGGGCGATATTCCGCGGCCGCCGCATTGGTCTGGCTTCCGCCTGAAGCCGCGTTCGATCGAATTCTGGCACGACCGCAAGTTCCGTCTGCACGATCGTGTCGAATTCAAGCGGGCCGCGGGCGGCTGGGACAAAGTCAGGATGTATCCCTGATCGGTGGCCGCGGCGCCGGAGCGTCAGTTCAGCAACTTGAACGGAATTCCCGAGGCAAGCGCTTTGACATAGCGAGCCTTCTGGTAAAAGCCGTTCAGCGAGACCCGTGGCAGGGCGCCCATATCTGCAAGGGCACGCGCCGTCAGCGTGCCCGGAGAGGTCGTGACGGCGATATCGAAGCCGCATTCAAGCGCCAGATCGCGGTCCCGTTTTGAGACAGTCTCCGCCAGTCCGTAAGGGTATGCGAACACGCGATTGCGGCGTCCCGTAATGCCGGTCACATAGATGGCGGAGGCGGTCATTTCGTCAATGGCCGCTTCGCGATTGAGATAGGCCATCGCACGGTGTGAGATCGTGTGCGAGCCGAGATGCGCCAGCGGCTGCGCGACGAGCGTCTGCAATTCCTTGCGGTCCATCACGAGGTCGCGCACGATCCGGTCGGCGTTGACGCCATAGATGCGTGCCTGCTCATCGAGATGGACCACCGCTTCGGCTTCGTTGCCCCCGACAATGCTGGCTGCAATCCGCTTGAAGGCAACGAGCTTCTGGTGCGGCGTCGCGGCCTCGACAAGTTCCACCCCGTTGCCGAAGTCATAGTCGATCTCGCTTGTGGCATTCACCAGCGCTTCCGCCGTTTCCCACCACAGTGTATGGGTCCGCTCGGTGAGGCCGCGCGCCACGAAGATCGTGTAGGGCACGTCGTGCCGTGCGAAGACTGGCGCTGCGTGTATCGCATTGTCGCGATAGCCGTCATCCAGCGTGAAGATGGCGACAGGACGCGACGGATCGCCGTTCTTCAGCCAGTCCGGCAACTGTGAGAGCGCGATGGGCAGGTAGCCGTCTTCGAGAACCGCGGTGATGGCCTCGTCGAGAAACTGCGGGGTGATCTCGAGATGGCGGTTCGGTTCGCAGGCCCTCGAAACGTGCGGCCGTACATGATGCAGCGTAAAGATGACGCCACGCCCGGCCATGCTTCGGCCGAGCCCGAAGCTGCTCAGCATGGCGGATGCTTCCAGCCCTCCGGTTATTCCCAGCTGTCGCGCCCGCATCTTCAATCCGCCCGTCATAGTCCTCGCTCCAGTGCCTGTTTGCCGGAGCCTGCAGGCAAAACTGCGCACGCTCCGGACAACCCCGGGGCGAGACTAGAATGCAAAGATTGAAAATGAATTGAAAAACACGCGGTACAACTCGAAGTCATTCGACGGAAGTACATCTATTGCGCAGCGGCATTCTTCTCGTATCGCGCGACCCAACGAAAGAATTCTTCTTCCGGCATCGGCTTGTGCCAGAGAAATCCCTGTCCTTCGTCGCAGCCGATTTTGCTGAGCATGTCGGCCTCCGTGGCAAGCTCGATGCCTTCGGCAACGCACTTGATGCCCAGCTCCCTGGCCATTGCGACAATGGTGCGGGCAATGGCGGACGGCTTTCCGTCGCTCACGCGGGTATGCACGAAGCTGCGGTCGATCTTCAGCGTTGCGACGGGATAGCGCGTCAGGCTGCTGATCGCGGAATAGCCCGTGCCAAAATCATCGATCGCCACCGTCACGCCGAGCGCCGAAAGCGCGCGCATCAATTCATCGATCCGCTGCGAATCTGACATCAGCATGTTTTCGGTGATTTCCAGCTCCAGCCATTCCGGTCGGCAGCCTGCTCTTGAAATGCAGCCTTTCAGCAGCGGGATGAAATCATCCAGCATGACCTGACGCGGCGACAGATTCACCGAGACCCGCACGGGTTTGCGATGTCCGTCATTCCAGTGGCGCGCAAAATGGCAGGCATCGGTCATGATCCGTTCGCCGAGAGGGATGATCAACCCCGTCTGTTCGGCGAGTGGAATGAACACGCCGGGCGGGATCGAGCCCATCTCCGGGTGATTCCAGCGCATCAGTGCTTCGATGCCGGCAATCTCGCCTGTCTTCAGGTTGATCTTTGCCTGAAAATGCGCGGTAAAATCATTGCCTTCGATTGACTTGCGAAGGTCCGCCTCCAGCTCGAAGCGCTCGCGGGCCTCATCGATCAGGCTGTCGTCGAAAATACGCCAGGTGTTCTGCCCGCCGCGTTTGGCAAACAGCAGCGCACTGTCTGCCTGCGACAGAAGCTGTTCCGGATTGTCGCCATGTTCGGGGAAGCACGAGGCACCGATGCTGGCGGTGACCGTCAACAGCTTCTGCTCAACGAAAAACGGCTTGGCGATGCGCGTCAGCAGACGTTCGCAGTCGCGGGCGACATCGCCCCGACCGGTCCGGCGGTGGACGATCATGGCAAAGCTTGCACCGTCCAGCCGGGCGAGGAAGTCGCCATTTTTTTCCGCCTCAAGACGCAGCCGCCGGGCGATTTCGACCAGCACCTGATCGCCCGAGGCGCGGCCGACAGTCTCGTTGATGGCGCTGAAGCGGTCGAGGTCAATCTTCAGCAGCGCTCCGTCGGCACCGCCGGAATTCGCGACCGCCGCTGCCTCCGCAAGCTTGCCGGCCAGATGGCGGAGATTGGCAAGTCCCGTCATCGGGTCGTAATAGGCGTGCTGGAAGAGTTCGTTTCGGCTCGCCGTCAGCTCGAGTTCAAGGTTCTTGCGGCGTGTCATGTCATGCGCGATGCAGACATATCCGTCGGGCGTGCCGTCTGGTCGCTTGAGGGCGATTTCGGTCGTTTCGAAATAGATCCGCAGGCCGGTCTTGGGATTGCGCACCGCATGTTCGCCGCGTTCGGCCTGACATTCCGTCGACTGCGCCATAAAGTTGCGGATGAACTGAGGCAACTCGATGTCGTCAAAGGGCGGGCGCAGTCCGACAAGCTGCTGCTGTGTCGCGCCGGTGAGTGTCTCGAAAGCCGCATTGCAGAGCCGGAAACGGCGATCCTGGTCGAGACACCAGACAACATCCGGCAAAGACAGGAAAATGCGCGCCTCCGCGTCGGAAATTGCCGCTGCCGCGGCAACCGGCTCGCTACCATTATCCGACTGAGACGCCCTGCTATGCGGCATGAAGAGATGGCCTGTGAATATGCAGATTTCCCATCGTAGACTCTACGTGCGAACTGAGCGACCGTCTACCTCATTGTCGCAACAACGGGTTGGCGTCACAGTTTTGTGATTGGCTGACACAACCCTGAATGATCGTGTCAACCCGACGCCGTTCTACGCCCGAGTCCCCCCGACGGTAACCTGGTCCATGCGCAGATGCGGCTGGCCGACGCCAACCGGCACGCTCTGGCCGGCCTTGCCGCACATGCCGATGCCCGGATCAAGCTTCATGTCGTTGCCGACCATGGAAATGCGGCGCATGGATTCCGGACCGTTGCCGATCAGCATCGCGCCCTTGACCGGCGCACCGATCTTGCCGTCCTCGATCATGTAGGCCTCCGTGCAGCCGAACACGAACTTGCCGGAGGTGATGTCCACCTGACCGCCGCCGAAGGAGACGGCATAGATACCCTTTTTGACCGAAGCGATGATTTCTTCCGGCGTCTTGTCGCCGCCGAGCATGTAGGTGTTTGTCATGCGCGGCATCGGCCGGTGCGCATAGGACTGGCGACGTCCGTTGCCGGTCGGCTTCATGCCCATCAGGCGGGCGTTCTGCCGGTCCTGCATGTAGCCGACGAGACGGCCGTCCTCGATGAGCACGTTATAGCCAGAGGGCGTTCCTTCGTCGTCGACGGTCAGCGAGCCGCGACGCGCCTCGATCGTGCCGTCGTCGACAACGGTGACGCCCTTCGAAGCAACCATCTCACCCATCAGGCCCGCGAACGCAGACGTCTTCTTGCGGTTGAAGTCACCTTCCAGCCCGTGGCCGACAGCTTCGTGCAGCATGACGCCCGGCCAGCCGGAGCCGAGAACGACATCCATCGTGCCCGCCGGCGCATCAATGGCCGAGAGGTTGACGAGCGCCTGACGCAGAGCTTCTTTTGCGCCGAGCTGCCAGTTCTCGGTCAGGATGAAGTCGCCGAAGCCCTTGCGCCCGCCGGTGCCGAACGAACCGCTCTCCTGCCGGTCGCCTTCGCCGGCGACGACGGAGATGTTGAGCCGCGTCATCGGCCGGATGTCGCGCACCCGGTGGCCGTCGCGGCGGATGATGTCGACGATCTGCCAGCTGGCGGCAATCGAGGCCGTCACCTGCCGCACGCGCGGATCCTCGGCGCGCAGAAAGGCGTCGATCTCTTGCAGCAGCTGCGCCTTGGCCTCGAAGCTCGGCTCGCCGATCGGGTTTTCTGCCGAGTAAAGCCGCTTGTTCGTGCCCTGCGGAGCATCGGCATAGGAGCCGGAATAGCCGCGCGTCACGGCGCCGACGGCATCCGCCGCGCGCTTGAGTGCAGAAAGCGACAGGTCGCCCGCATGGGCATAGCCAACGGATTCGCCGGCCACGGCGCGCAGGCCGAAGCCCTGGTCGGTGTTGAACGTGCCGGCCTTCAGCCGGCCGTCGTCGAAGGTGAGGGCTTCCGCCTGGGCATGTTCAAGGTAAAGTTCGCCGTCATCGGCGTCTTTCAGCGCTTCCGCGACGACATCCTTCACCGCGCCTTCGTCGCAATCGAACAGCTTGAGGAGATCGTCGTTCATGGGAGCGCCTTTCAGCGAAATTGATGATGAGTCAGGACGTCAGATAGGCGTCCCGCCGGCTTTTGCCAACCCGAGGAAGCTCAGGGCAGGGCGTCGTAGCCGTCTGCAAAGCCCTTGAGGTCCACCGGTATGCCCACCCCCTCTTCGGGCGACTGGAACACGATGAACGTGGCCTGCGTGCCGGCGCGCAGCGTCTTCAGGAGATCGTCCTGCAGCACGACTTCCGCATAGCAGCCATCGGAGAAGCAGCGCACGAAATAGGCGCGGCCGATATCCTTGCCGTCCACATTGAGGCCGAGACCGTTGGGCAGCAGAACGCCCAGTGGCGCCAGAACACGCAGGATGCGCGACTTGCGGTCGGCGGTCTTGAGGACGACGACGGAAAGACCGACTTCTGGGCGGTCGTCGGCAATGACGTTCTGCATCAGCGCGCATTGCTCTTCCGAGGCGCCGGCCGGCGTGTCGCAGATGATCGACCAGGCGCCATGCGTCGAGCGCACAGTGCCTTGCCCCTTTCCCGGTGCCGGCGGCGGCTGGGTTGCAGCTTGGGCGGCCGGCGTCAGCGCGAGCGTCGCAAGAGCGACAAGTGCGAGCGCGGCGCGCTTGAACGGGCTGGATATCATGAACGTCCTCGAATCATTCTTCCGCTTTGGCTCTATCGTTTAGCGCCGAAACGCGGATCATTGAACAGTCAAAGCGCGCCGGCTTCAAGGGCTGAGTTCCAAGTGCCCCGGCACCTCGCGCCTTCGTCCACGCCGCGTCGCCTTCACTGGCAGCATTTAAAGAGAGTTGATCGACGTGAAAAGCGGCAAAAATAGTATCCGCAAGCGTTCGTAATTTCAGGCTAAATTGATAAACGCCAGTCAACCCCCGTCTCTTGCGCAAAAATGACGCATGTGCGGCGAGTGACGACGGTTGCGATTGGGGCTAAACTGTGGTTTGAAACAGTTAGTATAGCAGGGATTCTGCTAGACGGTTTGATCTCGATCAAGTGTCGAGAGGCAAACACTCGAGGGGAGAGAGTTTCGTGAGGAATAAGGCTATTGCAGCAATGGCGTCGGCCGCCTGTCTGCTTTTTGCAGGCGCGGCGTTCGCCGCCCAACCGATGCCGTGGCAGACTGATCTGCAGCCGGCCGCATCCGGTGTGATGAAGGAAATCCGCTGGTTCGAGCAATATACATTGTGGTTCATCGTGCCAATCACGCTGCTGGTTCTGGCGCTGCTGATCATCGTCGTGCTGCGCTTCCGCGCCGGCGCAAACCCTGTTCCTTCGAAGACCAGCCATAATACGCTGATCGAGATCATCTGGACGCTGGGTCCGGTTGTGGTTCTCTTCCTGATCGCGATCCCCTCGTTCCAGCTTCTGTCGAACGAGCTGATCATCCCGAAGGATACCGATCTGACGATCAAGGCGACGGGCAACCAGTGGTACTGGTCGTATGAATATCAGGGCGGCAAGGAACTCGCCTTCGACTCGCTGCTGCTGAAGGATGCCGATCGCGCCAAGTTCGGCAAGGAAGACAAGGGCGCCTATCCGCGTCTTCTGGCTGTGGATAACGAGCTTGTCGTGCCGGTCGGCAAGACTGTGCGCGTGCTGGTCACCGGCGCTGACGTCATTCATGCCTTCGCAATGCCTGCTTTCGGTGTGAAGATCGACGCCGTTCCGGGGCGCATGAACGAAACCTGGTTCAAGGCTGACAAGGAAGGTCTCTATTACGGCCAGTGTTCCGAGCTTTGTGGCAAGGACCACGCCTTCATGCCGATCGCAATTCGCGTTGTGACCGAAGAACAGTACAAGACGTGGCTCACCGCCGCCGCCGGCAATCTCGGTGCGGCCAACAAGGCCCTCATGGCAGCCACCGACGGCAAGAAGACCGTCGACGTGGCGTCCAGCGCCAATTAATCCGGAGGGGGAACATCAAGATGGCTAGCAATCACGATCATGCCCATGATCACGCCCACGACCACGGTCATGACGCTCATGCAGCGCACGATCACCACCACGCTCCGGGCTTCTTCACGCGTTGGTTCTTCTCGACCAACCACAAGGACATCGGCACGCTCTACCTGATCTTCGCGATCTTCGCCGGTGTTGTCGGCGGCCTTCTGTCGGTTCTGATGCGCATGGAGCTTCAGGAGCCCGGCATCCAGATCTTCAACGGTCTGGCGCAGATGGTCTATGGTATGCAGGGCGATGCCGCCATCGATGGCGGCAAGCAGATGTACAACGTCTTCACGACGGCCCACGCGCTGATCATGATCTTCTTCATGGTCATGCCGGCTCTCATCGGCGGCTTCGCCAACTGGATGATCCCGATCATGATCGGTGCGCCGGACATGGCGTTCCCGCGCATGAACAACATCTCCTTCTGGCTGATCGTCCCCGCCTTCCTGCTGCTCATCCTGTCGATGTTCGCACCGGGCCCGGCTGGCGGCTACGGTGTGGGTGGCGGATGGACCATGTATCCGCCGCTCGCAACATCCGGCACGCCCGGACCGTCCGTCGACCTTGCGATCCTGGCGCTTCACATCGCCGGCGCATCCTCGATCCTCGGCGCAATCAACTTCATCACCACGATCATGAACATGCGCGCTCCTGGCATGACGCTGCACAAGATGCCGCTTTTTGCCTGGTCGGTTCTGATCACCGCATTCCTGCTGCTGCTGTCGCTTCCGGTTCTCGCGGGCGGCATCACCATGCTGCTCACCGACCGCAATTTCGGCACGTCCTTCTTCGCGCCGGAAAACGGTGGTGACCCGATCCTCTTCCAGCACCTGTTCTGGTTCTTCGGTCACCCGGAAGTGTACATCCTGATCCTGCCCGGCTTCGGCATCGTCAGCCACATCATCTCGACCTTCTCGCGCAAGCCGGTCTTCGGCTATCTCGGGATGGCTTATGCGATGGTGGCGATCGGCGCCGTCGGCTTCATCGTGTGGGCGCACCACATGTACACGGTCGGGCTGTCGCTCAACACGCAGCGCTACTTCCTCTTCGCCACCATGGTCATCGCGGTGCCGACGGGCGTGAAGATCTTCTCCTGGATCGCAACGATGTGGGGCGGCTCGATCTCGTTCCGCACGCCGATGATCTGGGCGATCGGCTTCATCTTCCTGTTCACCGTCGGTGGTGTGACGGGCGTGCAGCTCGCAAACGCCGGTCTCGACCGCGCGGTGCATGACACCTATTATGTGGTGGCGCACTTCCACTACGTTCTGTCGCTCGGCGCCGTCTTCGCCATCTTCGCAGCCTGGTACTACTGGTTCCCGAAGATGACCGGCTACATGTACAATGAAACGCTGGGCAACCTGCATTTCTTCATCATGTTCGTCGGCGTGAACATGGTGTTCTTCCCGCAGCACTTCCTTGGCCTTGCCGGGATGCCGCGGCGCTACATCGACTATCCGGACGCTTTCGCCGGCTGGAACTATGTGTCCTCGATCGGCTCCTACATTTCGGCCTTCGGTGTGCTCGTCTTCTTCGTCTGCGTCATCGAGGCGTTCATGAAGAAGCGCGTCGCCGGTGACAATCCGTGGGGCGTCGGCGCCGATACTCTGGAATGGCAGCTGTCGTCTCCGCCTCCGACCCACCAGTGGGAACAGCTTCCGCGCATCAAGTAAGCGGGCAAAACACGGAAGCGCCCCTTGCGAGGCGGCGCTTCTTTCTTGAAAGAGACGCCGGCTCCGGAGACATCCGGGTCCGGCACACAAAGTAAGAGCAGGTTCAGTTCATGTCTTTAGTCGACAACCGCGAAATCGATAACGTGCAGGCAGGCTCCCGGATTTCCGAAGCCTCGGCCGGGGATTTCTTTGCCCTGCTGAAGCCGCGCGTCATGTCGCTTGTCGTCTTCACGGCCTTTGCCGGACTGATCCTCGCGCCGGGCACGATCCACCCGGTCATGGCTCTCTTTGCCATCATCTGTATCGCCGTGGGCGCGGGTGCATCCGGTGCTCTGAACATGTGGTACGACGCCGATATCGATGCCGTCATGGCGCGCACGGCAACCCGTCCGATCCCGGCGGGCAAGATCGTGCCGAGCGAAGCGCTCGCCTTCGGTCTCGTGCTTTCCGCTTTTTCGGTTGCGATCCTTGGCCTTGCCGTCAACACGCTGTCCGCCGGCCTGCTCGCCTTCACCATCTTCTTCTACGCAGTGATCTACACGATGTGGCTGAAGCGCTCGACGCCGCAGAACATCGTCATCGGCGGTGCCGCTGGCGCTTTCCCGCCGATGATCGGCTGGGCCTGCGTGACCGGCGGCGTGTCCATCGACAGCATCTGTCTTTTCCTCATCATCTTCCTCTGGACACCGGCCCACTTCTGGGCGCTGGCCCTCTTCAAGATGAAGGACTATGGCGCAGCGGGCGTGCCCATGCTGCCGAACGTCTCGGGCGTCGCGACGACCAAGACGCAGATCGTGCTGTATTCGGTCCTGACGGCCATTGCCGGTATTGCGCCGACTTTCACGGGTCTTGCCAGCGTCTGGTACGGCGCTTTTGCGGGCCTGCTCGGGCTCATCTTCGTCGCCATGTCGATTGGCGTCTATCGCATGGACGAGGATGATCAGAAGATGGTCCCGGCCAAGAAGCTCTTCGCCTATTCGATCCTATACCTTTTCGTCATCTTCTCGGCCCTCATGGTTGATCACTATGCAGCCAGCATCTCGCACATGGGAGGCCTGATCTGATGGAACTCGAAACGGTCAAGCTGACGGATGCGCAGAAAAAGTCGCGCCGGGGCCGCAACATCGCGCTGGGCCTGGTGCTCGCCGGACTGGTGGCGGCCTTCTACGTGATGACCATCATCAAGTTCGGCCACAGGCCGGTGTAACTGGAAGCTGAGGGAGGAGACCATGGCGACCGGAACACAACAGAGACGCAACGGCCTGGTCGTCGGCATTTGCCTTGGTGTTTTCTTCGGGATGATAGGCCTGTCCTATGCGGCTGTGCCGCTTTACCGCATGTTCTGTCAGGTCACAGGCTATGGCGGTACGGTGCGCGAAGTCGAGCAGGCCTCCAGCGTTATCCTCGACCAGACCATCAAGGTACGCTTCGACGGCAATGTCACGCCGGGCCTTGCCTGGGACTTCAAGCCTGATCAGCGCGAAGTCGTGATGAAGATCGGCGAGACGAAGCAGATCTTCTTCCATGCGAAGAACACGTCGGACAAGGAACTGACCGGCCAGGCGACATTCAACGTGACACCCGAACAGGCCGGTGCCTATTTCAACAAGATCCAGTGCTTCTGCTTCACCGAAACCACGCTGAAGCCGGGGGAAGAACTGGAAATGCCCGTGCTTTTCTTCGTCGATCCAGACATCGTCAAGGATCGCGAGACGAAGAGCATCGGAACGATCACGCTGTCCTACACCTTCTATCCGCATGAGAAGACCCGCCCGGTCGCCGATGCGAAGAAGCCGGTGGATGCAGCGAAGAAGCTTTGAATTTTCATGAGGAGAGCCCCGGATTTCCGGGGCGGGATTGAAATCCGGGGAAGAATGACATGGCAGACGGACATAACAGACAACACGACTATCACATCATCGATCCGAGCCCGTGGCCGTTCCTGGCTTCGATCGGCGCCTTCATCATGGCGATCGGCGGCGTGTCCTATATGCGCTATCTCTCTTCACAGCCGTTCGAACTATTCGGCGTGAACCTCGCCAATCCATGGGTCTTCT
This sequence comes from Ensifer sp., assembly GCA_035565055.1. Taxonomy (GTDB): domain Bacteria; phylum Pseudomonadota; class Alphaproteobacteria; order Rhizobiales; family Rhizobiaceae; genus Ensifer_A. Next base: position 36,334 of record DATMTA010000070.1, read on the forward strand.
TCATTGGCCTCGTGCTGGTGCTCTACACCATGTTCGCGTGGTGGGCGGACACGATCAAGGAAGCCCACGAAGGTCACCACACGCGCGTCGTGTCGCTGCACCTGCGCTACGGCATGATCATGTTCATCGCTTCGGAAGTGATGTTCTTCGTTGCCTGGTTCTGGGCGTTCTTCGACGCAAGCCTTTTCCCGGGCGAGGCCATCCAAGCCGCTCGCACGACCTTCACCGGTGGCACATGGCCGCCGAAGGGCGTCGAGGTTCTCGATCCGTGGCACCTGCCGATCTACAATACGGTGATCCTGCTGCTCTCGGGCACGACGGTCACCTGGGCGCACCACGCTCTGCTCCACGGCGACCGCAAGGGTCTGATCAACGGTCTGACACTCACCGTGCTACTCGGCCTGCTTTTCACCTTCGTGCAGGGCTACGAATATGCCCACGCACCGTTTGCGTTCAAGAACTCGATCTACGGCGCAACCTTCTTCATGGCGACCGGCTTCCACGGTTTCCACGTCATCGTCGGCACGATCTTCCTCGCCGTCTGCCTCTTCCGGGCGATCGGTGGCGACTTCACGCCGAAGCAGCATTTTGGCTTCGAGGCGGCGGCCTGGTATTGGCACTTCGTCGACGTAGTCTGGCTCTTCCTCTTCTTTGCCATCTATATCTGGGGTGGCTGGGGCGCGCCGCTGGCGCATGGCTGAGGAAGGCTGAAAGAGAAACATCCGGCGGCGCGGCTGGTCCGCGCCGTTTTTATTTCGAAAGGACGCTTCACATGGACATTCGCGAAGAGAAAACCACCTCCGGGGGCCGCTATGTCGCCACGCTTGAGGGCCATGAAGCGGAGATGACCTATTCGCGCACCTCGCCGGAACTGATCATCATTGATCACACCGGCGTCCCGGATGCGCTGCATGGCAAGGGTGTCGGTCAGGCGCTGGCCTTGCACGCCGTGGAAGAGGCGCGAAAGGGCGGCTGGAAAATCATCCCGCTTTGCCCCTTCTTCAAGGCCCAAGCTACTCGCCACCCCGAAT
>DATMTA010000071.1:0-13225 GCA_035565055.1 Ensifer sp.
ACGAAATGCGCGTTTACCAGATGGTGACGCGCATTTCGCGGCAATGCACAATTCGATTGCGTTCACGTCGCATCTCCGCTTAATCTCCTCTTCGGCAGCGCAGCAGACGCTGGAGGTGAGGAGGAATGAATGGCTAAGAACGACGGCGAAATCGTCATCAAGAAATACGCCAACAGGCGACTCTACAATACCGGCACCAGCACTTACGTCACGCTCGATGATCTTGCCGGCATGGTCAAGCGTGGCGAGGATTTCGTGGTGCAGGATGCCAAGTCCGGTGAGGACATCACCCATTCTGTGCTCACGCAGATCATTTTCGAGCAGGAATCCAAGACCGGCAACACGCTTCTGCCCATCTCGTTCCTGCGCCAGCTGATTTCCTATTATGGCGACCAGATGCAGATGGTCGTGCCGAGTTTCCTCGAGCATTCCATGCACTCTTTCGCCGAGCAGCAGGCGCAGATGCAGGAACAGATCACCAAGGCCTTTGGCGAAACGCCTCTCTCGAAGAACCTCCAGCTCCCGATGCAGATGATCGAGGAGCAGGTGCGCCGCAATACGGAAATCTTCCAGAATGCGATGAAGATGTTCTCGCCCTTCTCCGGCGCTCCGCAGACGGAAGCCAAGCCGGCCAAGAAAGCGGAAGCTTCCGACATCGAAGAACTCAAGCAGCAATTGAAGGCACTTCAGACAAAACTCGACAGCCTCTGAGTTTCAAAGCGGCTTTGCCGCTGATCCTTCCCGCATATTTGTGCAAGGGCGCCTTTCAACCGGGGGCGCCCTTTTTCGTTTCCGGGCCAGGGGATCGGTCTCTGGCATCCTGCGCCGCAGACGGAGAGTCTGCCTCATATTTGCGCTATGTGCATAGGTGCTGTGCAGCATCAGCACTTTTTATAGGCGTTGGATAAGCCTATATCAGCGTCATCACGAAGACGCCGGGACTTGAAGTTAAGCCGCTGACGTCCAGAAGACCTCAGAAAGGAAACACCCATGAACCTCGCTCGCTCTTTCAATGAATGGCGCAAGTATCGTCAGACCGTTAACGAACTCGGCCGTATGAGCCACCGCGAACTGCAGGACCTCGGCCTGACCCGCGCCGACATCCCGCGTGTTGCCCGCGGCGGTGCGATCCGCTGATCGATTGCGCCTGAAAAGGCCATGATTCAGGCGCCGTCTCCCAAGGAGCGGCGCCTTTTTCGTTTCGAAGCTGCTGAAATTCCTTCGCACTTGCGATATGCAAATCATGCATAGCTGCACTGCAGCAAAATCGCTTCAATCATTAGCAGGAATCACTATTATAAGACTCATCGAAGCGATGCACCTCCTCCCGCAGAGCTTCGAGTGACCGGGTCCTACTCCTCCTCCCAGGGACCCCGTCGGAACAGCGGCACTCCTCCTCCCAGTCGCTGTTCGGTTCTTTTCGAAAAGCCTGCCGCACCTCCTCCCGCGGCAGGCTTTTTCGATTCTGGAGGTCTTTTCCCTGCATCCCGAGTAATACATCTGCAGCGCGTGGCGGCACGGCTTTCATAACGAAAAACGCGGCCTCCGTTCCCGGAAGCCGCGCCCTTCAGGCGTGAGGCTGTTGCCGCACGTTTACTTGTTTTCTTCCATGATCATCGCGGTCAGGCTGCCTTCCGCCGGGAAAAGCGGGATCAGGCAGGCCTGGAAGGCGTGGTAGATGTCGGGTTTGCCGATGAACAGGTTTTCCTCCGGGTGGAGTTCTTCCGACAGTTCCGGCATCCAGCCGCCGAAATCCTGGTCGATCAGGTTGGAGGCGGCGAAGTCCCAGAGCTTGCGATACCATTCCTCGTGGAAATCGGAAGGCGCGTGTGCATTCAGGAAGGCTGCTGCACCTATGCCTTCCGAAATCGGCCACCAGAGCTTTTCACGGCGCTTCGGGTTGTTGTCCCAGTCGAGCGTGTAGAAAAAGCCGCCATAGGCCTTGTCCCAGCCCAGATCGATGGACGTCTTGAAGAGTGCGACTGCCGCATCCTTCAGCCAGTCGAGCTTCTTGCCACCCAGGACCCAGAGCTGGAGGCACAGACGCGCCCATTCCAGCCAGTGGCCCGGCGTCGAGCCGGAGGGCCGGAACATCTCGTTGCCGGAATAGGCATTATCGAGGCTCCAGTCGGCATGGAAATGTTCGGCCACGCGATAGCCCAGCGAGCGAGCGTGTTTGTCAATGATCAGCGAGGCGATCCGCTCGGCGCGCGTCAGGTAAAGCCGCTCGCCGGTCGCCTCATAGGCGGCCATCAGCGCTTCGGTCAGATGCATGTTGGAGTTCTGGCCGCGATAGTCGGAAATCGGCGACCAGTCGCGATCATACTCTTCCGAGACCGCGCCGTTGGACTCTTCCCAGAAGCGCTTGTCGAGCACGTCGGAGACATCCGCCAGGATTTCCTTCGCCAGTGGATGGCCAATGAGGCTGGCGCTGGAGGCGGCGAGCAGGACGAAGGCATGGCCATAGGCCTGCTTCGTATCGTCCTTGGGCTTTCCGTCTTCCAGCGACCACATGTAGCCGCCGAACTTGTCGTCGCGATGGCCCTTCTTGAGGAAGTTCATCCCGTGATCGATCATTTCGGCAGAGCCCGGACGGCCGAGCAGGTGGCCGACGACGTGGCAATGGACCATGCGGGTTGTCGCATGCAGCGCCTTCGGGCCCTCCATCGGTTCGCCCTCGCGGTCGAGATCGTAGAAGCCGCCGGCGGGATCGATGGCGTTCAGGCTGAAGAAATCAAGCAGGTTGACCGCTTCGGCCGCCAGCCAGTCGCGGTGAAATGGTCTTTTCTGCCAGCTCTTGCCGAGTGTCGCGGACATGGTCTCTCTCCCTGTAAAACGATTGTTGCGGCGATACATGCCGGAAATGCGGCATGATCTCAATCGATTTGAACAAGGAAATGACGGTTCAATGCCCCGCCTTGCTGATGCGCTTGATGCCTGCCAGGAGGCCGGAGGCATGTTTCAGCGACACCCCCGTCGCGTTGAGCATCTGCGGCAGCACAATCCATTCCAGCGTCCAGGCCGCGCCCGAGCGTTCCTGCTCGTGGATGAGCGACTGATGCAGGGCCGCGACTTGCGTTGCGTTGAAACGGGCGAGCGAGACGAGAACCTCCGCCCGCACCGGGTTCTGCTTGTGCGGCATGGCGGAGGATGCGCCGCCGCCGGACAAGGCGATCTCGGCCATTTCGTTCTGCGCCATCAGCGCCACGTCCTGGCCGATCTTGCCGAGTGCGCCCGTGACACGCGACAGCCAGTTGCCGAGATCGGCGATGCGGCCGCGAGCGGCGTGGGGGACGTAATTTGGAACAGCGAGGCCCAGAGCGCGGGCGAGGTCTTCGCGGACCGCGGCGATCTTATGGCCATATTTCTCGGCCGTGCCGGCGGCGCCGGCGAGCGAGAGGATCAGGTTCTCGCGGCGAACGGCTTCCAGCGCCTCCAGCGATTGGCTGACGCCGGCAAGCCAGACGCGGATGCGGTCGCCCGCCGTGATCGGGATCGCCGATTGCATCCGGGTGCGGCCGGGGATTTCTGCGGCGCCGAAATTCTCGATCAGGCCTTCCAGCAGAGCCGCGATGCCGGTCAGTCGGGCCTCGAAGAGATCGAAGACATCGCGCAGCTTCAGCGCCAGCGCGGTGTCGATGACGTCCTGGCTGGTGGCGCCGAAATGAACGGATTTGGCCGCCTCACCGCCGACATGGGCGCGCAGTTGCCGGACGTAGTCGGGTATGACGACGCCGTCCTTGAGGGTGGCTGTTTGCAGGGAGAGGAGGTCCGGCACGAAAGTGTCTGCCTTTGCGGTCAGCTCGCGGGCATGGTCCTGGCGGATGAAGCCGTTCTTCGCCGCAGCATCGCCAAGGGCCACTTCAAAGGCGAGCATCGCCTTCAGGTCGGCCTCCGTGCCGATCAGAGCGGCCACGTCCGGTTCGTAGAGCAGGTCGTTGAGGAAGGCGGGGAAGAATTCGGTCATGGGAGGGTCCTGAAAGGGACGAGACAATGTGTTTCGCGAAGGATGTCACGAAGGGGGAGGGGTCGCAATGTGGGCGCGGCCTCTTCTGCCCTTGGGGAGACGTGCCGAGCGGAGCGAGGCGATGAGGGGTTCCCACGGCGAGAATGAGGAAGAACCCCTCATCCGGCCCTTCGGGCCACCTTCTCCCCAAGGGGAGAAGAGGGAGGACCGTTCTTGCCCTCCCTCAAATGCGGTTGCCCGCCCGGGAAGCGGTCACACCCGCTCAAGCGCGACCGCGATGCCCTGGCCGACGCCGATGCACATCGTCGAGAGCGAGTAGCGGCCGCCGTTGAGTGCCAGTTCGAGCGCTGCCGTGCCGGTGATGCGCGCGCCGGACATGCCAAGCGGGTGGCCGAGCGCGATGGCTCCGCCATTGATGTTGACGCGCGGGTCATCGTCGGCGATGCCGAGATCCCGCAGCGTCGCCAGGCCTTGGGAGGCAAAGGCTTCGTTGAGTTCGATGACGTCGAACTGCTCCTGTTTCATGCCGAGGCGGGCCATCAGCTTCTTCGAGGCCGGGGCCGGGCCGATGCCCATGATGCGCGGCGGAACGCCGGCGGTGGCGCCACCCAGAACGCGGGCGATCGGCGTGAGGCCGTGCTTCTTCGCGGCCGCTTCCGAGGCGATGATGAGCGCTGCCGCACCATCATTGACGCCCGAGGCGTTGCCAGCGGTGACCGTGCCGCCTTCGATCTTGTTCACCGGCTTCAGCTTGGCAAGCGCTTCGATCGAGGTCGCACGCGGATGTTCGTCGCGGTCGACGACAATCGGATCACCCTTCTTCTGGGCGACGCTGACGGGCGTGATTTCCTTGGCGAGGCGGCCGTTTTCCTGGGCGGCAGCGGCACGCGCCTGGCTGCGGACGGCAAAGGCGTCCTGGTCTTCTCGCGAAACCTTGAAGTCGATGGCGACGTTGTCGCCGGTTTCCGGCATGGAATCGACGCCATACTGCTTCTTCATCAGCGGGTTGACGAAGCGCCAACCGATCGTGGTGTCGTAGATTTCGGCATTGCGCGAGAAGGCTGTCTCGGCCTTGGGCATGACGAAGGGTGCGCGGCTCATCGATTCGACGCCGCCGGCGATCATCAGCTCGGCCTCACCGGCCTTGATGGCGCGGGCGGCGGTGATGACGGCATCCATGCCGGAGCCGCAGAGGCGGTTGATCGTCGTCCCGGTCACAGAAACGGGAAGGCCGGCGAGCAGCAGCGACATGCGCGCGACGTTGCGATTGTCCTCGCCCGCCTGGTTGGCGCACCCATAGATGACATCATCGATCGCCTCGAAATCGACGGTCGGATACTGCGCCATCAGCGCCTTCAGCGGCACGGCGCCGAGATCGTCGGCGCGCACGTAGGAGAGCGAGCCGCCAAAGCGACCGATCGGAGTGCGGATATAGGCGCAAATGAATGCTTCGGTCATGGAATTCGCTCCTTAAACTTGCGGCACGACGAGATCGCCCACCGGGCCATCGGTGTGGAGCTTTGCTCCTGTCATCGCCTGCAATTCATCCATCGTCATCGCGGCCAGCTTTTCGCGCACGACGAACTTGCCATCGACGATGTCGATCACGGCGTGGCTCGTGTAGACGCGGGTGATGCAGCCGACGCCGGTCAGCGGGAAGGTGCAGCGCTCGACGAGCTTCGGCTTGCCGTCCTTGGTGACGTGTTCAGTGATGACGACGACCTGCTTGGCGCCGTGGACGAGGTCCATCGCGCCGCCGACGGCCGGAACGCCCTTGGAACCGACGCGCCAGTTGGCAAGATCGCCGGTTTCAGCGACCTGATAGGCGCCGAGAATGGCGACGTCGAGATGGCCGCCACGCACCATGGCGAAGCTGTCGGCATGGTGGAAGAAGGCAGCACCCGGCTTCAGCGTGATCGCCTTCTTGCCGGCATTGATGAGATCCCAGTCTTCCTCGCCGGCGGCGGGGGCTTCACCGAAGTTCAGCACGCCGTTTTCCGTGTGGAAGATCGCCTCGCGGCCGGGCGGCTGGAACTTGGCCACCATTTCCGGGAAGCCGATGCCGAGGTTCACATAGGCGCCATCGGCAATGTCCTGTGCGGCGCGCCAGGCGATCTGGGCGTTGGAGAGCTTGATGTCCTCGCGGGTGTTGATGGGTGCAGCGTCGGTCATGCGTAGGCCACTCCGGCTCGGATGAGCTCTTCTTCCTGTTGCGGATTGGCGACTTCGACGACGCCATCGACGAAAATGCCAGGCGTGATCACCTGTTCGGGATCGATCTCGCCGGGTTTCACGATTTTCGAGACCTGGGCGATCGTCCTGGCGGCGGCCATGCACATCAGCGGATTGAAGTTGCGGCCGGCCATGCGGTAGGTCAGGTTCCCCATCGTGTCGCCCAGATGCCCCTTGACGATGGCGAAGTCGGCCTTCAGCCAGCGCTCCTGCACATATTTGCGGCCATCGAATTCGGCGATGACCTTGCCTTCCGCCAGTTCAGTGCCAAAGCTCGTTGGGGTGTAGAAAGCCGGAATGCCTGAGCCGCCTGCACGGATGCGCTCGGCGAGCGTGCCCTGCGGCACCAGTTCCAGCTCGATCTGGCCCGCCAGATAGCGGTCGGTGAAGGCGCGCGGATCGGAGGAGCGCGGGAAGGAGCAGATCATCTTCTTGACCATGCCCGCATCAATCATCGCGGCAATGCCGATGCGGCCGTTGCCGGCATTGTTGTTGATGACCGTCAGGTTCTTCGGCCCCTTGTCGATGAGGGCATGAATGAGCTCGATCGGCGCGCCGGAGCCGCCGAAACCGCCGATCATGACGGTTGCGCCGTCGCCGATACCGGCTACCGCCTCCGCCAGACTTCCAATCGTCTTGTCCATGAAATCCTCCGTCGCGGCCGGCCAAACTTTCCGGCCCATCGTCACGAAAGGGATAAGACGAATCCGGCTCGACGGCAAACAATTTGTGCGTTATACGATATTTGTTCGAATATCGCACAAATGGGGGCGGGCCGATGGCGGTTCAGGATCGGGATCTGATGGGCGGGCTGATGAAGGGGCTGAAGGTCATTGAAGCCTTCAGCGCCGAGCGCACCCGGCTTTCCATCGCCGAGGCGTCCGAAATTGCAGGACTTGACCGCGCCACCACGCGACGCTGCCTTCTGACGCTGGCAGAAGGGGGCTATGCGGACTACGACGGCAAGTTCTTCACGCTGACGCCGCGCGTCCTGCGGCTCGGCACCGGATGCCTTGCGGCCATGCCGCTGCCACGCGTAGTGCAGCCTCTTCTCGATGCGCTTTCTCAGGAGATCGGTGAAAGCACGTCCGTTTCCATTCTTGACGGGGCCGAGATCGTCTATGTGGCGCGCGCGGCGCAGCGACGCGTCATGTCGATCGCGCTGATGCCTGGTTCTCGGCTGCCGGCCTATTGCACCTCGATGGGCCGGGTGCTTCTGGCTTCGCTCGATCCGGCGGAGGCGCGCGCGATCCTCGCAAGTCATCCGCGTCCGGCGCGTACGGACAGGACGGTGACGGATATCGATGCACTGATGGCGATCCTTGCCGAAACGCGTGGGCGTGGTTTCGCCTTCATCGATCAGGAGGTCGAGGTCGGGCTACGCTCACTTGCTGTGCCGCTCGTGAACGCGCGGGGTGCGACGGTCGCGGCCCTCAATGTCGGCCTTGCTGCAAGTGGCGATTCGCCGGAGACAATTGCTGAGCGTCTCTTGCCAGCGCTGTTAAGTGTTAAGCGAGATTTTACAAGATTGTATTTATAATTTTCTTGCAGCTTATGGATTAAGTGGATTTCATCTTTGTTATTTCCACGTGATGTGTCGCAAAGGTGCGACAAATATTCAATTGATTATCATCAATTTTGACGTGTTTAATGGAGAAAAATCAGTAATATAGATTTCTATACAGTAAAAAATGCAGGATATATCATCATCCCTGCAGGGTCTCGTTAAGAATTGCGAAAACGAGACCTGACAGCATCCCCCTCAGAATCGTGGGGTTTTAGGTCGTTCCCGCCTGAAGCCGCCGTCGGTTCCATCTTATGCGATCCGTGGGCGATCGTATCGGGCTTGGGGGTCCTTCATGCAGTTCAAATCCATCAAATCGAAAATCGCGGTCCTGTCGGGCATTTGCGTGCTGACCGCGGTCGGTGGTGTTCTCGGCTATGGCGTCTTTTCCGCGCAGAGCCGGCAGGCATTCGTCACCGAAAACGTCTCCTCGCTGACCGAGGATCTCACCAAGGACGGGCTGAAGCGGCTGGCCTCGACGCAGGCCGGCATTATCCGTGCCTCCCTCGATGAGGCTTTCGGTGCAGCGCGTAACATGGCGCGCAGCTTCGAAATGGCGGCGTCGAAGACAGATGGTGCGCCGGCCGATGTGCGTCGCGCGCAGTTCAACGCGATTCTTTTGAATGTGCTCAAGGACAATCCGCGCTTCAACGGCACCTACAGTGCCTGGGAGCCGAACGCGATCGACGGAAACGATGCGGGCTTCAAGAACAATTCAGCTGCCGGTTCCGACTCGACCGGTCGTTTCCTGCCCTATTGGACACGCTCTGCCGACGGCAAGATCGCGATCCAGCCGCTCGTCGAATATGACAGCAGCGCCACGCATCCGAACGGTCTCGTCAAGGGCGGCTGGTATATCGGGCCTTCGACCACGGGCAAGGAAAGCCTGCTGGCGCCGCTGCCCTATATCGTGCAAGGCAAGGCGGTCTATCTCGCGACCATGTCGGTCCCGGTCATGGTCGACGGCAAGTTTGCCGGCGTGGCCGGTGCGGACTTCGATCTCGCCTTCGTCCAGAAGCTGGCGACAAGCGTCAAGGCGTCGATCTATGACGGCAAGGCCTCGGTCGATATCGTGACTTCGGCCGGCCTCGTCGTGGCCTCAAGTGAGCACCCCGATAAGATCGGTGGCAGCTACACGGCCGTCCGCAGCGATGCCTCGAAAATCCTGTCGGACATCTCGAAGGGTGTCGATTCGGTTGTCGCGGACGACAAGGCCTTCACGGCACTGGCGCCCATCGTCAACGGTCGCACGCAATCGACATGGTCGGTTGTGGTTGACGTGCCCCGTTCCGTGGCGCTCGCCAAGGCGGATGGCCTGCGCGATGCGCTCGCCAGCCGCAGCCAGAAGGACACGACCCTGCAGCTCGTCGTTTCTGCAGTGATGGGCCTGGGAGGTATTGTCGCCATGTGGTTTGTCGCGGGCGGCATTGCGGGTCCGATCGGCGCAATGACGGGTGCCATGCGCCGTCTCGCCGGCGGGGATCTTCAGACGGAAGTGCCCGGAGAAGGCCGCGCGGACGAGATCGGCGCCATGGCTGATGCGGTCGTTGTCTTCCGGGAAAATGCGGTTGCCGCACGCCAGCTTGAAGCCGACACCAACAGCCAGCGCCAGATGTCCGAGGCAGAGCGGCAGCGCGTTGCCGAGGCGGAGCACCGGAAGGCGACGGAGACGACCCATGCCACGATGCAGATTGGCCTTGGTCTGCAGCATCTGGCCGACGGAGATCTCGGCTTCCGCCTGACCGAACCCTTTGCAGCGGATTTCGAACAGCTGCGGCAGGACTTCAACCGTTCACTCTCGCAGCTCGCACAGGCCATGTCGGCCGTGGCGACATCGGCCGAGTCCATCGACAGCGGTTCGCGTGAAATCAGCCGCAGCGCGGACGATCTTTCCAAGCGGACCGAACAGCAGGCCGCTTCACTGGAAGAGACGGCTGCGGCGCTCGACGAGATCACGGCCAATGTCAGCAACTCCTCGCAGCGCGCCGACGAGGCCCGCAAGATCGCGGCCCGCGCCAATGACAGCGCGACCGAATCCGGCCGCGTCGTCGCTGGTGCGGTGGATGCCATCCATCGCATCGAACAATCCTCGTCGCAGATCGCCAACATTATTGGTGTGATCGACGAGATTGCCTTCCAGACCAACCTGCTGGCGCTCAATGCGGGCGTCGAAGCGGCGCGCGCGGGCGATGCAGGCAAGGGCTTCGCGGTCGTGGCCCAGGAGGTTCGCGAACTGGCGCAGCGGTCCGCACAGGCCGCCCGCGAGATCAAGGCGCTCATCCAGTCCTCGGCGGCGGAAGTCGGGCACGGTGTGAAGCTGGTCAGCGAGACAGGCGAGGCGCTGAAGACGATCGCCGACTATGTCATCAACATCAACCAGCACATGGAGGCGATTGCCACCTCTGCTCGCGAACAGGCCGTCGGCCTCTCCGAAGTCAACACGGCCGTCAACCAGATGGACCAGGTGACCCAGCAGAACGCCGCCATGGTGGAAGAGGCGAATGCCGCCAGCGGCGCGCTGGCTGACGAATCGCACACGTTGAAGGAGCTGATCGCCCGCTTCAGGCTGGACCATTCCGCTGGAATGCAGGCCGAGGCCCTGCGCCAGACCGCCCGCGCGATGGCCCCGAGGGCCGCAGCACCAGCAGCCCGGCCGAAGCTTGCGGCCAATGGCGGTCGCGTCACCAACGAATGGACGGAGTTCTGATCCATCCGAATTCAGGCTCCCGGTCCTCGGGGGCTCGAACGGCCGGCGTGCCCGCCCCTCTCTCCAGGGCGCGCCGGTCAAACCGCCTTCAGTGCAATTCCAGTGAACGCGGAAACCGGCATTGCGTCTTGCACTGGCGCGAAAGAAACTGGAATTAAAGCTCCCACTTTCCTCCCGTGGCAGAGAGGCGAATTACCATCGGATCGCCCGCCACCTCGACCTTCGGCCCTCCCAGATCATTCCAGCGGAACAGATCGAGATGCCAGCCGCCGGGGATATTGCGCGAGGGATCGATCAGCCCATCCGCACCCGAAGCTCTCGCGATATCGGCTGTTCTCCAGGACGGCGGTTCGCCGCCTTCATCGAGCACGGTCCGCCAGGACAGATTCGACTGCGCCCGATCGATCCCGAGCCTGTCACACAGCGCCTCGTCATGCTGATCCAGCACCATCGCCTCCGTGACCAGAAGCGGCACGAGCATCCTCGCCTTTCCGTCCTCCCGCATGTAGCCGGAAACCGCCCGCATGGCCCATTCCGGCTCCGGGCTCATGTAGAGCGCCGGCTGGCCATGCCGATGATAGCGCCCGGCGCTTTGGGGCGAGGGCGGGTCGAGGACTGCGTCTACACGTTCGGAAAGAACCGCGCGATAGAAGCGGCCACTGATGAGGCGGAAGATGGGGCTGACGGGGTTCGACACGGATTGGGTCTCCTTCGCGCTTCCTATCGCTTCTTTGCTGCAGAAAGATGAAAACGGTTGGAGGGGCGAGGGCGTTCCCCAGCCGTGTCTGCAAACTTGGAGCTATAGCTTTCCCCGGATGCAAAAGGACCGCCGCGTCCTTGTCGGAAACGCGGCGGCCCGGTCTTGCGGAGACGGAGAATCCCCTCAGATGTCGAAGAACACCGTTTCGTTTTCACCCTGGAGATGGATGTTGAACGTGTAGGTGTTGCCGTCCTTTTTCGCAATCAGCGTGGGTACGCGGACGCGATGTTCGATCCGGTTCAGGACCGGATCTGCAGCATTGGCTTCTTCCTCTTCGGGGAAGTACATCCGCGTCTGCAGGCCGATATTGATGCCACGCGCCACGACCCAGAAGGTGATGTGCGGAGCCATCGGGCGGCCGTCATTGAACGGAACCTTGCCGGGCTTGATCGTCTCGAAGACGAATTCGCCTGTCGCCATGTCACCGGGGGTGCGCCCCCAGCCCGAAAAGTTCGGATCGGCCGAACCGCGCGTTTCCGACGGGCTGTTGTAAAGCCCTTCGGCATCGGCCTGCCAGATTTCGATCAGCGCATCCTTGAGCGGCGTGCCCGACCCGTCGATCACGTGACCGCGTACGGTGATGCGCTCGCCCTTGGCCTTGTCGTTGTAGAGCGGGCCTGAACCGAGATCCTTTTCAAAGATCCCGTGGATGCCGGAAAAATTCGGCGTGCAGCCTATGTGAACATACGGACCGGCCGTCTGCGACGGGGATTCTTTGAGATAACCGAGCGGCTGGACCATGTCAGTTGCCCTCCTTGCGGTTTTCGAACAGGGTGGAGCGACGGCCGCGCAGCACGATGTCGAACTTGTAGGCGCGCATGTCGTGCGGGATCGTGTTGCTCATGTCGAGCGGCGCGACCAGGCGCTTGATTGCCTCCTCGTCCGGGATCGTCTTGACGATCGGACACATCCAGATCAGCGGGTCGCCCTCGAAATACATCTGCGTGATCAGGCGCTGCGCAAAACCGTGGCCGAAGATCGAGAAGTGGATGTGAGCCGGACGCCAGTCGTTGACGCCGTTCGGCCAGGGATAGGGGCCCGGCTTGATCGTCTTGAACCAGTAATAGCCGTTCTCATCCGTGATCGTGCGGCCGACGCCGCCGAAATTCGGGTCGAGCGGAGCGAGGTAGGTTTCCTTCTTGTGGCGGTAGCGGCCGCCGGCATTGGCCTGCCAGAACTCGACCAGGGCGCCCGGAACGCCGCGACCGCGCTCGTCCAGCACGCGGCCATGCACGAGAATGCGCTGGCCGATCGCCATTTCGCCGGGCTTGGCATAGTTGTTGATGAGGTCGTTATCGAGCTCGTTGAGCATGTTATGGCCGAAGACGGGGCCGGTGATCTCGCTCTTGGTGCCGTCCAGCGAGATCAGCGCGCGCTGCGGCGAGCGCAGCACCGTTGTCTTGTACCAGGGCGTATAGGCTGGCGGATGCATGTCGCGGTCGCGCGCAAAGAATCCGCCGGTTTCGGGCTGAAAATTGGTCATTTCCCTTCCTCCGGTTGGGTTGTCGTCGAGTGCATCTTCTCCAGCACGTCTTTTATGATCTTGATATTGTGGTTGGCGGCGGGCACGCCGGCATAGATCGCCACATGCAGCAGCGCCTCGCGAATATCCGCTTCGGTGGCGCCGGTATTGGCGGTGGCGCGAACATGCATGGCCAGCTCCTCATCCTGCCCGAGCGCAGCGAGCAGGGCGATGGTGACCATCGAGCGCTCCCGCTTCGTCCAGTGGTTGCCGGACCACACAGTTCCCCAGGCGGCTTCGGTGATGAGCTGCTGGAAAGGCTGGTCGAAACCGGACGTCATGGTCTGCGCCCGGTCCACATGGGCGTCGCCGAGCACGGAGCGGCGGGTTTTCATGCCCTGTTCGAATCTTGCGTTCTTGTCGATATGGTCCGCCATCGGTCAATGCTCCGGCAATGTCTTGATAAAAATGGTGGCTGCCTGCGCGTAAGCGAGCGGCTGCTCAAGGCAGGGAATGTGGCCGCAGCCGGCGAT
>DATMTA010000072.1:0-17800 GCA_035565055.1 Ensifer sp.
GACGACTTCGTCGGCCTTGCCGGCTTCCTTCAGGCGAAGCGCCTCCTCGACGGAGATTTCGTCGAACGGGTTCATCGACATCTTGACGTTTGCGAGCTCAACGCCCGTCCCGTCGCCCTTGACGCGGATCTTCACGTTGTAGTCCACAACGCGCTTCACTGTGACAACAATCTTCATGGAGCCCTTCCTTCGCAATTTCCTGGAGGAACATGCGTCAATCCACACACGGCCATTTGCCGGTTGGCGACATGGATAAGCGTTTTTCCTCCAAATTCAACGCGCATCCCATCGCCAGAGGGATTTTTTTGTCGGCACTCCGCATTCGCCCGCAGGACAATCGGTTCGATATGCCTCCAAATTTCGAGAAGTCCTCTATCTTACGTTTACGTGAAGGTCAATAATGTTCACGCTCGCTCGTCCAAAAGCGACAAATTCACGCATGGGAAATTGACTCCTTTGTACTCTACTCCGGGGTCCGGCCTGCAGATTTCGGCGTGCCGCGATCAAGAAGATGCACCGTGGGCCGCTTGAGCACGATCACCAGCAACGCCCCTGCAACGATCCCACCTGTATGGGCGCCCCAGGAGACCATGCCGCTATGGTCTGTGGCCAGCATGTAGAACTGTTCGCCGATCCAGAGCAGCAGGGGAACGAAGGCGGGCAAGGGCAGCGGGATGCCAAACAGGACGAGCGCCCAGATGCGCACGCGCGGGTGCAAGAGGACATAAGCCGAGAGTACGCCCGAAACCGCACCCGACGCGCCGATCAATGGCAATTGCGACGTCGTATCTGTCAGGCCGTGGATCAGCGCGCCGAAGGCGGCGCAGGCGAGAAAGAAGAGCGCGTAGCGGAGGTGGCCGAGTGCATCTTCCACATTGTCACCGAAGACCCAGAGGAACAGCATGTTCACGGCAACATGCATCGTGTCGATGTGCAGGAAAGCATAGGTAATGAAGGTTGACCATGTCGGGACGAGGACGATCGATGCATCCAGCCGATCCCCGGCGAACACGGTTCCGGGAATGAAACCCAGCGCCATCTGAAGCGTGTTCTGCTCCAGCAGAGGCTCGCGGCGCATGAAGATCCAGATCAGGACGTTTGCGATGATCAGCGCATAATTGACGTAGGCGCGCTTGATGTACCGTAGACCGTTCTGGTCGTGGATCGGCAGGAACATCCCTCTATCTGTCCTTCCCCGGCACCCAGAGCACGTCACTTGCGCCATTGTCGTTGGCAACGCGGGCGGCGACGAAGAGCAGGTCGGACAGGCGGTTGATGTAGCGCATCGCCGCCGGATTGATTGTCCCGCGCTCACGCTGGTTCAGAGCCACCATCAGACGCTCGGCGCGGCGCGACACGGTGCGGGCAACATGCAGTGCGGCCGAGGCGGGTGAGCCGCCTGGCAGGACGAAGGATTTCAGCGGCTGGAGATTTGCGTTCAGCGCGTCGATCGCGTGTTCGAGATCGTCCACCTGCTTCTGTGTCACCCGCAGCGGCTCATAGCCCAGCTCTTCCGGCGTGCCGGGGGAGGCGAGGTCGGCACCGAGATCGAAGAGGGCGTTCTGGATGGCCGCGAGGATCGGATCGAGTGCGGGCATGGAGGCTGTCGAGAGGCGCGCCATGCCGATGAAGGAATTGGTCTCGTCGATGACACCATAGGCCTCGACGCGGAGATCCGTCTTTGACACGCGGTCGCCGCCGGCAAGGCCGGTCGTGCCGTCGTCACCGGTGCGGGTATAAATCTTGTTGAGCTTTACCATGCGGATCAGCGGCCCCCGCCGGTCAGCCAGAGCGTCAGCATGATGAGCGCCACGGCAATGGCCTGCAAGGCGATGCGCATCTGCATCAGCTTGTTCGACGTATTGCCGCTGCCGCCCTTGAGCATGTTCCAGAGGCCGCGAATCAGCACCAGGGCGGTCGCGACCATGAACACGATCGCCAGGATATAGGTGAATCCCCCCATGTCATTTCCTTGATTGTTGCGGCGTTCAGCCGACTCTTGAGATCAGTCTGTAAAACATACCCGCAGGAAGCAGCTTTTTCAAAAGCATTCCCTGCCTTGCCACCGTGGTTACGGCGTAATGTGGCTTTGGATTGCTGGACGTCAGCGCTTTTTCCAGAACGGCCATGACCGCCTCCGGTCCAAGCTTGCCCTTGGCGCGACGTTCGCCCTTCAAGCGGCCGAGTTGCCGCTCATAGGATGCCGCGTGAACCGAGTTGCGGTAGTCGATGTTCTGAAGGAATTTCTCGAGCGCGGTGGGCAGGAAGCGCGATTCGATGGGTCCCGGTTCGATGAGTGACACATGGATGCCGGCATCTGCCAGTTCCATGCGCAACGTGATCGAGAGACCTTCGAGCGCAAATTTCGAGGCGGTGTAGGCGCCGCGATAGGGGGCTGGGACGACGCCGAGGATGGAGGAGCATTGCACGATGCGGCCGTGACCCTGCCTGCGCATGAACGGGACGACAAGCCGGGTGAGTTCGTGCCAGCCGAAGAAGTTGGCATCAAACTGGGCTTTTAGCACGTCCACCGTCAGGTCTTCGACGGCTCCGGTCTGGCCGTAAGCGCCATTGTTAAAGAGTGCATCGAGTGTCCCGCCTGTCCTTGACATGAACTCGTCAACAAGGCGGCGGATGCTGTCGAGATCGGTATAATCCATGAGGAAGGTCTCGATGCGGTCGCCTTCGAGCGCCGAGCGGTCTTCCTCGCGCCGGACGGTGGCGAACACCCGCCAGCCCTTGGCCTTGAGGGCGCGGGCGCAAAATGCGCCGATGCCCGAGGAACAGCCGGTGATCAGAATCGTTTTTCCAGATGTCATAGCCGGTTCCTGTACAAACTCTTCTGCATTTCCCATATTCGAGAAGGTGACGCAACGACATGACTTGGGTTCGCGACGCTGAGACAAGAACGACGGAAGAAGATGGAGGTCCAGTGCCGGTCTTTGTGAAGGTGATCTACAGGGTGCTCTATGATGCCCTCTACCACTTCACCGACGACGATGGCTGGGCCATGGCCAGCCACGTCGCGCTGTCATCGCTGCTGGCCATCTTTCCGTTCCTGATTTTCGGCACGACGCTCGCGACATTCCTCGGCGCAAAGGAATTTGCCGAAACGGCGGTGCATCTCATCTTTGACACATGGCCCGAGTCGATTGCCGCACCGATCGCGAAGGAAGTCGTTCAGGTTCTCACCATCCCGCATGGCGGCCTGTTGACGGTCTCGGTTCTCGCGGCGGCCTATTTTGCCTCCAACGGGATCGAGGCGCTGCGCATTTCGCTCAACCGCGCCTATCGGGTCCATGAGATGCGGCCCTGGTACATCACGCGCGCCTGGAGCCTTATCTATGTGCTTGCAGCCGTTCTGGCGCTGGCGGCCGTCAGCGTCTTCCTCGTCGTCGTTCCGCTTGCCGCCGGTTATGTCGAAAGCTGGCTGCCCTGGATGACAACGATCATCACCGTGATCGAGAGCTGGCGTGTTTGGGGCACGATCATCGTGCTGACGGTGGCGCTGTTCATCGTGCATCTCTATATGCCCGCTGGCCGCCGGCGCTTCGTGCAGGTCATCCCCGGCATTGCCTTCACGCTGATCGCCTGGGCGCTTTCGGCCTATGTCTTCGCCTATTATATCTCGACCTTCGCTAACTACACCCGCACCTATGCGGGGCTCGCCTCGATCATGATCGTGCTGGTGTTTCTCTACATGGTTGGCGTTGTCTTCATCATTGGTGGCGAGATCAACGCGGCCATGATGAAATTCCGGGTGTTCCGCATGTTCTCACGCTCCGGCCCCGCAGTGCTCCCGACGACTGTCGGTTCAGGCGAGACCCACGCGGCGGCGAATATCGAGGGGCGTGAGACCGGCAGATCGCAACGCCGATAAGGCGGTGTCGCCCTTGCTCTTCGACAGCTTGCGGCCGTCATCGCCGAGGATCAGGCGGTGATGGTGATAAATCGGCGTGGGAAGCCCAAGCAGGGTCTGGAGCAGCCGGTGAACCGGCGTAGCGTAAAACAGATCGAGGCCACGCACGACATGCGTCACGCCCTGCAGTGCATCGTCCACGACAACCGAGAGGTGATAGCTCGAGGGTGCATCCCAGCGCCAGAGCATGACGTCGCCCCAGACGGCGGGATCGAGGGTGAGCGTGCCGGCATGGGCGGCGCCGGTTTCGATGAAGGAAAGCTCTTCGTCGACCGTTGCGAAGGCTTTCGCCATGTCGAGCCGCCAGACATGCTGGTCGCCAGCGGAGATGCGTGCCTCGGCTTCGGTTCGCAATAGCTGCCGGTCATGCGGCGGATAGAGCGGCGCGCCGTCGGGGTCGCGGGGCCACGGTTTGCCCGTGGCCTCTTGATCGGCGACGAAGCGCTTCACTTCGCCGCGGCTCATGAAGGCGGGGTAGACCAGCCCCATCGTCTTCAGTCGTTCGAGCGCTTGCGCGTAAGACGCGGTATGTTCGGATTGTCGGCGCGCAGGGCGTTCGTATTCAATGCCAAGCCAGTCAAGGTCATCGTGGATTGCCTGTTCGTATTCCGGCCGGCAGCGCGTGATGTCGATATCTTCGATGCGCAGAAGCAGTCGCGCGTTCGCCGCCTTGGCCATATCATGATTGAGAAGAGCCGAAAGCGCGTGGCCGAGATGCAGAAAGCCATTGGGGCTCGGCGCAAAGCGGAAAACGGGTGGCGTGGTCACAGGCTTTTCGGGCATAGCGTTTCATTTCAGAAATTCTGGCTGGTGCCAAGGAGGGTGCGTGAAGCCGATTACGAGCGAGCTTGATATCGCTGCGGGGCTTGATGCACTCGTCGCGCTCGATCCACGGCTGGGCGACATTATTGCGCGGGCCGGACCGGTGCCTTTGCGCCTGCAGCCGGCGGGCTTTTCCGGGCTTGCCGAAATTGTCGTGTCGCAGATGGTCTCCAAGGCGTCTGCATCTGCAATTTTCGGGCGGCTTGCGGAAAAGGTGGGCGGTGAGGTGAGTGGGGCCAGTGTAATGGCCCTTGGCGCCGACGGGCTGTTTGGTGTTGGCCTCTCACGCGCCAAGGCTTCGACCTTGTTGGCCATCGCCGACGCCGAGCGCGTCGGGCAGCTCGATCTGCAAGCGGTCTGCCGTATGGATACGTCTGACGCGATGGCGCATCTGACCGCAGTCAAGGGCGTCGGACCGTGGACGGCGGAGGTCTATCTCATGTTTTGCGCCGGCCATCCGGATATGTTTCCGGTCGGGGATATTGCGCTGGTTCACGCGGTGCATCACGCCCTTGGTCATGATGAGAAATTGAAAGGCCGCGACCTGGCTGCTTTAGCCCAATGCTGGTCGCCGTGGCGATCTGTCGCAGCGCGGCTCTTCTGGGCCTTCTATTCCCGGCAGTTGCGGCGGGAGGCTGACCCCTTGGGTTGAACCCGTTCTGTCATAGCGCAAGCCACGGGAAAGAGGACTAATTCCGCCTTTTCGCGGGGGCTTCACAATAGCGTCAAAACAAGCCTAGTATAGGAATTGCAGATGCCGAATCGATCAGGAGAACGCCTTGACGATTGCAGTCTCACCGCAGTCCTTGCCCGCGCTGGTGCTCAACGCGGATTACAGGCCACTGAGTTATTATCCCTTGTCGTTATGGTCCTGGCAGGACGCGATCAAGGCGGTCTTTCTTGACCGTGTGAATATCATCGCGGAATACGATCACGCCGTTTCTTCGCCGACCTTTTCCATGCGGCTACCGAGCGTGGTTTGCCTGAAAAGCTACGTGAAGCCGGCGCGCTATCCTGCATTCACGCGATTCAACGTGTTCCTGCGCGACAAGTTCGAATGCCAGTATTGTGGATCGGAGGAAGAGCTCACCTTCGATCACCTGATTCCACGCGCCCATGGCGGCGAGACCCGCTGGGACAATATCGTGACAGCCTGCGCGCCCTGTAATCTGCGCAAGGGATCCAAGCTGCCGCATCAGGCCGGAATGCATCCGCGCAAGAAGCCCTGGCATCCCACGGTGCAGGAACTGCACAACAACGGCCGTTTCTTCCCGCCGAACTATCTGCATGAAAGCTGGATGGACTATCTCTACTGGGACAGCGAACTCCAACCCTGATTTCAGATATAAATACGCCGGGATGGTCTGCAAACGGCGCTGCCTGCGCTTCCGGTGCTCACGTACCTGAAAGTACGCTCCGCTCCGGTTCTCGGCAGCACCGTTTTCGACTCATCCCGACGAATTTCTGATCTGAAATCGGCACCGTTGGCGCTAATTCAAAGCCTCAACCCTTGCGACGGATGCCCCAGGCGGCGATGCCGGCGAGGATGAGGCTGGCGATCACGTTCCAGCCGGCGAAGGAAAGGCCGAGCACGCGCAGGGCCGCTTCGGTGCAAGACGGGCCGTGGACGGAATTCAGGTCGCTCAGCAGGTTGCCGGCGTCCTTGGTGACGGCATTGACGGGGGTCGAACAGGTCGAGGGGCCTGGCCAGAAGCCCCATTCGGCGCCGGCGTGATAGGTGCCGAGCCCTGCGCCGATCAGCATGGCGATCATGACGATGGCGATCAGCGACTTGACGATCCAGCTTGGCATGTTGATGAGCGCGGCAATCGCCGCAACGATCGCGACCGGGATCGAATAGTAGTAGGGCTCGCGTTCCATGTAGCAGAGCGCGCAGGGGATATAGCCGCCGATATACTGGAAACCGAGGGCGGTCCCGACCGTTGCCGCCATGCCTGCAGCGAGGATCAGTGCGGGAAGGAACTGGGGCTTTGCGTTTGCGTTCATGGCTTTGCCGATCGTCAGGATGCGTGCAGGTAGTGCAGCGCGATGTAGAGAAGGATAAGAAGGGCGGCGATCGCACCTGCAATCAGCCCCAGCCGCTTTTCGATGAATTCGCGGATGGGCTCTCCATAGATACGCAGAAGGGCGGCCAGCAGGAAGAAGCGCGCCCCGCGCGCAACGATCGCCGTGATGATGAAAAGCCCGAGATGGACGTTGACGACGCCCGCCAGGATCGTGACGACCTTGATGGGCGGCAGGTGCGCAAGGCCGGACGTGATCAGAAGCAGCACGATCATGCCGAAGCCTGTCCCGGCCTTCAATTGCTCGAACGTGTCGAGCTTGCCGTAGAATTCCAGAACCGGCTTCGCCACGGCTTCAAAGGCGTAGTGGCCGATATACCAGCCAAGGATGCCGCCAAGAACAGAAGCGACGGTGGCGACCAGCGCGTAGCGCCAGGCCCGCTCGGGCCGAGCAAGCGCCATGGGCAGGAAGAGAACGTCGGCCGGCACAAGAAAGAAAGAGCTTTCGACGAAGGCAATGACGGCGAGCCAGACTTCCGCGCTCTTCTTGGCGGCCAGCGAGATCGTCCAGTCGTAAAGTTTGCGGAGCATGAAAGTCCTTCGTGTCGGCGCCAGCATTATGGCGGTCCAAGGTTTTGCTGTGCTGCAATAGCGAGGTTTGGCAGGCCTGTAAATTCGGCGCGCGTTCAACTGTTCGTCAATTCGGGTGCAAAGCTTGCGTTCCTCTGACATTTTCCGGTTGACCGGAGATAGGCTGTCCGTATAGTCCGGCGCGTCCCGGAAGTGCGTTGCATTGCTCCGCGGACATGCCCCATTGGCGGAATTGGTAGACGCGCTCGACTCAAAATCGAGTTCCGCAAGGAGTGCTGGTTCGACCCCGGCATGGGGCACCACAGATTTTGACTCCCAAGGCACAAGGTGCGAATTTGATGCAGAACGTCATGATGATGGTGTTGCTGTCGCTTGTCGTCCTGGCGCTGATCACAGGCCTGTTCGTTTTTCTGGGAATGCGCTGGAATGCGCTGATCGCTGGCGGCGTTATCTATCTTCTGTTTGGCGGCTTCGTCGCCACGGCGCAGTTCGCGGGCGCTGGCGGTTGCCCAAGCTGGCGTACGGACGGAGTGCTTATTCCGATCATTGCCTGGCCGGGGGACTTCTATGTCAACGTTGTTGCAGGCGATATCACGGCGCGGCGTTACCTTATCCCGCGCACCTGCGAGTTGCCGGCCACGCCGGCGCGCTGACAGCTTTTCCTTTCAATTTTCACATTGGCGCACTAAAGAACCGCTCAATGCCGGCTCCGGCTCAGATTTTCGAGGTTTAGATGATCGCTGACGCGAACTCTCCGGCTGGCCGTGCTGGCAGCCTTTGGCTGCCCTTCCTGATTTCAGTCGGCATTGCGCTTTTCCTCATGACGCTGATGCCGACGACCATGTTCTGGGATCGCGACGAAGCTTTCTACGCGCGCGCAGCCGTCGAGATGATGCAGTCTGGCAACTGGATCCTGCCGACCTACAACGACGCCGTCTTCCCCGACAAGCCACCGCTGATCTACTGGCTGATGATGTTCTTCATGCACATTTTCGGGCAGAACGAGTTCGGTGCGCGCTTCGCCTCCGCGCCGGCCACGGCGGCGTCCGCTTTCCTTATTTTTCTGATCGCCAGCCGGCTTTTCGATCGCCGCGCCGGGCTCTGGTCCATGCTGGTCTTCGCCTCCTCGACGCTGACCATCTATCTCGGCATCACGGCCATGCTGGATGCCGTCCTCGTCGCCTTCATCTGCCTGGCGTTGTGGGCGTTTGTCGCCATCATGCAGGATCGCGAGGGGTTCTGGGGGAGGGCCGCGATCTTCCTTGTCGCCATGGCGCTGGCATTGCTGACCAAGGGGCCGGTAGGGCCGTCTGTGATCGTTCCTGCCGTCGCCATCACATGGCTGCTCACCCGCGGCGGCGAGAGAGCGCCCTTCTGGCAGATGGTCGTGCTGGCGGTCGCCACCTTTGTCGGCGTCGGAATCTTCCTCATCTGGGCCATTCCCGCCAACACCATGAGCCATGGCGAAATGCTGCAGGCAGGGGTGGGCGAGCACATCATCGGGCGTGCTCTGAAGCCCATGCAGAACCATGGTGCGTCGGGATGGCTGGGCTACCTGGCCTTCCTGCCCGCCTATATACCGACGCTGTTCATCGGTTTCATGCCGGCGACCTTGTTTCTACCGGCGGCACTCGTCGGGGTGTCACGGCGTTCGGCGGCTGGCGGAACGCCTTCGCCGAGACTGTTCCTTCTGTCCTGGATGGTGCCGGGCTTTGTGATGTTCTCGCTGGCGGCAACGAAGCTGCCCCATTACATCGAGCCGATGATCCCGGCTTTCGCCATGGCTGCGGGCGGCGTCATTGCCGGCAACCTGAGCGGAGGTGTTTCGTCGCTGCGTACGGGACGCTGGCTCTACATCCTGCAGATTGCGGGTTTGGCGGCTGCCCTTCTGGCCGTGGTCGCGCTTGCTCCGACACTGTTGCTCAAGGCAACGCTGATCGTCATTGCCATCGGCTGCATCATTTTCGCGTTTCGCATTTCCGTGCTGCACAGACTTGGCCAGTTTGAAAAAACCATGCGGCTGGCTCTGATCTCCGTCGTTCTGCTGATGGAGGCCATGTTCCTGCTCGTCATCCCGGCGCTCGAAAAGGACATAAAGCTCTCCAAACCCGTTGCCGAACTCCTGCGCAAGGAATTCAAACCGGGCACGCCCGTGGTTCAGGCAGACTATCTGGAACCCAGCCTGGTCTTCTACCTCGGCTGGCCGGTCGAAAGTCCCATCCGCGACTTGCCTGAGGATCAGGCGGGACGCATGGCGTTCCTGGCGTCGCCTGGAGAACAGGCAATTGTTGCGACGCGGGAGCAGTTCGAGTCGCTGAAGGCGCTCGATCACGCCGGCAGACTTGTCGAGCTGGGCTCTTTCACTGCATGGAATACCAACGTTTCCGGGCGTTTGCAGACCGTTCTCGTGGCTCGTCTGAAGCCCTGAAAACTGTTCAAGCTTGATCCTTTGGCGCTATCGGTGCTATTCCGCAGTGCACAAAGGATTGATGCTCCATGCTTTTGCCGTCACGCGAGACTTACGAAGAGCTTGTTCGAGACTTCGTCTGGGACATTCCTGCTGATTTCAATATCGGCCGCGCGGTCAGCGACGACTGGGCGGCGCGTACGCCCGAGCGGATCTGTCTCGAGCATTTCAGCCCGAGCGGCGATCATCTCGCATTGACCTACGCCGAGCTGTCCGATCGTTCTTCGCGTTTGGCCGCAGCGCTTGTTTCGCTTGGTCTGACGCGGGGAAGCCGCATCGCGATACTGCTTCCGCAGTGCTTCGAGACGGTGATTTCGCACGTCGCCGCCTACAAGATCGGCGCCGTGGCGCTGCCGCTTGCTCTTCTCTTCGGGGCTGATGCGATCGAGTATCGTCTGAACGATTCCGGCGCCGAGGTGGTGGTGACGAACCGGTTCGGTCTCGCCAAGCTGAAGGATGTTCGGGGCGATCTGGCGGCGCTGCAGCACATCATCCTGGTTGGCGACGAAGACGATGGCGCCATGAGCTTTGAGCAGCTGATTGCTGCTCACCCGCCGCTTGTCGCTCAGGCTGCGACCGGCCCGGACGATCCGGCGCTCATGATCTACACGTCCGGCACGACAGGACCGCCGAAGGGTGCGCTGCACGGTCATCGGGTTCTCGCCGGCCATATGCCCGGCATTCAGTTTGCTCACCCCGATCTCGGGCTTGAGGGCGACAAGATGTGGACGCCGGCGGATTGGGCCTGGGCGGGCGGGCTTCTGAACTGCCTTCTGCCGGCTCTTCTTCTGGGTGTTCCGGTCGTCTCTTCGCCGGGTCAGAAATTCGACCCGGAGATGGCCTTCCGGATCATGGCCGAGATGGGCGTGCGCAACGCCTTCATCCCCCCGACCGCGTTGAGGTTGTTGCGTCCGGTGGAAAAGCCGCTTGAGCGATATGATCTGAAACTGCGGACTATCGGTTCAGCCGGGGAAGCCCTGGGGCGCGAGACGTATGAATGGGCACGCGCCACCCTCGGCATCACCGTGAACGAGTTCTATGGGCAGACCGAGTGCAATTTCGTGCTTTCAGCGAGCGCACGGTATGGCGTGACCAAGTCGGGTTCGATGGGAAAGCCCGTCCCCGGCCATCGCGTTGCGATCATCGACGACAAGGGACAGGTCCTGCCGGCGGGCGTTGCGGGACAGGTAGCGGTTGCCAGGCCGGACCCGGTCATGTTCCTCGGTTACTGGAACAATGAGACGGCTACGGAGAAGAAGTTCATCGGCGACTGGATGACCACCGGCGACCAGGGTGTGATGGACGCGGAGGGTTATTTCGAGTTCTTTGGCCGTGATGACGACGTCATTACCTCGTCCGGCTACAGGATAGGCCCCGGCGAGATCGAGGACTGCCTGCTCGGTCATCCCGCCGTGAGGCTTGCGGCGGCCGTGGGTAAGCCGGATCCTGTGAGAACAGAAATCGTCAAGGCCTTCGTCGTGCTCAAAGATGGATATCGGGAGACGCCGGGACTGACGGCCGAGATCCGCGACTGGGTGAAGCATCGCCTGTCGATGCATGAATATCCGCGCGAGATCGAGTTTCTCGAAGCGCTTCCCATGACCACCACGGGCAAGATCATCCGCCGCGAATTGAGAGCCCGCGCCTGACTGTGTCGGCGCTCCGGCAACTTCCTTCCGTTCTTTATCGACGTCCGCGGAGCGACATGATGCGGTCGCGCAGCTTGCGCGCGACGTCGCGCGTGTTCTGGTAAAGGTGGAGCTGGGAGGCGATCTGGCGGACGTCGCGGTCGCGGCCGGGGTTGAGGCCTATGATCAGTGTCGCCATTGCGTCACGCTCGCGCCACAGCCGGCTCATGACGGGATGATCTGGAACGGCGAGCGAATCCGTCCGCACGATATTGGCATCATCGAGATGCCATTCCGTGACCTTCGACATCAGGATCTTGCCGGGCGAGCAATCCGAGTAGGCCTCGTTATAGGCCGTCTTCCAAGTGTAAGCCTCACCGGCGCTCAGGAACACGATCAGCGAGGCAATGGCCTGGCCGTCGAGATCGATCGTGTGAATACGGACCTTGTCCGCCTGTGCGAGATTGTAGATTGCCTCGCGTGCGAAGGCCGAGCGCAGCCGGTCGATCGTGAGCGCGGTCTTTTCCTTGCCCTTCCAGCCGCTTGATTCAAGCAGCAGGAATTCCTCCATCCGCTTCAGCACGTCGCGCGGCTGTCGCGCCACGTTATAGGCGACCTCGCCCTTCTCCGACAGCTTGCGCCATTGCCGGCGCATCTCGTGGTTATGTTTGGAGGAGAGGGATTCGCTCATATAGGCTTCGCCGTCGAGAAGGCTTTCGAGCATGGGCCGCTCGCGCTCGTCGGTGGTGGCAATCGTCAGGTTCCGGCTCATTGCAATGGCCCGGATCAGCTGGGCTGCGGGACGGTTCACCTTGAGATCCGGGATGACCAGAACCTGAGGCAGGCCCGCCGTCGTGTTGGCGAGCGCCTCGAAGACGTTGTCGATGCTTTCGGCGGCCTCTTCCGCATCGATGAGCGGCGTGCCGAGCGGGGCGAAATGGTTGGCCCAGACGCGCATGATGGGCGATGCAAGTCCGAGGCCGGGACGCTCTACCGAGAACGGGATGAGGAAGCGCGCGCGGTTGCGGCCGTCCGTATCGCGCAGGATGGCAAGGCGGATCTGCTTTTCCTCAAGCCGCGGTAAAGCCGGAGCCAGAAACTGGCCTGAAAAGAAGACGTTCGGCTCCATGGCGCGGTTGGACAGGTAATCAAGCTCGCTCTGCAGTTCAAAACCGGCATGAGCGTCATAGACATAGAGTGCGCGGCCGCGCCTGCCCACTTCGATTTTCTGCATTTCCCGGACGGCCTCGTCCGGTACGTCGAGGGACGTCGAGGAGGAGGAGAACGACTGCTGGGGGAGGTTCGGGTCGATCATGATTGACCTCGATTTTCTGGTTTCGCCGGATTGAACGCGAATGCGGAAAGCGCAATGCCGAGGGTCCAGCGGACTGTGAGATGCAGCGCAAGGGCTTCGAAGACCATGGCTCCGGATGTGGCGATGGCAACGCCATAGAGCCCGTAGAGCGGAATGAGGGTCATGTTCAGGCAGAGGTTGACGGCGAGCGCAGTCGCGTAGATGGCCACGCAACGACGCTGCTGGCCGACCATCGAAAGCAGAGCCTCACCCGGGCCGATTGATGCCTTTGCCAGGATGCCGACCAGCAACACGGCGAGCAGCGGATAGCCTGCTACGAAGCTGTGGCCGAAGAGCGAGAGGAGCAGCTTGCCTGTAAGCAGCACGAACAGGCCGATGGCAAGAGACGGCCAGAAGCTCCAGCGCGCGGTCTGTCTTGCAAACGATGCCAGCCCTTCCTTGTCGCCGGCTGCCCACAGGCTTGAGAAACGGGCGCTCGCGGCGGCCTTGACGGAAAAAAAGACGAAATGGACAAGCGCCATCGTCTTGGCGGCGGCGAAGTATATGGCGACGTCGGTGGGGTTCAGATAGAAGCCAACGATCACCACGTCGGAATTGGTCAGCAGATAGAGAAAGCCTTCGATGAAGAAGATCGGGACTGCGACCTTGAACCAATTGCCAAAATCGATGGTGCGCTTTTCGGCCGGATAGTTTCTGCCGATGCGGGTACCGACAAAGATGAACTGGCCCAGAGACGTCAGATAGACTGCGGCAAGCGTTGCGACCATAGCCGTATGGGCCGTCGGCGCGTGACCGAGCTTGACCGCTATACCCATGAAGACGAGGATCAGCAGCGGCCGGATGATATAGGTGGGCAGGAGCGCTGCAATCGGCCAGCTGTTGGCGCGGCCCATGCCTTCCTGCACGTCGCCCAGCGCCACCATCGGAAGCGCGAAGACAGCGAGGAAAAGCGGCATGACGTAGTAGGATTGGATCCGGTCGCCGAGAAAATGCAGCGCGACGAGCCCAGTTGCGCCGACCGCTGTCGCCACGCACATCGAAAAGAGGCGTGCTGTCGATGTCAGCCCCAGGATTTCCGCATTGGCGCCGGCCTCGCGGTATTCCGGCAGGAAGCGGATGATGGCGGTGTGAAAGCCGAGGCAGGAAAGGTTGCCGAGCAGGATCGTCATCACCCAGACAAAGGTGAAAAGGCCATATTCGAAATTCCCCATGAGCCGGGCGAGGATGATCTGCGAAACAAAGGCGATGGCGGCGCTGACGACGCGAATGGCGAAGGCCGAAAGCGCCATGCGCTGGGCGCGCGTCTCCGCATCGCCGCCCTTGAGGACCACGTGCAGCATCGTCAACACTTGCCGCAAACGCGCCTGTCCTTGCGCATCCGGCTTTTTGCCCAGTTCTTCGAACGCAGTCATGATCCATCTTGTCTGGAGGCTCTTCGTCAGAGTGGCATAATCAGCGTTAAGAAAGGGTTTTGCCGCCTCGCTATTCCCGACTGAAATGTTTAGAACTTCGTTCGGAAAAAGCGGAGATTTCCGATGGTTGACGAACTGCCGAGCACGAAGACGATCCTCCTGACAGGCGCCACCGGATTTTTGGGTGGCTGGTTGGTTTCGTCATTCCTGGATCGCGGCGACCGGGTCGTCGCGGTTCTCAATCCCGGAAGTTCCATCCGGAAGAACGATCTGGCGCAGTATTACATGCGCGGTTTCGACAAGCGTTGTGAGGAGGCGCGGATCGATCTTCTTGATGCGACGGCCGTCGAGAGCTTGATCGCAAAGGTTCGACCGGATGTCGTGATCCATCTGGCCGCCGTCGGCGACGTCACCCTGGCCGCGCAGAACCCTGCGCTGACATTCGATGTCAGCGCGCGTTCGACCCTAAACCTGCTGGAGGGGCTTCGCCGGTCCAGCCCGCAGACGCTCTTCATCTCGCATACGACCGACAAGGTCTATTCCGGCAATGCCATCCCGTTTACCGAAGGTATGCCGCTCAAGCCGAGTCATATCTACGAGGTTGCGAAGGTGGCGCAAGAACACCTGACGGCCACCTACGCCACGCAATACGGGCTGAAGACGGTGACGGTCCGCTGCGGCAACTATTTCGGCGGCTATGATTTCAACTTCAACCGCATCATCCCGTTTGCGATCAAGCAGTTGCTGGAAGGTCAACCGGTGACGCTTCGGTCCAGCGGACGCTTCACCCGGGACTTCCTCTATATCGAAGATGCCGTTCTGGTAAACCTTATGCTGATCGACCGGTTCCTTGAGGGGAAGGAGGGTTTCGGAGAGGCCTTCAACTTCTCGCTCGAGGCAAACCTCAACATGCTGGAGCTGATCGCTCGCATTGGATCACTGATGGGCGTGGAGCCGGAGATCGTGATCAACGACACGGCAAAATCGGAAATTCCCGATATGCAGCTTTCCTGCGCCAAGGCGCGGAATGTGCTCGGCTGGCGTCCGGCTTTCAGCTTCGATGAGGGATTGCAAAAGACGATCGTGGCCTACCGGGATTATCTCAAGGCCTGATGCCCAAACAAAAACGCCCCGCAGCGTGACCTGCAGGGCGTTCCAATCTTCATTCCATGACTGGTCAGGCGTTCAGCGCGCCGTGGCAGTGCTTGTACTTCTTGCCGGAGCCGCAGGGGCAGGGCTCGTTTCGGCCCACATAGCCCCAGGTCGAGGGCTCGTTCGGTTCGCGGGCCGTGTCCGGAGCTGCCGCCATCAGAGCCTGCACGGCGGAGAACTCGTCCTCGCCTGTCGAGCCGTCAATGTGATGCGCCTGCATCGGCGGCAGCTCCTGAGGCTGCTGCTCCTGCACGATTTCGACGCGCGCCATGTTGCTGGTCACGACCTGGCGCATGTTGCTGAGAAGCGCCTGGAAAAGTTCGAAAGCTTCCGACTTGTATTCCTGCAGCGGGTCACGCTGGGCGTAGCCGCGGAAACCGACGACGGAGCGCAGGTGGTCGAGGTTGACGATGTGCTCGCGCCAGAGGCCATCCAGCGTCTGCAGGAGGATGGAACGCTGAACATAGGTGGTGATTTCCGGGCCGAAGCGCTCGGCCTTTTCGGCGGCTGCCTTGTCGGACAGCTCGATCAGGCGCTGACGCACGTCGTCCTCGGCAATGCCTTCCTCCGCGATCCATTCCTCGACCGGAATGTCCAGGTTGAGGATTTCTGCGATGCTGGCCTTGAGGCCCGCTGCGTCCCACTGCTCGGCATAGGCGCGCTCGGGGATGTGCTTTTCGACGATCATGTCAATGGCTTCGTGGCGCATGTCGGTCATGATTTCCGACAGGTCTTCCGAATCCATCATTTCGATTCGCTGTTCGAAGATCACCTTGCGCTGGTCGTTCAGAACGTCATCGTATTTCAGGAGGTTCTTGCGGATGTCGAAGTTGCGGGCTTCGACCTTCTTCTGCGCGCGCTCCAGTGCCTTGTTGATCCAGGGATGGACGATGGCTTCGCCGTCCTTGAGCCCCAGCTTCTGCAGCATTCCATCCATGCGCTCGGAGCCGAAGATGCGCATCAGGTCGTCCTGTAGCGACAGATAGAACTTCGAACGTCCCGGGTCGCCCTGACGGCCGGAGCGGCCGCGCAGCTGGTTGTCGATGCGGCGGCTTTCGTGGCGTTCGGTGGCTAGAACGTAGAGACCGCCGGCGGCCAGCGCCTTTTCCTTCAGGACCTGAACTTCGGCATTGATCGCGGCAATTGCTGCGTCGCGCTCCGGACCTTCCGGCATCTCGCCAAGTTCCTGCTCGATCCGCATTTCGGCATTGCCGCCGAGCTTGATGTCGGTGCCGCGGCCGGCCATGTTGGTGGCGATCGTCACGGCACCCGGCACGCCGGCCTGTGCGACGATGAAGGCTTCCTGCTCGTGGTAGCGAGCGTTGAGAACCGCGAACTTGTCGAAGCCGGCGCGGCGCAGCAGTTCCGCAAGCAGTTCGGACTTTTCGATCGAGGTCGTGCCGACGAGAACGGGCTGGCCCTTCTCGTGCGAGGCTTTGATCTCGGTGATGATCGCCTGGTACTTCTCTTCCGCCGTCCGGTAAACTTCATCGTCTTCGTCGATACGCTTGATCGGCAGGTTCGTCGGAACCTCGATGACGCTCAGGTTATAGATGTCGGCAAATTCCTCCGCTTCGGTCGAAGCCGTACCGGTCATCCCGGCGAGCTTGTCGTACATGCGGAAATAGTTCTGGAAGGTGATCGAGGCGAGCGTCTGGTTCTCGGGCTGGATCTGCACCTTTTCCTTGGCTTCCAGGGCCTGGTGCTGGCCTTCCGAATAGCGGCGGCCCGGCATCATGCGGCCGGTGAACTCGTCGATGATCACCACTTCGTCGTTGCGGACGATATAGTCCTTGTCGCGGGTGAATAGCGTATGGGCCCGCAGCGCCTGGTTGACGTGATGGACCAGCGTGACGTTGTGGGCGTCGTAGAGATCGCCCTCGGTCAGGATGCCGGCCTCGCGCAGCAATTCCTCGATATGCTCGTTGCCGGCTTCGGTCAGCGCCACCGTGCGCTGCTTCTCGTCGACCTCGTAATCGGCCGGGACGAGACTCGGCAGGACCTTGTCGATCGAGACATAGAGATCCGACTTGTCGTCGAGCGGGCCGGAGATGATCAGCGGCGTGCGCGCTTCGTCGACCAGGATCGAGTCGACCTCGTCGACGATCGCGAAATGGTGGCCGCGCTGGCTCATCTGCGCGACGTCGTATTTCATGTTGTCGCGCAGGTAGTCGAAGCCGAACTCGTTGTTCGTGCCGTAGGTGATGTCGCAGGCATAGGCGCGCTGGCGCTCCTCGTCGTCGAGGCCGTGCACGATGATGCCGACGGTCATGCCGAGGAAGTTGTAGAGCTTCGCCATCCACTCGGCGTCGCGCCGGGCAAGGTAGTCGTTGACGGTGACGACATGGACGCCCTTGCCTTCGAGCGCATTGAGATAGGTCGGCAGCGTCGCGACCAGCGTCTTGCCTTCGCCGGTCTTCATTTCGGCGATGGCGCCTTCGTGCAGCACCATGCCGCCGATGAGCTGGAC
>DATMTA010000073.1:0-4590 GCA_035565055.1 Ensifer sp.
GCGCTGCGTCTTGCGGCCGAGCCAGCCGGCCTCGACGTATTTGACGAGCAGCGGGCACGGCCGGTACTTCGAATCCGCCAGGCCCTCGTGCAGCACCTGCATCACCGACAGGCAGGTGTCGAGGCCGATGAAGTCGGCGAGTTCGAGCGGGCCCATCGGATGGTGCGCGCCGAGCCGCATCGCCGTGTCGATCGCCTCGACATTGCCGACGCCTTCGTACAGCGTGTAGATCGCCTCGTTGATCATCGGCAGCAGGATGCGGTTGACGATGAAGGCGGGGAAGTCTTCCGACACCGTGATCGTCTTTTCCAGCGCCGTCACATAGGCGCGGGCCGCCTGGAAGGTCGGGTCGTCGGTGGCGATGCCGCGCACCAGTTCGACCAGCTTCATGATCGGAACCGGGTTCATGAAATGGATGCCCATGAAGCGTTCCGGCCGGTCGGTCGCGGAGGCTAGGCGCGTGATCGAGAGCGACGACGTGTTGGTTGCCAGCATTGCCGTGGGCTTCAGGAGCGGGCAGAGCTGGGCGTAGATCTTGCGCTTGATCGTTTCGTCTTCGGTGGCCGCCTCGATGACGAGATCGGCTTCGGAGAGAACGGCCATGTCGGAGCCGCCGGAAATGCGGGCCATGGCGGCCTCGCGGGCCTCTGCCGTGATCTTGCCGCCGGCAACCTGGCGGGCCATGTTGGCGCCGATCGTTGCAATGCCGGCTTCGACGCGCTCGGCGGAAATGTCGTAGATGGCGACCTTGTAGCCGGCCAGCGCGCTCACCTGCGCGATGCCGCCGCCCATCTGGCCTGCTCCGATGACGCCGATCTGTTCGATGGCCATGGTGTTGTCTCCCCCAAGTCTTTCCGCTTGTGTAACCCTTGAAATCTTTTGGCTTCTGAGCCTTGTCTAGTGATAACGTCAGACTTTCTCGATGACCAGTCATTTCGCAAGTGCGAGATGAATTCAATCGATTTGGATTCGCGAATTTCTCAAGTGCAAAAAGGTTGCCACACTTATGCAGGTCAAGATGAACGGGAACGTCTCCTTCTGGTATGCCGATCTCGGCGGACTGCCGGAGAAACGTGCCGGTCTGCCGGGCGATCGCGAGGCGGATATCTGCATCATCGGGGCGGGTTACACCGGTCTCTGGACGGCCTATTATTTGAAGAAGGCCGATCCTTCGCTCTCCATCGTCATCATTGAGCGCGAGTTTGCCGGCTTCGGCGGGTCGGGGCGCAATGGCGGCTGGCTCTCCGGTGGGTTCGACTGGTCGCGGGAGAAGTACCTGAAAACCTCGAGCCGTCAGGCCGTGATCGCCATGCAGAGCGCCATGGCCGGGACGGTGGACGAGGTGATCCGGGTGGCCGAGGCCGAGGGGATCGACGCGGATATCGTCAGGACCGACAATCTCGTTGTCGCGACCAATGCGGCGCAGATGGACCGGCTCCGCAACGACTATCGCTCGATGCTGGACTGGGAGGTTCCCGCCGAGAAGGTGGCGCTGCTTTCTGCGAGCGAGGCGGCGGAGCGGGTTCGCATCGACAGCGTTCAGGGTGGCCTCGTCGTGCGCGGCATGGCGCGGGTGCAGCCGGCGAAACTGGCGCGGGGGCTGGCGGAGGCTGTCGAGCGGCTGGGCGTGACGGTCTACGAAGGAACGGCGGTCACCGGCTATCGCAAGGGCGTGGTCGAGACAGATCGAGGCGCGGTGCGCGCGCCGGTGATTCTCAGGGCGACGGAGGGCTTTACCGCCGGTCTGCCGGGTCATGAGCGGGAATGGCTGCCGCTGAACAGCGCGCAGATCGTGACCGAGCCCTTGCCGGATGCACTTTGGGATGAGATCGGATGGCAGGGGCGCGAGCTTCTGGGAGAAGGCGCCCATGCCTATTGCTACGCGCAGCGCACGCGCGAAGGCCGCATCGCCATGGGTGGGCGCGGCGTGCCCTATCGCTTCGGCTCTCGCACCGATGTGAACGGGCAGACTCAAGAGGCGACCATCGCGCAGCTTCATGCGATCCTGCTGCGGCTCTTTCCGAAGCTCAAAGACGTGCGGATTGACCATGCCTGGTGCGGTGTGCTCGGCGTGCCGCGCGACTGGTGCACGACCGCGGGGTTCGACGAGGCCACAGGTCTCGGCTGGGCGGGCGGCTATGTCGGGCTTGGCGTTTCGAGTTCCAACCTTGCGGGGCGGACGCTTTGCGATCTTGTCTTGAAGCGGGATACACAACTGGTGCGGCTGCCCTGGGTGAACCGCCAAGTCAGCCGCTGGGAGCCGGAACCGCTGCGCTGGCTCGGCGTTCATGCGATGTATCAGCTGTACAAGGTTGCGGACCGGCGCGAAGCGGAGGGGCTGGGACGCACATCGCGGCTGGCGCGCCTTGCCGACATGCTCACGGGACATTGATGAACCTGATGATTGCTGGCACTGGTATCGCGGCGCGACTGGCGATAATCTCCGCCGAACAGATTTGATCAATTGCCGGGTGAACGGGAAGACATTGCTGAAGCCATTGGACAGAAACGCGCGGGAAAGCGTGAAGAAATGGACCTACCGGTCACTGCGCCATTCCGTGATGACGGGGAGGCTGCCTCCGGGGCAGGCGGTCACCATCACCGGGCTTGCGGAAGAGCTTGGCGTGTCGGCCATGCCCATCCGCGAGGCGCTCCATCTGCTGGTCGCCGATGGGGCTTTGGAACATCTCGACAATCGCCGGGTGCGCGTGCCGAACATGACGCCGGAGAAATTCGACGAGACGCTGTCGGCGCGCATTGCGCTGGAAACGCTCGCCGCCGAGCGCGCCATGCTGCATGTCGATGAGGCGCGGCTGATGCGGATGCAGAAGCTCGATGCCGAGATCGATGAGGCTTATGATGTGGGCGACATCGAGACGGGCATCGAGCGAAACTTTGCCTTCCATCGTTGCCTTTATGAGACGCGCTCATCTGCGGTGCTCCTGCCGCTGATCGAGTCGGTCTGGGTGCGGCTCGGGCCGTTCATGCGGGAAGCGACGGAAAATCTGGAAGAGACCTATCGTTTCGACCGTCACGCCGAGGC
The DNA here is from genome assembly GCA_035565055.1 of Ensifer sp. Lineage (GTDB taxonomy): Bacteria > Pseudomonadota > Alphaproteobacteria > Rhizobiales > Rhizobiaceae > Ensifer_A. The sequence continues at coordinate 3,044 of DATMTA010000073.1, forward strand.
GATGCAGGCGATCCGCGACAAGGACAGTGAGGCGCTGAGACGCGCCATCGAGTCCGATATTCAGGATGGGGCCGGCTATCTGGGGCGCAAGCGCTTTTCCGAAGCGTGAAGGTGTTCGCTTGGATATTCTGACGATCAACGGCGATATCGGACGCTATCCGCAGAGTTACTACGTGGCTACGGCGCATCCGTTCGAGGCAGATCCAGCGCCTGAGGGCGATCTGGCTTGCGATGTCTGCATCATTGGCGGCGGGTTCACAGGCGTGTCGAGCGCCCTGCATCTGGCCAAGCGCGGCTACAGGGTCATTCTGCTAGAGGCGAACCGCATCGGCTGGGGCGCCTCGGGGCGCAATGGGGGCCAGGTCAACACCGGTATGCGGCTCGACCAGCCGGTGCTGGAGCAGAAATACGGGCGCGAAACGGCGCATCGGCTCTGGACGGTGGCGACGCAGGCCGTCGATCTGGTCAAGGCACTGATTGCGGAACACGGGATCGATTGCGGCTTCAAGCCGGGCGTCATCCACAGTTCACACCGCACAAGCGATGCGCCGCATTTCGTCGAACTGGTGGACAGGATGCGCGACAATTATGGCGTCGGGTCCATGGAATATCTGGATCGCGATGCGGTTCATGCGCTGCTGCCGACGGAGTTCTATTGCTGCGGGTTGCTCGACCGCGACGCGGGGCATCTGCATCCGCTGAACTATCTCTTCGGCCTAGCGCGCGCGGCGCAGGAGCATGGGGCGGTATTGCATGAGAATGCGCGGGTCGTTTCCATCGAAAAGGGTAGCCCCGGGATCGTGAAGACGGAGCGCGCGACGATCCGCGCGGATCATGTCGTGGTCGGCGTCAATGGCTATGGCGGCCGGCTGGTCGGCGAGGACGCGCCTTTCGTCATGCCGATCAATGCCTATATCGGGACCACGCGGCCTCTGACGGATGACGAGGCGGCGCGGGTTCTGACGCAGGATTACGCGGTCGCGGACTCGAAATTTGTCATCAACTATTTCCGCCTGACGCAGGATCGCCGGCTGCTCTTCGGCGGCGGCGAGAGCTATGGCTATCGCTTCCCCGCCGATCTCGACGGGATCGTGCGGCGGCCGATGAGCCAGGTCTTTCCGCATCTGACGGATGTGCCCTTCGACTATCGCTGGGGCGGAACGCTCGGGATCACCATGAGCCGGATGCCGCATTTCCGGAGGCACGCGGGCAATATCCTGACGGCGGGCGGGTTCTCGGGGCAGGGTGTGGCGCTGGCAACGCTGTCGGGGCAGGTGATCGCGGATGCGGTCGCCGGGCAGGCGGAGCGGTTCGATCTGATGGCCTCGCTCCCCGCCGTGCCGTTCCCCGGCGGGACGGCGATGCGGCTGCCGCTGCTGGTTCTGGCGATGACGTGGTATGCGTTGAGGGACCGGCTGGGATGAATGCGGCATTTGCGGGAGATTAAGACCCCTCCCCACCCTCCCCACAAGGGCAGGGCTATCGCATATGGGTGATAGCGTTGACGAGATAGTCGTCGTTCCATGCGCATTTCTTGATGCGATGAC
>DATMTA010000074.1:0-5596 GCA_035565055.1 Ensifer sp.
CCGAGACAGGGGCAAGAGTGGCAGACCGGAGTGGAACTCGGAACAAGTTTTTCCGGGGCGGCTTGGCGCGCCCGGCGGTTATTCAGGAAAATTGGGAACCGGCTTTCTGCCCGGACATGCGTTGAAACAGGGCCAGGAGACGAAGAGGATAGCAAGGCGTAGGAAGAGGATCATGCCGGAAATCATGCGGCCCATGCCGCTTGAACCCTTCACGCCAAGCGACGAGGCGATCGCCTATCAGTTGCGCTATCGCTGGTTTTATCATCAGGCCGCAACGGCGCTCCGCTGCTTCATCTGGTGTCCGCAACATGCCTGCCGCCGGATGCACGCCTGCCTGTCCTACGAACCGGACGCGGATTTTCGCCTCGAACCGATGAAGCTCTATCCCGCCTGCATCCGGAACTACGATGCAGCGCGTCTCCTCCAGTCCGCGCTGGAAGACATCATCCGGCGCGCCGAAGCGATCCGGCCGGGAAATGCCCTCGACCCCGCCCACGCCCCCGTCTTCGTGAAGGCTGCCAGAGAGTTCGGCCGTGCCAGGATCGAGGCTGCGAAGGCGGAGAAAGCGGCAGCAGAAAAGGCGGCGGCGGACGCAGAGCGGCGGCGGTTGTTGCGGGAAAAGCGGAAGTGATGTGGAGGGCGGCGCACCCCCTCTCTGGCAAAATCTATGACTTAGCTGACGCTAAGATCATGATTTTGCTTTCTCCCCCACCAGGGGGGAGATGGGAGCAAGGGGCTCTCGCCAACTCCCCATCGACGAGTGCGAGGTTGGAGCAACCGGGCGCGTCATTCTCCCGGTCTCCCCCTCGGTGGGGGAGAAAGGAATTTCTTATGTTTAGCCAAGGGCTAAGCATTAGAAATTCCCAGAGAGGGGGTCCGACGCCACCCTGCAGCGCCTCAATGCTCCGGCCGAGAAACACCCCAGAGCCGCCACGGCGCCCACCAGACGAAACGCCGCTCCAGCACCTCCGGCACCGGATCATACCCCCAGGTGCCGCCCGGCCCGCAGCGCATGAAACGGAAGAGCGCCATGAACGACCCTTTCCACAACCCATGCCGCGCCACCGCCTCGTAGCCATATTCCGAACAGGTCGGCGAATGGCGGCAGGACTGGCCGATGAGGGAAGAGAGGGTCAGTTGATAGGCGCGGATCAGCGCAAGCCCGAGAAGACGCCCGGGCGTCCTGGGGAATTGGCCCTGCCAGTTGCGGGAATGGGGGTGGTGGTGGTCAGCGCACATGGTAGCACCCCCCTCTGTCCTGCCGGACATCTCCCCCGCAAGGGGGGAGATTGGCAAGAGGCGCGGACACCGCCCGATGCGAAACGCTGGCGACGTCGGCAAAGCGTATCCAGTCGTCATCCTCGGACTTGTCCAGAGCATCTGCCGAGCGAGAAAATAGCGAAAAGTCTGTTGTCGGGGCGGCGCGCCCACCACGAGTCAATCTCCCCCCTTGCGGGGGAGATGCTTGGCAAGGCAGAGGGGGGTACCACACCCGCCTCACCCCGCCGCGACCTTCGCACCCGCCTCGATCTGGTCGAGGCAGTCGCAGACGGCGTCGAAGGTGAGCATGGTGGAGGCGTGGCGGGCCTTGTAATCCTTGACGGGCTTGAGGTAGCGCATGTCCTCGAAGCGGCCGGAAGGCCCCTCGCCGTCTGCCTTGAGCATGGCCAGCATGTCGGTCTTCGCCTGGCGCAGCTCGTCGGCCGTAGCACCTATTACATGCCGGGCCATGATGGAGGACGAGGCCTGGCCCAGCGCGCAGGCCTTCACGTCATGGGCGAAATCGGCGACCTTGCCGTCCTCGACCTTCAAAAAGACGCGCACCTTGGAGCCGCAGAGCTTGGAATGCGCCATGGCTGTTGCGTCGGCGTCATCCAGGCTGCCGAGGCGCGGAATGTTGCCGGCGAATTCGAGAATGCGGGCATTGTAGATATCGTCGATCATGAGCTTGAACCGGATGGTATGGCGCTTGAGCAGATGCTGCCGCAAGCTGACAATGCGTTCGCCGATTGCCTCTTTCCAGAGGCTGCAAACATACTATATCTTATGTCGGAGATGGAGGCGCGTTTTGCAAGCCGCAAAACAGCGCCTTTTCTCTCCGAATTTTTCGGCGAATTTTTCGAACGTACACATCCGTTTGAAATCTTCGTGCGTAAATGGATCAGAGTTTGGCGGATGCGTTCTCTTTTTTCGGGAACAATTTCGCTAGAATGGGAAACCGTGCCGGAGACCGCGCCTTGAACGCGGATCGAAAGCCCCGGAGCCCGCCATGGCGTTGAAGGCGCTTCCTCGGAAGGGTCCTGCGTGCCGGTCTGGCGGTCCGAACCAAAACGGCCTGTGCTCGCATGGAGGCAGGTCAGGAGGCCAGAATGGACGCAGTTGTTACCCGCATCGGTGCAAACCGTGAAGAACGCCCGAGCCAGAAGGACGCCGAAGACGCTGTCCGCACCCTGCTCGCCTGGGCGGGCGAAGACCCGACCCGCGAGGGCCTCTTGGATACGCCGAAGCGCGTCGCCAAGGCCTACAAGGAACTGTTCGGCGGCTATGATGAAGACCCGGTGGAAGTGCTCGGCCGCACCTTCGAGGAAGTGGCCGGCTATGACGACATGGTGCTCGTTGCCGACATTCCGTTCTTCTCGCATTGCGAACACCACATGGTGCCGATCATCGGCAAGGCGCATGTCGCCTATATGCCGGACGGTCGCGTGCTCGGCCTTTCCAAGGTTGCCCGCGTGGTCGACATCTTCGCCCGCCGCCTGCAGACGCAGGAATCCATGACCGCGCAGATCGCTTCGGCCATCGACACGACGCTGGCGCCGAAGGGCGTGGCCGTGATGATCGACGCCGAGCACATGTGCATGTCCATGCGCGGCATCAAGAAGCAGGGCTCGACGACGCTGACGACGACCTTCACCGGCGACTTCAAGACCGATGCGGGCCTTCAGGCCCGCTTCATGACGATGCTCTACGGCCGGAAGTAAGGTCCATGTCCATGACATTCCCTCCGCCACCCTCCAACAAGGCGGAACTCGAAGGCGATGGCGCCTTCACCCCGAAATTCGACCGCGACGGCCTCATCACGGCCGTCGTGACGGATGCGCGCGACGGCGAACTCCTCATGGTCGCGCATATGAACGCCGAGGCGCTGGCGCTCACCCTCGAAACCGGGATCGCGCATTATTTCAGCCGCTCGCGAAACATGATTTGGAAAAAGGGCGAGACCTCTGGCAATCTGCAGACGGTCAAGGAATTGCGCACCGATTGCGATCAGGACGCCGTCTGGCTAAAAGTCGAGGTCGGAGGCCACGCAGCGACCTGCCACACTGGCCGGCGCTCCTGCTTCTATCGTGTCGCAAGGACTGAGGATGGCCGGGCGGTGGTTGAAATCACCGATCACCATCGCCATTTCGATCCGGAAGACGTCTATAACAAAAATTAGGCATCTGCCCGGAAACGAGACGGGGACCTCACGCGTTTACGGTTTGGAAAGGCCTAAGCGCGCCTAATGTGACGGAACGGTGAACGTTCAGCGCTGTAGGGGAGTATCATGCTGAACTGGAGTTTGAAACGCGACAACGCCAACCAATTGCAGGCCGACAAGGCCCTGACTCCTGACATCCCCTCCACCCCTCTCATTCCCGAACCGAAGCGACCCGAACCGCGCATCGCACTCGCCCTTGGCGGGGGTGCTGCCCGCGGCTGGGCGCATATCGGCGTCTTGAGAGCGCTCGACGAAGAAGGCATCAAGATCGGCATGGTCGCCGGCACCTCGATCGGCGCGCTGGTCGGCGGCTGCTATCTTGCCGGCAAGCTCGACGAACTCGAAAGCTTCGCCCGCTCGCTCACCATGCGCCGCATCGCCGCCTTCCTCGACTTCACCATCGGCGGCGGCGGCCTGCTCGGAGGGCTCAGGCTCACGAAGCGGATGCAGGAACATCTCGAGGGAATGTCGATTGAAGATCTGGACCGGCCCTTCGTCGCCGTGGCGACGGAGCTGAAAACCGGGCACGAGGTCTGGATGCATTCTGGGTCTCTGATCACCGGGCTCCGCGCCTCCTACGCGCTTCCCGGCATCTTCGAACCGATCGTCTGCAATGGCCGTGCGCTGGTCGATGGCGCGCTGGTCAATCCTGTGCCGGTCTCGGTCTGCCGCGCCTACGAGCAGCAACTCGTCGTGGCGGTCAACCTGCATTACGATCTTTACGGTCGCTCCGCCGTCATCAAGCACACGGCGGCTCACCAGCCGGTGACCTATCGCGACACGCAGACGCCTGCCGACAAAGAACGCCGCCACGGCGTGACGTCGGTGATGGTCGAAGCGTTCAACATCATCCAGGACCGCATCTCGCGGGCACGGCTCGCAGGAGACCCGCCGGACCTGTCGCTGCAGCCCCGGCTTGCGGATATCGGATTGTCGGAATTCCATCGTGCCGGCGAAGCGATCGACCGCGGCTACCAGGAAGCCAAGTCGAAGATCGGCGAGATCAAGCGCATGCAGGACGTCCTGCTGCGCTGATCCCTCTTCTCACTCATTCGGATGATTAGCGGCGCGGGCCGCGGGCCACGCGCTCGATCTCTTCGCGCACCAGCCGCTCGACCAGCGTCGGCAGATTGTCGTCGAGCCATTCCTGCAGCATGGGCTTCAGAACCTCTTCTGCAATCTCGTCCAGCGTGCGCTTCGAACCGCCCAGTGCATCGGCGAGCTCTTCGAACGAACGCGACACCTTCTCCTCCGTCACCGGAGACAGAAGCTGCACCGGTACGGCAGAGGCAATCTCGTTGCCGATCTGAACGGCGAAACGTTCGATAGGATCCAGATCGACGTCGTTCGACACTTCAAGCGCTTCTGCGGCCGGCTCGGGCGCGTGGTCAATCAGCTCGTAACGGTCCACGACGGGCTCCTCCTGATGATAGGCCTGTTCGTGATAGGCTTGGGCGGGCTCGCCGGAAACAGCTCCGAAATCCTGCGAAACGAACGGCGCCGGCTCCTGCGTGGCGGCGGACGTCTGCACAGGCTCCGAGGCCTCTTGCGCGGTGACGGTCACGGGAGCGGACTGAACCTGACGGTCCGTATCGTTGGCAGGCGCTGCGGGCGCACGCCGCTCGGAGGCTGCCTTGACCCGTGCTGCGACATCGGCCAGAGACATCGGCCGGGCGGCCGGCTGTTCCATACGTTCGGGAGCTCGGGGCGCAACAACTGATTCGGCAGGCTGAACGAGAGGCGCTTCCGGCGCCATCATCGCGATATCCTCGTCGATCGTCAGTTCGATCGTCTCGGGACCGCGCTGCAGCGGGGCGGAATATGAAGCGTTGTCAATACTTTCAACAGGATCGTTGTTCTCGATGATCCGGCGAATCGACGCCAGGATTTCTTCCATAGACGGTTCACGCGCTACATTTGGCTGAGCCATTTTCATCCCCGTTCAACACATCTGCCAGACACGATAATTATTAGCAGACAGTTTACCCTAAATGGGGCGAAAGGGAAAAAGAACAGGACGCGGAGGTTATCCACCGCGCCATCCACAGTTTCAAGAAGGCTCGTCGGAATTGCACTCCTTAGACAACGGCAACCATCCCAATTTTGTAAATCCAG
>DATMTA010000075.1:0-3467 GCA_035565055.1 Ensifer sp.
AGAAAAGGTTAATACCCACATTAACCAGAGCTGCCCGCCCGTTTCGCCAGACGATTACTGCAGCGCAAACAAAAAAAGAGCCGCAAAAAGCGGCTCTCAAGGTAAAACAGGGAGAAAATCAGAAGTCGCTCAAGAAGCTGAACCATCTGAATCCAGAAAGCTCCGGATGCACCTAGTAATAACTTATGAAGGTTTCTGATTACTTAACATTCGCGGAATAAGTGCCGTTTTTGAACACGCGATCAGCGTTTGAAGAGGCTGTCAGCAGCAGCACGGCTTGCGCCCTTGGCCACGGCCTCGGCCTCGAGGCGCGCGATCTCGGCCTTGAGTAATTCAATCCGCAGCTTCAGCTCGTCAACGGACAGCAGGGAAAGATCCTGCCCGATATCGTGAACCGTCTCGCGCACCGGTCGGTCTTCGTCGAATAGGCTCATGCTGCTTTCTCCTCCTTGCCCTTTCCATGCCTGTCACCGCCCTGTCCGTCCTCGGCCACGCCGCTTGCCAATGGGCTGAGGTTGAAGCTCTCGGGTGTCTTCACGGTGATATGGCCAAGCGGAATATAGGCCTCGCGATCGGCCGCCGGAACCGGCGCGCGCATTCGCGAGCGGAAGACGGCATAGAGGGTAATGGCAACATGGGCGACGGACGTGATGGCAAAAAGCGCATAGGGCCCGAACGCTGCCATGACCGGCCCGCCAAGCGTCGGTCCGATGATCGTGCCGGCACCGTAAAGCAGGAGCAGACCGCCCGATACCTTCACATAGTTCTCAGGCGAGGCGTGGTCGTTCGCGTGCGCCGCGGCCAGTGGATAGAGCGCATTGGCCGATGCGCCGTAAAGCGACACGATTGCCAGCAGGATGACCACATTGGTGGGCTGGAAGAGCGCCAGCACCCAGCCGGCCAGCGCACCGATCCCGGCGAGCGTCGCCAGCACAAGGCGCCGGTCCATGCGATCCGAGAGACGGCCCGTGGGGATCTGGATGAGCGCCCCGGCAGAAATCGCAAGACTCATCATGAGCGCGACGTGACCGGAAGAGAGATTGGCCTTCGCACCGAACACGGCGCCCAGCGTGCCGAAGGCGCCGTTGGCGATGCCGATGAGCACCATGCCGACAAAGGCGATCGGCGAATTGCGATAAAGCGCAATGACGTCGAGCTTGACGCTTTTCAGCGGCTGCGGCGAGGCAGCGGTGGAAAAGGTCGTGGGCATCATCGCGACACAATAGAGAATGCCGACGATCATGAAGAGGATGGTCGTGTGAATATCGCCCGAGGCCACCATCATCTGCCCGCCGACGACGCCGGCCAGCGTGATCATGATGTAGGTCGAGAAGATGACGCCGCGGTTCTTGTTGTCGACACGTTCGTTCAGCCAGCTTTCGATGATCATGGAAGTGCCTGCAGAGGCGAAGCCGGTCAGCGCGCGCAAGGCGATCCAGGCCGTGGGATCGACAAGAATCCCGGTGAGTAGGGCGATGATCGCCGTCAGGGACAGAAAGCCCGAGAAAGCTCGCACATGGCCGATGCGGCGAACCACGAGCGGCGCGAGGAAGCATCCGGTTACAAAGCCTGCCGACCAGGACGTGCCAAGAAGACCGAGCGTCGTCGTCGAATAGCCCTCCGCCGTGCCGCGCAGCGGCAGCAGCAGCGAATGCAGTCCATTGCCGAAGAACAGAAAGAGCGTTCCAACCAGAAGCGAAAACACCGGAAGAAGATTGCGCCGCATGAATGTCCCGTCCCAAGCAGCCCTTCAGGGCCGGCCTTTTGATTATGTGTTCGGCTTGAAAGAGGACCGCCTTTGCGATAGCGCCAAGGATGATCATGGTCCCGAAGCATCTTTATCGAATGCTTAATCGCGAAATCATGACACGGATATGGCGAAACTCAAGAACAGGGCATGACGCAACGTGACGAAGATTATCGCATTGTTGCTGATACTTGCCATGCTGGTCCATATCGTGAAGCCGCTCGGGCTGCCAGGACTGCGCAGGCGCGGCGATTTCTGGAAGATCGCCGTCTTCGCCTTCGCCATTACGATGTTCGTCAGTCTGCTCAGATAGAGCATGTCCGGTGAAAACCGGATCACCTGAAATGACCTCTGTTTGTTTTCACGCAATTCCGGGCGGAAAACCGGTTCCCACTTTTCCTGGAATTGCTCCAGACGAAAAACGCGCGGCAGTTTCCCGCCGCGCGCTGATCATTTCCGAATACGATCGAGCACGGCTTAAGCCGCCTTTTCGAGATCCGCCTTCCAGTTGCCGAGTGCGGCAAGGCCGTTCATGCGGGCGCGGTGCGAGAACGCACGTTGGCCGGCTGCAACATTCTCCGCCTTGCCACCCCATGCCTTCAGCGCGGTTTCCTGCAGTGCACGGCCATAGGAGAAGGTGAGCTTCCACGGCAGTTCGAACGTGTTCATGGCGGACAGGTGCGCTGTCGCCTCCTCGGACGACTGGCCGCCCGACAGGAAAGCAATGCCCGGAACGGCGGACGGAACGGTCCGCTTGAGAACACGAACCGTGCGCTCGGCCACTTCTGCGACAGAAGCCTTGCGGGCGTTCTTGCCGTCGATGACCATGCTCGGCTTCAGGATCATGCCTTCCAGGCTGACGCGGGCTTCGGCGAGCTCTTCGAACGTCGTGCGCAGCGTCCATTCGGTGACTTCTTCCGAACGATCGATGGAATGCGTGCCCGGTGCGCCGTCCATCAGGACTTCCGGCTCGACGATCGGCACGATGCCGGCCGCCTGGCAGAGCGCAGCATAGCGAGCCAGCGCCTGGGCATTGGCGCGGAGCGAGCCGCGGGTCGGCAGCACGTCGGAGACGGCGATGACGCCGCGCCACTTGGCGAAGCGTGCGCCGGCTTCGTAGTAGCGGGCGAGACGTTCGCCGAGACCGTCGAGGCCTTCCGTGATGGTTTCACCGGGGTAGTTGACCATGGGCTTTGCGCCCGTATCGACCTTGATGCCCGGGATCGAGCCGGCGGCCTTGATCAGGTCAGCCAGCGCGGTTCCGTCCTTGGCCTTCTGATACAGCGTTTCTTCATAGAGGATCACGCCGGAAATGTAGTTCTTCATTGCGTCATCTGCGCGGAACAGCATCTCGCGATAATCACGACGGCTGTCCTCGGTCGACGTCAGATTGATGCTGTCGAACCGCTTCTTGATCGTGGACGTGGATTCATCCGCTGCTAGCAACCCCTTGCCCGGCGCTACCATCGCGATCGCAATATCTTCAATCCGTTCGGCCATTTCAAAACACCTCCGTTCATCGTTTATCCGCCGATAACAGAAGAACATGACAAGGAAAATGGGCCTAAAAATGCCTTAAACGATTTAAATTTAACTAAATCGGTTTAAAAAGAAATAAATCGTTTTAAAATCCACCGGAAGTTCGCATTGTTTTTATTATGTTTAATACGGCCGCCGAATTAATCGGCGGCCGCGACACTCGTTTTACTTCGACACATTC
>DATMTA010000076.1:0-15003 GCA_035565055.1 Ensifer sp.
GGAGCCGAGCGCCGCGCCCGCCGTCTGCAACAGCAATGTCGCCATGAAACCTACCCTAAATCCGGAAAGCGATGGACGGCGACGATGCGCCGCGTCCAGGAAGGAACGAGAGGCGACGCAACGACGCCCGCCTGCTCGTAGGCATGGATGAAGCGACCTTCGCCGGCGAGAATGCCGAGATGCTTGGCCGCAGCACCGGGCCGGAAGCGGAAGAGGAGCACATCGCCCGGCTCTGCGGGGGTGATGACCGGCGGGCCGAAATGACGAAGGGCCGCTTCGGCCAGTCTCTCCATGCCGCCGCGCTCGGCCCAGTCTGGCGCGTAGGGGCCGGGTTCTTCCGGTTCGGTGTCATAGAGCTCGCGCCAGATGCCGCGGATCAGCCCGAGGCAATCGCAGCCGACGCCCTTCAGCGAGCCCTGATGCCGATAGGGCGTACCGATCCAGCCGACCGCCGCATTAAGGATGCGTGCAGAAGTTTTCACCGGGTTCATGTCCAGTTCAGTTTGGATGGTGTAAATTTTTTCTTAATCGATGAGGATCCGGGGGGAACCTTAGAGGCTTCGTCGCGATTACAGAGTGTATCGAGTCTGTATCTGGGGAACGCACATGTCTTTGCAGACACTCATCATTGTCAGCCTGGTCTTCGCCGGCTTCTTCCTGTTTTCGGCGCCTGAACGCGCCTCCATTCTCCACATGCTCGGCTTCCGCCAGAAGGCGGGACGTTGATCCTCATGTTCCCTTGCGGGAGCGGAGATCAATCCACCAGCAGCGAGCCGTCATGGGTGGTTGCGCCACTCACATAGCTGTAGGCGAAATCCGCGCCCGGCATGTGGGGGAAGCCTTGAAAGTTCAAGCTGTTGCCGAACTTCTGCCTGCAGGTCGCAAAGGCCTTGTCGCATCCGGCCACGACATCGAACGTGTCACCCGCTGAAGGGCTCTCGGGCAATGGCAGCCAGAAGGCAATCCGTGCAGGATCGCCCGCCCGATGACCGACGATATCTACCGACCGGCCAGCGAGCGTGCCGCTCGTGAATGTCAGCACGCCAAAGGCGAACCAGCCGCTCGCAAAGCCTGAAAGCCCCGAAACGCTCGCCTGCAAGGGATCAGCCGCCACGACTGCACCCGTCGCCTTATAGTCAGCCAGATCAAGCCGGCATCGGGCGTCACCGAGCCGGGCATCGCAACGCCGGCCATAGACGCGCCCCGTCGGCTGGTCGAGCCGGGCGGCAAGGCCGCGCAGCTCGGCGCGGAAGCTGTTGTCGGTGCGCGTGACCTCTCCGATATCCCGGACGTTTTCGAGCAGGACCTGCTCAGGATCGGCCCAGTTGACCAGCAGGATCTCGACCCGCGCACCGTCAAAAAGGCCGCGCTCCAGATCCGCCGCCGCGATTGTCTCGGAAGAAAACGCACCTGCCACCTCGCCATTGGGCGCGGCAAGACCGAGCGCGGTTTCCGCCTCGCTCGCCGAAAATCCGCTGGCCGCGAGAAAGCGCGTGCCGTCTGCGGTCAGATCGGCATCGTGCTCGGTGAAGCCCAGCACGGTTCCGTCGCGTCGCGTGACGCGCCAGCAGCGGCAGAGCGTCGTCGCGCCCGTCTCGATATGCGCTTTCAGGGCCGCGGGGAGCACTCTCATGGGAGGACCTCGATCAAGGGGATAGTGGGAATGCGCCCGGCATTGAAGGCGGAGAGATCGATGTCGATGCGGCTGACGGCAAAACGCACCGGCACGTCGAATTCGAACCCCGCCTGCACGATCGCGCCGCCAGCCGGGATGAAGGCGGGAGCGAAGGTGATGCGTCCGGTCGTGACATCGACCGTGAAGCGCGATGCCGCCTGTTCGACGCCGTCGACTGCCACGCGGACGGTTCCGGCAACCGGCTTCGAAATGGTGCGCGCGACGGAGGCGCCGACGTCGGCGTAGGCTTTCGCCAGCTGAAAAACGGCAGTGACCCCGTCGCCAGTACCGATCGTCTGGTCCACGGGGCTGACCGCCTGCCCCGGCGGCACCGACTGGTGATCCACCGGGTCACGGAAACGAAAGCCGTAAAGCTCGCCCGAGCGCGCCTCGAAAAAGGCGAGCACTGCATAGAGGTCGGCGACCGAACGTATGCCCGAGCCGGCATCATAGCTGCGCCTGGAATTGCGCCACCGCGCATTGCGCGCCTCTCGGCCGTTCGACAGATTGACGATATCGGTGATCCGCTCCGGCCCGCCGCTGACGCCAAGCGCCAGCCGCAAGGGGAAACGGACCTCATGGAAGGAGGTCATGGATGGGGTTCCTTTTCCCCTCTCCCCCTGTGGGAGAGGATCAATCTCACACGCCGCGGCGCCCTCTCGCCGTCGCGCGCGTCAGCATTGCCGAGATCTGCGCTTCCGACTTGCGGAAGCTGGCGGCGTCCGTGGCGGTTACGTTGAAGGTGATGTTCTGATTGCCGCCAGCGCCCGGCCCTGCAGCGACGCCGAGCCGACCGTCCGATCCGCGTTTCAGCGGCAGGATAGCCTCGGAGCCCGCCTCGCCCATGAGGCCAAGGCCGCTTCCCGTCGAAAAGTACGTGGGCGCGGAGACGACGCCGCCGGCGGCAAAGGGCTGGATTGCGCCCGGCACGCCGCCCTTGGCAAACCCGAGGAGGCTCGAAAGGCTGCCCGTCAGGCTTGAGGTGAGGCTGCCTGCCGCGCTGTTGACGAGAGTTTCCAGCGGCTTCATCCCGGCGGACAGTGCGATATCGGTCAGGCGGTTGCCGAGGCTCTTCAGCACGTCCTCCAGGCTCTTGCCGTCGACGCTCGCCGATTTCAGCGCCGAGGAGAGCGCCGCGCCGAAGGATTTCGAGCGAGCCTCCAGCTGCGTCATCGCCTGGTCGAGTGCGGCCGTGTCAATGCCGCCGGTGGTTGACGTGTCCGTCATGGGTCAGTCTCCTGTCTGGTCCGGATAGCGCGCCATCAGGTCTTTCAGCGGCAATTCAAAGCGTGGTGCGAGGCCGCCTGTCACGGCGTGAAACTCGATAGGCGTCAGCGCCCAGAAATCGCAAGGGGAAAGCCGCAGCAGGAAGAGGCCGGCATGGATCGCCTCGCGCCAGGGAAAGGCGCGGGGTGCATCGCCTGCTGCGGTTAGCGAGGGGATGGCGTTTCACCCGCGTCTTGCGTCGGAGACGGATGGACCGGAGTGTGCTCGCCCTGCGGCCCGAAGGCCGAGAGCAGCAGTTCCGCCACGATGCGCGCGGCACCCGCAAGGCCGTCGTCGATCTCCATCTCGCTCACATCCTCGTCCGACAGCAGATTGCCGCCGCCGCGGAGGCCTGCGCCGATGATGCGGATCATGTCAGCGGCCTTCAGCCGGCCGGTGGAAAAGCGGGCGGCGAGGTCATGCAAGCTTTCCGCATCGAAGGCCGTTTCCAGCTCTGCAAGGGCGCCCAGCGTCAGGCAGAGCACGCGACGCTCGCCCCCGATCACCGCCTCGATCTCGCCCCGCCGGCGGTTGGCGCGGCCCTTGGTCAGGCGCTCCATCAGAGCGCTCCGAAGGTGAGTTGCCCGGCCGACTCCAGCGACAGATCGAACAGAACCTCGCCGTTATACTGGCCGGAATATTCAAGCGCCGCGATCTGGAACAGGCCGGTGACCGTTCCGAAATCCGGAATGAGCACCTGCCAGTTGAGGATGGCGCCCGAAAAGAAGGCTGAGCGCACCAGCTCGTCGGAGGCCTGATCCTTGAACAGGCCGGAGCCCGAGAGCGAAGCGCGATTGACGCCGGCGCCCGCCAGCAACTCACGCCAGCGCCCGGCACTTTCGGCATCCGTCACATCCACCTGGGTCGCGTTGAACGCAAGCTTGCGGCTGCGCAGACCCGCCACCGTCACATAGGCGGAACTCGGCGTGTTGAAGACTTTCAGAAGCAGATCGCGGCCTTTTTGCGCGGTCATGGGATAATCCTTTCTCAGCGTATCGAATGCGGTTCACTTGACGCCGCAACTGTGGTTTGGTGCGCCGGTCCTCATCGTCCTCGGCCTTTCCCCTTGCCCCCCTCGCAGCAACCGGCTTCGCCCTCGAAGCTCCGCCTCATCTCGATCCTGTCGGTCTCGCAGCTTGTCGGCTGGGGTACGACATTCGACATGCCCTCCGTTCTGGCGCGGCCGATGGCGCGCGACCTTGCCATGCCGTTCGAGACGATCTTCGGCGGCTTGTCGGTGATGATGCTCATGGTGGCACTGATCAGCCCGCGCGTCGGCCGGCTGCTCGTCCGCCTCGGCGCGGCGCGGGTGCTGGCGACAGGTTCGGGCATCATTTCGGCGGGACTTGCCCTGCTTGCCTCCGCGCAGGGTCCGGTCAGCTATTTCGCAGCCTGGGTCCTCATCGGGCTTGGCGGCGCGTTTGCGCTGACCGTGCCGGCCAACACAGCCGTGGTCGAGCGCGAGGGCGCCGGCTCCAAGCGGACCATGTCGACCATGTCGGTGTTTACGGGTCTATCGTCGGCGGTCTTCTGGCCTGTCCTGACGTTTGGCGACGCCGCGCTCGGATGGCGCAGCACCCTCTTCATCGCGGCCGCTGCACATCTCCTCATCATGCTGCCCATGCATCTCTTCGCGCTGCCGCCGCGCCGGATCGAAGCCACGGACATGGCGACCGGCGAAGCCGTCACGGTCGCGCCGCTCGCCGGCAAACGCAGGATGCTCGCGCTCGGCCTCATCGCTGCCGGTTCCAGCCTGATCGCACTGCTGACCTTCGGCATATCGCCATCGCTAATCGAGCTTCTCAAACAGTCGGGCGCGACGCCTGAGCTCGCGCTGACGCTGGGATCGCTGCGCGCCGTCATCGGCATTTCCGCCCGCTTCGGCAGCACGGTGTTGATCGAGCGCGTTTCGACTGTCGTTTCCGGACTGGTCGGCAGCGTCATCCTGCTGGCAAGCTTTGCTCTTCTGACGCTTTTTGCGCCGTCGCTGGCCGCGCCGATGGGTTTCGTGCTGCTCTATGGCGCCGGCGCCGGCA
Source organism: Ensifer sp. (assembly GCA_035565055.1). GTDB lineage: Bacteria > Pseudomonadota > Alphaproteobacteria > Rhizobiales > Rhizobiaceae > Ensifer_A. The sequence goes on from DATMTA010000076.1 coordinate 4,978, forward strand.
TCGTCACGATCGTCCGCACGCTGCTGCCGCTCGCCTTCTTCTCGCGGGCCGAATTCGCACTGATTTCCAGCCGCGTGGCGCTCGCGCAATATGCCGCCACCGCTGTTGCTCCCTTCCTCTTCGCCGCGATCCTGGAAAATCTCGGGCTTGAGGGGGTGCTGGCCGTTTCGGTCGCGATTTGCATCGTGTTCCTGGGTGTGATTCTCGGGCTTATGAACCTGCAGAGAGCAGGCGCCGCCAGATCATAGTGGCGTGCTCTTGAGGACATCCTGCAACGGTAGAAGGAGCGTGCTTTCGCTGCCCCTCGCGGCGCGGAATCCATATCTCGCGTAGAAGCGCCCGGCCTCGTCATCCAGCGCATGAACCATCATTGCCCGGAAGGCCACGTGCTCTGCACCGGCAATTGCAGACAACAATGCTGCCTTGAGCAACTGGCCACCGAGCCCCTTACCCTGATGCCGCCGGTCGACCGCCAGCCGCGCCAGAAGCGCCACCGGAATGTCGCGCGGGCTGCCATGTCCGCCGATGTCGCGCGGCACCTCCCTGCGGGCAATCATGGCGGCGCAAAGAGAATAATAGCCGACCACAGCGAAGTCCTCGGTCGCGATGACAAAGGTACGGGCGAGGCCGTTTTCGTGATTGGCGCGAGCGAGTTCTTGCAGATAGTGATCCAGATCTGCTTTGCCGCTATCAAAACCCTCCAGCCGGTGCTGGCTCTGAAGCGCGACCGGCCGCCGATACATGGCTCAGTCAATCCAGTCGCGCTGGGTGCCAAGCAGCTTTTCCAGCGCCGCATGAGCCCTGGCGGGTTCCGAAAGCAGCGCTTCAACGGCATCGAACGCCTCCGGATCCAGCGCCACGAACCGCTGGTCCAGCAGCTCCTTGCGTGCCGCCGCATAGGCCGCCTCCGTGACGAAAGCGGTCAGCGATTTGCCGGCAGCACCCGCCGCGCGCTGGATAACGTCCAGCGTGGCCGGCTCCATGCGGAACGACACCGTCTCATTCTTGCGAGCAACCGCCATGACAGGCTCCACGTCGTGATCAGATTTCAAAATATCTCCGCGTATGAACAACGTCAATACGTCACGCGCCGGTCGTCACCGCCCGAAACACCATCTCCGCCACATGTGCGTCGGTCTTAACCTCGCGGCGTGTTCGCGTCTTCACATGGAGCAGGCTGATGAGCGCGACGCCGCCGGCCAGCGTCAGCCGGGCATTGTCGAGGCTCTGGCGGATGAGGCCGGCGATCGTCTCGGCCTCGCGGTGGCCCGGCGTGGCGGACCAGGCGTCGAGCGATATCTGATGCTCGAGACCGCCGTCATTATCCGCACCCCATTCGGTCGAGGTGATCTCGCGCAGGACCACATAGGGCATGGCCGCCTTGGTCAGCAGGCGGTCGTGGATCGCGTTCGGCCCGACGATGGCGATCAGCGCCGCATTGGCGTTGAGCGCGGAGACGATCGCCGAGGAAAGTGCCGATTGTGGGTCGGTCATAGCGCGCCCTCCTCGCAGAGGCAGACGAGATAGCGTCCGGTCTCGTCCGGGTCGCGGATCGCCCGGATCGTGAAGAGGCGCGCGCCCTTGCGGAAGCGCATCCCCTCGGCCACGCCGTCGCGGGCGCGGATCCAGATGCGATGCGTCAGCTGGCTGCGCATCTGGCCGGCCGTTTCGTCGAAGCTGAAGCTCGCGGGTTCGATGCGCGCCCAGAGCGAGGCGGCGACGGTCCAGGTCAACGCCGCACCGCCCTGCCCGTCCGGCGTCGGCACGGCGGCCTCCAGGTCGAGGCGTGCGGTGAACTGACCGGGGTCGAGAAAGGTCATGTTCATGGCGTCAGAGCCTCACCGTACGCCAGGGCGAAACCAGCCGGTCATACCCGGCCGGAACCGCCGCGGGCTGCATGTCTGACGGAACCGCGCCGCGCAGCTCGTACATCAGCGCCACTTGCATCAGCATGGCGCGCGTCAACGTATCGGGCACCTCTGTTCCGGTGTTGCCGAAGCCGGCGACGACATCGATCTCGATGCCGTTGAGCGGCCGGCCGGCCGGGGGCTGCGTGGCGAGGAACAGCCGAGCCGGCATCGAGGCCGAATCGAGCACATGGCCGTCGAGCGAGACCGCTTGCGGATTGCCTGCAGCGTCGTAAAGCGTCACGCTTTGAAGCGTTTGCAGCGGCGCGATGGCAAGTTGAATCAAGCCGTCCGCCGGCCAGTCGTCGAGATAGAAGCGGAGCGTCTGGGTGATCAGCGCCAGGCCCGTTGTTGCTTCGAGATAAGCGCGCGCCGCGGCAATCAGGCCCGTGAGCAACGCATCCTCTGCGCTGCCGTCTAGGCGAAGATGCGTCTTCACCTGCGCAAGCGTCAGCGGCTCGGCGGCGGGTGGCGCTATGATGGCGTGGGTCATGGAGGCCTCGAAATGTTTCATGAAATTCGGGATTGAATGCGCGGCCGCCCCCTCTCTTGCGATTTCTGATGTTTAGCCTTCGGCTAAGCCATCGAAATCGCTTTCTCCCCCGCCAGGGGGGAGATTGGAGGATGACGCGGCCGCTTGCGCCCATCTCCCCCTTGGTGGGGGAGAATGGAATTTCAGCATCTTAGCGGAACACTAAGTGCTGGAAATTCCAAGAGAGGGGGTTAGCGCCAGTGACAACCCAGCATCAAGCCGTGCCGAACTTGATCAGCTTGATCGCCTCGAAGTTCTGCACGCCGCCGCCGACGCGCTTCGTGGTGTAGAAGAGCACATAGGGCTTGGCGGAATAGGGATCGCGCAGCACGCGCACGCCCAGGCGGTCGACGACGAGGTAGCCGGCACGGAAGTCGCCGATGGCGATGGAGAAACTGTCCGCGCCGATATTCGGCATGTCTTCAGCCTCGACGACCGGATAGCCCATCAGGCTCGCCGGCTGGCCGGGGCCGGTCGGCGGCAGCCAGAGATAGTTGCCGTTGGCATCCTTGAAGCGGCGGATCTGGTTCTGCGTCTTGCGGTTCATGACGACCGTGGCGTTCTGGCGATAGCCGGCCTTCAGTGCATAGACCGTGTCGATAAGCACATCCGAGGGGCCAGAAGAGGCAAAACCGCCGGACACGCCGGTGACCACATAGCCAAGCTTGCCCCAGCTCCAGCTCGCATCCGCCGCCTTGGTGGCCGTCAGGAAGCCCGAGGGCTGGGTGACGCCATCGCCATTGACGAAGGCAGCGCCTTCCTGTTCGGCAAAGGCAATCTCCACCTCGGAGGCAATCCAGGCCTCGATGTCGACGACGCTGTCATCCAGCAGCGCCTGCGTGGCGGCCGGCATGGCATAGAGCTCCATGACCGGAAAGGCGAGTTCGGCCAGCTGCGCGCTGGTCGTCTGCGGGCGCGCCGCCGTTTCGCCGGCCCAGCCGGTCGCCATGCCCGAGGTCGCGAAGGGCTTTTTCAGCACGGCGGTCGAAACCTGCCGCAGGGTCGCCAGCGCCCGGATCGGCGAGACGACCGACAGGCGGCGGCCGATCTCGGCGTCCAGCTCCGGCGTCACCGTATAGCCGCCATCGGCGCCGGAGCCGATCGACATCGCCTTCGCCTCGATGGCGCGCAGGTTCGTCTCGTCGCCCCGGCGCACATAGGCCTCGAAGGCCGTCTTGTGTTCCAGCGCATCGGCGGCGGACATGCCCGGCCGGCCGAGCGGCGGACGCGCGCCCTTCAGCGCCAGACGATCAAGAAGCTTCTTCTGCTCGTCCATTGCCTTGTCGATGCGGCCGAGCTTCTCGACGGTGAGCGCATCGGCAACCTGCTTCTTTTCCATTTCGGCAAGACGGCGATCGTTCGTCTCCTTGAAGGCTTCGAAGCCTTCCATGAAGGCATCGAAGGCCGCATTCACATCATCCGGCGCCGCCTTGATTTCCGGCGCGGTGGTCATGGTGTCGTGAGTCATGTGCATTCCCTTTTTGAGGCAACAAAAAAGGGGCCGCGAAAGCGACCCCTTGGGCGAAACCGGTGCGCGGATGCGGACCGGAAAAATCGTGGAAGAGAGCCCTTCTGGCACCCCCTCACCCCGCCTCCGCTATCGCTCGGCGGACCTCTCCCCAAAGGGGCGAGGAGGCCCGAGAGGCTGCGGCAAACGCCCTCTTCGCCCCAGCGGGGAGAAGATGTCCGAAGGACAGATGAGGGGGCGGCCCGCAAGGGCCGAAATACGAGGAACGGTTCAAGTCAACCCCGCATCACGCCCGCCGCATGTCGCAGCTTTGCGGCGAGCATCGCTCCGCCGCTCATCTCCTTCACCTCGCTGACCCGGGCGGAAGGGAGCATGGGGAAGGTGACGACGGAGATTTCCCAGAGGTCGGCTTCGAGGATATGGCGGATGCCGGTCCTGGCGTCGCGCCTGGCGCGCACGGTCTGGAAGCCGATCGAAAGCCCGTCGAGCGCGCGCGCCTTCATCAGGCGGCGCACCTCGTCGGCCTTGGCGACGCCAGAGGCGAACTGGCCCTCGACATAGAGCCCGCGCGCATCCTCCTTCAGCGTCAACCAACGGCCGAGCGGGCTTGCCGGGTCGTGCTGGAACAGCATCCGGATGCCGGAAACGCCCCGTTCCTGCAGCGAGCGCGAAAACGCCCCGCGCTCGATCGCATCCTTGCCGAGATCCGGCTCGCCAAAGAGGCTGGCATACCCGGAGAAGCGGCCCTCGGCGGTGACGCCCTTGAGTTCGAGGGGCAGGAATTTGCGTTCGCAATCGGCGGTCAGCATGGGTGGGGTTTCCTCATTGTTGGACAACAAAAAACCCAGCGCTGGGCCGGGCTTGGGTGCTGCTGAAATTGTAGGGCGCTCAGCCGAAAGCACGCCACTCATGGGTTGGCGAGGGGATTGTCCGTCCTTGATCGCGAGCAGCCTCGATCCAGCACTCGATCGCATCCTGAACGTTGGCTAGAGCCTCTTCGGGTGTCTCGCCATCGCTCATGCAACCCGGCAGGTCTGGAACGGTGGCAACGAAACCACCGCCATCGTCTGTCGGCAGCGGCGAAAGCAGGACTGCATATTCCAGCGCTTTCATGTTTCGGCCCTCACTGCGTCGATGAATTCGACCATCTTACGAATATATACAGGCTTGATCGGCCTCTTGAAAGGGATCGTCAATATCTCCGTTTGCGATATGTGCATGACCTTACAGTGTGACCCGCCGCCGCGTGGCGTGGCAAAAGTAACGCCATATTCTCTGCAAACGGCTTCTACATCGGAAATACGCCAGTCGGCGCGCGCATTGGCTCGCATTCTTTCCAACCGCGACCGCAAGACAAATCTCCCACATCCATGCACTCGCGTCAGAATTGCAGACATTAGTGCCATCTTCAATCACCCTCACCTCCCCCACCGTTCTGCCACCCGCTTCAGCGCGCCGAGCGCCCACCAGGCGGTGAGGCTGACGGCGGCGGAGCCGGAGAGGACGATTTCGGGGGCGGAGAGTGCGGCGAGAAGGTCGAGCTTTTCGGCGCCAATGAGACCCGCGGCCGGGCCGAAGACGAGGCCGGCGACGAGGCCTGTGGCAAGCCGGGTGGCAGCCTCACGCCGGCCGTGGGGCAGCATATAGATCAGCGAGATGGCGACGCCGGCCACGGAGCCGGCAATGCGCGCCGCCATGACCTGAGTGTCGCCCGCGATATAAGTCATTGTTAAGCCCTCGCTGATAGAGTGCATGTATCGATGCCGCGCGGTCGACCGGTTCCCTGCGCAGGCGAAGCCTTGACGTTGAGTCAGGCAATCGGAATTCCTTGAGTCTTTTGAATCCCTTGGACCGATCCCTTCAGAGACCGATTCCGCACAGGTAGCGTCAGGCGTACCCATCGATTCCGGAAATCCGCACAAGCAATTGAAACAACAAAGCAAAATCTGTCTAAGCGCCGATATTTCCCGGTGCAGGACCGTTGCGGCGCTCTGGACACGGGACGCAAAAGGCGGAACATTCGGCGCGTCAGCCAGGAGCCTTCGCCGCATGTCCACCGCTTCCCGATCCGATTTTGCCATCTTCGATCTTGCCGCCTTCGAGGCCGCCACCGGCGAGGCTCGCGCGACGCTTGCCCGCGAGCTTGACCGCATCTGCCACGAGACGGGGTTTCTCGCGATTTCCGGTCACGGCATCGCGCCCGAAGTCATTGCGAACCTCAGCGCCAAGGCGCGCGCGTTCTTCGACCTGCCGCCGGAGGTGAAGCATCGCGCAGCACCTCCTTATGCGGGTTATCCGTATGGCTATCTCGGCCCCGGCGTCGAGGCGCTGGCGAAATCGCGCGGCGTCGATTCCCCGCCGGACCTCAAGGAGAGTTTCAATGCCGGCCCGCTTGCCACGCCGCCCGGCATGACCGACGCGGACGCGCTTTCCTTCTGCTTCGCGGACAATATCTGGCCGGAGGGACCTGACGGTTTCCGGCCCGCCTGGGAGGCCTATTTCACGGCGATGACGGATCTGGCGAAGCGCATCATGCGCGCCTTTGCCGAGGCGCTCTCGCTCGAGACGCATTTCTTCGATCCGTTCCTGAAGAACCCGATCAGCGCCATGCGGGCGCTGAACTATCCGCAACTCGACCGCGCGCCGCCCGAAGGGCAACTCCGAGCCGGTGCGCATACCGACTATGGCAGTCTCACGATCCTGCTGCCGGATGCCGGCTCGCGCGGGCTGGAAATCATGACGCCGGAAGGCGCGTGGCGTGAAATCCCGCCGGTCGACGGCGCCTTCGTCATCAATATCGGCGACCTGATGGCGCGCTGGACCAACGACCGCTGGGTGTCCACGCTGCACCGCGTCGTCAATGTCGCTCCCGAACAGGGCGGCCTCAACCGCCGCCAGTCCATCGCCTTTTTTCACCAGCCGGACTGGCACGCGGAAATCGCGACTTTGCCCTCCTGCCTTTCGGAAGGGCAAAGCAGCCAATACGAACCCGTGCTGTCCGGGCCCTATCTGATGGGAAAGTTCAGGAAGACGGTGATGTGAGGGCGCGGCTCAGTTCACCGATAGGGTGAAACTGCAGCCCTTTCGCTCCACGAAGGCCGTGCGCGTCTGGAAGAAGGAGAAGATGAAGGTTTCGCCTTCCTGCGCGGTGAACTTGCGCGACGCGGGAAACCGGGTGACATCGCTCTGAAAGCCTGAAGACGAGCTGCGCCGAATGTCGAAACCGCAGGGGCCATTGTCCGCCGCCACCCGTATGCTGAAGTCGCGGCGCGTCGGGACATGCATGAAGAATGTCGCCGGTTGTTCCGGCACCGTGGTGCCCGAGACCTCCCCCGCAAGCTCGGCGGACAGTACGATCTCTTTCGCGCCGGATGGCGTGTCGGAGGCTCGCGCGTCTGCTGCCTGGATCAAGGCAAGGCTCATCAGGGCCAGTATCGAAACACGCATTGTTTTCTCCTTCGGGTCTATCTTGCGCAGACCTGCGCCGGAATAGCCATCAGAATTTGTCGCTCCGCACAATTTCCCAGGATTTTATGCTGCATTGCACAATCGCGCAGATCATCCGTCCCAACCCACGGCCTGTCGCTTTTCGGCGTCGCTGAGGAAGTCTGCCGCGCCGACACGCGCCCACAATTCCCCGCGCTCGGCCGAAAGCCCCGCGACCTGGTCGAGATCGAACCCCAGCTTCACCCCTGGATAGACGCCCGACAGCCACCCCGTCATCGCCTCCGCCGTGCGGAAGATCAGCGGCAGGACGGTCAGGCGCCAGAAGGCGCGGTTGGCCTCGGCGTAGTTGGCATAGGTGTTGTCGCCCGGGATGCCGATCAGCATGGGCGGCACGCCGAAGGCGAGCGCGATGTCGCGGGCAGCGCCATTCTTCGCCTCGGCGAAATCCATCTCGCGGGGGGAAAGACCCATCGATTTCCAGTCCAACCCGCCTTCGAGAAGCATGGGGCGGCCGGCGCGCGCGGGGCCGGAATAGCCCTCCGCAAGCTCCGCCTTCAGCCGCTCATACTGGCTGGCGGAGAGATTGCCGCCCTCCTTCGGCTGGTAGACGAGTGCGCCGGAGGGGCGGGCCGAATTGTCGAGCAGCGCCTTGTTCCAGCTCGCCGCCGCATTGGAGAGATCGAGCGCCTTGGCTGCCGCCTCCAGCGGCGCAAAGCCCATATGGTCGTCGAGCGGGTGGAAGAGCCTGAGATGCAACAGCCCCGGCTCGGCCTCGACGGAGAAGGGCCTGACCGCGCCGCCGACGCGGTATTCATAGGCGCTCGGCCAGCCATCCGTGCCCTCTATCACGCGGATGCGGTCGGGGCGCAGCAGATGCAGTTCGCGTACGTCCCCGCCGACCTCGACCGGCTCCACGAAGGCATTGCCGGACAGCAGAAGATGGCCATAGAGCGCCTCCATGAATTCCGCGCCGCCCTGACGCGGATTGGGACGGGCCAGAAGACCCTTGAGCGCGTGGTCTTCCGCCTCCGCCCCGGCGTCCGTCACGAGCCACGGCACGGAGGCGGCCGCTTCCGCAATCATGCGGACGGCGCGATAGGCGACGGGATTGCGCATGAAGCCTTCGCGGGCGAGCGACTGATAGGACCGCTGCGACCAATGCGCCGCCCCGGAGGTGGCAAGCGCGAAGAGGGTCGTCAGGGCGGACGACTTTGTCTCTGCGGGGGTGGCGCGATGTGTGAGGAAGGGGATGCGCATGAGGGTCCTTTCGGGATGGCGGGCAAGCGGCCGTCCTCTCCCCCTGTGGGAGAGGATAGCCTGCCCCAAGAGGCGTAGCCGATTGGCTTGGCAGGCTTGGTGAGGGGTGAATGGCGGCGGCACCCCCTCTCTTGCGATTTCTAACACTTAGCTAAAGCTAAGATGTTGAAATCGCTTTCTCCCCCACCAGGAGGGAGATTGGAGCGAGAGGCTCCGCCATCCTTCCCATCTCCCCCCTGGTGGGGGAGAAAGCAAAATCAAGGTCTTAGACGAAGCCTAAGTCGTAGATTCTGCAAGAGAGGGGGTGGGCGGTCAGGGAAAGCGGGTGCACTACCCAGAGGCCGCCCCCAACGCCTCGCAAAACACCCGCCCATACCCCGCCACCAGCTCCGCCTTGTCGCGCCCGTTGATGATGGCGCGGGCCTTCACCCAGTCTTCGCGGCCGGGGCGGAAATAGTCGGAAAGCTTGGCGCCGGAAAAAGCGCCGCTGACCATGCCGTTGATGAGGATGCGGGTGGCGATGACCGGATCGAGCGCCTTCTGCGGCGCGCCCTCGATGCCGAAAGAGCGATAGTTGCGCCGGCCGGTGATCTGCACCAGGCCGCGCCCGCGAAAGCGCCAGCCATCGCCACCGGCCTCGTCGCCATTGCCCATGCGGTTGGCGTAGACCCGGTTGGCGATCTTCTCCGGCTGACGGGCGTAAAGCTTCGCCTCGTCGGCGGAGAACCGGTTCGGGAAGGTCGTCAGCAGCCCACGCGCCGAATAATTCAGGTTCTCCGTCACGGGAAGCATCCGCGCGCCCGTTTCATGCCAGGCCGTCGCCAGGATATAGGCCTGATGGCGCAGATCGAAGAGATCGCGCCGGGCGGCGAAGGCGTCGAGAAGGCGCGTGAGGCCTTGCGTTTGGGCGGCCGAGAGCGTGCCGCGTCCGAGGGTGTCGCGGACATGGGTGAAGAAGCCGGTGCGATCGGTCATGGGGGCTCTAACTTGTTGTGAAAAGTCGGATTGGATTGCAACGCCGGGTGAGGCGCGGCAGTCGTTGACGACGGGGATACCCCCTCTCTTGCGATTTCTGATGTTTAGCCTTCGGCTAAGCCATCGAAATCGCTTTCTCCCCCACCAAGGGGGAGATTGGAGCGAGGAGCAGCGGCATTCTCCCCATCTCCCCCCTGGTGGGGGAGAAAGCAAAATCACGGTCTTAGGCGAAGCCTAAGTCGTAGATTTTGCAAGAGAGGGGGTCCGCTTATGCTCAATCGAAATCTCACACCCCCCGCACCCGCGGCTCGCCCTGCCCCTCCAGCATCAGCGCCGTGAGCGCCCAGACCAGCGCATCGAGCCGGTCCGGCGAGCGGCCGGACGAGAGGCCGTCGGGGCCGAAGTCGCACATCTGGTCTTCCAGGCGTGCGAAGCGGCCG
>DATMTA010000077.1:0-8091 GCA_035565055.1 Ensifer sp.
AGAGCGGAAAAAACTTAAGGATTTTAAGGCCATTTCACTTCCGGAGGCATTGACATAAGTATCGCCTCCGTATTGCCGCCCGTTTTCAGGCCGAACTGCGTGCCGCGGTCATAGAGCAGGTTGAACTCCACATAGCGCCCACGGCGCATCAATTGCTCGTCGCGGTCCTGTTCCGTCCAGGGCGTGTTGAAGTTCGCCTCGACGATCTTCGGATAGACCATGGCGAAGGTGCGTCCGACGTCCCGGGTGAAGGCGAAATCGGCCTCCCAGCCGCCCTTGTCTTCGGGCGAGTGCAGCCAGTCGTAGAAGATGCCGCCGATGCCGCGCGGCTCGTTGCGGTGCTTGAGATAGAAATAGTCGTCGCACCAGGCCTTGAACTTGTCATAGTCGGCGACCGCTTCGTTGTGGCGGCAGGCGAGCTCCATGGCGCGGTGGAAGAGCTTGGTGTCCGGGTCGTATTGCGTGCGCCGCCGGTCCAGCACGGGCGTCAGGTCCGCGCCGCCGCCAAACCAGTGCGACGTCGTCACGACCATGCGGGTGTTCATGTGCACGGTCGGAACGTTGGGATTTACGGGGTGGGCGATCAGCGAAATGCCCGACGCCCAGAAGCGCGGGTCTTCCTCGGCACCGGGTATGGTCGAACGGAATTCGGGGGAGAATTCGCCGTGGACGGTCGAGGTGTGGACGCCGACCTTCTCGAAGACGCGGCCGTTCATCACCGACATGCGACCGCCACCGCCGCGGCCCTCTTCCCGATGCCAGTCCTTGGGAACGAAGCGGCCGGGCTCACGGTCGGAGAGGGGGCCGGTGAGCCGGTCTTCCAGAGCTTCGAACGACTGGCAGATCTGGTCGCGCAGGCTTTCGAACCATTGGCGAGCCGCGCCCTTCCTGGCCTCGATATCGGGCGGCAGGCCCTTCGGTAAGCTCGGTCTCTGCATTCAGGCTATTCCGATTCCGATCAATGACTTGCGCACAAGCTTTTCACGCGTTGAGTCATCTAACAGCAGGTTGCGCCTTCATCCAGCCCATCAATTGACTCTCCCCCGGGAATTGCCCATCTTGAGGCCATATATCGCAGTTTCTGTAAGGCGAGGCAGCATGGCGCGGGTACCCGGGCCTCCTCCCATGAACGGGCTGAGGCGCAAGATTGCAGAAGGCCGGCAGGCGAGGGCCGGTGCGGGCGAGGGTCGCTTCGTGCGGGAGACCTTTATGCTGCCGCGTGAAGATGCGCGCGCCAAGGCGCGGGAATGGTTCGACAATTTCCCGAAGGCCGCCTACTGGACCGAAGTCGAGAGCTGGCGTCAGCTTCCCGATGGCGCGATCGAGTTCACGATGCGCCGCCTGCCATCCGCCGATTGATCAGGTCTGTGATTTCTCTGGCCGTCCAGCTTTTCCGCCCGCCGCATTCAGCCTGCTTCACCAGTTCCACCATTGTCTCGTTGGCCGGACAGGGCACGCCGTGGCGGCGTCCGTGCTCGGCAACGGTGCCGTTGAGGAAGTCGATCTCGGTTCGTCGACCGGCGGCGAAATCGTCGGCCATGGAGGAGCGGGCGTCGCGGGCGATCTTCTGCAGCTTGAGCCCCGTCCGGTTGAAGAACCAGTCGGGCGTCACGAGGACATAGGGAATGAGCCAGGGTGGCAGCGGGCCTAGCTTCGCCGGCTCGATATCTTCCGCGTCCATGACCTCCAGGCATTCGTTCTGCAGCGTGGCCAGAAGCCGCCGCCAGGCGCAGTCGGACAATTGATCGTGCAGTGTCAGGCCTGAGAGCGCATTGAGCGGGTTGTTGAGATTGAGAAGCAGCTTGCTCCATTTCACTGCCCGCATGTCGCTGACGAATTCCACCGGAGAGGCAGTTCCGGCAAGCGGCGCAAGTGCGGCCTCAAGCAAGGCGTTTGCTCCGATGACAATGTTGCCGGCGCTGGTCTTGCGAACATGGGTGGGTGCGGGACGAACGACGTTATAGGGCACCATGCCTTCGACGATCGTCATGCCCGGCAGCAGGGCTGCGAGGCGGCTGGCGTTATCGACGCCATTTTGCAGCGACAGAACCACCGTGCCGGGGCGGGCGTATGCCGCGATCTCGGAGGCGGCCTCGCGGTCATCCGTCGTCTTGACGCAGAGCGCGACGATGTCGGCCTCGCGCAGCGCCTCGGGCGTCTCGGAGAAGCTGAGATCTTCCGGCCTGAAACTACGGATCGTTCCGTCGCCTTCGACACAGGCGCCTTCGTCGGTGACGGCCTTGACCTGCGCGGGCCTGCCGACAAAGCCGATGTTCAGGCCCGCCGCCAGCCATGTCAGGCCGACGTGGCAGCCGATCGAGCCGGCCCCGAGGATAACGATCCGTGGCAGGCCGGTCATGATGCGCTACCTGCCTTCGCCGGCGATGGCCCATTGGCGAGTTCGGCGATGGCGATCGGCAAGGTGAGCACGAAACCGGCGGCCGCAATCGCGGACCAACCGAAATGGGCATAGAGCACGGGGCCCAGTGCAGAGGTGATGGAACCTGCGATAAAGATCGACGTGATATAGGCCGAGTTGATGCGGCCGCGCTCTTCCTCGGACAGAGCATAGATGATGCGCTGGCTGATCACCTGGTTTGCCTGCACGCAGGCGTCGAAGAGTGCTGCCGAGATTGCCAGCAGCACGATCGCGCCGGCATGGACAAGGTAGTCGCTGAGCGCGAGGATGACGGCCGCGCCCAGCCCCCCGGTGATCGTCGCCGCGCGGGACAGACCCCGGTCGGCGACGCGGCCCGCCAGCGGTGCGGCCAATGCGCCGCCGGCACCTGCCAGCGCGAAGAGGGCGATTTCCTGCTGGTCATAGCCGAAGCGGTCGGCGAGCATGAGCGGGACGGTGGTCCAGAAAGCCGTGAACATGCCGAAGAGCGACATCTGATAGGCCATGCGCCGGCGCAATACGCCGTAGCGCATGACGGTCGCCGCCGTCGAGCGGAGCGTTTTCAGATAGCCCTCTCTCAGGGCCGGCTGGCGAACGGGAAGCAGCACGCGCAGCAGAAGTCCGATCAGCAGGGTCACGCCGGCGGCGGTAAAGAAGACGCCGCGCCACCCGACAAAGCTGGCGAGGAAGCTGGACGCCGGTCGAGCGAGCATGATGCCGGTGAGCAGACCGGCCATGACCAGTCCGATAACGCCGCCGCGTCGCGCCGGGGACGCCATGCCGGCGATCATCGGGATGAGGATCTGGGCGCCGACGCAGGCCGCACCGGCAATCACTGCGGAGGCGAGGAAAGTCGTTTCATTGCCCGAGACCGCGATGGCAGCGAGCGCAAGCGCGGTCACGACAAGGCTCGTCGTGACCAGAAGGCGGTTTTCGTAGCGGTCGGCGAGCGGCACGATGAGGGCGAGGCCCAGGCCGTAGCCGATCTGCATCGCGGTCACGATCAGGCCCGCTGCCTGCCGCGACAGGCCGATGTCATGGCTGATCGGATCGATCAGCGGCTGCGCATAATAGATGGTGGCGACCAGGACGCCGGAACCGATGGCGGCGAGCCAGACCATCAGGGCGGTCGGCTCGGGCGTGACATCGGGACGGACTTCAGACATGGCGGTACTCGCTGGCGTGCAAACGGGAGCATGGGCGCGTGTCGCGGCCGGCTAGCTCCGAAATCTGATCGGATGATGGGAACCTTGGCGGACACGGGTGCAAAAGACCCGCGAAGCACCGGCATCTTAGACCGGAAGATTGCTCCGGAACAACCCGGTCTGAAGAGCCGAATTCATTCAATTGCAATCTTTCAAGGAAACATGATGTCAACACGTGCCTGTTAATGTGATGGTCGAAGAGGTGCGCGACGTCGCAGCTCGCAAACGCAATTCGGCACGGAATTGCCTGATGGCACGGGAGACGGCGATGGCCGGGGTCTCATACAATGGCAGTGCAGCGGGCGCTCTGGCGCTGCTGACCGGATCGACGCAGGCGCTGGAAGAGCAGCAGCGGGTCATGGCGACCGGCCGCAAGGTCGATCAGGCCTCGGACAACGCCGCCTACTGGTCGATCTCCAAGGCGATGAAGTCGACCGGCATGTCGATGACGGCTGCCGCTGACGCCTCCGAGCTCGGTGCGGCCACGGCGGATGCTGCGAGCCTCGGCATGGACAAGGCGACCGAACTCGTCCAGGACATCCAGACCAAGCTGATCATGGCCAAGGCCAAGGGTGCGGACAAGAGCGCTCTGAACACCGAGATCTCCCAGCTCAAGGAACAACTCGGCACGGTGATGAAGTCGGCTGGCTTTTCCGGCCAGAACTGGCTGTCGAGCGGTCCGGCCAAGCCCGGTACGACCTCGCTGGTCGCCTCGATTTCGACGAACAAGGACGGCGTGACGGTCGTCAACGGCCTCGATTTCGACACGTCCAAGGTCAATCTCGCCTCCACCGGCGATGCGGCAGACGGCCTTCTGACCAAGGATTATGCGGTCAACACCAAGGGCGGAAGCTACAACTATCATCTCCTCGACGTCGGATCGGCGACGCCTGCCAGTGGCAGCGAGATCGCATTGACGAACGCGACCAGCGATGACGAGATCAATGGCATGATCTCGGCAGTCGGCGGTATGTTGAACAACATGTGGGCCGGCGCGTCCGAGCTCGGCTCCGTTTCCGGCAATCTTCAAGGCACGTCCGCCGTGATGCAGCGCCTGCAAGACACCCTCGACATTGCGACAGGCCGGCTGGTGGATGCCAACATGACGAAGGTCGCCGCCAACATGGCCGCGGCAAAGGTGGCCTCGCAGTTCAGCACGATCGGCCTCAACATCGCCAACCAGCAGGGCAGCAACTCTTTCGCGCTGTTTCGGTAATCAGGGCAGGGAAGCAAACCCGCCCGTCTGCCGCAGCGCTTCTCCCGCGATCATCGCCGCCGACAGCGCGACGTTGATCGACCTCTGGCCCGGCGCCATCGGGATCAGGATGCGCGCGTCCGCACTCTCATGGACATGATCCGGCACGCCGGCGCTTTCGCGGCCGAAGAGCAGGATATCGTCGGGGCGAAATTCGAAATCGACATAGGAAACCGCAGCTTTCGTGCTCGCCAGCACAACGCGACGGCCACTGGCCCTGCGCCACGTTTCGAAGGCTTCGAAGTTGACATGCCGCGTCATCGTCACCGAGGCGATATAGTCCATGCCAGCGCGCCTGAGGTTCTTGTCGGAGAGCACGAAACCGGCCGGCTCGATGATGTCGACCGTGAGCCCCATGCAGGCGGCGAAGCGCAGGATCGTGCCGGTATTGCCCGGAATGTCCGGCTGGTAGAGGGCGATTTTCAGTTCGGGCATGGGGAATACTTCTTCAAACGATGATTCAACGGCTTCAAAGCCCGATTCCATTAGGCTGTGCAGTGCATTGAATACAAATAGTTTTAGCCAATGGTTTTCATATCTGTGGCGATGCTGCCACAGATTGTCAGGAACGCCTTCTATTGATCTTTGAGGGTGGTCAAGCGGGTTGAACGCGGTTATGTTCGTCCCCACTTTCAACCCCGTTAAAGGAGGAGGCATTGATGGATCACATTCCGGTCTGGCGCATTCGCCTCCTTGTTCATATCTGGGCCGACATCCGGCTGTCCTGACGGGTTATAGATTTCCAGTTCAGTTGCGGAAATTTGCGATCGGACATCGTTCCGAGCCTCACCTGTCATCGTCCGGATTCCCTGTTTCAATAGTTTGCCCGCGTTCAGCGTCGGGTCATATAGGAGAGAACCGCCATGTTCGGCTGGTTTGAAAAACGCATCAATCCGTTCCCGCCGGAGGTTCCGGAAACGCCGCCGGCGCGCTTCCTGGCCTTCTGCCTGCATTATTCCAAGGGCGTCGTCGGCTGGCTCATCCTGATGGCCGTGCTGACCGCGATGATCTCGGTCGGCGAAGTCATGCTGTTCAGCTTCCTCGGCAATATCGTCGACTGGCTGACGCACGCCAATCGTGAGACGTTCCTTCGCGACGAGGGCCTGCGGCTTGCTTTCATGGGCGGTTTCGTCCTCATCGGCCTGCCGCTCATCGTGCTGGCACAGTCCACGATCATGCATCAGGTGTTGCTCGGCAACTATCCGATGATCGCGCGCTGGCAGATGCATCGCTATCTGCTGCGGCAAACCGTGTCCTTCTTCGCCAACGAGTTTGCCGGCCGGGTCTCGACCAAGGTCATGCAAACGTCGCTCGCCGTGCGCGAAGTGATGATGAAGGTGCTCGACGTTCTCGTTTACGTCGTCGTCTACTTCATATCGATGCTGGCGGTCATTGCGGCCGCCGACTGGCGGCTTGCCATGCCGCTCGTCTTCTGGCTTTGCGTCTATATTGGCCTGCTTGTCTACTTCATCCCGCGTCTTCGCAAGATTTCCGAAGCGCAGGCAGACGCGCGCTCCATGATGACGGGCCGCATTGTGGACAGTTACACGAATATCTCGACCGTGAAGCTGTTCTCACATGCGGGCCGTGAAGAGTCCTACGCGAAGGAAGGGATGCAGGTCTTCCTCGATACGGTGCATGGGCAGATGCGTTACGTGACGCTCTATCACTCGCTGGTCTATTTCAACAATGCGGTGGCGCTTTTCCTCGTCGGTGGTCTCGGCCTGTGGTTCTGGCAGTCCGGTCAGGTGGCGATCGGCGCGCTGGCCGTCTCCATGTCGCTGACCATGCGTATCAACGGCATGTCGCAATGGATCATGTGGGAAATCTCGGCGCTGTTCGAGAATGTCGGCACGGTCTATGACGGCATGGCGATGCTGTCGAAGAAGGTGGATGTCATCGACCGGGAAGGGGCCAAGGCCGTCACCGCGTCGAAGGGCGATATCCGCTTCGAGGGCGCGCGCTTCCACTACGGCAAGAACAAGGGCGTCATCGAGCATCTCGACCTTGCGATCGCGCCGGGCGAGAAGATCGGTCTCGTCGGCCGCTCCGGCGCCGGCAAGACGACGCTTATGAACCTGTTGCTGCGCTTCTACGATCTGGAGGCGGGGCGCATCACGCTCGACGGGACTGATATCGCAACCCTCGAGCAGGATTCGCTGCGCTCGCAGATCGGCGTCGTGACACAGGATACCTCGCTGTTGCACCGCTCCATTCGCGAGAACATCGCCTATGGCCGGCCGGATGCCTCGGATGAGGAGATCGTCGCAGCGGCAAAGCGGGCGAATGCCTGGGACTTCATCGAAACGCTGGAGGACCAGAAGGGCCGTCGTGGTCTCGACGCGCAGGTCGGCGAGCGCGGCGTCAAGCTCTCTGGCGGCCAGCGCCAGCGCATCGCCATCGCCCGCGTCTTCCTCAAGGATGCGCCGGTTCTGATCCTCGATGAGGCGACCTCGGCTCTGGATTCGGAAGTCGAAGCCGCGATCCAGGAAAACCTCTTTGCCCTCATGGAAGGCAAGACGGTGATCGCGATCGCCCACCGGCTCTCGACGCTGACTGAAATGGACCGCCTCGTCGTGCTCGAACAGGGCGCGATTGCCGAGACGGGCTCGCATGGCGAGTTGCTGCAACAGGGCGGGCTCTATGCCAGCCTCTGGGCCCGGCAGTCGGGCGGGTTCCTGGCGGATGAGGATGGTGAAGTGGAGCAGGCGGCGGAGTAGGGTGCCCCAACCTCCCATCTCCCCACTGGTGGGGGAGAAAGCAAAATCACGGTCTTAGCCGAAGGCTAAGTCGTAGATTTTGCAAGAGAGGGGGGCAGCGGCGGGGACAAACGCAGCCCCCTCACCTGCGATTTCTAACACTTAGCTAAAGCTAAGATGTTGAAATCGCTTCCTCTCCCACAAGGGGAGAGGCTAACCCAGCCGCACCAATTTTCCCCGTTCTCTGACCTTTCGATTATTCTATGGTTCTTCCGTCACCGGATGGGCCAGCGACGGTTGGCTCAGGCGGGAGGAGAGCTTGGTGATGTCCCTCGTAACGTGCGGGGGATGTCATCAGGGGGCGCGGGCGGCGGTGGATTTGACACATCCAGCGAAACGACTCCCCCGATGGGCTGCGAATAGCTCGGCGGCCTGGCTGTGCCAGAGAACCCGTCTGCCTCCGCAGGCGGTTTAGCGAGGCGGCCCGCGCTTGAGGAATGGAGTCGGATGAGGCTCCCCTTGGCAATCTCGACG
>DATMTA010000078.1:0-20610 GCA_035565055.1 Ensifer sp.
CTCAAATTTTATCGATTTTCCTTTTCGAACGATTTGCGCCGCATTTGACCGATCTTCGTTAATGCTGGTCTTTTCAAAGTTCAGGTCTGGCAGGGCTTTGCGGGCAGCACGCCCCGGGCAAATGTTAACGCTTGCGGCAAATCGAGCTTTTTCAGGCGCTTACGCCCCATTAACCACAATCTCCAAAGCCCCGCCGAAATCGTTCCAAAACAGGATTGCGACGGAAAAACGCAAGTCTGCGGGTCCGGTTTTTAGACTTTCCTTAAGCCGGCTGCGCCAATGTCGTCCCATATAAGAATATGAGTCACAGGGTAATCGCGTTGCGAGTTCTGCGTAACATGGCCGGAAAAATGTCGTCGCTGCCTCGGCAGCTGGCGAGCGCATGGGCTCCCGGCCTGGCGCTGGACAATCCCGCCGCCGCCCGCCGTCTCACCCGCATCGCCGCCTTCGGGCTTTCCGGCATGATGGTCGCGCCCGCAGCGCTCTGCCTCGTCACCAGCCCTGCCGTAGCACTTCCCGCCGGTGTCGGAGGCGTTGCCGCGCTGGCGCTCGCCGCTGCCGCCTGGCTCTCCAACGAGCAGCGCGCGGCCGTTACTCCCACCGAGGCGACCGTCGAGGATGCCGCCATGCGTCATGCGCAGGATCCTCTCCTCGATCTTCTGCCGGGTCTCGTCACCATTCATAATGCGCGCGGTCTTGTGATCCGCGCGCGCGGCCGTGATCGCGATAGTCTGATGCGAGATCTGCGCGGCCTTGAGGCCAAGGGCTTTCTCGACCAGATCCATGTCTCCGACCGCATTCTCTTCCTGCAGGCCGTCGATGCCATGCGGCAGGGCGGCAAGGGCACGACCATCAACCTGCGCTTCGAAACGCGCGGCGCCGAAGACGACGCCCGCAGCCAGTTCGTGCATCGCCGCCTGATGCTGAGCGCCATCGAGAGCGAGGCCGGCGAATTTGCGGGCTTCCTCAGCCAGATGCTGGACACGGCCGAAGACGAGGCGACCGCCCGCGCGCTCTCCGCCAAGGCAGAGGAAGCGCATTCGGCCAATGAAGCCAAGACACGCTTTCTGGCGGCCGTCAGCCACGAACTGCGCACGCCGCTCAACGCCATTCTCGGTTTCTCCGACATTCTGGCCGGCGAATATTTCGGCAAGCTCGAAAACGACCGCCAGCGCGAATATGTCGCCCTGATCAACCAGTCGGGCAACCATCTGCTCGGCGTGGTCAACACCATGCTCGACATGAGCAAGATCGAGGCCGGACGCTACGAACTGCAGTGCGAGGACTTCCGTGCCTCCGAGGCCGTTTCCGCCTGCGAGGCGATGCTGTCGCTGCAGGCGAAGAACAAGGGCGTCACGCTGACGACCCGCATCGCGCGTGATGCGGGCGATCTCGTCGCCGACCGCCGCGCCGTCCAGCAGGTTCTGATCAACCTCGTCGGCAATGCCGTCAAATTCACCGATGCCGGCGGCGTCGTTTCGCTGGATTGCGAGCGCAAGGGAAGCGACATCGTCTTCACCGTCAGCGATACCGGCATCGGCATCCCGGAAGACAAGATCGCGCTGCTCGGCCGCCCCTTCATGCAGGTCCAGAGCGATTATGCGCGCAAGTATGAAGGCACCGGCCTCGGCATCTCGCTCGTCAAGGGACTTGTCGAGCTGCATGGCGGCCGCCTTGAGATCAGGAGCCAGCTGGGCCAGGGGACGATTGTCTCCGTCAGCTTCCCAGAAGCCGGCCCCGGTGCGGGAACCGAAACGCTGACCGAAACCCACACTGCCGAGACAGGCCTTGTCGTGCCGCTCGACACCAGACCCGAATTTCCGCCGCGCCTCCCGGTCGCTGCGAAAAGCATGAATGACAAGAAGGAAAATGCCCATGAACACGCGAAAGCGCAGACCGCCTAAGAGGCAGGCCGGGCGCGTCTCGCGGATGATTGCGGGCGGCGCGGCGATGATCGGTGCAGCCGCCATGCGCAATCCGGTTGCGACCGGCGGGACGGCGGCCTTTGCCATCGTATTTTCATTCGTGGCTGCCAATGCGCTCTGGTATCAGCCGAGTTCGCACCCGCATCCCTGGCTCGACACCCGCGATGCCTTCCGCGACTATGCGTCCAAGGCCATGCATCCGGGCAGCGATACCGCAACGACCTATCGCGTCGAGCGCGACGCTACCGCACCCGCCGACGCAACGGCCGCCGCGCCGAAACCGGTCGATGGCGTCGTCGTCCATGACGATCCGGCCCCCGCTGCCAATCCGCTCGTGGCCGACATACAGTCCAATCTCGTGCGTCGCGGCCTTTATGACGGCCCGGTCGACGGCGTGATGGGTCAGAAGACCGAAGCGGCCATCATGTTCTACCAGGAAACGCGCGGCCTGCCGCAGACGGGGGCGGCGGATGCTGCCGTGCTCGATCTCCTGAAGAAGGACAATTCGGAGTTCAACGTCGTGCCGCCCGATCGGCCCGCCGACGTCACGGGCGCGATTGCCGCCAAGGCGACCCAGAAGCCCGTCGAGAAGGTCGCGCCAAAGGCTACCGATCCGGTTGCCGCGCTGATCGCCAAGGCGCCTCGCCCGCAGGCACCCAAACCGCAGGCCGATATGACGAAGTCGGAAAGCGTCAAGGCCGCACGGCCCGCCGTCGCGCCGCCGATACCGCCGGCCCCGATCCCGAATGCCACCGCGAAGGTGCAGGCCGACAGGCAGGCCCGCAAACCCGTTGAAAAGCCGGCGCAGAAGCCGGTCCAGAAGGCCGTGAAGAAGCAGGACGACAAGTCGGCGCAGAACATCGTCGCCACGGGCCAGCGCCCCGTCGCCATACCGGCAAAAGCCGACGCGCAGGCGAGACCTGCGCCGTCCGCTGCGCCGTCGAACCTGACGATGGCGATCCAGAAGGGCCTGTCGAACCTCGCCTATCGCGACGTCACGATCGATGGCGTTCCCGGTGAGCAGACGAAGGAAGCCATCCGCCACTTCCAGAAACATTATCGGCTGCCGGTCACCGGCGAGCCGAACGAGGCCGTGCTCGAAAAGCTGAAGAAGATCGGCGCGCTTTAGAGAAAAGTGATTCAACGACCGCGCGATGTTGCGTTCCGTCAAGTGTGAAGCGATGACCTTCGACTTTTGTCGGGTTTTGTGGCCGCAAACGCCAATATTAGAGAATTCTTAACCTCGTTCATTCACGCTTCCTTGATCAATCAGAGGGGGAAGTGATGAATACGGCGGCCTATCGTGTGTCACGAGATCCGGTCGAGGACGAGCAGTCGCCCAGCGCGCCGCCCGCCCCGGACGTCCTTCGCCAGGTGATCGTTCGCCTGTCACAGGATGCCTCGCGGCTGGGCATCGATCTCGTCGACATTGCCGGTGCCATCCAGACGGTCGCGGCATCCTCCTCGAAACATACCCAGGTCTTTCGTCAGTTGACCGGCACGGCGCAGGAGATTGCCGATGCCAATCGCTCGATCGCCGAGGCGCTGCGCGGCACCGACCAGATGGCCGGACGTGCCCGCGACGCGCTGCAGCAGTCCGCCGAGGACCTGAGCCGTTCGGCCGCCGGCATCGACGCCATGGTCGAAGTCAGCGCCGACATCACCGGCGAGATTTCGCAATTCGCCGTCGCGCTTAACGATGTCGACAAATTCGCCGGCGAAATCGGCTCCATCGCCCGCCAGACCAACCTGCTGGCACTGAACGCCGCCATCGAAGCCGCGCGCGCCGGCGAGGCCGGCAAGGGCTTTGCTGTCGTCGCCGCCGAAATCCGCGCGCTGTCGCTGCAGACCTCGACCGTGACCGCCACGATCCAGAAGACGCTCGCCGACATCCGCAACCGCATCATGCGTCTGGGCCAGGCCGGCGAGGGCGCTGCCCGCTCTGCCGGCGACATCAAGGAAATCACCATCGCCATGGATGCCTCCTTCCACCTGATGGAAGAGGTGTTCACCCGCATCCTCGACAATTCCCAGCAGCTTTCGAGCACGACGGCCGGCGTCGAGACGCGCTGCACGGGCTTCGTCAGCCAGCTCGAATCGGCGCTGGACGAGATGCTGGCCTCCAACAAACACCTGCAGGGCGCCGCCGAACGCGTCGACGGTCTGGTCGACATGTCCGAACGCATCATCCAGGTTGCAGCCACCGCCGGTATCGAAACGCCCGACCATCGCCTGATCATCAAGGTGCAGGGCGTGGCGGCGACCGTCTCCGCCGCATTCGAACAGGGGATCGCCACCGGCCGGGTGTCCATGGCCGATCTCTTCGACCGGAACTATCGTGAAATCCCCGGCACCAACCCGCAGCAATATTCCACCCGCTATCTCGATTTCGCCGATCGGGTGCTGACACCCATCCAGGAGGGCGTCATCGAGGCCGATCCGACGCTCGCCTTCTGCGCCTGCGTTGACGAAAACGGCTATCTTCCGACGCATAACCGCAAGTTTGCGCAGGCCCAGCGTCCGGGCGAGGTGGAATGGAACACCGCCAACAGCCGCAACCGCCGCATCTTCAACGACCGCACGGGGCTTGGCGCCGGTCGCAACAAGGAACCCTTCCTCGTCCAGACCTACCGCCGCGACATGGGCGGCGGCAACTTCATCATGATGAAGGACATCTCCGCCCCGATCTTCGTCAACGGACGGCACTGGGGTGGGGTGCGGCTGGCGGCTAAGGTGTGAGGGGCACCATTGCCGGTGCGCTTTCTTAGATACCTATCTCTATCCCTGAAAGCTCGAAGATCTTCTTCTTGAGCACTCCCTTAGCTATATCAACGATCAAATCGACGCTGAAACCTTTAGCTTTCTGAACAACATTCTTTGTTGCCCGCCAGACATCCGGGTCGCGCACGCTGTCGACAAAGTCATGTCCGATCCATTCGAGGCCCATATAGGCTATTCCGCGCATCGGTCTGCTTTCGCCGTTCACGATAAATCCAGATCTGGATATCAGCTCAAGGTGGCCGTCGATTTGCTCAGGCGTGTATCCGTCTAGTGTGAGGTCTCCGTCATACGCACTAAGATATCTTACCATACCCGGTCGCAAATCCTGGCTTTCCAGCCACAGCATCAACTCGCGGATCAAATCCATGTCGCGCTTCATGGGGCTTTCTAGGTCCTTCTAATCGTGAATGAATCTCGGAACGCCAGATTATGTTCTACCCGGTTGTCAAAGACATCAATACTGAAGTTCAGGATTACCCTCGGCCCGCGGCGAAGGTTTGAGGCTCAAATATCCTGCCCCTTGAACGCCTCGGGGTCCTTTCCTGATCGGCTCAACAGCTTCTGCAGCACCTTCACCGGTCGTCCGTCAATAGCGGCAAGTCCGATGGCGATGAGGGCCAGCCCGCCGAAATGACGCGGCATGAGCCGCTCGTTGAGAAACAGCGCGCCCAGAAGAATGGCACTGACCGGGATCAGGAAAGTGACGAGCGCGATGTTCGTTGCGCCGGCGCTGGAGAGAATGCGGAAATAGAGAATATAGGCGAGCGCGGTCGAGAGTAGCGCAATGCCCGCGACGGACAGCCAGACATCTACCGACGGAAAGGCAAGCCTCCAGGGCGCGTCGACCACCGCTGTGATCGGCAGGAGCAGGATGGCAGCGGCCGTCACCTGTCCCGTTGCTGTCGCCAGCGGCGTGACGCCCAAGGCCTTGAAACGACGTCCGAAAATGCCTGCCAGCGAATAGGAGATCGCCGCGCACAGCACCGCGCATTGCGCCCAGAGGTTCACGGCCGCCCCGCCGAGCGCCGTCGGCCCGATCATCAGCACGACGCCGGCAAAGCCCGCCACCACGCCGGTGACGCGGTTCGACGACATCTTCTCGTCGGCCGTCAGCAGGTGGGCGGCGATGACCGCAAAGAGCGGTGTCGTCGCATTGAGGATCGAGGCGAGGCCGCTTGCGATATGCGTCTGACCCCAGACAATAAGCGTGAACGGCACGACATTGTTCAGGAGACCCATGCCGAAGAAGGCGGTCCAGACGCGGCGGTCAAGCGGAAGTGGCGTGCCGCGCAGGATGAGGACGAGGTTGAGCGTCACCGCCGCCAGCGTCACGCGCAGCAAGACCAGGGTCAGCGGCGGCAACGTCTTGACCGCCACGCCGTTGAAGAAGAAGGATCCGCCCCAGAGCAGCGACAGCGCAATCAGCATGGCCCACTCCGCTGGCCCCATCGTTCTGCGCACGCTCATGGTCCTGTTCCTTTGTTCTGTTTTCTCAGCTAAAGCCGATTCCGGTTGTCGGCGATCTCGCACGCCATTATTCTTGCACAGATTTCGTCGATCCACCCGTTTCTTGCAAACGAGTCTTTTTCCTCAATGGATTGAGTTTTTCTAAAGCATGTTCCAGCCGCTTCCCCCCCCCCCTTGTCAGCCTGCGCGCCTTCGAGGCCACGGCGCGGCATTTGAGCATGAGTCTTGCGGCGGAGGAGCTGTTTGTCACGCCAGGGGCCGTGAGCCTTCAGATCAAGGAGCTGGAGACCGCGATCGGATTGAAGCTCTTCGTGAGAAAACCGCGCGCGCTGGAGCTGACGCCGGAGGGCCAGGCCTATTTCGCCAGCCTGACCGTCGCCTTCCGCATGATGCGCGAGGCGACCGAGGCGCTGCGGAAGACGGCGCGCGGCGGCGCCATGACGATCAGCTGCACCTCGACGATCGCCGTGCAATGGCTGGTGCCGAAGATGGCGCGCTTCGAGGCGGAGCATCCCGGTCTCGACGTCCGGATCAGCATCTCGCATCGTCTCATCGATTTCGGCCGCGATGCGGTCGATCTCGCCATACGCCACGGCCTCGGGCGCTATGAGGGGCTTGCCGCCGAGCGGCTGCTGGATGACGAACTGACGCCGGTTGCCGCACCCGCGCTCGCTGCCGGGCTCTCCTCGATAGAGGCACTCTCAGGCCTGACGCTGCTGCATGACGAAAGCCGCGATGACTGGCGGCTCTGGCTTGCAGCCGTGGGGGCCGCAAACGTCAGCGCCGCCCGTGGCCCGATCTTCACCGGCAGCAATGGCGCCATCGATGCCGCCAAGGCCGGCCATGGCGTGGCGCTTGCCCGCCGCTCGCTGGTCGCGCGCGAACTGGATGCCGGGACGCTCGTGGCACCCTTTCCGCAGGGCGTCGCCAACGCGCTCGCCTATTTCCTCGTTTATCCGCCCAAGGCGCTCGCGCGGCCGGAGGTGGAAACGCTTCGCCGCTTTCTTCTGCGCGAGGCCGGACGAAGCCTCACGGCCCGATCGTGACATCGCCCTCCGGGGCGGTCATCTCGAAATCCGAGATCAGGATCTCGACCCGGACATGCCAGCGGCCGGGAACGGGAAGACGCAGGCCGTCCACCACATAGTCGCCTTCGCCGTTCATCTGCGCCGTCTTCCGGATCGGCTCGATGCCGGCCTGCGGGTTGGACAGGATGACGGAAAGCTCCTTGACGGTGAGATCGTCAGCGCCATGCGCCATGGGGGTCACGGTGACCGTCACCGGCCCGGGCGCGGCGGGGAAGATGCGGACCTCGGCCATTGCCTTGTCGGACATCAGTTCCGCGGCGACAGCCTGGCGCGCCGCCAGCTGCAGCGCGCGCGGCGGCGGTGTGAAGCGCCAGTTGGCGACCGTGACGAGGATCGCGATCACGAGCATGATTTCGAGGAGAATGGAGCGGCGAAGTCCCTTGGACGGGTGAGAAGCAGACCCCTCCCCGACCCTCCCCACAAGGGGGAGGGAGAGTGACCGTTGTGCCCCTATCCCTCCCAAAGACGACGCATGGGCGATTGGGGCAGGCGGGTGCAGCACGTCGTCTCCCCCCTTGTGGGGGAGATGGCCGGCAGGCCAGAGGGGGTCTTTCACCCCGTCCAGAGCCGGCGCCGTCAGAAACACCCGGTTGACCGCCGCCGCCGCAAATAGCGCGAAGAGGAGCGTGAGCTTGATCGAGAGCACCACACCATAGTCGGTCGCCCACAGGGCCTCGAACTTCCGGACCTGTACGACGGCCAGCACAACGCCCGAGACCAGCAGCAGGCCGACGACCGGCAGGATGTGGCGTGAGAACGCCGCCAGCATCTGCGCACCGTCTTCGCCCCCTTGCCGCAGCGACAGAAGAAGCGGCGCAAGCGCGCCCACCCATATCGCCACGCAGGTCGCGTGCGCAAAGACGGCCGCGCGCATCAGCCATTGCGGCTCCGCGTCGCTGGCATGTCCGCTCGCCGCGACCGCCAGACCGACGGTAACGAGCGCTGCCCACGACAGGGCGGCAGAGCGCCAGCCCCGCATCACCAGCGCAATAAGAGCCGCCAGCATGGCGACTGCGCTAAGGCCGAGCGTGGCGGCATAGCTGGCGGTGATGCCCTGCCGCCAGGGCGCGGCGTTCAGGAGTGCACCGGGCGATACGGCCAGCATGTCGAGCCCCTGCAGCCCCACGCCAAGCCCGGACGAGACAAGCCCGAGGCCGAGGAGCGCGCGCAGCACGGTGGCGCCCGACCGTCCACCGCGCCCGAACCAGATGAGCGCAAAAACGCCGCCGACGCCGAAAAAGAGCCCGAGATAGAGCCCGACGCGCTGCGTCAGGATCATGAGGCGGCTCGCGCGCGGCGTCGCATCGGTTGCGACCGGCGAAGCACTAGTGCTCGCCGCGCCGATGGCGAAGCCGACCGTCCCGCCGACCGGATGCCCGTCTTCGGAGATCACCCGGTAGCTCAGCGCATAGCTTCCATTGCCAAGGCCTGCAGGCGGCGTGACGACAACCGTCGGCCCGTCCGTCCTGACGGTGTCCACCAGGCTCACCGATCCGTCGGGCCGCGCCAGCTTGATGGTGATCGGCGAGACGGGTTCGTTGAAGGTGAGGGTGAACGTGGCGGGTGCCGTCGCGACGACTGCGCCGTCAGCGGGGTCGGAGGTGATCAGCTGCGCGTGAGCCAGCGCGAAGGTGGGCAGGAGGATGAGCGCAAGGACTGCCCACATCAACTGACCCAGGGTTTGGTGTGCGTCTTTAAGACCCCTCCCCAACCCTCCCCACAAGGGGGAGGGGGAGCGACCGCTGCGGCTTGCCGCATTTGCGACCTTCAATGAGGCGCTATCACGGTTCCCCACCCGTCTCCCCCCTTGTGGGGGAGATGGCGGCAGCCAGAGGGGGACTTTGCCCGGCATGCCTACAGCGGCGCAAGTCATTGCCATGCCTTACTTCTTCTCGATCAGCTTGACGCCCGGCGCCGGCGATTCCGGTTCGCCCTTGCCTTCGACCGGGATTTCGATCCAGCGGGTGACGGAGCCGTCGACGCAACCCTGGACGACCGGGAAGTAGAGCGTCGTGCCGGGTTTCAGGCTGGCGTCGAGATAGGTCGAGACGGTGAACTCCTCATATTCGTCGTCGGGCAGGTTGCCGCCCTTCCACTCGATTTCCTTCACCCCTTCCGAGACTTCATGGCCATAGGGTTTGTAGGTCGCGGCATATTTGCCCTTCACCTTGTCGAGCGTCCAGCCGGCCTTTGGCATAGGCTTGGCGTTGACGACGCCTTCCGGGATCTGCACGCGGATGGAGGACGTTGCCTGGCCCTTGCAGCCATGCGGCACGCGCAGGACGAGCTTGAAGCCGGTGCCAACGGCAGCCTCGCGGGCCTCGATCGTGACATGCGCGAAGGCCGGGCCGGCCAGTGTGGAGGCCAGCGTGGAGGCGAGTGCCAGGGCAAGCGTGGATTTCAGAAACTTGGACATGGATGTTCCTTGCAGAGTTCAAATGACGGCAGGCCGGCGCGCAGGCTGTGGCGCATCGATCTCGGCAACTGGCCGCCAGGATGGATTGGGACGTGTGGATCGTCGCTTTCGGCGAGCCTGAAGCCTCAGGCAAAAGCGCTGGAGGCCGGGCCGCCGAAATTGCCGTCAGGCAAGGAAGGCTGACGGCGGCGCGCGGGGCAGGGCGCGAGAGGTTTCCGCGACGTCCGGCTTCGGAATTTCGCGGCAATGGGCGCAGCGCTCACGCGGAAACTCGATCGCGCTGGCGCTGATCGCCGGCGGCTCGGGCACGAGGATCGTGGCGGCGAGGCGGCAGGCGTCGCAGCCATAGGCGCCCATCCCGCCCTTGGCGGCGGTGCTGCCCATGTCCTCGTCGCCCGTCACGGTGACGCAGATCACCGGCAGCGTGCCGTCCGGCAGCGTGTAGGCGGCATACTGGATGGAAGCGGGCAGGGCGTCCGCCATGACGGGCTTGTGCGCAAAGCCGATCATCGTCAAAGCGACGATGATCATCATGCGCATCATCATGTTCAGCCTTTGCGGCATGAAACCTGTCCCATCCACAATCCGGCAGGAAATGCCGGGTCATCCTTCTGAGCGTTTTGCGTCAGGAACGATCTGCGATCTTTGACGCAGCGCAAATCCAGCGCAGCTTCAGCCGGCCTGACCCGCTCTCTCCCCACCAAACGGCTATAGCGAGACTTGCATTCGGTCAATTGCGGCAAAGCCGGACCGATTGCCGCACTGGACTTGGCGACCGTTCTCCGTCATCACGGACCGAAACCCGCGGAAGTCCTCATGCGCCTGAAAACCGAAATCGTCGTCTCGGCCCTTGTCCGCCGCATCTTTTCAGATGGCGGCTTTGCGGCCGTGGAACGCAAGGGCGAGGAACAGGCCGGCGCGATCTTCCTGACGCAGCGCTTTCGCGACGGTACGGTCTCGCTCTTTGCTCCGGCACCTCAGAACTTCTTTGCTGAAGGTGAGGAGCGCGGCCGCAAGTTCGAGCAGCGGCTGGACAGGGTGGAAGAGGATGCCGTGCGCGAGGCGCTAGGCCGCGAAATCCGCTTCGATCCCGATCTCTGGGTGGTCGAGGTCGAGACGGAAAGAGCGCTGGGCGACTATATCGATATCGCCGGGGATTAGCCCCGTGCGCTGCGCCGGTCGATAGGCGCGGCGTTGCCATTGCCCGCAGCCAAACGGGCTGCCTCCGCCTGCGCGGCCATGTCGGCTTCCACATCCTCGTAGCGGCCGGTGCGGGTATAGATATCGGCGCGGCGCCAGGCAATCACGCGGGCGACGCAATCCGCCGGATCGAGGCTGCGCACCAGCTGGAAGGCGCGGTTGCGACCGTCGACGATCTGGGCGAGATGCGGGTAGATGCCGGTCAGGATCTGGCGCGTGTCGGCGGCCCGAAGTCCAAGGGCGACGAGCGTCGTGGCGAGCTGCAGGCCCGAAACGTCGAGCATGATGCGTTCGGACAGCGCGGATGAGGCCTCCAGTGCGTCGTTCAGCACGCGGGCGAAAAGCGGCATTTGCCGCGTGCGGGCAAAGCGCACGAACAGCGCCTGCTGCGTATCGTCGGCGGCGCGCAGCATGACGGCGGGGCGCGCCTCTTCCGGCGATTTGGCGGCGACAAGCTGCCGCAACTCGTTGCGCAGCGCCTCTTCGCGGGCAAGCCGCGCCTGTTCCGGCATCGTCTGGGCGAGGCGGCTGGCCGCGGGTTCGGCGGGGCGATCGGATCTTGCTGCAGCGGGCGGGCTTGCGGGAGGGGCGTCTGCCTTTGCCATCTGACCGGCGTCGAGATCTGCGTCGACATCGACATCGGCTTCGGCGCCTCGGGCGACGCGGCGATAGCTGCTGCCGTCATGAAGGTCGGCGAGCGCGTCGACCACGATGGGCGACAGATCGGCACGCGTGGCGATGGCGCGGGCATGGGGTTCGCCGGCGCTGCGGGCGATGTCGATCAGCGTCGTGTCTGAAATGGCGGGTGATTGCGACAGGAAGATCGCCGCAATATCAATGGGCTGGGAGCCGACGAAGAAGCAGACCGCCTGTGGCAGCGTTTCAAGCCGGGAGAGTGCCGCAACGGCCTGGCGTCGTGCCTCGCGGCTCGAGTGCTCGTAAAGCGGGCGGAAAAGCTCTGCGAATTGTTTCAGCTCGACGCGGGTCGGATTGCTCAGCGCCTCAAAACTGGTGACCGTCGCCATCAAGACCACATCTCTCCTGCGAATGGAGTGCGGCTTCTCCAACTCTCTGAACCTGTCCAACACGGGCACACCTGACGCTACGCAATACACAAGCGGACCGGCCGGCGAAAAACGCGCCGCAGTGCTACCTGTCCCCTATTCACTCAAATTAAGGGAAAACCGTTTACAACCCATTAACTATCGCTGTGGCTTGATGATCACACGGGATGCGGGGAACCGCGCTCGTCGTGGAGCGTTAAAGCTCCGCGGAAAGCATCGTTTGGCAGGCGGTCTTGAAGACTGCAGACAGGTGATGAGAAAGCGCAGATGTCCCGGTTTGTCGGCAAAGGGGTTCAACGACCTCGTCATCCGGAAATTGCGTTGGTCCGCGAGGGATAGGCGGACAGGGTGAAATTGATCAACGTTCATCCGTCTCAAGGTTTCAGGAGACGAGAATGGCACAGGTAATCAGCATCAGCGAGCGGATGCCGCGAACGCCGCGCCGGGTCGAACCGGGTTCAAAGGACGCGCAGATCCTGCTCTTCACCGGCATCCGCTACGAACGTTTCGGCGAGATCCCGGACCGGGTCGAATTGGACGAACGCGGCGAGCCGGTAAGGCATTGACGGACCTGATTTCTCAGGCGCGGATGTACCCTTGCGGGCACGCCCTCTATTGCAGACTCGTACCCTTAGCCATCCGGCTGAGAGCTTGAGGTTTGCATTTCCCCGCCCTCGGTGAACGTCCCCGACGCTGTTGGGTATCACCGTTCTGGTCTTGGCGCTGTCCGGCCGGTTGTCTTCAGAACTTGACGTATTCACGGAAAATGTACATATATCCGTACATTCCTAAGGAGGGATGCCTTTGGCTCATGTGCGTTTGACCGAGTTCCGGCAGAACATCGCCACGTATTTCGACAGCGTGATCGAGTCGCGCGCGCCTTTGCTGGTCACCCGTCAGGGGTCAGAGGCATTGGTTCTGGTCGCCGAGGGCGAATTCGAGAGCATGCAGGAAACTCTGCATCTTCTTTCCACGCCGGCGAACTCCGAGCGGTTGCGCGAGAGCCTTGGCCAGCTTCGTCGAGGGGAGCTGATCGAAAAGGATCCGACCCTCTAAGATGAACCTTCTTTGGACCGGATATGCCTGGGAAGACTACGAGTACTGGCAACGCATCGATCCGTCCATGGTTGAGAAAGTCAACGATCTGATCAGGGATACGAAAAGGTCCCCCTTCAAGGGGCTTGGAAAACCCGAGCCGCTGAAAGGCGATCTGTCCGGGTTCTGGTCGAGGCGTATTCTTGGGGAGCATCGCCTGGTCTATCGGGTGTCCGGCAAGGGAAGCTCCCTGCAGCTGGAAATCATCCAGTGCCGTTTTCATTACGAAAAATAGTCCGGATACCCTTCGGGCTCGCCACGAGCCTGACCGCGTAACCCTTCACAACCCTTCACAGCTCGCACTATCGAGAAACGCCTGCGTCGCCGCCGCCATGCTCGCCTCCGGCATGACGGCGCGCAAGACCACATAGGCGTCGTTCGAGGACATGGTGACGAGGATGTGGTTGTCGGTGGCGTTGACTCCGCTGTTCTTGAGCGCGGTGATCTGCGCTTCCGTTCCCGCGATGATGTCCAGCGTGCCGCGCACGGCGGTTCGGTCGCTCATGCTGAAGATCTCGTTGGAGCGGCTGTCATAGATTGCTGCCGACCAGAAGGGCACGCTGCCCTCTGCTGTCAGGTTCACCGGCCCGTCGTCGACGGAGAAGGCGCAGACGCTTTCCTTCAGGAATGGCCCGCTGACGGCAAGGCCGCCATCGACCGGTTTGTCCGGCAGCGGCCGGAACTCGCCATCGGCGCCCAGATCCAGCACGCGCGCATAGATGTCCGCGCCCGTATAGACCGGCGTCGCCAGGATAATGGTGATGTGGAGCACGAGCGCACCCAGCAGTCCGACGCCCACGGCATAGAAGAGACTACGCATCGCCGCAGCCCTCCCGGACAATGGTCGGCATCGACAGGTCGAGGAGGCCGGAACTGCCTGCGACCGGCGTGTCGAACAGCGTGAAGGCGAGGCGATAATGGCCGATCGGCGGCACGGCCAGCCAATTGCCCGGTTGCGGGTTCTGCGAGACCGCGACGGTCAGCGTGCCGTCATTGTCGTAGAGCACCGATTGCGCATTAAGCGCCGAGGGCAGACCCGCCCGGGCGTAGAGCGGCTTGTTGGCTGGATCGGTGATGGAAAGCGTCCAGAAACGCGCCTGCGGCACCTTGCCGGTGACGCGATAGGTGCAGCCGCCGGTCAGCGCTTCGCCGGCATCGTCATTGTCGGCATAGAAGACGAGACCTTCGGCGCTGCCGAGCAGCAGGCCGGAGGCCTTGGCGCGGTGGTTGCGGGCGTAAGGGTCGGCCTCCGAGGTCTGAGCCTTCGGATAGGCCTGCCATGAACCGAGCGTCAGCGCGCTGAACCCCGAGGAGCGGCTGATGGCGCTTTTCGTGATCAGGATGCCGACGCCGAAGGCGATCGCAAGGGCAACGGCAACGAGAAAGGGAACCCGGAACATGAACTGGCTTGCTTCTTTCTCGTTCTACTTCTTGTCTTCAGGCGCGAAATCCGGGTCGGCCGCGCCGCATGTCGCTACGAAATCGCTTTAATTGCTGCCCACCTGCACCGGAGCCTTCACGCTCTCGGCGCTTGCCCCGGAGAGCGGCGTCGCCTCCGCCAGCGCCTTGCCGATCGTCTCGATGAGCTTGGTCGATGCCGGGCTTAGCATACGCGGCCGCTCTATCGAAAGGCGCGTCTCCTCGCTTCCCGGCTTCTTTTCACCGGCCGTCTGGTTGGAGACATTGCTGGCGATGATGGCGGGCGTGGGATTGTCGATGCCGGGGATGGGGCGCAGCGGTATGCCCTCGTGCGCGTAGTCCATGAGCTTCTTGAAGGTCGCGGCCGGCAGCGAGCCGCCGGTGATGCGGTTGGTCGGCGAGAAGTCGTCATTGCCGAGCCAGACCGCGCAGGTGAAATTGCCGGTGAAGCCGACGAACCAGGCATCGCGATAGGACTGTGTCGTGCCGGTCTTGCCGGCAGTCGGAATGGCATTGTCGAGCGCTGCCCGCCGCGCCGTGCCATTGACCGGAATGGTGACCAGAATGCGGTTCATCGAAGTCGTGGCCTGCTCGGAAAGCACGCGTTTGGCCGGCGGCTCGTCTCTGTTGAAATCATAGACGATCTTGCCCTGATCGTCGGTGATCTGGGTGATGCCATGGCGGCGCGTCTGCATCCCGCCGGACATGAACACGCCATAGGCGGTCGCCTGATCCATGATGGTCACTTCCGACGTGCCGATGGGGATGGTCACATCGTTCTTGATCGGCGTCTCGACGCCCATGTCATGCGCCATCTTGATGATCGCGGGAATGCCGAAATGTTCCTTGGCAAGGCGAACGGGGATCGTGTTGATGGACTTTGCCAGTCCCGTCATCAGCGTCACGCGTCCCTCGTAGGAGCGCTCGTAGTTCTGCGGCGACCAGTTGCCCCAGGAAATCGGCGCATCGACAATGGTCGATTCCGGCGTGAAGCCGTTCTCCATGGCCAGCGAATAGGTATAGACCTTGAAGGAAGAGCCCGGCTGGCGCAGCGCGCGGGTGGCGCGGTTGAACTGGCTCTCGCCATAGTCGCGCCCGCCGACCATGGCGCGCACCGCGCCGCCGTTCTCGATCAGCACCAGCGCGCCCTGGCCGATATGGGCGCTCTCGCCGTATTGCCGCAGCGTCGACTGCATCGACTCATCCGCCGCCTGCTGAAGCTGCGGATCGAAGGTCGTCTTGACGAAGAGCGTGTGCGAGGATTTCGGCCCGGCCAGGCGCTTGGCCTCGTCGAAGGCCCAGTCGAGGAAATAGTCGGGCGATTGCGAACCGGCGCGATCGACGACGCTCGCCGGATTGCGCCGCGCCGCGACCACCTGGCCCTCGGTCATGAAACCGGACTGCACGAGATTGGTCAGCACGTCGTTGGCGCGGGCGCGCGCCGCCGGCAGGTTGACGGTCGGGGAATATTTCGTCGGCGCCTTGAAGAGACCCGCCATCATCGCGGCTTCCGCGAGATTGATGTCGGTGATGTCCTTGCCGAAATAATACTGCGCCGCGGCTTCCGCGCCGAACGTGCCGGCGCCCATATAGGTGCGGTCGAGATAGAGCCGCAGGATTTCCTTCTTCGTCAGATGCGATTCGAGCCAGAGCGCCAGAAACGCCTCCTTGATCTTGCGCTCGATGGAGCGCTCGCTTGAGAGAAACAGGTTTTTCGCCAGCTGCTGCGTCAGCGTCGAGCCGCCCTGGACGACGCCGCCGGCGCGCGCATTGGTGGAAATCGCGCGGAAAAGACCGATGACGTCGATGCCGAAATGGTCGAAAAAGCGGCGGTCTTCCGTTGAAAGCAGCGCCTTGACGAAATAGTCCGGCAGGTCGTCGACGGGCACGGATTTCTCGTGGATGATGCCGCGATGGCCGATCTGGTTGCCGTAGCGGTCGAGGAAGGTCACTGCATAGTCGCCGCGCTTGCGCCAGTCGTCCAGCGTTTCCTGGAAGGCCGGCTGGGCCAGCGCCAGCATGAGCACGAAGCCGGCAGCCCCCAGCGTCATCGCCTCTCCGGCCACCTCGAACAGCGCCTTCCAGAGCCCGCGGGCACGGAAGCGCTGGAAGAAAATCGTGATCGACTGCCAAGTCGAGGCCAGCCGGTCACCCATCGTCCACAGCGCCGAATCGAGCGCCGCATCGAGCTGAAGAAAGAAAAACCGCTTGCGGAAGCGCCGCTTTTCGTTCTTTGAAGGGTCGTTCGGATCGGTCATGGCGCTGGCGCTTGGCTTTGCTCGGATGCGTGTCCGAAAACGGGACACCTCTCGTATAAATCCAGATTTCGTTGATTTGAACGGAAATCACAAGAAAAGAATGCAGGCGATATGATGACCGAGGCTCCCTTCTGGAAAGCGAAGACGCTTCTTCAAATGTCGGACACCGAATGGGAGAGCCTCTGCGACGGCTGCGGTCTCTGTTGTCTCAACAAGCTGGAGGACTGGGATACGGGCGAAATCGCCTGGACCTCGATCCGCTGCACGCTGCTCGACGGCGACACATGTCGTTGCAAGGATTATGAAAATCGCCAGAAGACGGTGCCGGACTGCATTCGGCTGACGCCGCAATCCGTCAACGAGATCTCCTGGCTGCCGCCCACCTGCGCCTATCGCCTCATCCGCGACGGCGAGGACCTGAAATGGTGGCATCCGCTCGTCTCCGGCAACCCGGACACGGTGCACGAAGCCGGCATTTCCGTGCGCGGCCAGACGATCAGCGAAGACGGCATCGATATCGACGACTACGAGGACTATCTGGTCGACTGGCCGATCAACCGCGAGGGGTGAGCCTCTCTTCCGATTGAGTCTTCCGGCCGCGCTCTTGATATAACGCAAGGCGCGGTGCCTCTTGCGATGATAGATATGAAATAATATATCTATCTAATCACAGGAGACACGACATGACCAAGAACTATCCCGAGATCATCAGGGGCATTTCAGCCAATTCCCGCAAGATCCGCAAGAGGATCCCCGACACTATGGCCGGCTTTTCGCAGCTCGCGCAAAATGCCAGCAAGGACGGCGCGCTGTCGGCCAAGACCAAGGAAATGATTGCGGTTGCCATCGCCATTGCCACCCGCTGCGACGGCTGCATCGGCTATCATGTCGAGGCGCTGGTGAAGCTCGGCTGCACTTTCGAGGAATTCAACGAGGTCCTCGGCATGACCGTCTATCTCGGCGGCGGGCCGTCGCTGATGTATGCCGCCGACGCGGTAGCGGCGTTTGAGCAGTTCTCCGCCGCGCAGGGCGTGACGACCGCCTGAGGGCAGGGGCGGGAATTCTCATTTGACTCGAACCGGTTAGCGAAAATCGGGAAAAATAGGAAAATAAGCCTTGACGGCGTGACGGTCGTTTGCTACAAACAAGGCACAGTCACAGAGTTGTGGCTGCGCTACAGGGAAACCCCGTTTTCCCGTCCCGGGCCTAGAATCGTTGGCTTTCTGCTGAAAGCTGCAGCGTGGGTCATTCGGGTTTAACGCGCAAAGATGACGGGCGGTCGCAGATCGAATAAGGAATTTATTCCTTGATCGCGCCGCCCGTCGGCGTTTTCGGGATGGGGCGAGGGCTACTGGTTCGGCCTTGCGGCGCGATTGCCCATCCAGTGCAGGAAAAAGTTTGGCAAGGCGGTGCGGTTTTCTCCGTCTTCTCCCCTTGGGGAGAAGGTGGCCCGACGGGCCGGATGAGGGCCACGACCGCTTGGCCTGATGAAAACCCGTCATCGCTTCGCTGCACTCGGTACGTCTCCCCAAGGCGGAGAAGAGGGCGCGAGGCAATTCGCCTTCGCGTCTTTGGCGGGGTGGTAGCGCTTGCCGGCTCCTGAACACCTTTCTCGGCTCCTTTCGGCTGGAGATCATCATGACATTCGAAGAGATTGACCCCGGCCTTTACGGCGCCTGGGGCGAGGGTGGTTATTGCGGTGGCAGTCCCCCGCCTCGCTCGCCTGCGCCCGAGCCTGAGCGTCGGGCCCAACATCTGGCGCATGAGCTTGCGCTTGAGCTGGCGCTCGAAATCAAGTCGGCGGAAGCGCTGGCTGCAGGTTCGGGGCTGCGGTCCCTCCTGAACGAGGCGACCGAGGAGCTGAAGGAACAGCTGCGCCTCTTCCAGCGTCTGCGCCGCCAGGCGGCCGACCTGCTGGACGATCCGGACGGCGACCAGAAGCTTGCCCGCGCGGACCTGAAGGCCGCGACGGATGCGATTTCGCTGATCGTGCGCACGCTCGACAAGACGGACGAATTGCAGAGGAAGATCGATGATGGGAGCGAGGCGGACCGGGCGCGGCATGTCGACGACGAAACGCTCGATCGGCTGTGCAAAAACCTCAACCGCCATGTCGTCGAGCGGGCCGAAGCGCTGGCCCGCGAGCTTGCCACTCGTGAACCCGCCGCAGGCGAAGAACGCCCGCCTGACGACGCGCCTGGATGAGGCGGCGCGACGGCTCAAGCGGCTTCTCAGGCTGCTGGCGCAACACGAACGAAAGATCGACAGGATTGCGGTCGCGCGGATGAAGCTGCTTGAGAATACCGCGGCGCTGTCGGCGGGGATGGAGGACGGAATGAAGACCCCTCCCCACCCTCCCCACAAGGGGGAGGGAGGCCGTGTTGCGCCGGTTTCCTCCGCCAATGGGGCTCAGCCGGATGACGCACCCGTTGCCGGTCCTTCGGGGCAGGCGGTGGCCGCGAGTCGTCTCCCCCCGTGTGGGGGAGATGGCCGGCAGGCCAGAGGGGGACGTGCCCCGACTGCCGAGGCCGCAGATACCCCCCTCTGCCTTGCCAGGCATCTCCCCCTCAAGGGGGGAGAATGGCAGGACGCGCTCGCCGAGGCTGATCCGGCACCCGTTCAACCCGACGGCCGGGAGGAGCTGGTTGACACGTCTGGATCAATCGTCACCGCCGTTTCGGCCGGGCAGGCGGCCCCCCACGAGTCATTCTCCCCCCTTGAGGGGGAGATGGCCGGCAGGCCAGAGGGGGGTGCCTCAGACGCGACCGTCACCCCCCGTTGGCACATCGGTCCGCATCTTCTCACCGACGCCGAGCTGCTTGCCGCCTCCCGCGACTGGCGCATCCTCGCCCGTCGCGAACAGCAACCTCCCGCCCACGACTGGCGCACCTGGCTCCTCATGGGCGGGCGCGGTTCGGGCAAGACGCGGGCGGGCGCCGAATGGGTCCACGGCCTCGCACGGAGAACCTCCGGCCTGCGCATCGCGCTCGTGGCGGAAACCTTTGCCGATGCCCGCGAGGTGATGATCGACGGCCAATCGGGCATCATGAAGATTGCGGGGCGCGAGCGTCCGGTCTTCGAGATCTCGCGCCGAAGGCTTGTCTGGCCGAACGGTTCGACGGCCTATCTCTTCTCGTCGGAGGATCCGGAAAGCCTGCGCGGCCCGCAATTTCACGCCGCCTGGTGCGACGAGCTGGCCAAGTGGAAACACGCGGAGGAAACCTTCGACATGCTGCAGTTCGGCCTGCGGCTTGGACACGATCCGCGCCAACTGGTCACCACCACGCCGCGCCCGCTGCCGCTGCTCAAGCGCCTGATGGCCGACCCCGGCACGGCGCTGACGCGCATTGCCACCAGCGCCAATGCCGGCAACCTTGCGCCGGGCTTCATTGCAGCGCTTGAGGCGCGCTATGGCGGCACGCGGCTTGGCCGGCAGGAGCTCGATGGCGAGCTGATCGAGGACCGCGAAGACGCCTTCTGGCGGCACGATGCCATCCCGGTTGCGACGCTTGCCGAAATCGGCCCGCTCACCCGCATCGTCGTCGGTGTCGATCCACCCGCCGGCCACGGCGCCACAAGCTGCTGCGGTATCATCGTGGCGGGCGTCGACGGCAAGGGCAGGGCGGTGGTTCTGGCCGATGCCTCGGTGGAGGCGGCAACGCCCGCCGGCTGGGCACTGGCGGTCGCCCGCGCCTATCGCCGCTTCGAGGCGGATCGTATCGTCGCCGAAATCAACCAGGGCGGCGACATGGTGGTCTCGACGCTGCGCGGCATCGACGAGAACCTGCCGATCACCACGGTTCGCGCCGCCCGGGGCAAGGTCGCTCGCGCCGAACCAGTGGCCGCCCTCTACGAACAGGGCCGTGTCACCCATGCCGGCCGCTTCGCACAGATCGG
>DATMTA010000079.1:0-27031 GCA_035565055.1 Ensifer sp.
CTTAAGAAACGGCTTGCGCGTTTGTGCTATTGGCATCATGTTATCTTCACACAAGCAGGGAACAAAAAATTTCCTGAGCCTTTATGAGTTTGATGCGTACCGAGGCGATTTAGAATGTCCGACACCCGTTTGAACACGATCAGTTTCGCAGGCCATGCGGCTTCGTCCGCGCAGTTCAAGGCGCTCTATGCCGAGGGCATGGCGCTGGTTGAAGAAACCGCAAGCTATCTCGACGGGCCGGGTCGCGCCGCTTCCAAGGTTCTGCCGCGTCAGGTTTCGGTTCTGTACGCCGCCGAATCCATGCGTCTGACGACCCGTCTGATGCAGATGGCTTCCTGGCTTCTCCTGCAGCGCGCCGTCAACAATGGCGAGATGACCCGTGATCAGGTCATGTCGGAAAAGAAGAAGGTTCGTCTCGACGCCTACAACCTCGACCGCGAGGCTCCGGGCTGGGAAGACCTGCCTCTGTCGTTCCGCGAACTGATCGAGCGTTCGCATCGCCTGCAGAGCCGCGTGGCGCTGCTCGACCGCGAAATCTACCGTCCGGCCGATGCGCCGGTCGTGCATGACAACCAGAACAGCGTTCAGGCGCAGCTCTCGCTGCTGCAGACCGCCTTCGGTCGTCACTGATACCGACGATTTTACCATCCTGAGTACGACTTGACGGCGGAGGCAACTCCGCCGTCTTTTTGTTCGCCCGAGCGGTGCTGGAGCGTCGTGCCGTGCTTTTCACCCGTGACTGCGCGGCTTCATGCTGAACAGCGATCGCCAGATTTCTTTCGGGGACCGGGCGCGACTGACATCGCGCGCGATGCGGCCCCATTCGCCGAAAAGAATTGCCAGCGGATTGCTCGTCGCGGCCTTGCCGACAAGGCCGAATTTCAGGATCTCGTGTTCGGGAGCCTTCGCAAAGGTTCCGAACATGCGGTCGAAAACGATGAAGACGCCGCCGAAGTTCTTGTCGATGCATTGCGGGTTGGAGGCGTGATGCACCTGATGATGCTTCGGTGTATTGAGCACCCATTCGAGCGGACCGAGATCCGGTGCCCTGGCGGGGTGGATGAAGAGCTGATAGGCGAGCCCAAGGCCGAGCATGGCATAGACGACCAGCGGATGAAAACCGATCAGCACCAGCGGTGAATAGAACAGGAAGCCACCGGCCAATTGGCCCCCTAGTCCAAGACGCACGGCTGCCGTCAGATTGAGGCGTGTTGGCGAATGATGAACGCTATGGCTCGCCCACAGGAGCCGGACCTTGTGCATGGCGAAGTGGTTCCAGTAGTAGCAGAAATCAGTCAGGATGAAGGCTGCGAGCAGAGCAAGCACATTGTCGGGCGGGATTGTGAAAACCCGATATTCATAGAGCATGAGCAGCGGCAGGGCCGTGATACCGGCTGTCAGATAGCCAACGGTTTTGTTGATGACGGCAATCGTCAGCGACGATGCGGTTTCGCGCAAATCATGCGTTTCGTTGGCATCGGGCAGGTTGGCCAGATACTCGATCGCCATCGCCGCCAGTGCGGCGAGGGCGATCATGCCCGGGTGCTGGAAAATGGAGGTGGCTGCCTGCATGACGTGATCCATGTTCGTGCTCCCGGTGACTTTCCTGTCAGTTGGTGATGAGCTTGTCGGCGTCGGCGGCGTAGGGGGTGGCGGCATCGATGCACTTCTTCGAGACGTCGGCCTCATGTGCCTTCAGGCACATCATGATACGGCCCTTGCCGGGTTCGACCTCGTTGCAGAACCGGGCGATGTCTGCCGAGCAGGCGGACTTCACCTTCATCAACTCGAGATAGCCGGGTTCCTTGGCATTGGCCGCGCCGGCGGCAAGAGCCGGCGCGAGCCATGCAATCGTCAGGATGACGGTCCTCATGTCATGGCCTCAACGAGAGATGGACGAGCTGCGCTTCCAGCCGCCGTTCGGAGTGGTGACGGTGGCGTTCGTGTTGCAGGTGCCGCCACTACACGTCACGGTGCGATTGCGCGTCGCGGACTGGCCGTTCGGACCGGTGAAGGTCTGCTGCTTGGAGCAGGTACCGTTGGAGCATCCGCCGGTCGCATGGCTCGTGACAGTGCGGCCATAGGCGCCGGTGGTCGAGCCGTTGCGCTCCCATGCGAAAGCGCTTGCCGACATGGCGACGAGGGGAAGGGCGAGGGCGGCGGTCATCATCAGACGGTTCATGTCATTCTCCTGGGTTTCGTTTGTGCCGAGGCTTGCTTGCCTTCGACGATCAGGAGGATGGCTGTGGTGTGTCACGCCGCGATCACCGGAACGCGGAATTTTGTCTCGGATTGTCGCCGTTTGTAACGGTTTGTCACAAGCCGGGCATTGCGCTTGAAATGCGGCAAACGGGAGGGAATAGATGAGGGATGATTGATGCGCCGACCCATATCCTGCTGGTGGAAGACGACGATGAGGTTCGCCGGCTCCTCTGTGACCTGATCGAAAAGGAAGGCTATCGGGTGAGCGCCGCGCCCGATGCGCGGGCCATGGATGTCCTGCTCGCGATCAAGGCACCCGATCTCATTATTCTCGACGTCATGCTGCCGGGCGAAGACGGGCTTTCGATCTGCCGCAGGCTACGCCTGTCGCTTTCCGTGCCCATCCTCATGTTGACGGCCAGAAGCGATGAGATCGACCGGGTCCTGGGGCTCGAAATGGGCGCGGACGACTACCTGGTGAAGCCGTTTGGGCCGCGCGAGCTTGTCGCGCGCATCCGCGCGTTGCTGCGCCGGGCATCGGAGCCGATGCGAGCGAGGGCCGAGGCAGGCAACAGGATTGGTTTCGACGGCTTCCAGATCGATTTTGACACGCGCGTCGTGACGACACCCGCGGGAGAAACACTGTTGTTGACGAGCGCGGAATTTGACCTTCTCGCCTGTTTCGTCAAGCGTCCGCGCCGCGTCCTCAGCCGGGAAACGATCCTCGACTTCGTTCACGGACGCAATGCCGATCCCTTCGACCGTTCGGTTGATATGCTGGTGTCGCGACTGCGCAAGAAGCTGGACGCCGTCGAGGGCGGGACGGGACTGATCACGACAATCCGCAACGGTGGCTATCTCTTCACCGCCAAGGACGTGGCCTCACGATGACCCTGATCCGTCAACATCTTGCCTTCCGGCTCTTCGGGGCTTTTGTCCTCATGGTCACGGTTCTCTGGATCGGCTATCTCGTCGCCGTCTACAGGAGGGCCTCGTGGCAGAGCGACCTGGTGCCACCGCCGCAGCGGCTGGCGACCGTTGCGACGCTGATCGAGGCCACGCCGCCATCAGGCCGCACGCTCCTGATTGGCGGTCTGACGTCAGATACGTTCAGGGTTCATGTCGAGCCCGGTGACGTGGTGGACAACCAGTTCGATGATCTGCCGCGACAATCGCGCTACGAGGTGGCGGATTATGATCAGGCGCTGGGCGGGCGGCGGTTCAGTATTGCAAACGAGATCGACGAGCGTCCCCGTGTCGGGTTCATCATGCGGCGTTTCGTTCCGGCGAAGCTTGAGTTTCGGGTCCGGCTCGCGACCGGAGAAACCATGATTGTCGAGTCGCGTTCGCCCTTTCTAACTACGGAGGCAGGACTGCCGGTCGGGCTCTTCGCCGGATTGCTTGGCAGTGCCGTGGGTCTGTTCACGCTCGTGCTCGTGTTTATCGCCAGCCGTCCACTGAGGGAACTGGCGGACGCGGTTGCGACGCTCGACCTGGATGGCGCGCCAAGGGTGCTGCCGAATGCTGCCGCCTTCTCGCCTGAGATCCGGCGGCTGACTGAAGCCTACAACACCCTGCATGGCCGGGTTGCGGCGCTTCTGCGGAACCGCATGGAACTGGTGGGCGGCATTTCGCATGATGTCAGGACTTTCGCGACGCGGCTGCGCCTGAAGGTCGATGCGATTGAAGACGAAGCCTCGCGCGAAAGCGCAGTGCGCGACATTGAAGACATGGTTCGCCTCCTGGACGATGCGGTCATGACGTCGCGGGCCGGTGCGGGCGAATTGCAGGAGGAGCTTGTCGGTCTCCGGGATCTCGTGACGGCGGACTGCGCCATGCTGGCCGAGGCCGGACGCCCCGCTCTCTTCGAGGACGCTTCAGCAGGCGATCCACTGACGGTGCTTGGCGACCGTGTGGCGCTGCGGCGTATTCTGGCAAACCTGATCGACAATGCGATCAAATATGGCGATGTGGCGCATGTTTCGCTTCGCCGCGAGGCGCAGGAGGCTGTTCTTGTGATCGAGGATCGAGGGCCGGGCGTTCCGCCGGGTGAGCGCGAAGCGCTGTTCGAGCCATTCCACCGGCTGGAAACATCTCGAAGCAGGGCGACCGGCGGGGCAGGGCTCGGTCTTGCAGTCGTCAAAACCTTGGCCGAGGGACATGGCGGCAGCGTGAACGTGGGCGAAGCATCGACCGGCGGGCTGTCCGTTCAGGTTCGGTTGCCACTCTTTTCCCCGCGCGCATAAACGCAAAAAACCCGGCTCGAAGGCCGGGCTTTTCGAAACTTGCCTGTCAACAGGATCAGAGGCCGAGGCCGCCGAAGCGCTTGTTGAACTTGGAAACGCGGCCGCCGCGGTCCATGAGCTGCTGGTTGCCGCCGGTCCAGGCCGGATGCGACTTCGGGTCGATGTCGAGGTTCAGGACGTCGCCTGCAGCGCCCCACGTGGAGCGGGTTTCGTATTCGGTACCATCGGTCATGACCACCTTGATCACGTGATAGTCGGGATGAATGTCAGCCTTCATAACCTTGTCTTCCTGCCTGGGGTGGGAACAATTGCCGCAGACCATTGCGGCATCTGACCCAAACGCGTAAATGGGGCCGCAACCAAATTTTGGCCGGTCCCTTAATGAGTGCCGTGCCTATACATGAAGGATTGCCGGATAACAAGGCCCGGTGGACAAAACTTGCGCGTTCCGCAAGCCTGTCCCGGCCAGGCCGCCGGCGCGTGATCGACAGGGGGAAGGTCTTGAGTGAAATTGACAACGGAGAGCTGCCGCGCGCGCGCTCCCTGAGACCTCTCGCGACACTTCTGCCCTATCTCGGGCACTACCGTGGCATGGTCGTCAAGGCGCTGATTTTCCTGACGCTTGCCGCCGTTACCACGCTGGCGCTGCCGCTGGCGGTGCGCCGCATGATCGACCACGGATTCTCGCAGTCGGATGCCGGCTTCATCAACAGCTATTTCGGCATGTTGATTGCGCTCGCGCTGGTGCTCGCCTTCGCCAGCGCCATGCGGTATTACTATGTCATCTCCATCGGCGAGCGCATTGTTGCCGATCTCCGGCGCGACGTTTACGCGCATGTGATCAAGCTCTCCCCCTCCTTCTTCGACGTGAACCAGTCCGGTGAAATCGTCTCGCGGCTGACGGCGGACACGACTCAGGTGAAATCGGTCGTGGGTGCGACCGCTTCGCTGGCGCTGCGCAACCTGATCCTCTGTCTCGGCGGCGCGGCGATGATGGTCTATACCAGCCCGCGGCTGTCTGCGCTTGTTCTGGTGGCCATCCCTTTCATCGTCTTTCCGCTCATCGCCTTCGGGCGGTCGGTGCGCAAGCGTTCGCGCTCGGCGCAGGATACGCTGGCCGAGGCATCGTCCTTCGCCAGCGAATCGATCGGCGCCATCCGCACGGTGCAGGCGTTCAACGGCGGTCCGGGCGCTGCCCGGCGGTACTCCGATGCCATCGAGGGCGCATTCGGCGCAGCGCAGGCTGCGATCCGCTCGCGCTCCATCCTGACCGGTGTCGCAATCTCCATGGTCTTCGGCAGCATTGCCGGGGTGCTCTGGTATGGCGCCCATGCAGTCCTCGACGGTTCGATGTCGGCCGGCACGCTCGGACAGTTCGTTCTTTACGCGGTGGTGGC
The DNA here is from genome assembly GCA_035565055.1 of Ensifer sp. Lineage (GTDB taxonomy): Bacteria > Pseudomonadota > Alphaproteobacteria > Rhizobiales > Rhizobiaceae > Ensifer_A. The sequence goes on from DATMTA010000079.1 coordinate 5,846, forward strand.
GGCATCGAGTCTGGGGGCGCTCTCGGAAGTCTGGGGTGAGATCGCGCAGGCCTCCGGCGCGGCCGAGCGGTTGTCGGAACTATTGGCGGAAGTACCGGCCATCCGCGCGCCGGCCAATCCGAAGCGGTTCCCCGCGATCGCCGCCGGCACGCTGGTATTCAGCGATGTCCGCTTCGCCTATCCGTCGGCACCGGAACGTTCCGCCCTGAAGGGGCTGAGCTTCAGGGTCGAGCCGGGAGAGACCGTGGCAATTGTCGGCTCCTCGGGTGCGGGCAAGAGCACGGTTCTGTCGCTGATCATGCGATATTACGACACCACCTCGGGCGATATTTTCCTTGATGGCGTTTCCGTTCGCGATGCCGATCCCGCCGACCTTCGCGCGCGGCTGTCGATCGTTCCGCAGGACGTGACCATCTTCGCTTCGACCATTCACGACAACATCGCGTTCGGGCGACAGGATGCCAGCCGTGCCGATGTGATCGCGGCGGCGAAGGCTGCCCACGCGCATGATTTCATCGAAAGGCTGGATCACGGTTACGATACGATGTCCGGCGAGCGCGGGATCACGCTCTCCGGGGGGCAGCGCCAGCGCATTGCCATTGCACGCGCCATCCTGAAGAATGCGCCGGTTCTGCTTCTCGACGAGGCGACTTCGGCGCTGGATGCGGAAAGCGAGAAGCTGGTGCAGAATGCGCTGGACGGGCTGATGAAGGATCGCACGACGATCGTCATCGCGCATCGTCTGGCGACCGTGCTCAAGGCCGACCGCATTCTCGTCATGAATGACGGGCGCATCGTCGAAGAGGGTAATCACCAGAGCCTCGTCGCCAAGGGTGGTATTTATGCGCGGCTCGCCTCGCTGCAATTCGACGGGCGGGAGCTTGCGGAGCTTCAGGTCTGAGCCCGCCATCCTCAGACGAAATAGTTTGCCGACATAACCTTTAGCCGTTAAAACACAAGCGACAGCCCCTGGCGTTATCAGCGGGTTCGGTTTCAGTTTTGCGCGCCTTCAACACGAAGAAGTGAAGGGCGCCACGCGGGAGGGTTTCATGACCGTCATCATCGCCGGGGCCGGCATTACCGGCCTGACGCTTGCCATTTCGTGCCATCAGGCGGGCATTCCGTTTCGCATCTTCGAGCAGGTCAGCGAGCTGAAGCCGCTGGGCGTCGGCATCAATGTGCAGCCGCACGCCGTGCGCGAACTGTTCGAGATGGGGCTTGAGGCGGAAATGGACGGGATCGGCGTTCGCACCCGCGAGGTCGCCTATTTCTCCAAGAAGGGCAAGCAGATCTGGTCGGAGCCGCGCGGGCAGTTTGCCGGCTACTCGTGGCCGCAATTTTCCGTTCATCGCGGCGGCTTCCAGATGATGCTGTTCCATGCGCTGGAAGCGCGCGCCGGCAAGGGCACGGTCGTGACGGGCCGCGAGGCCGTCGACTGCAAGGATGTGGACGGCGGCGTCATCGTCACCTTCCGCGACAAGCAGGGCAATCTTTCGACTGCCGAAGGCACGGTTTTCGTCGCCTGCGACGGTATTCATTCCAACATCCGCGCAAAATTCTATCCGGGCGAGGGCGCGCCGCATTGGGGCGGCTCGATCCTCTGGCGCGGCACGGCGCAGGCCAAGCCCTTCATCACGGAAGCCACGATGGGCATGGCCGGCCACGAATGGCAGAAATTCGTGACCTATCCGATCAGCAAGGCCGATCCGGAAACAGGCGAGGCCGAGATCAACTGGATCGCGGAGCTCAAATTCCCGCCGGACAAGAAATGGAACCGCGAGGACTATAACCGTCACGGCAATTTCGACGATTTTTTCCCGGCCTTCAAGGACTGGCATTTCGACTGGCTTGACATTCCGAAGCTGATGCAGGACGGCGGCTATTGCTATGAGTTCCCGATGGTTGACCGCGACCCGGTCGAGCGCTGGACCTTCGGCCGCACGACGCTGGCCGGTGATGCGGCGCACGCCATGTATCCGATCGGCTCCAACGGCGCGTCGCAGGGCATTCTCGACGCGCGGGTTCTGGTGCGCGAATTCATCGCGCATGGCGTCGGCGTCGAGGCGCTGGAAGCCTATGAGGGCGAGCGCCGGCCGGCGACCACGCGGCTCGTCATGGCCAATCGCGGCAACGGGCCGGACCATGTGATGAACATCGTGGAAGAGCGCTGCGGTGGCGAGTTCGACAAGGTGTCGGATGTGCTGGATGAGGCGGAACTGAAAGAGATTGCCGCCAATTACAAGAAGATCGCCGGCATGGACGTCGAGGGACTGAACAGCCGCCCGTCCATCGTGCAACTGCCGAAGAAGGACGTCGCCTGACATGCCGCATTTCCTCGTGATTTCGCAGGACAGGCCAGGTATGCTGGAGGTCCGCAAGGAAAACCGCGCGGCCCATCTCGCCCATGTGAAGACGGGCGGCGGCGGGCTCGTCCGCGTCCTCGTCGGCTCGCCGCTGGGGCGCGAGACGATGACTGGCACCTGGATGGTGATGGAAGCCGCTGACGAGACCGCGATTAAAGCGTTCAACGCAGCCGATCCGTACGAGGTTGCCGGACTGTTTGCCTCGCGGCAGATTTTGCCGATCCACGCTGTGTTCGATCCGTCGCGCATCGTGGCGGAGGATCAGGTTTAGGGGGTGTTTGTCGCTGTCTGGTGTGTATGATATTATGCACACAAACAGGGAGCGGGCCCGTGAACGATCACAAGGAAAGAGCTGCTTTCACGATTTCCAAGTCTCTGAAAGCGGAGCTTGAGGACGTTGTGCCTGCGTCAAAACGCTCGCGCTTCGTGGAAATGGCGATTGCCGATGCGCTGCTGCGCGATGCGCGCCAGCGTGCGCTGGATGCCTTGGACAATCTGCCGTCGTATGACACCAAGGGCGAAGACAGCGTCGAGGTTTTGCGGCGTATCAGGCAGGAGCGGGACGGCAATGTCGTTGCGCGGCATGATGATCGAACCCGATGATCGTCGTCGATGCCTCGGTCTTCAACAAGCTCTTCCTCAATGAGCCGGATAAGCCAGAGGCGATTGCGCTCTTTCGTTATGCGCTTGAGAGCGGCCGGCAGATCGTTGCGCCGAGTCTGCTGTTGTATGAAGCGCTCAGTGCTGCGCTTCATTATGGCGTTCCCTTCGAGGATGTTCATGCTCTCGTCTCGGTTCAACGTTCGGCCGGCATGCGTCTTCTGGAACCCGACCTCGCAACGATTTTGACGGCGCAGAGAATTGCGACGGATGGTTCGCCGAAATCCGGATATCCTTCGCTTCAGGATTCGATCTACCACGCGATGGCTATTGAGTTCGGTGCCGTTTTTGTGACTGCCGATAAGCGACATGTCTCAAAAACAGCGCATTACGGTCACGTGGCCATGCTGATGGACCAGAGTGCCTGGCTGAACTGAGCCTACCTCCCCACACTCCGCCCCGCTACGCGCCCGGAGAAGATGCAGCCGCCGAGAAACGTCCCCTCAAGCGCGTTGTAACCGTGGTATCCGCCGCCCCCGAAGCCTGCGACTTCACCTGCCGCGTAGAGGCCTGGCACCACTGCGCCATTTTCCTCCAGCACGCGGCCTTGAAGGTCGGTCTGCAGGCCACCGAGTGTCTTGCGGGTGAGGATGTTCAGCTTGACGGCGATCAGTGGACCCTTTGAGGGGTCGAGAAGGCGGTGGGGCTTGGCGGTCCGCATCAGCTTATCGCCGAGATAGTTGCGGGCGCCGCGAATGGCGGTGACCTGCGCGTCCTTGGAATAGGTATTTTCTATCTCGCGGTCGCGGGCTTCGACGACGGCGCGCACGCGCTTGGCGTCGAGGCGGTGCTCGCCGGACAACTCGTTCATCCCCAGCACGAGGTCCTCCAGGTTGTCGCGGACGACGAAGTCGGCGCCATTGTCCATGAAGGCCTTGACCGGGGCGTTCGGCTCCTTGCCGAGGCGTTTCAGGAGGAGGGGGATGTCCTTGCCGGTCAGGTCCGGGTTCTGCTCGGAGCCGGAAAGGGCGAATTCCTTCTTGATGATCGCCTTGGTGAGGATGAACCAGCTGTAGTCGTAGCCGGTTGCCTTGATGGCCTTGAGCGTACCGAGCGTATCGAAGCCCGGCATGTTGGGCGCGGCAAAACGGTTGCCTTCGGCATCCAGCCAGAGCGAGGAGGGGCCGGGCAGGATGCGGATGCCGTGGTTCGGCCAGATCGGGTCCCAGTTGCGCAGGCCTTCGGTATAATGCCACATGCGGTCGGCATTGATGACGGAGCCGCGCGCGGCTTGCGTGATTTCGATCATGCGGCCATCGACATGGGTGGGGACACCGGCGACCATGAATTCCGGCGGCTTGCCGAGCCGGTCCGTCGGCCAGTTCTTGCGCACTAGATCGTGGTTGCCACCGATGCCGCCGGACGAGACCAGCGTGGCGCCGGCCGAGACTTCAAAACTCCCGACCGGGTCGCGATTGCTCTTTCCGCCGCGGTGGATCGGGTCTGGCGCGAGCCGGGTGCCGCGCGCCCCGGTGACGGCGCCGTTGGAGGTGACGAGTTCATCGACCTGATGGCGGAAGCGGAAGGATAAGAGGCCCTTCTTTTCTGCCTCGCGGCAGAGGCGGACGAAGGGTTCCAGAACGCCGGGTCCGGTGCCCCAGGTGATGTGGAAGCGCGGAACGGAATTGCCATGCCCGTTGGCGAGCCCGCCGCCGCGCTCGGCCCAGCCGACGACGGGGAACCAGCGCATCCCAAGCGAATGCAGCCAGGAGCGCTTCTCACCCGCGGCGAAGTCGAGATAGGCTTCCGCCCATTGCCGCGGCCAATGGTCTTCAGGGCGGTCGAACTGGGCAGATCCCATCCAGTCTTGGCGGGCGAGGTCGAGACTGTCGCGCACGCGCATGAAGCGCTGCTCGGGGCTGTCGACGAAGAAGAGGCCGCCGAGCGACCAGAAGGCCTGGCCGCCGAGGTTCTGTTCTCCCTCCTGATCGAGAACCATCACCTTCAGCCCGCGCGCGGTCGCCTCCGCTGCTGCCACGAGGCCGGCGAGACCGCCGCCGATCACCAGAAGATCACAATCCATGCCGCTCTTACCTCCCTTGGCCGGGCCGCATGTTCCTCGTGACTTAAAGCGGGCTTCCGGTTCTGCGCAGGCTAGCGTCCAGAGCGCCGCTGTCCACCCCATATTTCAACTGCTTCAGACGAATGAAGAGGCGCGTGTCGAAGGTGCCATCGACGAGGCCATTGTCCTTCAGGAAGCGGGCGATCTCCTCGACCCCCTTTTCCAGCGTCCATTGTGGCGCAAAGCCGGGCAGCCCTGTCAGTGCCTTGGTGAAATCGACCCTGTAGGATCGCGGGTCTCCGCCGGTTTCCCCGGTGATTTCAAGATGAGCCGCGGGGAAGGCAGACTTCACGGCTTCAGCGATATCGCGGACCTGATAGTTTGCGTCATTGCGTCCGACATTGAAGGCCTGATTGTGGATCGCCTCGCGCGGCGCGGTCGCTGCGGCCAGCGCCGCGCGGGAAATGTCCTCGATATGCACGAGCGGGCGCCAGGGCGTGCCATCCGACATGACCTTGATGATGCCCTGCGTGTGCGCCCAGCCGGAGAGGTTGTTGACGACGAGGTCGAAGCGCGTGCGGGAGCTGACGCCATAGGCGGTGGCGTTGCGCATGAAGACGGGGGAGAAGGTGTCGCTGGCCAGTGCCGATAGCCGTTCCTCCGAGCGAACCTTGGAGATGGCATAGGCCGAGACGGGGTTGAAGGCGGCGGTCTCGTCCAGCGCACCCTCACTGCCCGCCGCCCCATAGATCGAGCAGGAGGAGGCAAAGATGAAGCGGGAGACGCCGGCATCGCGCGCCAGTTCGCCGAGGCGGGCGGTGGCTTCGAGATTGATGTCGTAGGTGAGGTCCGGGTTCAGCGCCCCCATCGGGTCATTGGAAAGCCCGGCGAGATGGATGACGGCGTCCACGCCCTCGAGATCCTGCTGCACGACGTCGCGGATATCTCGGACGATCTGCCGGTCGGGGAGAATGTCGGGCGTGAGTGGAGAGACGCAGCTCTCGAAATATCCGACGTCCAGACCCGTCGTGCGGTGTCCCGCCTCACGCGCCAGCCGTGTCAGAACAGGGCCGATAAAGCCCTGATTGCCCGTGATGAGAATATCCATGCGCTTCCGCCCCGAAGTCCAATCTTTTCCGATCGTTCTTAAGGTCAGTAACTGACGCGAGGCATGACAGGACAGGCGGCCAGCATCTGAACAGGGAGAATTGCTGCTCTGCAACGAATTTTAATAACCAAGTGTTAATCATAATGATGTCTTGATGCAATTGATAGAAGTCCACGCAAATCACGCCTTCCTTTAACCAAATTTGGCAGTAATGAGGCTAGATGAGCATGGGCGCTGAGTGCGAGAGCGGCTGCTGCCGACATATTGAGACAAGATTTTTTCGCCGCCCGGTCCCAAAGCCGGGCGTTTGGATTCGAAGGACGCTAGAACATGGAACAGGCAGCTTTGGCGGCAGTGAACGAGGTGAGCCTCTGGTCTCTCTTCATGCAGGCAGGCATCGTCGTGAAACTGGTCATGCTGGGCCTGCTTTCGGCCTCCGTCTGGACCTGGGCCATCGTCATCGACAAGGCTGTGACCTTCCGCAAGACGCGGCGGCAGCTCGACAATTTCGAGCAGGTCTTCTGGTCGGGGCAGTCGCTGGAAGAGCTTTACCGCAGCCTGTCCGAACGCCCCGCCGCCGGCATGAGCGCGATCTTCGTCGCTGCCATGCGCGAGTGGAAGAAGTCCTTCGAGCGTGGCGCGCGCTCGCCGATCGGCTTGCAGATGCGTATCGACCGCGCGATGGACGTGACGCTCGCTCGTGAGTCCGAATATCTGGAAGGCCGGCTTGGCTCGCTCGCCACCATCGGTTCGGCGGCTCCCTTCGTCGGCCTCTTCGGGACTGTTGTCGGTATCATGACTTCGTTCCAGTCGATCGCCGGTTCCAAGACGACCAATCTCGCCGTTGTTGCCCCCGGCATCGCGGAAGCGCTTCTGGCAACCGCCATCGGCCTTGTCGCCGCTATCCCGGCCGTTATCGCCTACAACAAGCTCTCGGGTGACGCCGGCAAGCTGACGTCCCGGATGGAAGGCTTTGCCGACGAGTTCTCGGCCATCCTGTCGCGCCAGATCGACGAGAAGCTGCAATCCTCGCGCCAGGCGGCCCAGTAAAGCCGCTCAGTCAGCGAGCGGCGCAGAAAGCCGCTTCGAACCACAAGATTTACGCAATTCCCGACGCAAAACCTACTCAATCTTTTGCTGGAATTGCTGAAGGAGTTTCCCGATGGGTATGGCAGTCAGCTCAGGCAAGGGCGGCGGTGGCGGACGCAGAGGCAGCCGCCGCAGGGGCGGCAAGGGCGGTCCGATCGCTGAAATCAACGTGACGCCGATGGTCGACGTCATGCTCGTGCTGCTCATCATCTTCATGGTGGCGGCACCCTTGATGACGGTCGGCGTGCCGGTCGACCTGCCGCAGACCAAGGCGAAGGAAATGAATGCGGAAACGCAGCCGATCACCATCTCGGTGAACAAGGACGGCGCGATCTATCTGCAGGAATCACCGATCCAGATCGATGAACTTATCCCGAAGCTGCAGGCCATCTCCAAGACGGGTTATGAGGAGCGCATCTTCGTGCGCGGCGACATGAATGCCGGATACGGCACGGTCATGCAGGTCATGGCGAGCATTTCGGCTGCCGGATACAAGAATATCGGTCTTGTGACGGCCCAGAAGCAGGACAAGTAAGCGAAAACGATGAAGGGCAGTGTTGTCACATCGGCGTTGATCCACGCGGTCGTTCTTGCGATCGCGCTGATCTCGTTGGGCTCTCCGCCCCCGCTCGAGGTGCAGCCGACGGAATCGCTGCCCGTCGACATCGTGCCGATCGAGCAGTTCACCAATATCCAGCAGGGCGAGAAGACTGCGCCGCTGAAGGAGAAGTCGTCGCCGAAGGCCACGAAGCGACAGGACAAGGTCGACAATGCCGAGAATGTCGGCGAGAACAATGTCGATCTGAAGAGCACGCCGACGCCGACGCAGCGCCCGCAGAACACGGAAGTGGCGGCTGCACCGAAGCCTTCGGAAGCGGCCAAGGATACCCAGACGAACAACGTCAAGGAAATCCAGAAGGAGCAGACGGCAGCGCCGACGCCGGCCGACGTTCCTGTTCCCAAGCCTGAGCCTACGCCCCCAAAACCGGAATCCAAGCCCGAGCCGACGCCGCCGAAGCCGACACCTGCGCCCGAGCCCCCGAAGCCCGAACCGACGCCGCCGAAGCCGGAACCCAAGCCCGAGCCGAAGACGCAGGAACAGCCCGAAAAGTCTGACGATAGTCCGTCGCCGGATGCGCTGCCCGTGCCGACCAAGAAGCCGACTCCGGACAAGCCGAAGGATGAGGTAAAGCCGGAACCGAAGCCGCAGGACAAGCCGAAGCCGGAAGACAAGCCGAAGCCCGACCAGAAGGAAGCCAAGGTCGAGCCAAAGCCGCGCCCCGATACCAAGCCCGACACGAAGTCCGATTCCAAGTCTGACACGAAGACGGACGCCAAGAGCCAGACCAAGTCCGACACCAAGTCGGCGAGCTCGGACTCGAAGACGGGCAAGGACAAGGAGAAGAAGGAAACGGCCAAGTCCGCTTCCTCGCGCGAGACCGACAAGCTGGCTGACGAAGTTTCGGCGCTGCTGAACAAGGAAGACGCGGCCGGTGGCGGCGCCAAGCGCTCCAACCAGGAGGCATCGCTTGGCGGCAAGAAGACGACGGGTGCGGGCAAGCTGTCGCAAAGCGAACTCGACGCGCTGAAGGGTGTGATCCAGAACAACTGGAACGTCATCCCGGGCATGATGGACGCGCAGAATATCCGCATCCGCGTATCCTTCCATCTGGACCGCAGCGGCGAGATCGTCGGCGACCCGGAAGTGACGGTGACGGGTGGCGACGGCAGTTCGAAGGATGTTCTGGCCGCGAGCGCCAAGCGCGCCATCCTGAAATCCGCCCCATTTACCAGTCTACCGGCTGACAAATACGACACCTGGAGTGATGTGGTCGTGAACTTCGACCCAAGCGACTTCATGTAAACCGACTTAACCCGGCCTCGACCATTTGAGAGCGAGAGACACGATGAAAAGCATGATAATCCGGACACTCTTCTTGATGGGCGCGCTGTTTGCGTTCGCGGCCGACCCGGCCCACGCCGTCGTCGAGATCAACATCAACAAGGGCAACGTCACGCCGCTGCCGATCGCCATCACCGACTTCCTGGCGAAGGACGGTGTCGGCAAGCAGATTTCCGACGTTGTCGCCGCCGACCTCAAGCGCTCCGGCCTGTTTGCACCGATCGACAGCAAGGCCTTCATCGAGAAGATCACCAATCCGAATGCAGCGCCTCGTTTCCAGGACTGGCGCACGATCAACGCGCAGGCGCTGGTCACGGGTCAGGTTGTCAAGGAAGCCGATGGCCGTCTTCGCGCCGAGTTCCGCCTCTGGGACACCTTTGCCGGCCAGCAGATGATCGGCCAGCAATATTTCACGCAGCCGGAAAACTATCGCCGCGTCGCCCATATCATCGCCGATGCGATCTATGAAAAGATCACCGGCGAGAAGGGCTATTTCGACACCCGCGTTGTCTTCGTCGCCGAAAGCGGACCGAAGAATGCCCGCAAGCGTCAGCTCGCGATCATGGACCAGGACGGCTACAACGTTCGCTCGATCACCAATTCCAACGACATCGTTCTGACGCCGCGCTTCTCGCCGAACCATCAGGAAATCACCTACATGTCGTTCGAAGGCAACCAGCCGCGGGTTTACCTGCTGCAGCTGGAAACCGGACAGCGCGAAGTGGTCGGTAACTTCCCCGGCATGACCTTCTCGCCGCGCTTCTCGCCGGACGGCCAGCGCGTGATCATGAGCCTGGAAGAGGGCGGTAACGCCAATATCTTCACCATGGACCTGCGCTCGCGCACCACGACACGCCTGACCTCGACAGCCGCCATCGACACCTCGCCCTCCTATTCGCCGGATGGCAAGCGCGTGACGTTTGAAAGCGACCGCGGCGGTAGTCAGCAGATCTATGTCATGAACTCCGATGGCTCAGGCCAGACGCGCATCTCGCATGGCGACGGCTCCTATTCGACGCCGGTCTGGTCGCCGCGCGGCGATCTCATCGCCTTCACGAAGCAGGCGGGTGGCAAGTTCTCGATCGGCGTCATGAAGCCGGACGGTTCCGGTGAGCGCATCCTGACGACGAACTTCCACAACGAAGGTCCGACCTGGGCACCGAACGGCCGCGTCATCATGTTCTTCCGGCAGAATGCCGGCGAGGCCGGTCCGCACCTCTACTCGATCGACCTGTCGGGTTACAACGAGCAGCAGGTCCCGACCCCGGCCTTCGGTTCCGACCCTGCCTGGTCGCCGTTGCTCGACTGAATCGAACCGCAAGACGTGAGGGGCCGCGCGAAGAAATTTGCGCGGCCCTTTCGATTCCGGATGGCGACGGCGCCTTTGCGGCGAAGTCTGGCCGGCGCCACGTTCTCGCCTCAATCTCCTGAAAATCAAGGCATTGAGGCTCTTTTAACGCTTTGTTAACCATAATCGTTGAACACCGGTTAACTGAAGAATGTTACGTTCCGGCAACCTCGATTGAAATATCCCAAGGAGACTGGCGATGAGCCACATTTCTAGCCTGAGCGCTCACGGCATGCAGAAGCTGGCGCGCAATCCCGTCATCATTGCTACCTTCATGGCGCTTTCGCTCGCCGGCTGCGCGTCCAAGAAGGGACTGCCGAACAATGCGGCCGATCTCGGCCTCGGCGCGAACGGTGCCAACGGCGCGAACGCGACGCCGGGTTCTTCCCAGGACTTCACCGTCAATGTCGGCGACCGCATCTTCTTCGACACCGACTCCTCGTCGATCCGCGCAGACGCCCAGCAGACGCTCGATCGTCAGGCCCAGTGGCTCGCCAAGTACCCGACGTACAAGATCACGGTCGAAGGCCATGCCGACGAACGCGGCACCCGCGAATACAACCTCGCGCTCGGCGCTCGCCGCGCCAATGCAACGCGCGACTACCTCGTTTCGCGCGGCGTTCCGGCTTCTCGCCTGAAGACGATCTCCTACGGCAAGGAACGTCCGGTCGCGACCTGCGACGACATCTCCTGCTGGTCGCAGAACCGCCGCGCCGTTACCGTTCTCGGCGGCGCCGGCATGTAATCTCACAATCAAGGGATTGTGTCGTTTCAAGGGGCGGCCTTCGGGTCGCCCTTTTTGCTGAGCAGGATTTTCTCCTTAGTTTGGCCAGAGTTTCATTGCTTTTTGTCCGCAATCGGCGATGTTGGCGGCTTGTTGAGCGTACATTCTACGAATCATTGATGACCGCGAATCCTTTGAGGTGATGATGAAAAGACTGGTTTTGGCTGGCGCGATGGCTGCTGTCCTTGCGGGGGCAACAGGCGCTCACGCCGGGACGCTGGGTAACTGGCTGCATGGGCGGCCCGCCCCGCAGCCGTCAGCAGCAATCAATGTGCAGGCGTCGAGCGCCGAGGTGCAGATCCAGCAGTTGCAGGAAACCGTCCGGCAGCTGACGGGGCGCATCGAGGACATGAACTTCCAGGTTCTCCAGATGCAGGAGCAGCTGCGCAAGACCCAGGAGGACAACGAGTTCAGGTTCCAGCAGCTGGAGAAGAAGTCCGGCGGCAAGAAGACCGAGCTTGAAACGCCTGCCGGGGCGCAACCCAACAAGGAAGCGGCCGCTGCGGCCGCTTCCGATCCGTCTGCGGCTGCGTCAGCGACCGTGCCCGCCGCCTCGACCGAACCCCGCACGGTTGAGCAGGCGGCATCAATGCCTTCCGCCCAGATCGGCGAGGACAGCGTTGGCGATACGGCCGGGCTTTCCGCCTCCGATCAGTCCGCGCCCGCGACCGATCCGACTATTGCAAATCAGACTGCCGCACCGCCCGTGACCAATGCGCCAAACGAAATGGCGAACATGAAGCCCGGCACGCTCGGCAGTCTGATTTTCAATGGCGACGGCAGGATCGTCGAGACCACCCGCAACCCTGCGGACAACTCCGCCGATACGCTGCCGGGGGTGAAGCCGGGGCTTCCCCCTGCGCAAGGCGCTTCGAAGCAGGCATCGGCCTCGGCTCCTGCTTCAACCAGCCCGTCGGCTTCCTCATCCGCCGGCCCGACAAAGCCGATGGAGCAGGCTTCGATCACGCCGAAGGCTTCCGCCACCGGTGCTGCACCGAGCGCAGACCAGAGCTACCAGCAGGCCTACCAGTCCATTCTCAGCGGCAACTATGCGGAAGCCGAGAAGGGGTTCAAATCCTATCTCGACACATTCCCCGGGAGCCAGAAGGCGGCCGATGCATCCTTCTGGATGGGTGAGGCACAATATTCGCAGGGTCATTACAATGATTCCGCCAAGACATTCCTGAACGCCTTCAAATCTTACGGGCAGTCGCCGAAGGCGCCGGATATTCTGCTCAAGCTCGGCATGTCACTCGCTGCGCTGGACAACAAGGACACGGCCTGCGCGACATTCCGGGAAATCCCGAAGCGCTATCCGAAGGCCTCCAAGGCCGTCATCACGAAGGTGGCCTCCGAGCAGTCCCGTCTTTCATGCCCGGCGGGTTGACCCCGTTCACCGCATTGTCGCCCCTTGAGGCTGCCGGACGCTATATCCATGCTCTGCCGGAGGGGGCGATGGTGGCCGTCGCGCTTTCGGGTGGCGGCGATTCCGTCGGTCTGCTGACTGCTCTCCACGCCGCGAATGACCGTCTCGCTGGCCGTATCCGGCTTGCTGCGGTGACGGTCGATCATGCCCTGCGCCCGCAGTCGGCAGACGAGGCGACAGCGATGGGCGACTTCTGCCGAACGCTTTCGGTCCCGCATGTCGCGCTTGTCTGGGAAGGTGAAAAGCCGGAAGCGGGCGTCAGTGAAGCCGCGCGGCAGGCGCGCTACCACCTTTTGGCCGAGGGCGCCAGGCGGCTTGGTGTCGACTGTCTGGTCACCGCCCACACGCTGGATGACCAGCTGGAAACGGTCGAGATGCGCCGGCAGCGCAGCGACACGAGCCTGCGGGGGCTGGCCGGCATTGCGCCGGCCGCGCTGTTTTTCGGTGGGCTTGCGGTGCACCGACCCTTTTTGCGGGTGAAACGCGGCGAGATCAGGGACATGCTTGCCGCGCGGGGCGTCGGCTGGTTTGATGATCCGACCAATGACGATCCGCATTACGAACGGGTGCGGGTGCGTCAGGCGGGGCAGTTTGTACTCGACGCGGAGGCGATTGCCGCCGCTGCGCACAAGCGCACGACACTGTCACAGGAGGCTGCGGATTATCTCGCGTCGCATGGCCGTATGCCGCTTCCTTTGCTTTTCGAGCTCGATCTTCCGCAGGACAGCGAGGCCGAAAACCTGGTCCTCGCGACGCTGATCGCCGTTGCGGGCGGGCAGACGCATCTGCCGGGACAGGAGCAGCTTGGGCGCCTGCGCGACATGCTCCTTGATCGTCGCGGAAGCCTTTCGGTATCGCTCGGGCGAACCGTTGTCGAGCGCCGCAAGGACAAGCTTTTCATCGCTCGCGACCGGCGCAACCTGCCGACCCTGCGGTTGCCGCCGGGTGGCAGCGCGGACTGGGACGGCAGGTTCCATGTTACCAACACGTCGCCTGCCGAACTTACGATTGGTGCCATGAGGGAGCGCGAGGCGGCTGCGGCAAAGGTGCAGGGCCGCATCGACCGGCGTGCGCTTGCCACCTTGCCGGACTGCGCCGTTCCGGGACATCACGAGGGGAAGGGGACTACGCGGCCACTGCTGGCGCCTTTCGAAAGGGTGTTGACGTCCTTTGACAGGCCGCTCGCGGATGCCTTGTGTCGCATAACGGGACGTCCGGTTTTCCCCGCTTTTCTCAGCGCCGGGGTCGAAACATTCCTGGTAAGCGGATAGATGACGTTCAATGGCGGCTTCCGATGAAGCGCCCGGCTGCATCTCGATTCACGCTTTTCGAGACGGCCGAATTGAGTGTGCCCGCAGGCGATGACGATTTCGCCGGACATGGTCTCGTCGTGTAAATGGAGTTTGACGATGCGCGTGAAATCGATCGCCCTATGGGTTCTGGCGGTGCTTCTCGCCGCTGCACTGTTCTATTTCTTCCGCGACGAGATGGCACAGAAGGATGCGCGTCATGTCAGTCTGGCGGGCCTGCGACCTGTCCATTTTGTCAATTGCTGACGCTCTGAAGGCGCTTCCCCGCGCCGAGCCCGAGGAACTCTACCGGGTTCCCGATCTGCCCGCTTGAGCCTTTCGTATACTATTTGTCGCAAGCATTGGCATCTCGCCTTGGCAAGACCACACGCGGGACCTATGTTAAGAGCCAGAATATCAGCGGGTTTCAGCCGCTGCGACACATGACCGGGGAGTTCGATGAACCCTAATTTACGTAATTTCGCCCTCTGGGCAATCATAGCGCTGCTTCTGATAGCGCTGTTCACGATGTTCCAGTCGGCGCCCGCGCAGACCGGTTCGCGTGAAATCCCGTATTCGCAATTCCTGCATGACGCCGATGCGTCCCGCATCCGCGATGTTGTCATCACCGGTCATCGCATCACGGGTTCCTACACGGAAAATGGCGCTACCTTCCAGACGTATGCGCCTGGCATTGATGATAATCTGGTCGACCGCCTGCAGTCGAAGAACACGGTTGTGACCGTTCGTCCGGAGACAGACGGTTCGTCCGGTTTCCTCTCGTATCTCGGCACGCTGCTGCCGATGATCCTGATCCTCGGCGTCTGGCTCTTCTTCATGCGACAGATGCAGGGCGGCTCTCGCGGTGCGATGGGCTTCGGCAAGTCGAAGGCCAAGCTGCTCACCGAGGCGCATGGCCGTGTGACGTTTGACGACGTCGCCGGCGTGGACGAGGCCAAGCAGGATCTGGAAGAAATCGTGGAATTCCTGCGCGATCCGCAGAAGTTCCAGCGTCTTGGCGGTCGCATCCCGCGCGGCGTGCTGCTCGTCGGCCCTCCGGGCACGGGTAAGACGCTGCTCGCGCGCTCTGTCGCCGGCGAAGCCAATGTGCCGTTCTTCACGATCTCCGGTTCGGACTTTGTGGAAATGTTCGTCGGCGTCGGTGCAAGCCGCGTCCGCGACATGTTCGAGCAGGCCAAGAAGAATGCACCGTGCATCATCTTCATCGACGAAATCGACGCCGTTGGTCGCCATCGCGGCGCGGGTCTTGGCGGCGGCAATGACGAGCGCGAACAGACGCTCAACCAGTTGCTCGTCGAGATGGACGGCTTCGAAGCCAATGAAGGCATCATCCTGATCGCGGCGACCAACCGTCCCGACGTTCTCGACCCGGCGCTTCTGCGTCCCGGCCGTTTCGACCGTCAGGTCGTCGTGCCGAACCCGGATATCGTCGGCCGTGAACGTATCCTGAAGGTTCATGTTCGCAACGTGCCGCTGGCACCGAATGTTGACCTCAAGATTCTCGCACGCGGTACGCCTGGCTTCTCCGGTGCCGATCTGATGAACCTCGTCAACGAAGCAGCACTCATGGCGGCGCGTCGCAACAAGCGCCTTGTGACCATGCAGGAGTTCGAAGACGCCAAGGACAAGATCATGATGGGTGCGGAGCGCCGCACGTCCGCCATGACCGAGGCCGAAAAGAAGCTGACGGCCTATCACGAAGCCGGCCATGCCATCGTTGCCATGCATGTTCCGGTCGCTGACCCGGTTCACAAGGCGACGATCATTCCGCGCGGCCGTGCGCTCGGCATGGTCATGCAGTTGCCGGAAGGCGACCGCTATTCGATGAGCTACAAGTGGATGATCTCGCGCCTCGCCATCATGATGGGTGGCCGCGTGGCTGAAGAAATCACCTTCGGCAAGGAGAACATCACCTCGGGCGCGTCCTCGGATATCGAGCAGGCCACCAAGCTTGCCCGCGCCATGGTCACGCAATGGGGTTTCTCCGACGAACTCGGGCAGGTCGCCTATGGCGAGAACCAGCAGGAAGTCTTCCTCGGCCATTCCGTCTCGCAGTCGAAGAACGTCTCCGAGACCACGGCCCAGAAGATCGACAGCGAAGTCCGCCGTCTGATCGACGAAGCCTATTCGGATGCCAAGCGCATTCTGACGGACAACCACGATGGCTTCGTGGCTTGCGCGGAAGGGCTTCTGGAATATGAAACGCTGACGGGCGACGAGATCAAGCAGCTCCTCAAGGGCGAGAAGCCTTCGCGGGATCTGGGTGACGACACGCCGCCAAGCAGGGGGTCTGCCGTTCCCTCGACGGGCGCGCGAAACGAGCCAAAGTCGAAGCCTGATGAAGGCCTGGAGCCGCAGCCGCAATAACCCGGCAGAACGCCGTATATGGGGACCCGCGACACTCGTTATCGCGGGTCTTGTCTTTTATGGAATCCAAAATTGCGTTCCGTCACGGAAATGACACAGTTGAATTCGCGGCTGAAATATTTTTCTGTCGATCTCGGGGTTTCAACGTCGCGGTAGACGTTTATTCCAATGCGCGCGATTTTGAGGGGCATTCAAGAAAAACTTACGTAAATTTGTCGACGCCGATCGTGCGGGTTGTATGCCTCTTGCGGGGTTGCGCGAGGGACCACTGGCAGTATTCTTCGCCCATCGCATGGGAGGAATACATGATGATCACACCAATAAAGCTCGGACTGGTGGCGGGTCTTGCCACTGTTCTCGGTGCAGGTTCCGCTCTCGCCGGCGGTTTTTCGCGCGGCGACGCGAATACGGATATTCTGTTTGAACCCGGCACCGCCAATATTAATGCCGGCTTCATCTATGTCTCGCCGCAGCGTACCTACGATACCATTTCGGGCGCGAAATCCACCGACTCCAAGTTCAGCGACGACTACTGGATCCCGAATATTGCTGTTGCGGCACGGCCCGTGGACGCGTTCGGATGCGCTCTGACCTATACGCAGCCGATCGGAGCAAGCAGCACGTATGGAACGAAAGCCCGTACCGCAGAGCAGACTGCGAACGCTGTCGCATCGGGCGGCACAAACTTCAATTACGGGCTGTCCAAGAACCTCGTCGCGGACGAATATGGCGTCACATGCGATGTCAAGATGCCGGTCGGCTCGGGCAATTTCCACCTGCTGGGTGGGGTGTTCCTCGAAACGGTGAACTACACCAACAACCAATTCTACGGCACCCTCAAGCTGAAGGATGACGGCAAGGCAGGCTATCGCCTCGGTGTCGCCTATGACATTCCGGAATACGCCATGCGGGCCAGCCTGATGTATCGCTCCGGTGTTTCGCACAGCCTTTCAGGCACATTTACCCCGTCGGCCGTTGCCGCCGGCACTCTCGGGACGAATCCCTTGTCGGCTTCGGGCGCCGGCAACGTCCCGCAATCCGTCAAGCTCGCGCTTCAGTCGGGGATCGCACCCGGCTGGTTGGTCTACGGTTCGGTCGAATGGACGAACTGGAAAGTTCTGGATCGCCTTCGCACCACGATCACCGGCGTCGGCACCACCTACGATGTCTTCAACTACAAGGATGGCTGGACTATCCAGGCCGGGATTGGCCATCAGTTCACGGACGACATCGCCGGTACGCTGAACCTGACCTGGGACCAGGGCGTCGGTACGGGTGCGGACATCCAGACCGACACATGGACGCTGGGCGCGGGCGCAAAGATCAAAGCTGGTCCTGGCGATATCCAGATCGGTGGCGGTATCAGCTACCTGACGGCGGGGAGCCAGTCCACGACCAAGGGCGCGGTGTATAATGCAACAGCGTCAGGCAACTGGGCCTACGCGGTGGGTGCTTCCTACAATATCAAGTTCTGATCGTCCGAAAGACGATGGCGGACCTGCAGGGCCTCGCGGAAAGCCGCGGGGCCTTGTGTCGTTCCATAACAGGATGTTTTGCCGCGTTTCCGAATTTGATGTGGCGTTTATCGGAAACTGTGGCAAACACACTCCAAAAAATCCGGCCCTCGTGGTCGCGTTCCACTTGCCGGGGCGCACGGGGCTGAATAAGGACACGAGCAAGAAGGAGCCTCTGGGCTCAAACAGATCGGGTAGGCGACAGATATCATGAAGAAGCGCTATTTCGGCACGGACGGCATTCGCGGCCAGGCCAACCGGGCTCCGATGACCGCAGACATCGCGATGAAGGTTGGCATGGCCGCCGGCATGGTCTTCCGCAATGGCGGCCATCGGCATCGTGTTGTCATCGGCAAGGACACGCGCCTGTCCGGTTACATGCTCGAATATGCGATGGTGGCCGGCTTTGCGGCGGCGGGCGTCGATGCCTTCATTCTCGGCCCGATCCCGACACCGGCGGTCGCCATGCTGACCCGGTCGCTGCGTGCCGATGTGGGCGTGATGATCTCGGCCTCGCACAATCCTTATCAGGACAATGGCATCAAGCTTTTCGGTCCGGATGGCTACAAGCTGTCCGACGAGATCGAGAAGGAAATCGAGGCCATGCTCGACCAGGATCTGTCGCCGCATTTCGCGGCGCCGGACGATATCGGTCGCGCCAAGCGCATCGACGGCGTGCATGACCGCTATATCGAACATGCCAAGCGCACCCTGCCGCGCGATGTGACGCTCAATGGCCTGCGCATTGCGATCGACTGCGCCAACGGCGCCGCCTACAAGGTAGCACCAGCCGTCCTTTGGGAACTGGGCGCAGAGGTCGTCACCATCGGCGTCGAGCCCAATGGCACGAACATCAACTTCAATTGCGGTTCCACCCACCCCGAAGCGCTTGCACAGAAGGTGCATGAGGTGCGGGCTGATATCGGCATCGCGCTCGATGGCGACGCCGATCGCGTCATCATCATCGACGAGAAGGGCAAGGAAATCGACGGCGACCAGCTGATGGCGCTGATCGGGGAGACCTGGGCCAGTGACGGGCTGCTGCGCGGCGGCGGCATCGTGGCGACCATCATGTCGAACCTCGGCCTTGAGCGCTTCCTGGACTCGAAGGGCCTCACACTCGCGCGCACCAAGGTCGGCGACCGCTATGTGGTCGAACACATGCGCAATTTCGGCTTCAATGTCGGCGGCGAGCAGTCGGGCCACATGGTGCTTTCCGATTTCGGCACGACGGGGGACGGGCTGGTCGCGGCGCTGCAGGTTCTGGCTTGCGTCAAGCGCACGGGCAAGACGGTCAGCGAAGTCTGTCGCCGGTTCGAGCCGGTGCCGCAGCTTCTCAAGAATGTCCGTTATTCCGGCGGTTCGCCGCTGGAAAACAAGGGCGTCAAGGATGCAATTGCGGCTGCCGAATCGGACCTTAAGAAGAATGGTCGTCTCGTCATCCGGCCTTCCGGCACCGAGCCGTTGATCCGCGTCATGGCAGAGGGCGACGATCGCGGCCAGATCGAGCAGATCGTCAACGACCTGACGGGTGTTATCGCAGGGGCCTGCAACGCGGCCTGATCTGGGTCGATTATTGTTATGCCCTATAATCATTATTGACGTTTCTCAAAAGCGCATCTAACCTTCCTCCTGTTCTGCTGGATCTGGGAGGAAGCCATCATGGGACGTTTGAGATACGGGCTGTACGCAACAGCCTGCCTGACCTCGCTTATGTTCGCTCATGGGACGCATGCGGCCGGAAAAGTCGCCTGCGAAGGACTGAATGCGGATGCGCTTGGGCTGAAGGATGTTCGCATCCTGTCCGCCAAGCCCACGCCGCCGGGCAAGGACAGCCCGGTTGCACATTGCCTCGTGGAGGGGGCGACCGCAGAGCGGACGGGCGCGGACGGGAAGCCCTATGCCATCCATTTCGAGTTGCGGCTGCCGGATGACTGGAATGGTCGCTTCGTGCACCAGTTCAATGGCGGCAATGATGGCGTCGTCGTGCCGGCTTTCGGTCTTGCTGGAAGAGGCGACCCGGGAAAGAGCCCGCTTGCCCAGGGCTTTGCGGTTCTGTCCTCGGATGCGGGGCATGATGGCAAGGCCAATCCCGAAGCGGGCCTGGCCGGCAGCAACATGTTCGGCATGGATCCGGAGGCGCGCGCCTTCTACGGCTACAAAGCTGTCGAGACTTTGACGCCAATGGCCAAGGCCTTCATCAAGGCCTATTACGGATCGGGTCCGCAATATTCCTATGGTGTTGGCTGCTCGAACGGTGGTCGCCATGGATTCGTAACGGCGTCGCGTCTTGGCAAGGAGTATGACGGAATTCTTGCCGGCGATCCCGGCTTTGATCTTCCCAAAGCGGCCATCCAGCACGCTCTGGACATTCAGACACTGCACGCCGTCAATGGCGATGTGCGCAAGGCGCTGACGCCGGAAGATCAGCAGATCGTTGCCCAGAAGATTGTTGCGGCCTGCGACAAGCTCGACGGTCTGCAGGATGGCATCGTCTCCGATTGGGCCGCCTGCCAGAAGGCCTTCGATCCGCAGAGCATGATCTGCAAGCCGGGCGAAACCGCCTCGTGCCTGCCGGCAGACAAGGTCAAGGCTCTGGTGACCATGCATGGAGGACCGAAGAACTCCAAGGGCGAACAGCTGTATAGCGACTGGCCATGGGATCCCGGGATCGGCGGCTCCAACTGGCGCTTCTGGAAGATCGAAAGCCAGATCCCGCCGTGGGATCACATGCCTCTGATCGCGGTGATGGGCGCGGGGTCTCTCGCGCAGATCTTCACGACACCGCCAACAAAAGTGGGCGGTGATCCGGCGTCGCTCGAGAAGTTCCTTCTCTCCTTCGACTTCGACAAGGATGCTCCGAAGATCGCTGCCCGGGACGGTCAGTTCTCCGAGTCCGCGATGTCGTTCATGACGCCGCCCGATGTGGAGAGCCCGAAGCTCGCGGATTTCCATGCCGCCGGACACAAGATGATCGTCTATCACGGCGTGGGCGACCCGGTGTTCTCCTTCAACGATACCCGCAACTGGTATGATCGTCTTTCGGCCAACTATGGCGGCGACGCGAGCAGCTTCGTCGAACTCTACCCCGTTCCCGGCATGACGCATTGCGAGGGCGGGGCGGCAACGGACCAGTTCAATCTGTTCGAGAAGCTGGTCGGCTGGGTCGAGAAGGGTGAAAAGCCGGCGGAAGTGACCGCTTCGCTCAATCCGGCGAACAAGGATCTGCCGGCCTCCTGGCCGAAGGACCGGACACGCAAACTTTGCCCCTATCCGCAGGTCGCCCGCTACACGGGCGGGAATCCGGAAGAG
>DATMTA010000080.1:0-10222 GCA_035565055.1 Ensifer sp.
CAATCTCCCCCCTTGCGGGGGAGATGGCCGGCAGGCCAGAGGGGGGTACCAAGCCCGCCGAGGTGAAATCAAGCCGCCTTCGACGCCAGATAATTCTTCCAGCCCGCATGTGCGGTAATATCCGTCGCACCTTCCAGCGCCACTGCCTCGCAGAGGAAGCCCGAGACCTTGCGGCCGTCCTCCAGCGTGATCTTGCCGATCCCCAGCGGCTCAGGGATACGCTCGACGAAATCGGCAAAGCCGGCAAGCGGCAGCGACCAGATCTCGACCTCGATGCCCGGCCCAGCTGCCTTCGGATCGCGCACCAGACCCGGCTTGGGTGGAACCGTGCCGGAAAGCGCATAAAGCCGGTAGTCGCCCGTGGTGCGCGTCTTGCCGCGGAAAACGCCGCCGCGCTCCGTGAGTTCGTGATTGAGCGGCATGTCGGAGAGATGCGCGCCGACAACGGCAATCTCCCGATGATCTGCAGGGAGGGCGGTTGGTGTGCCATAGGCAGGATAGGGGTTCAGGTCCATGCCAAGCCCCAAGCCGACACGACGATGGAATTCAGCGGCGATCGAAGCGGCCTTCGCCTCGGCCATGCCGGGCGCCAGGAAGGTTACGCCCGAGGGCAGGCCGTCGGCGCGGAAGCCGTTCGGGACGGCAACCCCGCAGAGCCCCATGAGATTGACGAAATTCGTGTAGATGCCGAGCCTGGCATTGAGCGCGATCGGGTCGGCGAGGATTTCGCTCTTGCGGTAGATCGTCGGCGTGGTCGGGACCAGCAGCACGTCGATATCGTCCCAGACCGGGCGGGTGGCGCATTTCAGTTCGGCGATCCGGTGGATGGCGCGGAACGTGTCGAGCGAAGAATACTGCCCGCTGTTTTCGAGGATCTTTTTCGTCACCGGATGGATCGCGTCGCCATATTGGGCCAGCACCTTGTCGAGGCTGAGCGCCCGTTCGGAAATCCACGGGCCTTCGTAGAGAATGCGCTGGGTTTCCTCAAACGGCGTAAAATCGACCTCCACCACCTCTCCGCCCATAGCGTCGAGCCGCTCGACCGCCTCCTGAAACAGCCGCTCGGCCTCCGCATCTCCGAAGAAGCGCAGCGCAGCACCGGCCGGGATGCCGAAACGGAATTTCGATGGCGCGGGGGCGAGGTCGAGCGCGACATGGTCGGCCTCGGGCTTGGAGAAGGGGTAGGACGGATCATAGCCGGTGATGACACGCATGACCGCCATGCCGTCCTCGACGGTGAGCGCAAACACCGAGACGGTCTCGATCGTCTTCACGCAGCCGCCGCCCGACACGCAGGCATTGCTTACAATGCCGGGCGTTGGCTTGATGCCGACGATGTTGTTGAAGCCGGCCGGCACGCGGCCGGAGCCGGCGGCATCATTGGCAATCGAAAAGCTCGAAAGCCCGGCCGCGACCGACACGGCCGAACCGGAACTGGAGCCGCCGGAAATATAATCGTCGTTGAACACCGAGGAGCAGGCGCCATAGGGCGTACGCATCCCGACAAGGCCGATGCCGAATTGGTCCATGTTGGTCTTGCCGATGAGGATCGCGCCATTGTCGAACAGCCGGGTGACCGCCTGGCCCGTGCTCTCGGCGATATAGGCGCCTTCCTTGAGACCGTTGGTCGTCGGCAGGCCGACAACGTCGTTGCAGTCCTTGATGGAGAAGGGAATGCCCCAGAGCGGACGGCCATCGTAGCCCGCCGCTTCGAGTTCCATCGCCGCCTCCAGCGCATCCTCGCGCGGCACGAGATGGATCCAGACATGGTCTTCGCCGCGCGCTTCTATCCGGTCATAGATCGCATTGACCACTTTCGACGGCGTCATCTGGCCAGCGGCATAGGCTTCGGTCAGCGTGTGAAAGTCGAGGCTTCCGGTGTCTTCCGGCCAATGGAAATCGGACATGTCGATCCTCTTCAGTTGAGAGCAGAGGCGCTTAGCGCCGCGATGATTTGATCTGACCGTGCCACGGTGCCGAAAAGCCCGTTGCCGAAGGCGGTGATGCGGAGTTGTCCGGAATGCCGCGCTGCCGTCGTGCCCTTGCAGGCATCGGAAACGGCGATGCATTCGAAGCCCATGTCGTTGGCCGCGCGCTGGGTCGCGTGGAGCAGGCCCTCGGTGGGCAGGCCCGCGAGGACGAGATTGCGAATGCCGCGCTGCCGGAGCCAGGCTTCGAGCCCTGTCGAGTAGAAGGCGTTATCGCCGGGATGGTCAAAGATCGGGGCATCACCCGGCAGCCCGAGCGATTCCGCAAGCTGCCACTCCGGCGTTTGAGGCGGAAAGACAGGGTCACCCATTCCTGCGCCCATGGCGGCACGCCGGGCCGCGACGGGGGACAGAGTTTCTGCCAGCCCGCGACGGCTTGCGATCACCGGCAGGCCGGCGTCGCAAACGGCACTGACGAGCCTTGCAGCAACTTTCACCTCCGGCTCCGCATGGAGAGCAGCCACCATGCCGTTCTGGAAGCCAAGCACGAGCAGCGCGCTGTCGGCGGCGTTCCACTGCCCGTCAAAGGGCCAGGAATAGGGATTCGCGGCGACGCTTGCGAAACGATCAGCCATGCAGCGCCTCCACGGCGGCCCGGAAACCGGCGAGATCGGAGACCGTGCCCCAGCGCCCGCCATAGGCTTTCAGAATGTCCATCGTCGCCTGATGATTGGGTGTCTCTACGGCGGCGGTGCAATCCTCCAGGATCACGCATTCATAGCCGCGCTCGAAACCGTCGCGGAAGGTCGATTGCACGCAGCAATCCGAGGTCACGCCGATGACGATCAGGTGGGTAATGCCTACCGTCTTCAGCCGTGCATCGAAATCCGTGGCATGAAAGCTCGACTTGCCCGGCTTGTCGATCACGGCCTCGCCGGGGAGGGCTGCCACTTCCTGGACGATCTCGAAGCCCGGCTCGCCGCGCACGAGGATGCGCCCCGCAGCGCCTTCATCACCGATGCCGAGACCATGGACCCGTGTCCGCCACTGCTTGTTGGCGGGCAGGTCGGAGAGGTCCGGCTTGTGGCCCTCGCGCGTGTGGTAGACGGCAAGGCCGGCGCCACGCGCAATCTTCAACGCCTCGGCGACCGCCGGGATGACGGAGCGCGTGTTGCTGACATCCTCGCCCAATTGATCAACCCAGCCGCCCGGCGCGCAGAAATCCACCTGCATGTCGATCACGACAAGCGCCGCCTTGCCGGGCTTTTCCGGTGCCGTGCAGGGCCAGAAGCCGCTCATGCGCGCAGCCTCGGCTCTTCAACGAGATCAAGAATGGCAGAGAAGTCATTGAAATCCGAGCCATAGCGGAGAACCTGCATACCGGCAGCCTTGGCAGATTGGGTGCCGACGGGACTGTCCTCGACTGCAAGGACTTCCGATGGATCGAGCCCCAGACGGGTACAGGCGAGCCGATAGGGTTCGGGGTCCGGCTTGCCCTCGGTCACATCTTCGCGCGCAATCGCAAAGGCCATCACATGATCGAGCCCCATGGCCTTCAGATTGGCCTCAACGATGCGGCGCGAGGAATTGGAGACGGCGCATTGGATGAACCCAGCCTCGGCCAGCGCCAGCACGCACTGCAGCGCGCCGGAGATCGGCGCAAGCTCGGCAGCGTGTTCGATATAGGCTTCAACGATCTCGGCGAGCCATGTCCGGTTGTCGAGGCTCGGCGGATAAAGCGGTGCAAGCACAGTCCAGACATCGCTCATCGCGACACCGATAAAGCGCGCGTCATCGGCTGCAATGTCGACGCCGTAGCGCGCCGAGACGGCCATCAGCGCCTTGTGGTGGACCGGTTCGCTGTCGATCAGCGTTCCGTCGATATCCCAGGCGATGGCTTTGATCTTAGGAGGGATCATGGCTGGCCTCCGCGCGCGAAGAAGGGTTTCAGCGACGCATAGAGATCGCGATAGTCGGCATAGATCTGGTTTCCTGCGGAGATGCCTTCGGGCGAGGGCTGAAGAACGGTGCCGATCCTCACGGAGGCGGCGACATCGTCCCAGGCGGCAAGCCCGGAGCCCGCCGCCGCGACCCAGGCCGCGCCGACGGAGGAGCCGAAGGCGTCTGAGAGAACATGCACCGGCTGGCCACAGATATCGGCGACGATCTGCATCCAGATGCGGCTGCGGCTGCCGCCATCCGACGCGATCAGCCTTGTCGCCGGCCGTCCGGTTTCGGCCAGCACGTCCAGATGGTGGCGGAAGCCGCAAGCAATCGCCTCCAGCACCGCGCGCCAGATATTACCGCGCGTGTGGCCGAGGCTGAGGCCCGTGATCGTGCCGCGCGCCAGGGGGTCATGGATGGGCGTCTTCTCGCCGAGGAAATAGGGGAGCGCGCGGACGCCATCTGCACCGGCCGGCACGGCAGCGGCTTCTTCATCGAGCTGCTTCAGCGCGCCGTCGCTCTCCGCCCCGCCGATGAGGCTCGCAAGCCAGCGCAGCAGCGAGCCGGACGAGGCCATGCAGCCGTTGGGCGCGTAGAGGTCCGGCACGAGATGATAATCGAGAAAGAGCCGGCGGTCCGGCTCCGGCTTGCCGGCAATGGCGATGATGTCGCCGGCGCCGCCGAATTTCAGGAGAACGTCGCCGGCCTGCGTCAGGCCTGCTGCCAGCGCCGAGGCAATATGGTCCGCCGCGCCGCCGAACACGGGCAGGCCTTCCGGCAGGCCGGTCAGTTCCGCCGCCTGCGCCGTTACCGCGCCGATCACCTCATGCGAGGCAACGAGTTTCGGCAGAACGTCGGCCGGAAGCCCCGACAGTGCCACAAGATCGTCGGCAATGCGGTGATCGGAAAGATCGACAAAGCCAGCCTCCAGCGCCCAGTTGCGCTCCACGGTCAGGTGGCCGGTCAGATGCATGTTGATGAAATCGTAGGACCCGAAGACATGGGCGATCCGGCCATAGACCTCCGGCTCGTGCGCCTTCAGCCATTGCAGTTTCGGCGCAACGAGCTGCTGGGTAAGCCCCTGTCCGGTGCGGGCGAGGAAATCCCCCTCGTCAAGCGCCGCCTTCATCGCCTCGACCTCCGCGCCGCAGCGCGCATCGCTCTGCTGGATGCTGGGACGGAGGACGCGGCGTTGCTTGTCGAGCAGGACAACGGCCGGCAACATGCCGGTCACGCAGACACCGGCAAGCTCGCATCCCTTTGGCAACTCGGCCAGCATCTCGCGCACCACGACTTGCGTGTTCGCCCACCACTGCGCCGGATCGGCCTCCGCAAAGCCCGGCTGCGGGGAGGAAAGGCGAGAGGCCCGCGAGGCAGAGGCAAGAGCTTCGCCTTTCTCCGACATGGCGACCGCAATCGTTGAAGTCGTGCCGATATCGATGCCGATGA
Source organism: Ensifer sp. (assembly GCA_035565055.1). GTDB lineage: Bacteria > Pseudomonadota > Alphaproteobacteria > Rhizobiales > Rhizobiaceae > Ensifer_A. The sequence goes on from DATMTA010000080.1 coordinate 5,322, forward strand.
ACACGGGCATGGGGAAACCTTTCAGTGTTCAGTCGCGGATCGCGTTTTCTGTCTCGGCGTCGAAGAAATGCAATTGCTCCGGATCGACCGAGAGCCGCAGCGTCTCGCCCAGCCGCAGCGTTTGTGTTGCCGGGATAGAGGCGCGGAGCCTCGGGCCGGAGAGCGAGACTTCGTCCGCTTCCGCCGTGACCTCTTCCAGCTTGCCCGCCCCGCCGATATCGAGATGCACAAGCTTGGTCGCGCCGAAATCCTCGATGAAGGCGATCGATCCGCCGATGCGGCCATAGCCTGCCTCCGCATCCGCGACGCTCAAAGCCTCGGCGCGCACGCCGACAACGATGTCCTTGCCGACATGACGCGTCAGCGCCGGGCGGGCCGCGATGACGGCCTCCGGCACCGGCAGGCTGAAGCCGCCGGCGGCAGCGACGAGACCACCGTCACCGCGCTCCAGCTTCGCTTTCAGGAAGTTCATCGATGGCGTGCCGATGAAGCCCGCAACGAAAAGATTGGCCGGTGTATCGTAGAGCGAACGCGGCGTGCCGAGCTGCTGCAATACACCGGCGCGCATGACGGCGACGCGGTCGCCCATGGTCATGGCTTCGATCTGGTCATGCGTGACATAGACCGTGGTAATACCGCTGAGCTTCTGCAGGCGGGCGATCTCGGCGCGCATCTGCCCGCGCAGGCGGGCGTCGAGATTGCTCAAGGGCTCGTCCATGAGGAAAGCTTTGGGTGAACGCACCAATGCCCGGCCCATGGCAACACGCTGCCGCTGGCCGCCGGAAAGCTGGCCGGGCTTGCGGTGGAGATAGGCGTCGAGTTCGAGGAGCTTGGCGGTCTCCTTCACCTTGCGGTCGATCTCCGCCTTGTCGGTGCCGCGCACGGAAAGCCCGAAGCCGATGTTTTCGGCGACAGTCATGTGCGGGTAGAGCGCGTAGGACTGGAAGACCATGGCGATGTCGCGATCGCGGGGTGCCAAGCCGTTGGCCACCGTATCGCCGATCAGCAGCCGGCCGCCGGTAATATCCTCAAGGCCGGCGATCATCCTGAGCGCCGTCGACTTCCCGCAGCCGCTCGGGCCGACGAGAACCAGAAACTCGCCATCCTCGATGGTGAGGTCGAGATGCTGGATGGCCGCATATCCGTCCGGATAACGCTTTTGCACTCCCTCAAAGACGATGGACGCCATTGTATCTCCGATTGTGTGAGGCTCGACCGGTTGGGAGGCCGGTCAGGTCATGTAGACGCCGCCCGTGACATTGATGCCCTGGCCGGTCATGAAGCGGGCGGAATTCGAGCAGAGGAAGACGACGACATCGGCTACGTCTTCCGGTGTTTCGATCCGTCCGAGCGGCGTTTGGGCGATGTAATCTTCCATGACGCGCTCAGGCGTCACGCCGCGCAATTCCGCCTCCCAGAGGATTTCCCGCTCCTGCATTCCGGTCTTGACGAAGCCGGGGCAGACGGCGTTGACGCGGATGCCCTTCGGCGCCAGTTCGCGCGCAAGCGCCTGCGTCCAGCCGAGAACGGCGAACTTGCTGGCGGAATAATGCGCGAGCAGCGGCGCGCCGACCTTGGCGGCGAGTGAGGCGGTGTTGACGATCGTGCCATGGCCCTGCGCCACGAACTTGCGCGCTGCGATCTGGTTGGACAGGAAGATGCCGCGCGTGTTGACGTCGAAGTTGAAGTCCCACTCCTCGTCGGTGATCTCCAGCGCGTGCTGCATGGTGGAGACGCCGGCATTGGCAATCAGAATGTCGCAGCCGCCCATGACTTCGATAGCCCGCGCAAACGCCTTTTCAACGGAAACACGCGCGCGGACATCGATCTCCAGCGCGTGTCCGCCGATCGATTGTGCGACCGTGTTCGCAGCCTCAAGATTGATGTCACAAATGGCGATTTTGACGCCCTGAGCGGCCAGCGCTACTGCAATTGCGCGGCCAATTCCCGTGGCGCCGCCGGTGACGATCGCCTTCTTTCCATCGAGTTCCGCAAACTTCGGATGTGCCACGAACCATATCTCCGGCGAAAACAACACGGCGATCATATAGCAACAAAAACTTACAAATCAATCGAAATTTATGTTTGAATTTGTTTGTTTTCTGCGTTAAGCACTGATCATGCAATGGGAGGAATGGGTCCTGCGTCGCTGCAACATGCGTCGAAGTGCCCAAAGAGAATGAAAGACGGATCATGAGCGAAACCGAAACGCTGACAATGGAGAAGACGAAGGTTCTGGCGCGCACGCGCCACGCCTTCATTCTGGATGCGTTGGCCGAAACGGGCGCTGTTTCCGTCACCGAAATCGCCGCTCAGCTCGGGGTCTCCGAGATGACGGTGCGCCGCGACCTGACCGAACTGGAAAAGGAAGGTCGGCTTGCCCGCACCCATGGCGGTGCTGTGAGCACGGAGTTGACGGCGAGTGTCGAGCCCGGCCTTTCCACCGTGACCTCGCGGCTCAATGAGCCCACTTTCCAGGCCCGCCTTGCCAAGAATGCTCTGCCGAAGCGGCTGATTGCTGAGGCCGCAGCCCAGGTGGCGTCGGGGTTGCGCACCGTCGCGCTCGATGTCGGCACCACGACCTTTCTTCTCGCGCGGCTGATGGCCGGGCAGCAGCACGTGAAGTTCTTCACCAACAGCGTGCGTAACGCCACGCAGCTCGGGGAAGGGCTGGCGGAGGTATACTTGCCGGGCGGGCGGATGCGTAACGATGAGCTCTCGATCTCGAATGCCACCGCCATCTCGCAGTTCGAGGCGCTTTGGTTCGACATCGCGTTTGTCGGCGTGTCGGGTCTGACGCCCGATGGCATCTATGATTATTCCTTCGACGATACGGAAATGAAGCGCGTGTATCTGCGCCGTTCGACGAAAAAGGTCGTGCTTTGCGACGCCTCGAAATTCGACTGCATGTCGCTGGTCCATATCGCGCCGCTTTCGCAATTCGACCTGCTGATCACCAACGCGCCGCCGCCGCCGAAGCTGGCTGCTGCGCTGGAGGCGGCGAAGGTCGAGGTGATGATCGCCGGCGCTTCCTGAAACGCACGCAAAGCCCCGTGGCAACCCGCTTTCCCTAAGGCCCAATCTTTGGAGCATTCGATGGTTTTTGATTTTTTTGGTGACAAGAAGAAGGTCATCATCGCCATGGCGCATATCGGCGCGCTTCCCGGCTCGCCGAATTATGATGCCAAGGGCGGCGTTTCGAAGCTCATCGATGATGTCATGGAGGACATCCGCGCGCTGCAGGAAGGCGGCGTCGATGCCATCATGTTCGGCAATGAAAACGATCGGCCGTATGAGCTGAAGGCTCCGCCGGAAGGCATTGCCGCCATGACCGCTATCGTCCAGGCCGCCAAGGCCGAGCTGAAGGTGCCCTTCGGCGTCAACTATCTCTGGGACCCAACGGCGAGCGTTGCCATTGGCGCCGCGACGGGTGCGAGCTTCGTGCGCGAGATCTTCACGGGCGTTTTCGCCTCCGACATGGGCGTCTGGGCGCCGGACTGCGCGACGCCCGCACGGCTGCGCGCCAGGCTCGGCCGCACCGACATGAAGATGCTGTTCAACATCAATGCGGAATTCGCCCATTCGCTGGACCAGCGGCCAATCGAACTGCGTGCCAAGAGCGCCGTCTTCTCCTCGATGGCCGACGCCATCCTCGTCTCCGGTCCGCTAACGGGGCAGCCGGTCGATCAGTCGGGACTGCGCAAGGTCTGCGAAGTGGTGACCGACGTTCCCGTCTTCGCCAATACGGGCGTCAACAAGGACAATGTCACCGACATTCTCTCCTGCGCCAGCGGCGTCGTGATCGGCACGCATTTCAAATATGACGGCAACACTTGGAACAAGGTGGAAGCCGCGCGCGTCAAGCGTTTCATGGACGTGGTGAACGGCATCCGCTGACACTTGACGTGCGTCAAGGCGCATAAAGCCGCCGTCTGCCAGATTTCCGACTGCAAGGCCTGTCATCCTCCTGAGACAGGCCAGCAGCGGAGGATGCATGATCACCGGCGACCAGAAGGCTGTCACGGCGTTCCTGAGCGACGCTTCGTCCTACGGCCTTTCCGGGCCGGTCGAGGTGATGGATACCCATATCTCACGCATCTTTCTCGTCGCTGACCGCGCCTTCAAGATGAAGCGGGCGGTGAAGCTGCCCTATGTCGATTTCTCCACGCCCGAACTTCGTTTTGCAGCCTGCGAAAAGGAGCTGGCGCTGAACGCGCGCACCACGCCTGAAATCTATCTCGGCACAAGGCAGATTCACCGCTCCGCAGATGGCCTCATGTCTTTCGATGGGCCTGGCGACGTGGTGGACGCCGTGGTCGAAATGAAGCGTTTCGACCAGTCGGCGCTGTTCGATCGCATGGCCATGGGAGGCGAATTGACGCCGGCGCTGATGACCGGCGTCGCCCGGATGGTGGCGGATTTTCATCAAGGCGCGCCAATAGCCGAGGAGGGCGGAGCGGCCAACATTCTCGGCGTTCTCGACATCAACAAGGCGGGCTTTGCGACAAGCACGGTCTTTTCGGATGAAGAACAGGCCGGGATTGACAGACTTTTCCGCCAGCGGCTCAGCGAGATCGCCCCGCATCTCGACCGTCGCGCCGAGGCCGGCAAGATCCGCCTCTGCCACGGCGACCTGCATCTGCGCAATCTCTGCCTTCTCGACGGGAAGCCGAGGCTGTTCGACTGCATCGATTTCAACGACCGGATCGCCACCGTGGATGTTCTCTACGATCTCGCGTTCCTTGTGATGGATCTCTGGCACCGTGGCCTGAAGGACCACGCGAACCTCGTTGCCAACCGCTATTGCGACGCCGCCGTTGAGGCGGAAGGCTTCGCCCTGCTGCCGTTCTTCACGGCGCTGCGTGCGGCGGTGCGCGCTCACGTCACGGCAACGCAGGCGG
>DATMTA010000081.1:0-22587 GCA_035565055.1 Ensifer sp.
GCGCGGCCGCGCCGGCGGTTGACCTCGATGCGCGCGCCGGACTGGCTCGCCAGCGCTTCGGCCACGTCTGCCCTGTGCGAGGGCGCAAATGCACCCTCGGCAAAATCGGTTCGAATTGCCATTTGAGACTCCCTCCGCATCGGCCCGCATATCGCATGCGATATGTGGAGAGCACGATGCGTTTCCAACAATGCGGCGAGACTCAGCCGCCGTTTCAATGACTATATTCCTATCTCGAAAAAGAGAACAAGACAAGAACAACCTTGAGCGCGGCGTGCGTGACAGAATTGTGGCATTTCATGCTGCAATGCGTTAAATCGGTTTTATGCTGACGATCATCATGGAATGCAGAGATCAGGAGACAGAGGCGGCGCATACGCTGAATGCGCTAGTGTCCGGTGCTGTCGAAGGGCTGGTGTCGGATGTTCTGATCCTCGATCGGGGGTCCAGCGACGGCATCCAGAAGCTCGCCGAGGCAGCCGGCTGCCGCTATTACGACGAGTGGGACATGAAGGATGTGCTGGACGGGGCGCGCGGCGACTGGTTGTTCCTCATTGAGCCCGGCGCGCGGCCGCAGCCCGGCTGGATCGAGGAAATCTTCGAATACGCCTCCGTGACGCGCGATCCCGCCCGCTTTTCCGATTCCCGCACCTTCCGGAAACCGCTCTTGAAGCGGATCGGTCGCAAGCGCTCGGCGCTGGAAAACGGCGTCATTCTGACCAAGCGCCAAGCGATCTCGCTCGTCCGCAGCGGGTTCGATCTGGAAAAACTGGCCTCGGGTCTGAAAAAGCGGGTGCTCCGCTCCGAAATCATCCCGGCCTGGGTGACTGCGCGTGATGCGGCGTTGGCCGACTGACTATTTCCCTTGCCCGCGCTTGAGATGCTCATCCAGCCGCGGCATGATTTCCACGAAATTGCACGGCATGTGGCGATAGTCGAGCTGGCCCTTCAGGATTCCGTCCCATGCGTCCTTGCAGGCGCCCGGAGAGCCGGGCAGCACGAAGATGAAAGTCGCGTTTGCAACACCGGCGGTAGCGCGGGACTGGATCGTCGACGTGCCGATCTTGTCGTAGGAAATGCGGTGGAAGACCTCCGAGAAGCCGTCCATCTTCTTCTCGAACAACGGCTCCAGTGCTTCCGGCGTCACATCGCGTCCGGTAAAGCCTGTCCCCCCGGTCGTGATCACTACGTCGATATCGTCCTGCTTCGTCCAGGCCTCCACCCGTTCGCGGATCAACGCCTTGTCGTCGGTCACGATGGCGCGGTCGATCAGCTTGTGACCGGCCTCCAGGATGCGCGACTGTAGCGTATCGCCGGACTTGTCGTCGGCCAGCGTGCGCGTGTCTGAAACGGTCAGGATCGCGATGCCGACCGGAATGAAGGGCCGCGTCTCGTCAAGTCCCGGCATCGCCTAACCTCCCATTCCCACAGTGCGCGTCTGCATGAAGAACCATTGCGGTCGGGCCGCCGTCAGCTTCTCCAGGCTTTCGCTTGCCTGCGCCTCCGTCTCGTAAAGCGCATAGCAGCTTGCACCCGAACCGGACATTCTGACAAGGGCAGCGCCCGTGTCCTTCATCAGACCGGAGAGTTCGGCAATCCGGCTCTGCACCTGCCTGGCCGCCGGTTCGAGATCGTTGCGCAGGCTGCCAAGCCAGCCTAACCAATCCGCAGTGCCGGAGAGAACGGGCAGGGGCCCCATGGGCGGATTGCTCTTCTCGGTCAGCCGATGAAAAACCTGCGGTGTCGAAACAGGCTGCAGAGGATTGGCAACGATGCAATGGAAGGAGGGCATCTCCGGCAGGAGCGCGATGTTCTCGCCCACGCCGCTCGCCATCAGCGGCTTGCCGACCATGCACATCGGAATGTCCGCGCCAAGCCTGATTGCCAGCCTGTCGAGCGTGGCGGCAGCGGGAGCGGCGTGCCAGTGGCGCAGCAGCGCCCGCAGCGTCGCGGCCGCATCGGCAGATCCGCCGCCAATGCCGGAAGCGACGGGCAGGTTCTTTTCCAGATGGATCGCGACGGGCGGCGCGCTGAGACCTTCATCAGCCATCGCCTCGCGAAGCGCATCGCGCGCCCTGAGCACCAGATTGCCGTCCGAGCCAACCGCCTCGCGCGAAAGCCCTTGCGAGAAACGTCCGGACATGGAGAAAGAATCGACCTGAGCGGCTTCGACCGTCACAACATCGCCGGCGTCGGAGAAGGTCACGACCGTTTCAAGAAGATGATATCCATCGTCGCGCTGCCCTGTGACATGCAGCGCGAGATTGATCTTCGCCGGGGCGAGTTCAGAAAGAGCCATGGCGAAGCATCCCTGTCGGTCTCACCCGGTCAGGACTTCTTGCCCGGCGCATCGGGGGCAGGGGTCTGCGTGGCCTTCTCGGCGTCGGCCTCGGCGGGCGTCTTGCCGTTGAGATCTGGCAGCCCATCCTTCAGTTTCGCTTTGATCTTGGCTTCCAGATCCGGCTCGGGCTTGGCGATCAGGGCGCGGTTCCACTGGAAGGTCGCTTCAAGCTTCCGGCCGACCCGCCAAAGCGCATCGCCATAGTGGTCGTTGATCGTGGCGTCGGCTTCCTTCAGTTGCACGGCACGCTGCAACTCGCGCACGGCGTCTTCGTACTTGCCGGTGCGATAATAGGCCCAGCCAAGCGAATCCACGATGTACCCGTCGTCCGGGCGCAGATCGACTGCCTTCTTGATCATGGCCATGCCCTCGTCGAGGTTCATGTTCATGTCGATCCACGAATAGCCGAGATAGTTCAGCACCTGCGGCTGGTCTGGGAAAAGCTCCAGAGCCTTCTTGAAGTTTGGCTCGGCCTGCGGCCATTTCTTCAGCCGCTCGTAAGCGATGCCGCGCTGATAGAAGACGGCCCACTGCGCCCGCGTGGGGTTCTGACCGATGGCCGCTACAGCATCGTCGTAAGTCGATGCCATCGCGGTATAGTTTTCCTTGTCGGCATAGACGCTGCCGAGCGCCAGATAGGAGCGGAAATCGGACGGATCTTCTGCGATCAGCGTCTTCAGGTGCTTCTCGGCCTCGTCGGACTTGCCGGTCTGGCTGAGATCCAGCCCCAATTGCAGCTCGGAGACGCGATGCATCGGCGATGCGGGATCGACCTTGCGATAATATTCGATGGCCTTTTCAGGCTTGCCTGCGCCATCGGCGACGTTGCCGAGGATGATCATCACATCGGCGCTGTTCGGCGACAGCGCGAGCGCTGCGTTGAGATAGAAGGCGACAATCTCCTGTGCGTTGTCGCGCATACCGACATTGCCGCTGACAGACTGGTTGAGCGCACTGCCGACGGAGAACAGCACGGCACCGGCGCCATCGGCGGGCGAGGCAATTTCGGGCTTGATCTGCTCGCCCTTCTCGATCATGGCGCGCAGCGTCTGGAATGGCGCGTAACGACCGGTCAGGCCCTCGCCGGAGGCGAGTGCGTCAAGCGCCTTCTGCTTTTCGCCCGCCTGCGCCTCGAAGCTGGCGAGTGCGATCACCGATCGCACATACACGTCCTGGGCTGCTGCGCCGCCTTCCTTGTCGGTAATTGCGTCGCTGAGATACTTGCGCGCGCCATCCTTGTCGCCGGCAAGCGCCGACATGACCCCGGCATGGTAATTCTTGAAAATCTTGAACCAGTCTGGCCCTTCGAGCTTCACGACGGAATCGATTGCTTCCTTCTTCTTGCCGGCACCGAAATCGGACCAGGCAATGAGAAGGCTGTTCATCATGCGATCGAGATCGTTCGGCCCCTTGTAGACCAGAAGCTTGCGCGCCTTTGAATATTGCTTCTGGCGGATCGCGTCGATGCCAAGCGCCAGCGAGGTCACGCGCTCGACGGCCGGATCTTTCTTGAGCGTCTGCGCGAGCTTGACGCCCTCTTCGAAGTCGCCGTTCAGGAACAGGTTGATCATCAGCCGTTCCTGCATCTGCAGATTATTCGGCTCGAAGTCGAGCGCTACGCGATAGAGCTCGATGGCATTCTTGTAGTCGCCGTCGGTGTCGGCGGTGAAGGCTGCAAGATAGGCGCCGGAGAAACTGTCAACCGAGCCCGGATCGAACTTGACCTCGACCTCCGGCTTGGCGGGCGTATCCGCCGACTTGGCCCATGCGCCGCCCGTGCCGGCAAGGACTGCCGCAAGCGCTGCGCTGCAAAGAAGGGCCGACAGTGACAATTTCCGCATGAAGAAACCTTTCAACAACGTCCACGGTCGCGGACATCAGACGGCCGCGTCGCCGTCTCTATGATTCGAACCGAGCATGGCTTTTTTGAAGCGGCCCCGCAACAAAATCCGTCCCCTGCGATCGGGCCGTATCAGGTGAGGTCGCACCGCACGATCGGCCTCAGCTCACCCGCTCGATACAGAAGTCGATGACTTCCAGCAGCGCGGCCTTCAGCGGCGTGTCGGGCAGGGGAGCCAGCGCGTCGCGGGCTATCGTGCCATAGTGGCGGGCGCGGGTGATCGTGTCGGCAAGGCTGCCGTATTTCTTGATGAGCCCCATGGCGATGGCCAGGTTTTCATCGCTCGACTGGCCTTCCTCGATCGCACGTTTCCAGAATGCTCGTTCTTCATCCGAACCCCGGCGATAGGCGAGAATGACGGGCAGCGTGATTTTGCCTTCGCGGAAGTCGTCACCCGTGTTCTTGCCAAGATCGGCAGTCGTGCCACCATAATCGAGAACGTCGTCCACCAGCTGGAACGCCAGGCCCAGGTTCATGCCATAGGACTTCAGCGCATTGCGCATTGCCTTACTTTCGCCGGCGACGATCGGTCCGACTTCGGCGGCGGCGGCAAAGAGTGCCGCCGTCTTGGCGCGAATGACGGCGAGATAATCGTCTTCCGTCGTCTCCATGTTCTTGGCGGCGGAAAGCTGCATCACCTCGCCTTCCGCAATCACGGTGGCAGCCGTTGCCAGCACGTCGAGCGCGTCCATGGAGCCGGCGTCGACCATCATCTTGAAAGCCTGGCCGAGCAGGAAGTCGCCGACAAGCACGCTGGCCTGATTGCCCCAGATCATGCGCGCCGTGGACTTGCCGCGCCGCATCGCGCTTTCATCGACCACATCGTCGTGGAGCAGTGTTGCGGTATGCATGAATTCCACCGACGCGGCGAGCCGGATATGGTTTTCGCCGACGTACCCACAGAGTTCCGCGGCCGCGAGCGTCAGCATCGGACGCAGTCGTTTTCCACCGGAGGAAATGAGGTGGTTGGCCACTTCCGGAATCATCTCGACGTCGGAGCCTGCCTTCGACAGGATCAGCTGGTTGACGCGCTGCATTCCGCTCTTGGTCAGATCCACGAGCGGCTTGACCGATGCCTGTTTGTTTTTGTTTTCTTCAAGCGGTATGACGACGCCCAACGAAAGCACTCCTGCTATTATGTCAATCGACAATAGCGAAGGGGCTAAAGGTGCGGCAAGAGGCGAATTGCCTCGCCGACCAGTTTTTGAGGAGTTTAGAGACGTTGGAAGAGCTTGTGCGGACGAATGATCCGGTTCTGATCTCCTTTCTGGAAAGCCTGATGCGGGATGCCGGCATCGTTTGCATGGTCGCAGACCAGACGATGAGCATTCTTGACGGTTCGATCGGCGCGATTCCCCGCCGCGTGCTCGTTGACGCCGACCGTCTGGATGAGGCGCGCAGGATCGTGACGGATGCTGGCCTCGGCGCCGAGCTCAGGGACAGGAAGCCGACGTGACCGTCGAGACGATCGATGCCTTTCACTTCGGCAAGTTTTACGTCGTGCAGCCGACGAGGGGCGGTCACCGCTCGGGAATGGACGCCATGCTTCTCGCCGCCATGGTCGAGGGGCGGGGACAGCTGAAGGTTGCGGATCTAGGCGCCGGCGCCGGTGCCGCGGGCCTCGCAGTTGCGTCACGTCTTCCGCAGGCGGAAATCGTCCTTGTCGAACGGTCTCCCGAAATGGCCGCCTTCGCGCGGAAATCGGTCGCTCTTGACGAAAATTCTGCGATCGCAGCGCGCGTGTCTGTCGTCGAGGCAGATGTGACCCTCAGAGGCAAGGCACGCGTGGCCGCCGGGCTGGAGGACGAGGTCTTCGACCATGTCATCATGAACCCGCCTTTCAACGCCGCTGCCGATAGACGCACGCCCGACCCGCTGAAAGCGGACGCCCATGCCATGACCGAAGGCCTGTTTGAAAGCTGGATCAGGACTGCCGGTGCCATCCTGAAGCCGGGTGGAGAACTATCGCTGATTGCCCGTCCGGAATCGATCGCAGATATCATGGCGGCGTGCGGGAGACGTTTCGGCGGGCTCCAGGTCACCCTTATCCATCCGAGGGAAGGCGAGCCGGCCATCCGAATGCTCGTCTCGGCTGTAAAGGGCTCGCGTGCGCGTCTTGTGTTTCGCAGCCCATTTGTTATGCATTTGGAGGGGACGCATAAGTTCGCGCCCCGCATTGATGATTTTAATAATGGCCGGGATTTTTATGGCCGACTGATTTTGAGAGGGACAAAGACGTGAAGAAAATTGGACATTTTACCGCGCTATGCATCGCTGCTGCCGTCGTGCTGAGCAGCGCCGTCGGCGCCGCGGCGTCAGCTTCCAGCTCGCGCTGTGTCTATCAGCCGGAAGATACGGCCAATGACCCCGGTTTCTGCGAGATCGAGAAATCGAAGACGGGTGGTCCATGCTATTGCGAGTTCGAGGATGGATCGACGGTCAAGGGCAAGGTCAAAAACTGAACTTCCAGCTTTATCCATTTGTAAAAGATGTCGGCGTCTCCGGGTGCCGACAACGGATCGAAGTGTTTCTCCTTTGCACGCCGTCGATTTTCGCTGGCTTCCATTGCGTTTCTGCCGCTGATCCCTACATCTTTGGCAGTTTACCGCAATCGAAGGCATCTCGATGAAAGACCTGTTCCGCCGCTATCTTCCCGCCCGCTTCCGCAAGGAGGAGACGGTCATTCCGGTGGTCCGATTGCAGGGAACGATCATGAGCGGCGGCAGTCAGTTCCGGCCTGCGCTCAATCTCGCCAGCGTCGCGCCAGCTCTCGAAAAGGCCTTTGCCTCGAAGAAGTCGTCCGCCGTCGCGATCCTTGTTAATTCTCCCGGCGGCTCGCCCGTTCAGTCCCGCCTGATCTATCGCCGTATTCGCGACCTCGCAGCCGAACACGGCAAGAAAGTCTACGTCTTCGCCGAGGACGTTGCGGCTTCCGGCGGCTACATGATTGCGTTGGCCGGCGACGTCATCTTCGCCGATGAAACCTCCATCGTCGGGTCCATCGGCGTTGTTTCAGGCGGGTTCGGCTTTCCGGAATTGCTCAAGAAGATCGGCGTCGAGCGCCGCGTCTACACGGCCGGCGAAAACAAGGCGATCCTCGATCCTTTCCAGCCGGAAAAGGAAGCTGATATCGAATATCTGAAGACGCTGCAGCTGGAGATTCACCAGGTCTTTATCGACATGGTCAAGCGACGCCGCGGTGCCAAGCTGGCGGATGACCCGACGATCTTCTCCGGCCTGTTCTGGACGGGAACCAAAGCGAAGGATCTCGGCCTGATCGACGGTCTCGGTCATGCCCGGGAGGTGTTGCGCCGCGACTTCGGCGACAAGGTGAAGCTGGAACTGGTCTCAGGCCAGCGCTCTTTCTTCGGGCGTCGCGTGCCGGGTGTGAATGTCGGTAGCGATATCGGCGCCTCGGCCGGGGAGGGCGCGATTGCCGCCCTTGCGCAGACCGCGGAAGACAAGGCATTATGGAGCCGCTTCGGGCTTTGAGCCCGATGGAGTCATTTTCGAGGATTAGATGCCCCAGGCGCTCTTCCTGCTGATCGTTGCAGCAGGCGTTTACATCTTCTTCAGGCGTTTTGTTGCCGATGCCCGCAAGGCCACGGAGAACGCCAACGCGCGCCGCCGCGAGGTTGAGAACGGCGCTCACGGGACCCTGGTGAAGGATCCCGTGACGGGGGAATACCGCCTCAAGAAGGACGATACCTGATCAGGCGGCCCCGATCAGGCGACCCCGATCAGGCGACCTTGTGCCGCACATCCGGCAGGAAGATCGCCAGCAGGCCGATTGCCGGCAGCACCGAGCAGACCTGGTAGACGAAGCCGATCGACGTGTGGTCGGCTAGCACGCCAAGCAATGCTGCGCCAATCCCGCCCATGCCGAAGGCAAATCCGAAGAACAGACCCGCGATCGTCCCCGGCTTGCCCGGAACGAGTTCCTGCGCATAGACGACGATGGCCGGGAAGGCTGAGGCCAGGATGAAGCCGATCGGGATCGTCAGGATGACGGTCCAGGTGAGATTCGCAAACGGCAGGGCCAGCGTGAAGGGCAGCACGCCGAGGATCGAGAACCAGATGACGCGGCGGCGCCCGATCTTGTCGCCGATCGGACCGCCGGCAATCGTCCCGGCGGCGACGGCGCCGAGATAGACGAAGAGCAGCAGCTGCGCCGTCGACGTCGAGATCTTGAACGTCTGCATCGTGTAGAAGATGTAGTAGCTCGACAGGCTCGCCATGTAGAGAAACTTGGAGAAGATGAGGGCGCACAGGATGCCGATCGAGCGGATGAGCACGCTGCGGCTCACCGGCGACTCATGCGATACGGCTGCCTTGCCCTTGGCCGAACGGCGCTCCTCGCGATACCAGAAACCGACGCGCGTCAGGATCGCCATGCCGGCAAGCGCGAAAATTCCGAAATAGCTGATCGCGTGCTGGCCGTAGGGAACGACAAGGAGCATGGCAAGCAACGGTCCGATCGCAGAACCAAAATTGCCCCCGACCTGAAATAGCGACTGCGCAAAGCCATGACGCCCGCCAGACGCCATGCGCGCCACGCGGGACGATTCCGGGTGGAAAACCGACGACCCGACACCGATGGCCGCAACGCCGATCAACAGGTGATGATAGGAGGTCGCAAAGGCCATCAGCATGAGGCCAACCAGTGTGCAGCCCATGCCGAAGGCCAGGCTGAACGGCTTGGGATGCTTGTCGGTATAGAATCCGACGCCCGGCTGCAGGATCGAGGCGGTCAACTGCCAGGTGAAGGTCAGGAGACCCACGTCCGAATAGGATAGCTGGAACTTGTCCTTCAGGATCGGATAGACGGACGGCACGACCGATTGCATCAGGTCGTTCAGCATGTGCGACACGCTGATCATGATGAGGATGGCCATGGCCGGCCCTGTTGCGGCCTTGGCCATGCTGGTGGACGCTTGCGACGGCGTCGCGTTCTCGGTGACGGCGCTCAAGGGATGTTTCCTTCGGGATCGTTTGTGATTGGTTGTTCGGACCGTTTGGACATCAACTATGAGCGGCTCTTGCAAATCCGCAAGAACGTTTGTCACCAATTTGGTACGGCGACCTTAACATGACAAAAGCTTAATCGATTTTAGCTCGGTGGTGTGATCCGCCGGCCTCAATCGGCGGAACCGTTTCCGCCATCGTCGGTGGCCCAGCCGAGCTGGATGTCACTGACAATCGGGCTCAATTTGCCGAGTTTGGGATCGGAGGAGGGAATGCTTCGCTCGCCGGAAAGCGAGGACGGAACCGGCTTTCCTTCGGGCGGATTGAATCGGATCGTCACCATGCAGCCGCCCTCGAGCGAAGAAAGCTTGCCGCCCTTCAGGTCCGTGACATAGCCGCCGTAATCCCATTCGAAGCCGCTGATCTCGAACTTGCCGCCATTGGCCTTGATGACATCGGCGAGCGAATAGCCCAGCTTGAGACCTGCAATCGTCCAGTGCGTCGCACCCTCTGCCGGACCGATGGCCGAGAGCTTCGTCATGTCGTCGTCGGCAAAGGAGATGTAAAGCTTGCGGGCTGGGTCCTTGCCGAACAGGGTCAATGCCTTGGCGGTCTCCCCTTCCGCACCGGTCGTCTCCTCGATGGCCGTTTCGCCCTTGTAGCGATCTCCGATCGTCTTGGCAGTATCGCCCGCCTTCACGATGTTGGAGCAGGTCAGATCTTCTGCCGATTTGCTTTCGCTGGCGGCCAAGGCGGGAAAGAGCGGCAGGGCTGCGAACGGCAGGGCAAGAAGAATACGGCGCATGAAGACCTCCGGGGCGCAAGGGACAACGACACTAGCCGAGATGCAGACGGATGCAACACCGCCTTTATTCGCAGAATACCTCTCGGCGTCGTGACGGGCCAAATGCTTGACCCTGTCGCCGATAATATGCCAAACGACAGCCCAACAATCCTCGAAAGCACATGGCTCGGCGATGACCACGACACTTGCTCCCCACATGGACCCCAAGCGCTCCTTCCAGGCGCTGATCCTGACGCTGCACAATTACTGGGCCGACAAGGGTTGCGCAGTGCTCCAGCCCTACGACATGGAAGTGGGCGCGGGCACCTTCCATCCTGCAACGACGTTGCGGGCGCTCGGCCCGAAGCCGTGGAAGGCTGCTTACGTGCAGCCCTCGCGTCGTCCGTCTGATGGCCGCTATGGCGAAAACCCCAACCGCCTGCAGCACTATTACCAGTATCAGGTCATCCTGAAGCCGAACCCGTCGAACCTGCAGGAACTCTATCTCGGCTCGCTCGAAGCCATCGGGCTCGATCCGCTCATTCACGATATCCGCTTCGTTGAGGACGATTGGGAAAGCCCGACGCTCGGCGCCTGGGGTCTGGGCTGGGAATGCTGGTGCGACGGTATGGAAGTTTCGCAGTTCACCTATTTCCAGCAGGTCTGCGGCATCGAATGCGCGCCCGTCGCCGGCGAACTGACCTATGGTCTGGAACGCCTCGCCATGTATGTGCAGGGCGTCGATAGCATCTACGACATCAATTACAACGGCCGCGAAGGCGACGAGAAGATCAGCTATGGCGATGTCTTCCTGCAGGCCGAGCAGGAATATTCCCGCCACAATTTCGAATTCGCCGACACCGAGATGCTGCACCGGCATTTCATCGACGCGGAGAAGGAATGCCAGGCGCTTCTCGCCGCCGGCGCACCCGGCGACAACGATAACCTGCGCCTCCACAAATGCGTCTTCCCAGCCTATGACCAGTGTATCAAGGCATCCCACGTCTTCAACCTCCTCGACGCCCGCGGTGTGATCTCGGTCACCGAGCGCCAGTCCTACATCCTGCGTGTCCGCACGCTCGCCAAGGCCTGCGGCGAGGCATTCCTGCTGACGGATGCCGGCGGGGTGAACTGGAAGGATGTTGCCTGATCTTTGATAGCGCCTCTTGAGTGTGATATACAAAAGTCATGTATATCCACGGAGGCCGTCATGCAGGTTTCAAAATGGGGTAACAGCCTCGCGATCCGCATCCCTGCGCAGGTCGCAGAAGCGCTCAATCTGAAAGAGGGCGATGAAATCGCCGTCCGCGTCGCAGGTGATCGCGTTTTCGAGGTCGAGCGTGATGAAAGCCGCGAGCGGGTGGTTGACCGCATTCGTGCCTTGGCTAAACCCCTGCCTGCTGGCTGGAGCTTCAGCCGCGATGAAGCAAACGAACGCGGATGATGACCGCGCCTTTCCTCGATACTAACATCCTCGTCTACGCCGCGAGCCATGATCCGCGTTCCGAAATGGCCCGAGCGATTGTCCAGAACCATTTTATCATCAGCGTTCAATGCCTGAACGAGTTCGCGAATGTTGCCCGGCGCAAACTGCTGATGTCTTGGGAAGAAATTGGCGAAATCTCCGCACTTTACCGGGATATTGCAGACGAAGTTGTCGCTCTCGATACCGACCTTCACGTCACGGCACTGGGGCTGGCCAGCCGTTACGGATATTCCTTATACGATGCTTCCATACTCGCTGCTGCCATCAAAGCTGGCTGCAAGGTTCTTTATTCAGAAGACATGCAGTCTGGGCAAATACTGGACGAGGGAATTGAAATCACCAATCCTTTTGCACCACTCCGCTAAACCCGCTCACCCCACTTAACACCCATCTCCCAAGCCGGCTTCAGAGTCGGATAGGTCCCCGCATCCGTCTGCTTCGCGATCGTACGCAGGCAGCGGCGCGTGCCGGCAGGTTCGACCTTCTGCATTGCCACGGCATAGTCGATGAAGAGAATGAGGAGCGGAAGGGCTGCGCAGAGCCTGATGGCGGTTGTCATGATCGTTCCCCAAGTGTGTGTTTGTGAGGACGATCTTGCTGGGTTTGGCCGCGCGCCGCTGCTCCCCGGGTAACAGTGGACGCCTGGGCCTGCCGTTTACTCTGCCCCAAAATCCCGGATGACTTTGCATCGCGCGAAGGCTAATCTCCCTGCCAAAGTCGGGGAGAGGGAAGCCCATGTATGCATTGATTATTATCGTCGCGATCGCGGCCTATGCCGTCATCGTCTATAACGGTCTCGTGCGCTCGCGCCAGATGGCGGAAGAAGCCTGGTCGGGCATTGATGTACAGCTCAAACGCCGCGCCGATCTGATCCCCAACCTCATCGAGACGGTAAAGGGCTATGCCGCCCATGAGAAGTCGACGCTGGAAGAGGTGGTCGAGCTGCGCAACAAGGCGCAGGCCGTGCCGCAGGGGGATGTCGCCGGCCGCGCCGTCGCTGAAGGGATGCTCAGCCAGGCGCTTGGTCGCGTGATTGCGCTTGCCGAAGCCTATCCGGACCTCAAGGCCAACCAGAATTTCGTTGAGCTGCAGAAGTCGCTGGAAACGATCGAGGGCGAAGTGCAGATGGCCCGCCGCTACTACAATGGCGCGGCCCGCGAGCTGAACGTCAAGGTCGAGAGCGTGCCGTCCAATTTCGTCGCCAGGGCCTTCGGCTTCGTCAAGATGGCCTATTTCGAAATCACCAACGAGGCCGACAGGGCTGTTCCTCAGGTCAAGTTCTGATAAAGGGCGGGGGAGATTTCTTCCCGCCGAGACCGATAAGACATGAACAAAGATACGCTCACCGTCATCCCGCCGGCCCATGCGCTGACCGGTCGCGTGATGCCGCCCGGCTCCAAGTCGATCACCAACCGCGCGCTTCTGCTCGCCGGCCTCGCCAAGGGCACGAGCCGGCTGACCGGTGCGCTGAAAAGCGACGACACGCTTTATATGGCGGAAGCCTTGCGCGCGATGGGCGTCGCCGTCGAGGAGCCCGACGCGACGACCTTCGTCGTCACCAGTTCGGGCACGTTCAATCCGCCGGAAAAGCCGCTTTTCCTCGGCAATGCCGGGACGGCGACGCGCTTCCTGACCGCTGCGGTTGCCATGTTCGACGGCCGCTTCGTCGTCGACGGCGACGAACATATGCGCAAGCGCCCCATCGCCCCGCTGGTCGCCTCGCTCGCCTCGCTTGGCGTCCAGATCGAGGCCCCGACCGGCTGCCCGCCCGTCACCGTCGACGCGAAAGGCGGCTTCACGGCCAACCGCGTCGTGATCGATGCCGGCCTATCGTCGCAATATGTCTCCGCGCTGCTCATGGCCGCCGCCTGCGGGCGCGAACCCTTCACGGTCGAGCTTGCGGGCTCGGCCATCGGCGCGCGCGGCTATATCACGCTGACCACCGCCTGCATGACGGCCTTCGGTGCGGACGTGCGCGAGGAAGGCAATGCCCGCTGGGTGATCGCACCGACCGGCTACCGCGCCGCCAATTACTTGATCGAACCCGACGCCTCCGCCGCCACCTATCTCTGGGGCGCGGAAGTGCTGACCCACGGCAAGATCGATCTCGGTGTTGCCGCGACCGAATTTTCCCAGCCCGATGCGCGTTCCTACGACATGATCGCCGCGTTCCCGCACATGCCGGCTCAGATCGATGGCAGCCAGATGCAGGACGCCATTCCGACGCTTGCCGTGCTCGCCGCGTATAACGAAACGCCCGTGCGCTTCGTGGGCATCGAGAACCTGCGCGTCAAGGAATGCGACCGCATCCGCGCGCTCTCGCTCGGCCTCAACAATATCCGCGCAGGCTTGGCCCGCGAGGAGGGCGACGACCTGATTGTCACCGGCAATCCGGCGCTCGCCGGCCAGACGGTTTCGGCACGCATCGACACCTTCGCCGATCACCGCATCGCCATGAGCTTCGCGCTGGCCGGCCTCAAGACCTCCGGCATCGCCATCGAGAACCCGTCCTGTGTGGCCAAGACCTATCCGAACTACTGGGATGCGCTGGGCTCGCTGGGTGTCACGTTCGAGCGCAAGGCGGGGTAGTCCGCGAACCAAGGGGGAGAGGAAAATGCAGAGGTTCGTGCAGAAGCTGGCAATTGGCGTCGCGCTTCTGATCCTGTCTTTTCTTCCCGCCACCGCCGCCGAAGTCATCCGCAACTTCCATGCCGATGTGAGCCTCGACAAGAGTGGCCTCGTCACCGTCACCGAACAGATCGAGGTCAACGCGGAAGGGCGGGATATCCGCCACGGCATCTTCCGCGATTTCCCGCTGACCTTCCGCAAGCCGGATGGCACACTCGGCGAGGTCGATTTCTCCCTCAAGGCCGTCCGCCGCGACGGGCGCGATGAGCCGCACTCCACCGAATATATCGACAATGGCATCCGCATCTATGCCGGCGACAAGGACACCTATGTCAGCTCCGGCCGCCATACTTACGAATTCGTCTACGAGACGAACCGGCAGGTGCGCTATGGCCCGGAAGCCGATCTCTTCTCGTGGAACGTGACAGGTAACTTTTGGCAGTTCCCGATCCTGCAGGCCAGCGCGGACATCCATCTGCCGGACGGCGTGAAGCCCACCCGCCTTCAGGTCTATACCGGTCCACAGGGCGCGACCGGCCACGATGCCACGATCCGCGCCAGCGGCTCGACGGTCAATGTGCAGGCGACTCGCAGCCTCAATCCCGAGGACGGCATGACCGCCGATATCGTCGTGCCCAAAGGGGCGATCGATCCGCCATCTGCGGAACAGCAACGCTGGTGGTGGCTGAAGGACCATCGCAACGCCTTCATCGCGCTCATCGGCCTCATGCTCGTCTGGGGCTGGTATGGCTGGTCGTGGCTGAAGGTCGGGCGCGATCCGCC
The DNA here is from genome assembly GCA_035565055.1 of Ensifer sp. Taxonomy (GTDB): domain Bacteria; phylum Pseudomonadota; class Alphaproteobacteria; order Rhizobiales; family Rhizobiaceae; genus Ensifer_A. Next base: position 14,888 of record DATMTA010000081.1, read on the forward strand.
GCGTGGGATCATCGTTCCGCGCTGGGATGCGCCGGACGGTATTTCGCCGGCACTGGTGAACTATATCGACAACAAGGGCTTCGGCGATGGCGGCTGGAAGGCGTTCTCGGCCGCTGCGCTCAATCTCGCGGTAGGCGGCAAGCTGAAACTCGAAGACCTGAAAACCTCGATCATCCTGACTGCGACGGGTCAGACCGGCGGCGGCGCACTGCCGGCCGGCGAGGCAGCGATCCTCTCCCGCGTCGTCTCGGCCGGCGGAACGCTGAGACTCGACAAGGCCAACGGTGAAAGCGTGCAGGCTGCTGGTTCCGCCTTTGTCGGTGCGATCACCAAGGAAAATCGCGGCAAATACTACAACGCCAATATCGGCTATGTGGTCCTCGGCGTGATCCTGTCCGTCGTTACGTTCATCTCGCTCATCGCCTTCGGCCGGTTTTCGTCAGACGACATCGCGCTGCTTGTCGTGCCTGTGATCCTCGCAGCTGTGCTCGGCGTCTTTGCCGGCGTGCTGGGCAAGGGTTTCCAGCCCGGCGTCTCGGCAGGGCGCAAGATCTTCTATATCATCGTCCTCGGCATCATAGGCTTTACCGCTTTCTCGGTTCTCGGCTCGCTCGTTTCGCTGATGTTCGAGGAACTGATGTCCCACGGTGAACTTCCCGTTATCGTCGGCCTCGGCGGCATCGTGATTGCCAACATCCTCGCCTTCTTCATCATGGGCGCGCCGACAGCACTTGGCGCGAAGATGATGGATGGCATCGACGGGCTAAGGCAGTATCTGACGCTGGCCGAGAAAGACCGCATGAACATGGCTGGCGCGCCTGAGATGTCGCCGCAGCATTTCGAGAAGCTTCTGCCCTATGCCGTGGCGCTGGGCGTCGAAAAGCCCTGGACGGAAACCTTCGACAAGTGGCTCGCGGCGGCGAAGATCGATGACTACCAGCCCGGCTGGTATGCCGGCTCCAACTATGGCGGATTTGCCGGCTCGGTCGGCGGCTTTTCGCACTCGATGGCGTCCACCATCCAGTCGACACTGCCGACGCCAGCGCCCTCCAGTTCATCCGGCGGCTTCAGTGGCGGCGGCTCCTCCGGTGGCGGGGGAGGCGGCGGCGGTGGCGGCGGCTGGTAGCTGCGAGACATCTGTCATGGCATGAAAATGCCCGCCGCTCAGGGTCAAAAGCGGCGGGCAAGGCTTACTCTACTACGCCTGCTTTATTGCACGGTCTTCTTCATGGCCGGCATGTCCATCGACTTGGCCTTCTTGGTCGGGCCCGCGGCGGCAATTGCCTGCGCCAGCGCCTTTGCACCGCCCGGATAGGCAGCGATCGTCTTGGCGAGAGCCGGGTCGTTCTTCGCGAGTTTCGCGTCAACGGCGGCAATCGTCGTGGCGGTCAGCGGCTTGTTGGCGGCCTTTTCCAGCGCGGCATAGACGTCGGTTGCTGTCTTGGCATTCGCGCCGCCGGCGAGATAGGAGTTCAGCGCGTCGGCATAGCCATGGGTGACGAGACCGATGGCCGAGTTCGGGGCCGCGTTCTTCAGCGCCTCGGGCGAAGCGTGCAGGAAGCCGTTCAGCTTGCCGAGATCGGAGGCGCCGCTCTTGGACGCGGACTTGTCGGATCCCGTGGCAGAGCCTTTCGACTTGTCCATCATGGTCGAGTCGCTCTTCGTGGCGGACTTGCCGCCGGCGTTGTCGCTGGCCGAATGGCTGGCGCTGTTGCCGCCGGCATTACCGCCGCCATTGCCTCCACCGTTACCCCCGCCGTTGCCATTGCCGGCTGCGAAGGCAGGCGCGGCAACCATGCTGCCGATGATGAGAGCGACCGCGGACATGCGGGAAAATTTGGTCGTGTGCATCTGATCTCCTTCCGGCCGAGTGATAGTCTCGGCCTATGTTCGTGAGCACTAACGAGCGGAATGTGAAATCGCCTCTTGGCGGAATTACGGTTCGAAAGCGAAATATTCACGGCTTTTTCACGGGCACGAGGCAGGCGCGAATGGCACGGCAACCTACCGATTTCGACCGCTTTGCAGGTGACAAGGCGGCCATGGCTTGCTAAGTCCCGCGCACCGAAAGACAACCTTTAAAGATTGTGCGCCAAGACCATGCCGGACCTTCTGCTTGAACTTCGCTCCGAGGAAATCCCCGCCCGTATGCAGCGCAAGGCTGCCGGCGACCTGAAGAAGCTTGTCACGGATGCGCTGGTCGAGGCGGGCCTGACCTATGAGGGCGCACGCGAATACTGGACGCCGCGCCGCCTGACGCTCGACATTCGCGGCCTGACCGCCCGTTCCGCCGACACGCGCGAGGAAAAGAAGGGCCCCCGCACCGACGCCCCCGCGCAGGCCATCGAAGGCTTCCTGCGGTCCGCCGGCCTCACCTCGGTTGAGCAGGCCGAGAAGGTCACCGACCCCAAGAAGGGCGAGTTCTACGTCGCCGTGATCCAGAAGCCCGGCCGCGCGGCGGAAGAGATCATCGCCGATGTCATGCCCGGCATCATCCGCAATTTCCCCTGGCCCAAGTCCATGCGCTCTGGCGCTGCCTCGGCCAAGCCCGGCGCACTGCGCTGGGTGCGCCCGCTGCAATCCATCGTCTGCATGTTCGGCCCCGAACATGACGAAACGGTCGTCATCCCCTTCGTGGTCGATGATATCGTGGCCGGCAATGTCACCTATGGCCACCGCTTCCATGCGCCGGGCCCGATCACCGTCCGCCGCTTTGATGATTATGCGGCGAGCCTCGAGAAGGCCAAGGTCGTGCTCGACGCCGAGCGCCGCAAGCAGATCATCCTGCAGGACGCGCAGAACCTCGCCTTCGCCTCCGGCCTCGAGCTGGTCGAGGACGAGGGCCTGCTCGACGAGGTCTCAGGCCTTGTCGAATATCCGCATGTGCTGATGGGCACGTTCGAGGAGGAATTCCTCGAAATCCCCGCCGAAATCATCCGCTTGACTATCAAGACGAACCAGAAGTGCTTCGTGTGCCGTCCCGCCCATTCTCAGGAGAGGGGCGGCGAGGGGCTGGCCAACCGCTTCATCCTGGTCTCCAACATCGCCGCCAAGGACGACGGCAAGGAAATCATGCATGGCAATGGCAAGGTCGTCCGCGCTAGGCTTTCGGATGCCGCGCATTTCTACAAGCGCGACCAGAAGGACATGCCCGACCTCGGCGACCTTACGGCAAGCGCCGCCAAGTTCGGCCTCGACCTCAGGAAGCCGCTCGACCAGCGCATGGCCAAGCTCGACCATCTCGGCGTGACCTTCCATGCCAAGCTCGGCTCGCAGGGCGAGCGGGTCAAGCGCATCCGGGAATTGGCTGCCGAACTCGCCAGGATCACCGGCGCCGATGCCGCCAAGGTCGACCGCGCCGTGGTGCTGGCAAAGGCCGACCTGCGCACCGAAGCCGTCGGCGAATTCCCCGAGCTTCAGGGCCTCATGGGCCGCAAATATGCGCTGCTGCAGGGCGAAGACGCGGACGTCGCTGCTGCCATCGAAGAACACTACAAGCCGCTCGGCCCGTCCGATAGTCTGCCGACCAACCCGGTCGCCGTCACCGTCGCGCTCGCCGACAAGCTCGACACGCTGGTCGGCTTCTGGGCGATCGACGAAAAGCCGACGGGCTCGAAGGATCCCTATGCGCTGCGTCGCGCAGCGTTGGGTGTGATCCGGGTGTTGCTGGAGAAGGGCGTGCGGCTGAAGCTGCTGACGGTCGCAAAGGACGCCGACCTCCTCTCCTTCTTCCACGACCGCCTGAAGGTCTATCTCCGCGATCTCGGCGCACGCCATGACATCATCGACGCCGTGCTGACGCCGGATGCGGATGATCTCCTGATGGTCGCCCGCCGCGCCGAGGCGCTGACGGCCTTCATCACCTCGGAAGACGGCAAGAACCTGCTCGCCGGCACCAAGCGCGCCACGCAGCTGCTGGCCGCCGAAGAGAAGAAGGGCACGACGATTGCAACGTCCGTAGACGATGCGATCTTCACCGAAGAGGCCGAAAAGGCGCTCTTCGCCGCCGTAGCCCTCGCTCGCCAGGAAGCCGACGAGGCCGTCAAGCGCGAGGATTTCCGCGACGCCATGGCCGCGCTTTCCAAGCTCCGCGGCCCGGTCGACCGTTTCTTCAACGACGTTCTGGTCAATGACGAGGATGCGGCCATCCGCGCCAACCGGCTGGCGCTGCTGGCGCTGATCCGCGAGGCGACGGGGACGGTTGCGGACTTCTCGAAGATTTCGGGGTGAGGCCAGACCCCCTCTCTTGCAAAATCTATGACTTAGCCTTTGGCTAAGATCATGATTTTGCTTTCTCCCCCACCAGGGGGGAGATGGGGAGTGTGAGGCTGCCGCTTGCTCCAATCTCCCCCTTGGTGGGGGAGAAAGCGATTTCAACATCTTAGCTTCAGCTAAGTGTTAGAAATCGCAAGAGAGGGGGGCTGCCGTGTCAGAGAAGAACCCATTGAAAATCCTCATCAGCGCCTGCCTCCACGGCGAACCCGTCCGCTATGACGGTCAGGCGAAAACACTGGATCACCCGCACGTCGCCCGCTGGCGCGAGGAAGGCCGCCTCGTCGCCATCTGTCCCGAACTCGCCGGCGGTTTCGAGACGCCGCGCCTGCCGGCTGAAATCGAGCAGGGCATGACCGGCGCCGATGTTCTGGCCGGCCGCGCCCGAGTTCTCGAAAGCGGCGGCAGAGATGTCACCGCCGCCTATATCGATGGCGCGAAGGCAGCACTCGATCTCGCACGCCAGACCGGCTGCGTCGCCGCCCTTCTCATCGATGGCAGCCCCTCCTGCGGATCGCGGGCGATCTATGACGGCACGTTTTCCGGCGCGAAACATCCTGGCGAGGGCGTGACGGCGGCGCTGTTCGCCGCCGCCGGCCTGCCGGTGTTTTCGCATCAGGAGGTGGAGGCGCTGGCGGAGTTTCTTCGCGACCAGTGAGGCGCTACGCTGGCGCGTGAAAAATCCCCAGCCGTGCGCCCGTCCTGCCTGCCGCCTGCCGCAGCGCCAGCGCGACGATCACCAGCATCACCAGATCCCCCACCGGTGAGGCGAGCCAGATGCCCTTTTCGCCGACCGCGAAGGGGAGCGCGAGAATGAGCGGCACGGAGAGCAGGTAGGGCTTCGTGAGGCTCAAGAGCCCCGCCATCCGCGCCTGTCCCAACGCCTGGAAATAGCCGGCCAGCACGTTCATCGGCGCATAGATGACATAGGTCGCCATCGCGTAGGGCAGCAGCCGCGCAACTTCGGCAATGACGGCGGGATTGTCGACGAAGATGCGGCCGACCGCTGCGGGGAAGAGCACCAGAACAGCCTCCAGCACCAGCGCATAGACGACCGCCGCAGAAAGCGCGAAGGTCGCGGTCCGATCGGAGCGGGCGTAAAGCCCCGCGCCATAATTGTTGCCGGCGATGCTCTGTGCTGCAAGGTTCAGGCCGAGCAGAGGCAGGAAGGCGAAGCTCATGATCCGCACGACGATGCCATAGGCGGCAATGGTGTCGGCATAGTTCGCACCCGCCCACGACTGGACGCTGGCGATGATCGCGGTCGAGGCCAGCGCGATGCCGACAAAGGAGAGCGACGGCGGCAGGCCGAGCCGGATGATCTCGCCCCAATGAGCGGTGGCGCGGAAGCCTTCCGGTGCGACAAAATTCAGTGGCAGACGCCCGCGCAAGCGGATGACCAGCACAACCGTGAGCGCCAGCGCCTGAGCCGCAATCGTGCCCGCTGCCGAACCGGCCGTGCCATAGCCCATGCGGCCGATCAGGACGTAGTTGAACAGGATGTTCAGAAGCGTCGCGGCCACCGCCAGCATCGCCATCAGCCCCGCCTTGCCTTCCGATCGCAGCGTATCGCCCTGCAGCGACAGGAAAAAGGTGATCGGCGCCGCATAGATGGTGATCGCCATGAAGCGCCAGCCCTGTTCGGCCAGGCCGGCATCATGGTTCGCGGCCAGAAGGATCGCCCGCCAGCCAAGGAGCGCGAAGAGCGCGGCGAGAGCCAGCCAGAAGCCCAGCGCCAGCGTGTGGGCTGAGAGAAAGACCGATTGCGCGCGCGCCCGCTCGCCTGCACCCAGCGCGCGGGCCACATGGCTCGCCATGCCGGCACCGGCCATGGTGGTCAGCGCAATCATCAGCATGGAGATCGGGAAGGTGAGCGTCACGGCGGTGAGCGCATCGGCCCCGGCATAGACGCCGAGAAAGAAGGCATCGACCACCGCGAAAAGCCCGTTGATGACCATGACGAGGATCATCGGCAGGGCGGTGCGCACGAAAAGCGTGCCGATCGGCGCGTGAAGGAAGGGGTTGGAATTCTGGGTCTGCATGACGGCAAGCTCGCTTTGTCACCCGGTATCCGGTGGGGCCCGCATTGCCACAAGTCGGGTGGTTCGAACTTGTTTGCCTTCATCAAGCTTGCTTCACCGGATTGCGGGCGGCAGGTGCAAGTGACCCTGCCGCCATGGATAGGCAGCGGCTCGAGGCTTGTCAAACGAAAAGGCCGCCTTGCGGGGCGGCCTTGTGAAACCTTGATGGCGTCAGCGTCTCAGCGCAGGCGCAGCGTCAGGCTGTTCGGGTCGAAGGCGTTGGCCTGCGCGCCGGAAAGCGCCGCCGTCGTGGCCTCGCGGTCGATGCCCGCAATGGCAGTCATGCCGCGCTCGTCCGGCGGAAGCCGTCCTGCAACCTTGGCGTCGATGGTCTGCAGTTCGGCGTTGCGTGCAGCAATCTTTGCTTCATGCGCCTTCGTCTCGATCGCGGACATTTCTTCGATGAGCGGCGCCTGCGTCTTCGACATCGTCATCACGGGCGAGCCGCCCATGAACTTGTCGACACGAACAACTTCCGGCTTTCCATCCGTGTTGACGATCTTCATCGAAGCCACGCCGGAAAGCTTGGGAACCTGATAGCCCATCCTGGACGGTGGTGAAGCCTTACAATCCTCGCAGGACACCTGCAGAATGCTGCCGTCCGGAACCGTGCCGGACGTGACCTTTTCGATGGACGCGGCATGGGCAGGCGCGGCTGCCGAAGCCATCAACGCTGCGAACAACAGGCTACGCATACTCAAACTCCCTTGGTTATGGGAAAAGCGTAGCAGCCCAAGCTTTACAACCGGTCAGCAGAAAGAGTTAACGCGACATTAATTTTCGCGCGCCACTGCGCGCCAGCCGATATCGCGGCGCATGAAGCCGTTCGGCCAGTTGACCTGATCGGCCATGGAATAGGCGCGGCTCTGGGCTTCAGTCACCGAGCTGCCAAAAGCAGTCACATTCAGCACCCGCCCGCCGGTCGCGACAAGCTGGCCGTCCTTGAGCGCCGTGCCGGCGTGGAAGATCCGCTGGGTTTCGGTCGGAGCGGGCAGCGGCGCGATCGGCGTATTCTTCTCAAACGAACCTGGATAGCCCTTCGAGGCCATGACGATGGTCAGCGCCGTTTCGTCTCGCCATTCGGCCGTCACTTGATCAAGCCGCCCCTCGGCGGTCGCCAGAAGAAGCTCCAGAAGGTCCGATTTCAGCCGCATCATCAGCACCTGGCATTCCGGATCGCCGAAGCGGCAATTGTATTCGACCAGCCTCGGGCCGTTCTTGCCGATCATCAGCCCGGCGTAGAGCACACCCTTGAAGGGCGTGCCCTCGTCCTTCAGGGCCTTCACCGTCGGCGTCACGATCTCGCGCATCGCGCGATCGAACATCGCTTGATCCAGGATCGGCACC
>DATMTA010000082.1:0-3941 GCA_035565055.1 Ensifer sp.
CGATCTCCTGCGGCGTCGCCCAGCCGAAGGCGGTGATGTGCTCTTCCGAGACCATCGGATCGTTCAGCGCGTCGTTCTTGTAGTAGAACTCGATGATCGAGCGCGGCAGCTGCGTGCCTTCCTCGAGTCCGAGGCGCGTCGCCAGCGAACCGGCGGCGATGTTGCGCACGACGACCTCGAGCGGGATGATCTCGACCTCGCGGATGAGCTGCTCGCGCATGTTCAGCCGGCGGATGAAATGCGTCGGAATGCCCATGCGGTTGAGATGCGAGAAGATGAACTCGCTGATGCGGTTGTTCAGCACGCCCTTGCCGTCGATGACGGCATGTTTCTTGGCGTTGAAGGCGGTGGCATCGTCCTTGAAGAACTGGATCAGTGTGCCCGGCTCCGGTCCTTCGTAAAGGATCTTGGCCTTGCCTTCGTAGATACGGCGGCGACGGTTCATGAAATATTCGACCTGTTCGGCGCATGTCGCTTTGGATGACTCGACATGCTTGTTTTTAAGTTTTGCGGCTCCATAGCCGATCTTGCGGCATTTAACAACGCTTGGACGGCGCGATCCCCGCATTCATCCCGGAGCTGTCAGTTTGGTTGCCTCAGATTGCTCAGGAACTGCGCGAAGATCATGGTCCCTTCCGGCCAGGGTCCGTGACCCGAATCGGCGTTGAGATGGCCGGATTCTCCTGCATCCAGCAGCAACGAGCCCCAGCAGGCGGCGATATCGTCGGCATGTTCAAAGGTCCCGAAGGGATCGTTGCGGCTGGCGACCGTCATCGAGGGGAAGGGCAGCGGATCGCGCGGGTAGGGGCCGAATGTCATCAGATGTTTCGGCCGGATCGATGGATTGGCGACATCCGGCGGTGCAACAAAGAAGGCGCCGGCGACCGGCTTCCTGAAGTGCGGCACGGCATGGATGACGGCCGGCACGCCCAGCGAATGCGCGACCAGCACGACCGGCTTTTCAGCCGCGTTCACCTCTTCCGCGACCCGCGCGACCCAGTCCTCGCGGACGGGCTTCGACCATTCGGCCTGCTCGACGCGGCGGGCGGTGGAAAGCTTGTATTCCCAGCGTGTCTGCCAATGGTCCGGACCGGAATTGGTATAGCCGGGAACGATGAGAATTTCGACTTCTGCTACTTTCATGGCCCTTATGTCTGCTTTCCTCACGCAATCGTCAAGAACGGCAACGCATTCTAATGCTGCGGTGCAAAAAAACGGAAGCAATTTCAAGATCTAAGACGAAAGTTTGGGCTTGCGTGAGTCTTCCTTCCGGGTACTCTTGATCTCCGAACCACTTTGGGAGGAGTGAACATGCTCGGTTTGATGCAGGATTGGCCGCTGCTTTGCCACAAGGTTATCGACCATGCTGGTCTGTTTCATGGCAAGCGCGAGGTGATTTCCCGTTCTGTCGAAGGCCCGATCCACCGCACGGATTACGCAACGGTGCGCCGCCGTTCGCTGCAACTGGCAAAGCGGCTTGAGAAGGATGGCATCAAGGTCGGCGACCGCATCGGAACGCTGGCCTGGAACACCTGGCGGCATCTGGAAGCCTGGTACGGCATCATGGGCTGCGGCGCGGTCTATCACACGCTGAACCCGCGGCTTTTCCCGCAGCAGATCGCCTGGATCATGAATGACGCGGAAGACCGCTTCCTCTTTGTCGATATCACCTTCATGCCGATCGTCGAGAAGATTGCACCCTTGGTGCCGACGCTCGAAAAGGTGATCGTGCTGACCGATGGAGCGCATATGCCGCAGACGAGCCTGCCCAATGTCGTGCCATACGAGGACTGGCTGGCGGAGGTCGATGAAGACTATGTCTGGAAGGACCTCGACGAGCGCGCGGCAGCCGGCATGTGCTACACGTCGGGAACGACAGGCGATCCCAAGGGCGTCGTTTATTCGCACCGCTCCAATGTGCTGCATTCGATGATCTGCATCCAGCCAGATGCGATGCAGCTCTCGTCGCGCGATCGCCTGATGCCGGTCGTGCCGCTTTTCCACGCCAACGGCTGGGGCATTGCGCTCTCCGCCCCGATGGTCGGCGCGACGCTCGTCATGCCCGGGCCGGGCATGGACGGCAAGTCGATATATGGCCTGCTGACCGACGAACACGTGACCGTCACGGCGGCCGTGCCGACCGTGTGGCTTGGCCTCCTGCAATTCATGGAGAAGGAAGGCGGCAAGCTGCCCGATCTCCGCTCGGTCGTCATCGGCGGCTCGGCCGCACCGCGCTCGATGATCAAGACCTTCAAGGAAAACTACGACGTTGACGTCGTCCACGCCTGGGGCATGACGGAAATGAGCCCGGTCGGCTCGCTCGGCAGCCTCAAGCCTGAATATGACAAGCTGGAAGGCGAGGCGCGCTACGATGTCCAGATGAAGCAGGGCCATGCGCCCTTCGGCGTCGAGATGAAGATCACCGACGACGAAGATGTCGAACGTCCGTGGGACGGCAAGACCTTCGGCCGGCTCAAGGTGCGCGGCCCGGCGGTTGCGAGTTCCTATTACAAGGGCAGGGGAGCCGAACAGTTCGGCCCCGGCGGCTGGTTCGATACGGGTGACGTCGCGCACATGGACGCGGAAGGCTACATGCAGATCACCGACCGCTCCAAGGATGTCATCAAGTCCGGCGGCGAATGGATTTCCTCCATCGACCTTGAAAACCTCGCCGTGGGCCACCCGGACGTCGCCGAGGCCGCCGTGATCGGCGTGGCGCATCCCAAATGGGACGAACGCCCGCTGCTGATCGTCGTCAAGAAGGAAGGCCGCAACCCGTCGAAGTCCGACATCCTCGGCTTCATGGACGGCAAAATCGCCAAATGGTGGATGCCGGATGACGTGGTGTTCGTCGACGCCATCCCGCATACCGCAACGGGCAAGATCCTGAAGACGGAACTGCGCGAGCAGATGAAGGAATACCGCCTGCCGATGGCGTCGTGAGGGTGAGGTCAGGGGTCCGATTTGCGGATCGGACTGGACATTGAGGGAGGGTGAGGCGGTGCCGCACCCTCCAGTCTCCCCCCTGGTGGGGGAGAAAGCAAAATCACGGTCTTAGCCGCAGGCTAAGTCGTAGATTTTGCAAGAGAGGGGGGTAACGCTGCGGGGACAAATTTGCCCCCTCACCTGGAAAATCTAGCACTTAGCGTTCCGCTAAGATGCTGATTTTCCTTCCTCTCCCACAAGGGGAGAGGCTAACCCAGACGCACCAATTTTCCCCGTTCTCCGACCTTTCGATTATTCTAGGGTTCTCCCGCCACCGGATGGGCCAGCGACGGTTGGTTCAGGCGGGAGGAGAGCTTGACGCGGTGTTTCGTAACGTGCGGAACATTGTGTCAGGGGGCGCGGGCGGCATTGAGATAAAAACCTCAATGAAACGACTCCCCCGATGGGCTGCGAATAGCTCGGCGGCCTGGCTGCGCCAGAGAACCCGTCTGCCTCCGCAGACGGTTTAGCGAGGCGGCCCGCGCTTGAGGAATGGAGCCGGATGAGGCTCCCCTTGCAGATCTCGACGGGTCGCGCTGGCGCTCCGCCGTTATTTTAATACTCAATCAGGGCGGCGCGTCAGCGTGGCTCTCCGGAAGCTGATGTCCTGAAACAGGGATGGAAGCGAGAAAACCGGAGGAGAACTCGGGAGAGGTTTTTTCCGAGGGTTTTGGCGTGGCAGGACCTCACTCTCCCCCCTTGAGGGGGAGATGTCAGCGAAGCTGACAGAGGGGGGTGCCACAGAGGAGAAGGCCAATGGAAACAGAGACTGCCGCACCATACCCCCCTCTGCCCTGCCGGGCATCCCCCCCTTGAGGGCAGGGCTATCGCATATGGGTGATAGCGTTGACGAGATAGTCGTCGTTCCATGCGCATTTCTTGATGCGATGACTGATAGGTATCTTGGGGCCGTCGATGCTTTGGAGGATGTTTCTGGCGATGCGATTGATGAGGGC
>DATMTA010000083.1:0-41106 GCA_035565055.1 Ensifer sp.
GAAGGCGAATAAGAGGTTCAGCTTGATATTGCTGAGCGTCGCCTTCGACAGTTTTCGCGCTTTGACGATGCCCGACAACTCGCCTTTGAGCAGCGTGATGCCGGCGCTTTCGATCGCCACATCCGCGCCCGTGCCCATGGCAATGCCGGTATCCGCCGCCGCCAGCGCCGGCGCATCGTTGACGCCATCGCCAGCCATCGCAACAGAGCGGACCTCCGACTGCAGCCCGTCGATCAATGCCTTCTTCCCCTCTGGCAGAAGCCCTGCGCGGAATTCGTCGATCCCGACCCGGGCAGCCACCACGCGAGCGGCCGCCTCCTGGTCGCCCGTCGCCATGATGACGCGCAGGCCTGCCTCCCTGAGCGCGGCGACTGCCTCCTTGGCGGAAGTCTTGACCGGATCGGCCGCCGCGATCAGTCCGGCGGGACGACCATCCACGGCCAGGTACATCACGGTCGCCCCCTCGGCAGCCAGGCGGTCCGCGTCAGTCTTGAGGTCCGACACGCCGAGATCGATGTGGCACATCATGGCCGAATTGCCGAGCGCAACCTGCCGCCCATCGATCCGGGCCAATACGCCCTTGCCCGACACAGAGTCGAAATCGGTGACGTCCCGAAGCACCAGCCCCTTCTCCTCTGCGCCCTTCAGGATCGCAGACGCCAGCGGATGGCCCGAGCCCTTTTCCAGAGAGGCGGCGAGCGCCAGAACCTCATCTTCCGAGAACCCTTCGAAAGCCGTCACGCCGGAGAGAACCGGCTTGCCTTCGGTAATCGTTCCGGTCTTGTCGATCACCAGCGTGTCGGCTGCCGCCAGCCGCTCAAGTGCCGCCGCATTGCGAATGAGCACACCGGCCTGCGCCCCGCGCCCCGTCGCGGCAATGACCGAAACGGGTGTTGCAAGCCCGAGTGCACAGGGGCAGGCAATCATCAGCACGGAGACGGCAGCGACAATCGCATAGATGAAGGACTGTTCCGGCGCGAAGATGAGCCATGCGATGAAGGAGACGAGCGCCACGCCCACCACCGCCGGCACGAACCAGCCGGCCACCTTGTCGGCCAGGCTCTGGATCGGCGCGCGCGACCGCTGGGCCGTGGCGACCATCTTGACGATCTGCGCCAGCATCGTGTCGTCGCCGACCTTGGTGGCCTCGATGACAAGCCCGCCGTTGCCGTTGATCGTCCCGCCGGTGACGGCATCGCCGGGGTTCTTCTCGACGGGGATGGATTCCCCGGTGATCATGCTTTCATCGACGGCGGAACGGCCTTCGATCACCTGCCCGTCAACCGCCACGCTCTCACCGGGGCGTACCCGAATGCGGTCGCCGACGAGGATATTCTCCAGAGGCGCTTCATATTCCGAACCGTCAGCGTTCAGGCGCAGCGCTTTCTTCGGGGCAAGGTTCACCAGCGCCTTCAGTGCGTCGCCCGTCTTCTCACGCGCCCTGAGTTCCAGGATCTGGCCGAGGAAGACAAGCGCGATGATGACGACGGACGCCTCGAAATAGACCGGCACACCGCCGCCATGACCTGTCATGTGATGCGGGAAGATGCCGGGGAAGAAGGCCGCCACCACGCTATAGCCAAAGGCCGCCGAGACGCCGAGCATGATCAGCGTCCACATGTTGAGATGCCAGGTCTTCACCGACACCCAGCCGCGATGAAAGAACGGCAGCGCCGCCCAGAGCACGACGGGCGCCGCAAGGATCATTTCGAGGAACACCGATATCCGCTCGCCGATCCAGTCCCGGATCGGCAGACCCAGCATCGGCCCCATGGAGAGGACCAGCAGCGGAACGGCAGCACCGACGCTCACCCAGAAGCGGCGGGTGAAATCGACAAGTTCCGGGTTCGGCCCATCCGCCTGCCCGTCCATCGGCTCCAGCGCCATGCCGCAGATCGGGCAGGTTCCGGGCCCGTCCTGCACGATCTCCGGGTCCATCGGGCAGGTGTAGCGCGCCACCTTGGGTGCCGCCTTCTTGCGCCGCTTGGAATTGCCGGAGAGATAAAAGTAGGGGTCGGCGTCAAAGCGCGTCAGGCATTTCGGATTGCAGAAGTGATATTCCGTTCCCTTGTAGACAAGCTTCGGCTTGCCCGCATTCAGCTTCACGGTCATCCCGCAGACGGGATCGATGGCCGTGGGGATTGGCGCGCCGTCAGTCGGCAGCGTTTCGGAATTCATGCTCATCTTGAGCCCTCCTGCACATTTTCAGCAAGGCTAATCCTTCCAGTGACTGGAAGGTCAAGACAAAAAAACACCGGCGCGTTTTTGACGCGCCGGTGCAATGTAGATCAACGATATCCGCGCGGGCAGCTGTCGATGTAGCGGCGGCCATAACGGTCGCGATAGTAGCACTGGCCCGGCTGTTCGGAGACGTGGCCGAGAACGGCGCCCGTCACGCCACCGATGGCAGCGCCGACGGCGGCGCCACGAACGTCGCCGGTGATTGCGCCACCGAGGATCGCGCCGCCGACGACGCCGATGCCCGCACCCTTTTCGGTCTGCGTGCAGCTCGTGACGGCGAGCGCCACCAGAATCAATGCAATAGCTTTCTTCATGATTGTCTCCCTGTGAAACGGGCGGAGCCAGACACCCCCCCATCCGTACTGACTAGCATGGATCGCGCGGTTTCCGCGAGAGCCAAATGTTTGAACTAAATACCAATCTGGCTCAAATTGTGGAAACGTACCCGCTCCACCGCTCGCGACCGATCAGCTATTTGCGGGCTGATAACGTTTCACCGGCCAAAATGTTTCAAATCTTTTACACATTCCGATGTTTCGGTTGATTGCCGGCCGAAATCGGCAAATACTCCACCCACTGCGTCTGCTAATCTAGGGAGGAATGCATGACGAAAGTGACGTTGACCGTGAATGGTCGAAAGGTGAGCGGAGAATGCGAAGATCGCACCCTGCTCGTGAACTTCATCCGCGAAAATCTGGGTCTGACGGGAACGCATGTCGGTTGCGACACCACGCAATGCGGCGCCTGCGTTGTCCACATGGACGGCCGCTCGGTGAAGAGCTGCACGATCCTGGCCGTTCAGGCTTCGGGTTCTGACATCACCACCATTGAAGGCATTTCCTCGGGCGACACTCTGCACCCGGTGCAGGCCGCCTTCAAGGAAAACCATGGCCTCCAGTGCGGCTTCTGCACGCCGGGCATGGTGATGACCGCCGTCGACATGATCCGCCGCCATGGTGGTCAGCTCGACGAGCAGACGGTGCGCAGCGAGCTGGAAGGCAATATCTGTCGTTGCACCGGCTACCACAACATCGTGAAATCGATCCTGTCCGCCGCCGATGAAATGGGCGCGAAACAGGCAGCCGAATAAGGCCGCGCGACGGAGAACCGTCGGACGCAACGTTTCGCTTCGGTGCCTTGCTGCACATCGCGACGCTGTTCTTCCGGCCGATCCCGCCGCCCGCTGAAATCACTTTTCGCTATTCGCTCTTCTGGGAGGATGAGACATGGGTGTTGAAGGTATTGGCGCACGCGTTGCGCGCAAGGAAGACAAGCGCTTCCTGACCGGCAAGGGCCGGTATGTGGACGACATGAAGGTGCCGGGGATGAAATATGCGGTCTTTGTCCGCAGCCCCCACGCACATGCGAAGATCAAGAGCATCGACCTCTCCGCCGCCAAGGCCATGCCCGGCGTCATCGACGTGCTGGAAGGCAAGGCGATGAAAGACGATGGCATCGGCAGCCTCATCTGCGGCTGGATGATCCATTCCAAGGACGGTTCGCCGATGAACATGGGCGATTGGCGCCCGCTGGCCTATGACACGGTCCGCTACGTTGGCGACGCGGTCGCCGTGGTCGTGGCCGACAGCATCGGCGAGGCGCGCGACGCAGCCGAAGCCGTGGTGGTGGATTATGAAGTCCTTCCGGCGGTGACCGAGGCCATCGACGCAATGAAGCCCGGCGCGCCGCAAATCCACGCCAACGCCCCCGGCAACCAGATCTATGACTGGGCGATCGGCGACGAGAGCGCCGTGGATGCGGCCCTTGCATCTGCCGCCCACATCACGGAAATCGAGATCCACAACAACCGCCTGTCGCCGAACCCGATGGAGCCGCGCGCGGCGCTCGGCATCTACGACGGCGCCGAGGATCACTACACCTGCTACACGACGAGCCAGAACCCCCATGCGGCTCGTCTGGTGATGAGCGCCTTCTATAATGTCGCGCCGGAAAACAAGCTGCGCGTCATCGCTCCGGACGTCGGCGGCGGCTTCGGCTCGAAGATCTATATCTATCCGGAAGAAATCACCTGCCTCTGGGCCTCCAAGAAGACCGGCGTTCCGGTCAAGTGGACCTCTGACCGCACGGAAGCCTTCCTCACCGACGCCCATGGCCGAGACCATGTCTCCAAGGTGAAGATGGCCTTCGACGCCAACCATCGCGTCACGGCGCTCAAGGTCGACACCGTCGCCAATTTCGGCGCCTATATGTCGCTCTTCTCGGCCGCCGTACCAACCTATCTCTATGCGACGCTGCTGTCGGGCCAGTATGCCTTCCCGGCTATCTACGCCAACGTTCACGCGGTCTACACCAACACCGCACCGGTCGATGCCTATCGCGGTGCCGGCCGTCCGGAAGCAACCTATCTGCTCGAACGCACGATGGAAACGGCAGCCCGCGAACTGGGCATGTCGCCGGCCGAACTGCGCTCGATCAATTTCATCCGCCAGTTCCCACACCAGACGCCGGTCATCATGAACTATGACATCGGCGACTATCAGGCCTCGCTCGATGCGGCCATGGCGGAAGCCGACTGGGCCGGCTTCCCGGCCCGCAAGGCGGAAGCCGAGCGGCGCGGCAAGAAGCGCGGCATCGGCATGAGCTGCTATATCGAAGCCTGCGGCATCGCGCCGTCGGCGGCGGTCGGCTCGCTCGGCGCCGGCGTCGGCCTGTGGGAATCGGCCGAAGTGCGCGTCAATGCGGTCGGCACGATCGAAGTGCTGACCGGCTCGCACAGCCATGGCCAGGGCCATGAGACGACCTTCGCACAGCTCGTGGCCACGCGCCTGGGCCTCCCGATCGACAACATCTCGATCGTCCATGGCGACACCGACAAGGTGCAGATGGGCATGGGCACCTACGGGTCGCGCTCGGGCGCGGTCGGGATGTCGGCCATCGTCAAGGCGCTCGACAAGGTCGAGGCCAAGGCGAAGAAGATCGCCGCGCATCTGCTGGAAGCGTCCGAAAACGACATCGTCATCGAGAACGGCGAGCTGAAGGTCGCTGGCACCGACAAGGCGCTGCCGTGGTTCCAGATGGCGCTCGCCGCCTACACCGCCCACAACCTGCCGGCCGGCATGGAACCGGGCCTGAAGGAAGGCGCGTTCTACGACCCGTCCAACTTCACCTTCCCGGCCGGCTGCTACATCTGCGAGGTGGAGGTCGATCCGGACACCGGCAAGACCCAGATCATCCAGTTCGTTGCGGCGGACGACTTCGGCAACATCATCAACCCGATGATCGTCGAAGGCCAGGTGCATGGCGGCATCGCGCAAGGGATCGGCCAAGCGATGCTGGAAGGTGTGCAGTATGACGCCTCGACCGGACAGCTCCTCACGGCAAGCTACATGGACTATGCCATGCCGCGCGCTGATGACCTGCCGTCCTACAAGGTGTCGCACCAGAACACGCCCTGCCCCGGCAACCCGCTCGGGCTCAAGGGCTGCGGCGAAGCCGGCGCGATCGGCTCTCCGCCGGCCTTCATGAACGCTATCACCGACGCCATCGGCAACAACAACTTGACCATGCCCGCCACACCTTCCAAGGTCTGGGCGGCACTGCACGGCCATTGAGGGAGAAGCAACCATGTACGAGACGAATTACCACCGCGCCTCTTCCGTGGAAGACGCCGCCCGCCTCATGGGCGAAGCTGGCGAGGGCAAGTACCTCGCCGGCGGCATGACGCTGATCGCCACGATGAAGCAGCGCCTCGCTGCTCCGTCGGATCTCATCGACCTGCGCCATATCGCGTCTATGAAGGGCATCACGGTCAATGGCCGCAACGTCACGATCGGCGCCGGAACGTCGCACTATGACGTGGCAAGCTCGGACGCGCTCAAGGCGGTCTGCCCGGCGCTCTGCAGTCTCGCGAGCCATATCGGCGACCCGCATGTGCGCCACATGGGCACGATCGGCGGCTCCGTCGCCAATGACGATCCGGCGGCGGACTACCCGTCGGCCGTTCTGGCGCTCAACATGACGGTCAAGACCAACAAGCGCGAGATCGCTGCGGATGACTTCTTCGTCGGCATGTTCGAAACGGCGCTCGAAGACGGAGAGATCATCGTCTCCTTCTCCCTCGAAGCTCCGGACAAGGCGGCCTACCAGAAGTTCCCGAACCCCGCCTCTCGTTACGCAATGGCCGGTGTCTTCGTGGCCAAGAAGGGCGCGGATGTCCGCGTTGCCGTCACCGGTGCCGGGTCCAACGGCGTCTTCCGCCATCAGGGCATGGAAGCCGCGCTCAAGGCTGCCTGGGCGCCGGATGCGCTTGCCGCCGTCTCCGTCGATGCCGGCATGATGATGGCCGACATTCACGGCAATTCGGACTACCGCGCCAACCTGGTGAAGGTCATGGCGAAACGCGCCGTTGCCGCTGCCGGCTGATATCAGCCACGGCAGACAATCGAAAACTTCAAATCCGCGGTCACTCATAAGGCCGCGGATTTTTTTGTGGGCCGGAAAGGAATTTTTTGGCTGCGCGAAATCCAGCGCTTACCCTTTTACGTTTTTCATAGGGAACGCCTATGCAAAAATCCGTTATAAGAGACAACAAGCCCGCAATCTTAGCAAAACTGTCAAGATGGGCGTTGTGAAAAATGGAGCGCAAGGGGTTGGACGGCGAAACGAACCGGACGGCAGCGCATGATCTCAAAGCTTGAATTCTTTATCGCTCTGGCAAGAACCCGGCATTTCGGGCGCGCGGCCGAGGAATGCGGCGTGACCCAGCCGACGCTCTCCGCCGGCATCAGGCAACTTGAGGATCAGCTAGGCGTTTTGCTGGTGCAGCGCGGTTCGCGCTTTCAGGGCCTGACTCCGGAAGGTGAGCGCGTGCTGATCTGGGCACGCAAGATCGTCGCCGACACGAGAGCGCTGCGTGACGAGATGCGCGAAGTCCGCTCTGGCCTTTCCGGGCACCTTCGCCTCGCCGTCATCCCGACCGCACTCGCCTTCACGCCGAAGATCACGGAGATCTTCAAGAAGCGCCATCCGGAAGTCACCTTCTCGATCCGCTCCGCGACCTCGGACCAGATCCTCGAGCTCATCGAAAACTTCGAAGTCGATGCCGGGCTGACCTATCTCGGCGGAGAGCCGGTCGGCCGCGTGCAGACGGTGCCGCTGTACCGCGAGCGCTACTACATGCTCGTCTCCCGCCAGCATCCGTTTGCCGGCCGCCCGCGCGTCACCTGGGAAGACGCAGCCGCCGTCGATCTGTGCCTGCTGACCACAGACATGCAGAACCGCCGCATCATCGATCGTCATTTCGAAGAGGTGGGAACGCGTCCCCGCGCCCGAATGGAATCCAACTCCATCGTGGTCCTCTTCTCGCACGTTCTCTCCGGCGAATGGGCAACCATTCTGCCCGCCGGCATGATTGAGGCCTTCGGTTACCAGAACAAGGTCCGCGCCATCGAGCTGGACCGCCCGGAATCCGGCCACCTTGTCGGCGTCGTCACTGCTCCGCGCGACCCCGCTACGCCGCTTGTTCGCGCGCTTCTCGGGGCCGCCAAAACGATAGCCGATAAGCAGCAGTTGGCGATTTCTTGATAGAGAAATTCTATCAATTGACGAAACACGAATATTGACCGCCTTCCATTCGATAGCCATGGTCGCCTCCTATCATGCGGCATGAGAATTGGACCGGGAGGTCTCCACATTGAATATTCATAATCCCCTCGGCGGCGTCGAACTGCGCGCGCTGGAAATCGTCAGATCGCTGAAAACACAGGAAGGGCCGCTCCTGCCGATCCTTCATGCACTTCATCACGAATTCGGCCATATCCCGCAATCCGTCCTGCCGCTGATCGCCAAGGAGCTGAACCTCTCCCGCGCCGAGGTCTATGGGGTCCTGACCTTCTATCACGATTTCCGCGAAGACCCCGCCGGCCGCCATGTCCTGAAGCTCTGTCGCGCCGAGGCCTGCCAGTCGATCGGCGGCGAGGCCTTCTGCAATTCGGTTCGCGAGGCGCTCGGCATCGACTGGCACGAAACGACACCCGATGGACGCGTGACGCTGGAGCCTGTCTACTGTCTCGGCCTCTGTTCCTGCGCGCCGGCCGCGATGCTGGATGGCGAGCTGATCGGCCGCGCCGATCTTGCCACCGTCAAGGCAGCGCTTGCGGAGGCCGGCCAATGAGCATCCGGATCTACGTCCCCCGCGATTCCGCCGCCGTCGCACTCGGCGCAAACCATGTCGCCAAAGCGCTTCAATATGCCATCGCCTCCGAGGGCCATGACGCCGTCATCATTCGCAATGGTTCTCGCGGAATGCACTGGCTGGAACCACTCGTCGAGGTCGAGACGCCGGATGGCCGCATCGCCTATGGTCCGGTGAAGGCAACCGATGTCGAGCCCTTGATCGAAGCAGGGCTTCTCGAGGGCAAGGCGGGACACCCGCTCTACCTTGGCCCGACCGAGGACATTCCCTTCCTCAAGAACCAGACCCGCCTCACATTCGCGCGTTGCGGCGTGATCGATCCGCTCTCGCTCCCCGACTACGAGACTCATGGCGGCCTCAAGGGCCTGCGCTCGGCGCTTGCCATGCACGCTGCCGATATTGTCAAGGAAGTGACCGACAGTGGTCTGCGCGGTCGCGGCGGCGCCGGCTTCCCGACAGGCGTCAAGTGGAACACCGTGCTCCACGCCAAGGCGAGCCAGAAATATATCGTTTGCAACGCAGACGAGGGCGACAGCGCGACCTTCGCCGACCGCATGATCATGGAAGGCGACCCCTTCGTGCTGATCGAGGGCATGGCGATTGCCGGCCTCGCGACCGGCGCGACCAAGGGCTACATCTTCACCCGCTCGGAATATCCGCTGGCAATCGAGGTGTTCAACAAGGCGATCGAAATCGCCCGCGAGGCCGGCATTCTCGGCCCCTCGGTCCTCGGCTCGCACCACGCCTTCGACATGGAACTGCGCGTCGGCGCCGGCGCCTATGTCTGCGGCGAGGAAACCTCGCTTTTGAATGCACTCGAAGGCAAGCGCGGCGTCGTCCGCGCAAAGCCGCCGCTCCCGGCGCTCGAAGGCCTCTTCGGCAAACCGACCGTCGTCAACAACGTCATCTCTCTCGCCTCCGTGCCGATCATCCTCGATGAGGGTGCGGAATACTACCGCGACTTCGGCATGGGCCGCTCGCGCGGCACGATCCCGATCCAGATCGCCGGCAATGCCCGGCATACCGGCCTCTACGAAACCGCCTTCGGACTCACGCTCGGCGAGATTGTCGAGGGCATTGGCGGCGGCACGGCCACGGGCCGGCCCATCAAGGCCGCCCAGGTCGGCGGACCGCTCGGCGCCTATTTCCCGCCGGCACTCTTCGACACGCCTTTCGACTACGAAGCCTTCGCCGCCCGCGGTGGTCTCATCGGCCATGCCGGCATCACCGTCTTTGACGACAGCGCCGACATGCTGAAGATGGCCCGCTTCGCCTTCGAATTCTGCGCCGTCGAAAGCTGCGGCAAATGCACCCCCTGCCGCATCGGCTCGACGCGCGGCGTCGAGGTGATCGACAGGATCGCCGCCGGCATCGAGCCGAAGAAGAGCCTCGACCTCGTGACCGACCTCTGCAACACGATGAAGTTCGGCTCGCTCTGCGCACTCGGCGGCTTCACGCCCTACCCGGTCATGAGCGCGATCACGCATTTCCCGGAAGATTTCGTGGGTGAAGCGAAACTGGAGGCGGCGGAATGACAATTGCCTCCAGAAACACCCCCCTCTGCCCTGTCGGGCATCTCCCCCGCAAGGGGGGAGATCGGCAAGAGGTATGCGCCCTGCCCAAAATCAGGCGCAACAGGACTTTGCCTCCTCATCCCAGTTTGATGGCGACGCGCGACGGCACCCACCATCCAAACTCCCCCCTTGCGGGGGAGATGTCCGGCAGGACAGAGGGGGGTATCATTGCCCCCGCCGTTCGCGCCTTTCCCTTGTTCGCATAGGAGACAGCCCATGTCCCTCGTCCACGAAATCGACTACGGCACGCCCGCCTCGAAATCCGAAAAGACCGTGACGCTGACCATTGACGGTCGCGAGATCACCGTGCCGGAAGGCACGTCGCTGATGCGCGCTTCTATGGAAGCCGGCATCCAGGTGCCCAAGCTCTGCGCCACCGATATGGTCGACGCCTTCGGCTCCTGCCGCCTCTGTCTCGTCGAGATCGAAGGCCGCAACGGCACGCCGGCCTCCTGCACGACGCCGGTCGCGCAAGGCCTCGTCGTCCACACCCAGACGGAACGCCTGAAGTCGATCCGCAAGGGCGTGATGGAACTCTACATTTCCGACCATCCGCTCGACTGCCTCACCTGCGCCGCCAACGGCGACTGCGAGCTGCAGGACATGGCTGGCGCCGTCGGCCTGCGCGACGTGCGCTATGGCTACGAGGGCGACAACCATGTGAAGGCGCGCGACGGTGTTGGCGAAACCAACGCCCGCTGGATGCCGAAGGACGAGTCGAACCCTTACTTCACCTATGACCCGGCCAAGTGCATTGTCTGCTCACGCTGCGTGCGCGCCTGCGAAGAGGTGCAGGGCACGTTTGCGCTGACCATCGAGGGCCGCGGCTTCGACAGCCGCGTGTCGCCCGGTATGCACGAGGATTTCCTCTCCTCCGAATGCGTTTCCTGCGGTGCCTGCGTTCAGGCCTGCCCGACCGCGACGCTGACGGAAAAATCGGTCATCGAGATCGGCCAGCCGGAGCATTCGGCGGTCACAACCTGCGCCTATTGCGGTGTGGGCTGCTCCTTCAAGGCCGAAATGCGCGGCGAAGAGCTGGTGCGCATGGTGCCGTGGAAGGATGGCAAGGCCAATCGCGGACATTCCTGCGTCAAGGGCCGCTTCGCCTGGGGCTATGCCACGCATCGCGACCGCATCCTCAACCCGATGATCCGCGAAAGCATCGACCAGCCCTGGCGCGAAGTGTCGTGGGAAGAGGCGCTGACCTACACGGCACGTGAATTTAGCCGGATTCAGAAGCAGTATGGCCGAGACTCCGTCGGCGGCATCACCTCCTCGCGCTGCACGAATGAAGAGACCTACCTGGTCCAGAAGCTCATCCGAGCCGGCTTCGGCAACAACAACGTCGACACCTGCGCCCGCGTCTGCCATTCGCCGACCGGCTACGGCCTCGGCCAGACCTTCGGCACCTCCGCAGGCACACAGGATTTCGACAGCGTCGAGCACACCGATGTCGTCATCGTCATCGGCGCGAACCCGACGGACGGTCACCCGGTCTTCGGCTCGCGGCTGAAGAAGCGGCTGCGGCAGGGTGCCAAGCTGATCGTCATCGACCCGCGCCGCATCGATCTGGTGGATGGCCCGCATGTGAAGGCGGATTACCATCTGCCGCTGCGTCCCGGCACGAATGTCGCCATCGTCACCGCACTCGCCCATGTGATCGTCACCGAGGGCCTTTACAACGAAGCCTTCATCCGCGAGCGTTGCGACTGGTCGGAATTCCAGGATTGGGCCGAATTCGTCGCCGAAAAGCGCCATAGCCCCGAAGAAATTGAAAAGCTCTCGGGCGTTCCTGCCGATCTCATTCGCGGAGCCGCACGCCTCTACGCAACGGGCGGCAATGGCGCGATCTATTACGGCCTTGGCGTCACCGAGCATAGCCAGGGCTCGACCACCGTCATGGCGATCGCCAACCTCGCCATGGCGACCGGCAATATCGGCCGCCCCGGCGTCGGCGTGAACCCGCTGCGTGGGCAGAACAATGTGCAGGGCTCCTGCGACATGGGCTCCTTCCCGCATGAACTGCCGGGCTATCGCCATATCTCGGATGACGCCACGCGCGACGTCTTCGAAAAGCTCTGGGGTGTGAAGCTCAACAACGAGCCGGGCCTGCGCATTCCCAACATGCTCGACGCGGCCGTCGAAGGCACGTTCAAGGGCATCTACATCCAGGGCGAAGACATTCTCCAGTCCGACCCGGACACGCATCACGTCTCGGCAGGCCTCGCCGCCATGGAATGCGTTGTCGTGCAGGACCTGTTCCTCAACGAAACCGCCAACTACGCCCATGTCTTCCTGCCGGGCTCGACCTTCCTCGAAAAGGACGGCACGTTCACCAATGCCGAGCGCCGCATCAACCGCGTCCGCAAGGTCATGAGCCCGAAGAACGGCTATGGCGACTGGGAAGTGACGCAGGAACTTGCCCGTGCCATGGGCCTCGACTGGAACTACAGCCATCCCTCAGAGATCATGGCCGAGATTGCGGCGACCACGCCAAGCTTCGCCAATGTGACCTACGAGATGCTGGAAGAGAAAGGCTCGGTGCAGTGGCCCTGTAACGAGAAACATCCCGAAGGCTCGCCGATCATGCATGTCGACGGCTTCGTCCGTGGCAAGGGCAAGTTCATCCGCACGGAATATGTGGCAACGGACGAAAAGACCGGCCCGCGCTTCCCTCTGCTGCTGACGACGGGCCGCATCCTCAGCCAGTACAATGTCGGTGCCCAAACGCGCCGCACGGAAAACGTTGCCTGGCATGCCGAGGACCGGCTGGAAATCCATCCGCACGACGCCGAGAACCGCGGCATCCGCGATGGCGACTGGATCCGGCTCTCGTCGCGCGCCGGCGACACGTCACTGCGCGCACTGATCACCGACCGCGTGGCACCGGGCGTCGTCTACACGACCTTCCACCACCCGGACACGCAAGCCAACGTCATCACCACCGACTTCTCCGACTGGGCGACGAACTGCCCGGAATACAAGGTGACCGCCGTTCAGGTCTCGCCCTCCAACGGCCCGTCGGAATGGCAGGAGGACTACAGCGAGTTGTCCCGCCGCTCACGCCGCATCGCCGGCAAGATGGAAGCTGCGGAGTGATGATAATGGTAACGCGCCCCGCAGCCTGTCCTCTCCCCTTGTGGGAGAGGAAGGAAAATCAGCATCTTGGCGGAACGCTAAGTGCTAGATTTTCCCGGTGAGGGGTTCGCCATGCACGCGACATCAGATTACCCCTCACCAAGCTCGCCGCACCAATCGCCTGCGGCTCTCGGGGCGAGCTATCCTCTCCCACAAGGGGAGAGGAGGAGGCAGCCATGAACCCATCCCGTCCCCTCCCCCGCCTCGCCTTCGCGTCCGGCCGCCTCGCCAAATCCACCCGCGAGATTGCCGAGGAAGTGCCCGTGGCCTTCACCTATCGCGGCTCGACCCAAGCCGTCATGATGGCAAGCCCGGCGGACCTTGAAGACTTCGCCCATGGCTTCACGCTGAACGAGGGAATCGTTACCCAACCGGAAAACATTCTCTCCGTCATCGCGGAAGAAACCGGCGGCGGCATCGATCTCCAGATCGAGCTTGCCGGCGATCATCAGGCCGCGCTGACCGCCCGCCGCCGCGCCATGGCCGGCCCGGTGGGTTGCGGCCTCTGCGGCATCGAATCCATCGAGCAGGCCCTGCTGCCCGCGCGCAAGGTCGAAACCGCGTTCACACTCTCGCCGGAATCCATTGCCGACGCGACAGCCTCGCTCAGCACCCACCAACCGCTCTTCGCCGCCACCCGCGCCGTCCACGCCGCCGGCTTCTACCGCCCCGGCGAAGGCCTGCTGCTGGTCCGTGAGGACGTGGGCCGGCACAATGCGCTCGACAAGCTCTGCGGCGCGATGGCGCGCTCTGGCATCGATGGCGCAAGCGGTGCCATCGTCCTGACCAGCCGCGTCTCTGTCGAAATGGTGCAGAAGACGGCCATGTCAGGCGCTGGCGTGCTTATCGCCATCTCTGCCCCGACCGCGCTTGCGATCCGTATGGCCGAGGCGGCAGGAATTACGCTTGTGGCGCTGGCGCGCGACAGGGATTTCGAGATTTTCACCCATACGGCCAGAGTTGCCGCGCAGACCGCACCAGAGAGAGATGCCGATGTCGCATGACAAGATCGTTCGCATGGCGAACCAGATCGCTACCTTCTTCCACTCGCAGCCGCAGGCCGAGCGCGCGGCAGGCGTGGCGAACCATATCAACAAG
Organism: Ensifer sp.; assembly: GCA_035565055.1. Taxonomy (GTDB): domain Bacteria; phylum Pseudomonadota; class Alphaproteobacteria; order Rhizobiales; family Rhizobiaceae; genus Ensifer_A. The sequence goes on from DATMTA010000083.1 coordinate 14,206, forward strand.
TTCTGGGAACCCAGAATGCGCCGGCAGTTCTTCGAGCATCTGGAAAACGGCGCGCCCTTCGATCCGCTGGTGAAAGAAGCTGCAGCGCTCGTCAACAGGCCGGAAACCGCCGATCACGCCTGAAGGCAGATCGCCTCCAGCGCCTTTGCCGCCTCGCCGAAATGCCGCTCCTTGTGGCGGACCATGCGGAACTGCCGCTCCGGCCTCGGAAAGTTGACGGCGACCAGATCACCCTGCGCGAGAAGCGGCTCAACCGCCCGGCGCGACACGGCGCAGGCCGCGAGCGACGTGCGCACCGCTGACAGCATCGCCTCGTTGGACGGCAGCGTGAGCGCGATCTTGCGCCGGTTCGGATCGAACCCCATGGCCCGCAGCATCGCCTCGAATTCCGAGCGCGTGCCGGACCCCTCCTCTCGGATAACCCACACCGTTTCTGCCACCAGCGTATCCGCGCTGGCGCCCTCCGCCTTCGCCAGCGGGTGACCGGGCGCGACGACGACGACCAGCTCGTCCTCACCCACGACCCGTGCCGCCAGCGCCGGCTCGTCGAAACGCCCCTCGACAAAGCCGAGATCCGCCGTGCCTTCGATCACCGCTCGGGTCACGCCCTGTGTATTGCTCACAGATAGATCGAGCGCGATGCCGGGATAGGCGGCGTGAAACTGCATCAGCCGCTGGGGCAGCCAGTAGGTCGCCACCGTCTGGCTGGCATGGATGGTCAGCCGCCCGCGCCGCATCGCGCCCAGCTCGGAGAGCACCAGCGCCGCCGATTGGGCCCGCGACAGCACCGCCTTCGCCTCATCCAGAAAGACCCGACCCGCCTCCGTCAGCTCGATCCCGCGTCCGACGCGATGGAAAAGCTGCACATTGTAGAAGCCTTCCAGAACCTTGATCGCCGCACTCACGGCCGACGGCGTCAGCCGCAGGGCTTCTGCCGCTTTGGTGAGATGCTGCCGCTCGGCCACGGCGACGAAGATGGAGAGCTGCTCGAATGTCATTTGTTCGATTCTTCCGAATGAAATATGCCATATTATTCGATTTTTCTGTACGAATGTCCATGGCACTTTCATCTCGTCAAGGAGATGAGACATGCAGACCGCCGATACAGATAAGAAGACAGCCATCGAAACATGGAAGACCGCTTTGCCGGGCGTCGCGCTCTGCAGCGCCATCGCTCTCCTGGGCTTTCTGGCAGAACAGACCGAAAAGGCACTTTTCGGTCGCGCGTGGTTCGAGAGCCTCGTCATGGCGATCCTGATCGGCGCTGCCATCCGAACCTTCCTCGGACTTCATCCGCGTTTTGAGGCCGGCGTGAAAGTCTCCGCGAAGCTGCTGCTGGAAATCGCCATCGTGCTTCTCGGCGCCTCGATCAGCGTCTCGGCCATTGCGGGCGCTGGACCGGCGCTGGTAGCAGGCGTGGCCGGCTCCGTCTTCATCGCGGTGCTGTCAAGCTACACGATCGGCCGGATGCTGAAGCTGGAACATCGGCTCGCGCTGCTGGTCGCCTGCGGGAACTCCATCTGTGGAAATTCGGCCATCGTCGCCGTCGCCCCGGTGATCAAGGCGCGCGCAGAGGATGTCGCCGCCTCGATCGCCTTCACGGCAGCGCTCGGCATTCTCGTGGTCCTCCTCCTGCCTTTGGGCCAGCACGCCACCGGCATGAGCGCGGAGAGCTATGGCATTCTGTCCGGCATGACCGTTTACGCAGTCCCGCAAGTGCTCGCCGCCACGGCCCCGGTCGGACTGCTGAGCATGCAAACCGGCACGCTGGTCAAGCTCATCCGCGTCATGATGCTCGCCCCGGTCATCTTCTGCATCGGCCTTGTCGGTGATCGGGGCGTCGATCAGCCCGCTGCCAAGCGGAAGATCGAATGGGCGAAGCTCATCCCGTGGTTCATCCTCGGCTTCATCGCGCTGATGGCGCTGCGGTCGGTTGGCATGATCCCGGATCAGGCATTGACCCCGATCGAAACCGTCGCAACGGCACTCACCATTGTCTCGATGGCCGCCCTTGGCCTCTCGGTCGACATGCGCACCATCCTCTCGTCAGGCGGCCGTGTGCTGGCCGCAGGCACCATCTCGCTCGGCCTGCTGGTTGGGATCAGCCTGGCGCTGCTCCACCTTCTGGGTATTCGCTGAAGCATTTCCGGGAAAAGTGTATCGCGGTTCTCCGTCCGGAAATACGCATACAAAAAGGCCGCACCGGCGATCCGGAGCGGCCTTTCAGATTCTCGAAGTCTGCCGATCAGGCGGCGACGTCGTCCATGTCCTTTTCGCGGAACATCTTGGCAAGGTTCAGGAAGCAGATCATGCCGTTTTCGTTGGCAATGATGCCTTCCGAATAGCTGCGGTCGAACGAGGCGGTGACTTCCGGAACCGGCTGGATCTGGCTACCGGCGACCGTCAGGATGTCCGAAACGCGGTCCACCAGCATCCCGATGACCATGTTGTGCACTTCCGCCACCACGATGGCCGAGCGCTCGTTGGCCTGGGTGCTTTCCATGCCGAGCTTGTAGGCTAGGTCGATGATCGGGATAACCGAGCCGCGCAGGTTCATGACGCCGATGACTTCCGGCGGAGAATGCGGGATCGGCGTGGAAGGTGCCCAGCCGCGAATTTCGCGGATCGTTGTCGTCTTCACGCAGAATTCCTGGTCGTGAAGCCGGAAGGCGATGATCTCCAGGGTTTCCCCGGCATAATTGGTCGTATTGATTGCGCTCGCCATGTCAGACTCTTCCCCAGATATCGCTCGCCCCCGCAAGCATCCAATTGCCAACGGACTGTTCTTCAGACGATTGCATGATATCGGTTACGTTCGTGTTAACACTCTCCGCGCAAATCAGGGATCGCCATCTCGTTGTCCCGCGCGAATGCGATCTCAGTATTCCTTCTCGTAGAAAATGCCGGCGGCACTGCCGCCGCCGCTGTCGGCTTCGCCGCGCAGCTTCACACCCTTGCCGACGTCCAGGTTGATGATGGCCTTGCTTGATCCGGAACCGGATCCCTGCTGGAGCTGCAGATAGGTGCGGCTGTTGATGTACTTGCCGGCGGTTACCTGCGCCTGACCGGCGCTGTCGGTCGAAACATCGAGATCGTCGATCCCCGCCCCCTTTCGCAGCTTCTCGAACACGGACGTGCTGCGCCCGCCGGCAAGCTGCAGGGCCGCGTCGGCCAGCTGGGCGATCTGGAACGGTGTCAGGCTCGACAGAGAGCGGTTGAAGATAAGCTGCGCCAGAACCTCGTCCTGCGGCAGCGCAGGGGACGAGGAGAAGACAATTTCCGGATCGTTGGCCGCGCCGCTGACCGTCACCGTGATGGTCGCCGCCGACGCCGTCGATGTGGCGTTTAGGTCGAGCGTCGGCACGAGACCACCGCCGAAGCCGATTGTGCCGGACGCGAAATCCAGCCGCTTTCCAAGAATTTCGAGCCGTCCACGGATCATCTTGAAAGCACCGGCGACCGACGGAGCCGCGGACGTGCCGGTGATGTGCAGCGTGCCGCCCAATTCGGCATCGACGCCGCGGCCGCGGACGAAGATCTGGTTTGGAGCCTGAACATCGAGGGAGAGCCTGATCGCAGACGAGCCGCTCGCGCCATTTGGCGCGTCCGGCGTCATCTCCTTCGTCTGCACGACGACCTGTCTCGGCGCATTCTTGTGCTTGACGTCGAGCTCTGCAAGCGAGGCCGGGATCTTCTCCGGAATGGTAATCGCCGCCTGGACAACGCGGATGGTTCCGCTGAGTTCGGCGCCGCCCGTCAGCGGTCCTTTCAGGACAAGATCGCCCGACTGCTTGGCATTGACCAGATCGCCATCGACGTAGACGGCGTTTGTCAGCTTGATGGTGAGATCGGCCGGGAACCCGGAGCCCGTCGCGATCCCGACCGTGCCGACGACCGAAACGCTGCCCCCATTCGCAATCTTGGCCGAAAGACCGGCGATACGCGCCGTGTTGCCGTCAAGGGTGATCGTGCCGTCCATGCCCGTCAGGTTGAGGTTCTGCCGGGGCAGCGCCACCCCTGCGGAAGCGAGCCGGATCGTCCCGCCCAGCTTCGGCGACGTCAGTGCGCCGCTCGCGGAAATGTCGAAGTTTGCTTTGCCCGAAAGCGCGATCCCCTGACCGGAAACGAAAGACTGCGCGAGCGTCAGTGGCGCGGAACCCTGCACCCGCAGATCAAGGCTCTGGCTACCCTGGATCTGCACGCGCCCTGAGGCCTTCGCATTGAGCCCGCCTCCAGCGCCGGACGCATCGATCGTCAGGCTGCCGGCGCTATAACCGCCCTTTGCCTGCAACGACAGGGCAGGCAAACCGGCGCTGCGCGTGGCTGCAAGAGAGGCGGAAGGCCAGTTCAAAGCAAACTGCGCCGCCGGGTCTGCCGCCCTGCCCGTCACTGTCGCGGTCCCGGAGATTGCGCCGTCGGCACCGAGACTAGGCGAGAACGTGTTGGCGAGCGCGACCGGAAGATTGGTGATCACGACCTTGAGGTCGAGTGTGCTGCCGGCTTTGCCAGTGATCGCGACGGAGCCGCTCCCAAGCGCGAGCTTCAACGCATCCAACCGGACGCCGCCGTCGACGAGCGTCAGGTCGGTCGGGCCGGCGAGCTTGACTGCGATCTTCTCGGCCGTCGCATTGAAGCCGCCGAGATGAACAAGCGTGTTGCCGCCGCTGGGGACAACATAGCCGTCCACGGCAAGCGGCGCCCCCTGGTAGCGGGCGTCGAGCGCGAAATCTGTCTTTTCGCCCTGGCGGGAGAAAGTCAGGACCGGTTTCTCGACCGTGTTCGACCCGCTTCGAATGGTATCCGCCTGCAGCTGCCCGGAAAGGGCGGCCGCGCGATAATCGATGCCGGCACTTATCCCGGCAATGGAAACGGTGTCATAGCCGAGCGTCTTGCCGGTCAGATCAAGCCGCGCCGCCAACTGGCCGTCAGGGGCTGAGAGCGCGAGATTGCCTTTCAGACCGCCATTCAACGGCTGACCGGCCATCGCGCCGATCAGTGATAGATCCGGCAGATCGAAGCTCAGCTTGCCAGAGGGCAGATAGGCGGCATCAAGCGTCAGCCCGCCCGAAATCACGTTCGGACCGACTTTCACCTGCAGGTCCGGAACGGCGGTCCGTCCACCATCCTGCTTCATGACGGCGTCGACATTGATCGCCTGGCCGGCAATCGAACCCGTCGCCTTCACATCGCCGTTGATCGCACCCTGGTTCAGCGCTGCCGACACATCAGCCGAAAAGCCGTCGAGTTGCTTGCCAGAGAGGACCGCCTTTGGGACAGAGAGCGAAATCTTCGCGGACGGCGCCTCGACCGTGCCACTTGCAGAGAGACTGAAGCGCCCACTGCCCGTAGCATTGCTGGACACCCGGGAGAGATCGGGCAGAGTTCCTTCAAGCGCAGCGTCAATCGCGCCATCCTTGAGACTGGCACTTCCCTTCGCGTCCACAAGTTCAGAGGAAACGACAAGATTCTTCGCCTCGATGGCGCCGTTCAGAATCCGCAGGTTACCGCTGACGCCGACAGCCTTGGTCAGCTTGGCGGCAAGCGCCTCCGGCAGCGCCTGTGGGGTGGCGGAAAGCTGGACAGTGGTATCGATGGCGCTTGAAGCGCGGTCATAGGTGACGTCACCCTTCCCGCCCAGACTTGCGCCCTCAACCTGGTAAGCCGCCGCGATAGCCTGTTGTGAAACCGTCACGGGTGCGGTGACTTTGACGGGTGCCTGCAGCAGCCGGTTCAGGGCATCGGACTTGAAATCGCGGCCGCCGACGGTGAGCTGGGTATCGAGCACCCCGCTCTGTCCCTGGAGGTTGAATGCGCTCGATCGAGCCGTGAACACAACGTCGCTCAACTTCAATTCATTGGTCGTCAGCGCCTTGAGATTGAGCGCCGCATCGATCTTGGCCTTGTCGGGCGACCCGCTGACGGAGATGTTCAGCGCCTTGAGGTTGAGGCCCAGCACGTCCTGACCGACCGGCACCGAAAAGACCGCGCTTTCGGCGACAGGCGTGATTTCGGCGTGAAAGTCATTGTTGCCCTTCGCCGAAAGGGTTCCGCCGAGATTCGCCGAAAGCGTACCCGTCGCGATCCGGCCACGGCTGACAGACAGCATCCCTCCCGCATCATAGGCAATGGCAAGGTCGATGTCCGTGCGCCCCTTGAACAGGGGTTCGAGGACCGGCGGCAGCACGGCATCGAAGGCCCCGCCGCCCTTGAGGGTGACATCGACAGGACCGTTGGCAGGGCGACGCAGTCCGGCATCCAGTTTGACGACCGGCACGCCTTCGACTGAAGCCGTCGCCTGGCCTTGCCAGTTCGTCAGCGCTCCATTGCCCTTGATCGAAAATCCGAGTGCAGGCTGGTCCGGTAGCCCGAGAATGCCGGCAATGACACCACCTTTGGGCTCTTCGGCTTTGACGTCGAGCGCGAGTGTCTCCGCATTTGTGTCATATTGGACGGACAAATCTGCGCTGGCGGCCGTCTTGCCGAGATCGCGGATGGTTGCCTGCCCAGTCACGCCAGCGCGCGTCAACGTCGCCTTGGCCTCCGCCGACAGCATTTCTTCCTTGCCCGAAAGCGCCGGTCCAAGCGAAACCTGCGGCAAGGATAGTTGCCTCAGATTGACCTCGACAGGGAGCGACAGGGAACCGCTGCTGGAAGACGATTGCGAGCTTTCCGGCAGCCGCTCAAGCCGCACGCGCCTGGCCGCCAGCAGGTCGATCTTTGCTTTCATCGTGAGCAGGTCGAGCGGTGACCAGTCGACGGAAAGATCATCGATCTCGGCATAGGTCCCCTTGGCATCCGCAAGCGTGACACGATCAACCCGCAGATGACCGGTCAGAAGCGGCCCCGCACCGGAGATCTCGATCTTGCTGTCTGCCCCATTCAGCGCAGGCGCGGCATAATGCAGGATCAGGGACGTGCCGGCGCGTGTGAAGCCAAGGACGGCAACGGCAGCGATCAGCAGGATCACCAGCACCGCAACGGCGACACCAACTCCGCGTAACCAGTTTCCCGCTCTGGATGCAGTCCCCGCCATTCTGATCTTCTTCCCCAAACACATCGAAGAGCGTTGCGCGCCGCCCCAATCAGAAACGCGCAATGCTCATATAGGTTGCCCTTATTGAACCTGTAGCCGCTGATTGTCGCAGCAATCGGGCGATCGCGGACCTTTGCGCATCAGAAGGCCTGCCCGATGCCGGCGTAGATGCCGAACGTGCTGCCGCCCGGATAGCGGCGGAGCGGCACGGCGACATCGAGGCGTATCGGCCCGAAGGGCGTCGCATACCGCAGACCAACGCCCGCGCCCGCACGGATATCCGAAAAGCTCGGCGCACTTCTGGATGACACTGTGCCGAAATCGAGGAAGGGAACAACGCCGATCGTATCAGTCACCTTGAAGCGCGCCTCGATCGAGGCCGTCACGTAGGACCGGCCACCCAACGCATTATTGGCCGCATCGCGCGGTGAAATCCCCTGGTAGGCGTAACCGCGAACCGAGCCGCCCCCACCAGCATAGAAACGTCGTGTCGCGGGGATATCGGCAAGGTCGCGTGCGCCGACCAGCGTGCCGACAGCCACCTTACCCGCGAGAACCGGTCCGCTGTCTCCGACCTGCCGATAGGCGGATATGGACCCCTCCGCGCTGACGAACGGGGTCTTGTTGTAGACCCCGAAGCTGGGCCGCAGCGTCAGCGAAGCACGGAAGCCCGATGTGGGATCAAACTTGTCGTCCGTGGTGTCGCGCGTCCATCCGAGCGGGACCGAAGCCGTCAGGTAGCGGTTGTCGCCATAGACGTCCTGCGCCTTGGTCCAGTCGAGCGCGAGCCCCGCGGAAAGCTTGTCCTGATCCGTCAGATCGTAGGTAACGCCGACAGCACCGGAGAGCACCTTTGCGTCATAGCTCGCCGTGTGCGTGAGACCCGCCGTGAAGTTGGCAGTAAACGTGGTCGCCGGCCCGAAAGCCCCCGGCTTCGCAAAGGCGACGTTGGCGGAATAATCCAGCTTCTTGAAGTCGCGCGTCTGGCCCAGCCGGTTGACCGAGCCGGAAATTTTCAGGGACTCGGCATTGCCAAAGAGGTTGCGGTGGCCCCAGTAGCCTTGCAGACCAACGCCGTCGATCGTCGAATACTGAATCCCGGCGCCAAAATAACGCTGCTTGCCTTCGGTAACGTCGATCTTGATCGGGATCGTACCATCAGGCGCCAGCTCCTTGCCTTCCGTGACCGCAACCGTCGAAAATGTTCCCAGTTCGCGCAAGCGCTTGGCTGCGCGCTTGAGCCTGTCGGGCGAATAGTCCTCGCCGGTTCGCAGATCCGACCACTCGGAGACGAAGCCAGGATTGACCTGCGATGCGCCATTGACCGTGACCTCACCAAGGGGTGCAACGGGCCCGGCCTGAACCGCGAGCGTTACATCCACGCGGTTGGTCGCGTGATCGGCAACTACCGTTCGCTCGCTGACGCGCGCCAGCGGTCGGCCTTCGGCCTTGAGGTCACGGACGATCTTGGTCGAAGCGTCGAGAATGGCCTGCGATCCCGCGTTGCCGCCGGCGACAAGGCCATAATTGGACGGATCGAGCTTGCCCGCATCGTCCTTCAGAACCACCCGGCCGAGCGTGAAAACGGGGCCAACCGTCACGGAAATCGTGACCGGCACAGGCTTGAAGCGCGCAAAGGAAGGCAATGCCGGGAGTTTGTCGACTTCGATGCCGTTGACGCGGACAGTGACCACCGCCCCATAGCGCGCCCTCTCGTAAAGCAGCGCCACCAGTCTGTCACGATCGTCCTTGGCCTTGACCACGAGACCGAAATCGCCATCCACCGGCTTCGACTGGTCCTGCATCAGCGCCGACTGGTCGTTCAACGCCTTCTGAAGGTCTGGATCGTTCACCGTCAATGTCGCGGAATAGCGCACAGGATCGGCGATTTGCTGATCCTTCTCCTCAGCTCCGAAGAGATGAATGCCAAAAATATCGAACGCCTCAGCCTTCGGCGGCGCAACCGCAAAGCTCAAGGCTGCGACCGCGGCCACCGCGGCGCTCCCCCACTGCCGGTACGCTTCACTCATCTCCGGCTCCATAGCTTCAACGGCAAGTGAAGATACAAGAAACCGCCCCCACTCCCCGACCGGCACGGCGAATTGTCGCCACGACCATAAGATCCGTCCGTCAACATCCCGTTCTTCATAAAGGACATTTGAGGACTATATACGAAGCAGCTTCTTTGAGAACCCTTGCAATGGCGCTTGCCGGCGCCTGCGCTCATCGTGCCACACGGCGACCTTCGCCCGAACGATCTTTCGGTGTTCGGAAAGACGCGGAAAGGCCTGGCCCTTCAGCTCTGCACCATCGATGCGCCTGGCTTGCAGAACATCGAGTAGAGGGCGTCCACGATCCCGGCAACGTCAGGATTGGCGATACTGTAAAAGATCTGCCTGCCTTCACGACGCGTTTCGACGACGTTTTCATGGCGCAGCCGCGCAAGCTGTTGCGAGACGACCGCCTGTTGCAAGCCGAGTATCGTCTCGATTTCCGTCACGGACTTCTCGCCCTCGGACAAGATGCAGAGGATCATCAACCGCGCCTCGTGCGAGATCGCCTTGAGGAAATCGCTTGCCTGCGATGCCTTCTCCGCGAATGTCATCAGCTCATCGCTCGACTGTCCGGGTTTCAACTGAAGCACTGGCATCGCATTCCCTTTCCCCACTCGCCAACCGGCCATACCGGTTTTTGACTCAAGGCCATTATATAGAATATGCACTATTTATTTTTGTTCAACCGACGTGACCGAAATTTCGTAAGGTAAGCCTTAACCATTTGAAAATTAGTCCCTCGGCATATAGCGACATATTCACGTCTCGACCTGTCTATGCGTGCGCCAAACGCCAGAACGCGGATTTTGTTCCCAAAAAAGAAAACGCCCCGCTTTCGAAAAAAGCGGGGCATTTTGTGTTTGAAATGAAACGTAAAATCAGCCGGAAACAGCGCCGCGCAACTCAGTGAGCTGGAAGATGAAATCTTCAATCGCGCTCCGGTGTTCATGATGTTCCGCATTCGCAAGTTCATTCCGGGCGGCCTCGATGCGGCTTTCCAGAGACGCGGCGTTAAGCTCATCCATGTGGACGGCCGACTCGGCGAGCAGCGTGCAACCCGTCGGCAGAATGTCTGCAAATCCGCCAAAAACGACAAACTTGTCTTCCGCGCCATCAGCCTTTGACAGCTTGACGACACCGGCCTTGACCGTCGTCATCACCGGCGCGTGCTGCGCCATGACGGTCATCTCGCCATCCGTGCCCGGAATGACAACGGCCGTCACATCGGCGGAAACCAGAAGCCGCTCCGGCGAAACGAGTTCGAAATTGAAGCTTTCAGCCATGGCTTTTCACTTTTCCATTACGAAAGAAAATGCGCGGCGCAAGGTTCTTGAGAACCCGCGCCGCAGCAGATTGGATTAAGCGGCCAGCTTCTTGGCCTTCTCGATGGCTTCCTCGATGGAGCCGACCATGTAGAAGGCAGCTTCCGGAAGGTGGTCATACTCGCCGTTGACGAGGCCCTTGAAGCCCTTGATCGTGTCTTCGAGAGCAACGAGCTTGCCCGGCGAACCGGTGAAGACTTCGGCCACGAAGAACGGCTGGGACAGGAAGCGCTCGATCTTGCGGGCGCGGGCAACCGTCATCTTGTCCTCTTCGGACAGTTCGTCCATGCCGAGGATGGCGATGATGTCCTGCAGCGACTTGTAGCGCTGCAGCGTGCCCTGAACCTTACGAGCAACGTCGTAATGCTCTTCGCCGACAACCATCGGGTCGAGCATACGCGACGTGGAGTCGAGCGGGTCAACCGCCGGATAGATGCCCTTTTCAGCGATGGAGCGCGACAGAACCGTTGTTGCGTCCAGGTGGGCGAACGAGGTTGCCGGTGCCGGGTCGGTCAAGTCGTCGGCCGGAACGTAGATGGCCTGCACGGAAGTGATCGAGCCCTTGGTCGTCGTGGTGATGCGTTCCTGCATCTGGCCCATGTCTGTGGCGAGCGTCGGCTGATAGCCCACGGCCGAAGGAATACGGCCGAGCAGAGCGGACACTTCCGAACCTGCCTGCGTGAAGCGGAAGATGTTGTCGACGAAGAACAGAACGTCCTGGCCCTTATCGCGGAAGTCTTCAGCGATCGTCAGACCGGTGAGAGCAACGCGAGCGCGGGCACCCGGCGGCTCGTTCATCTGGCCGTATACGAGGGCAGCCTTGGAGCCTTCGCCACCGCCATGCTTGTTCACGCCGGATTCGATCATTTCGTGGTAAAGGTCGTTGCCTTCGCGGGTACGTTCACCCACGCCTGCGAACACCGAGTAACCACCATGCGCCTTGGCGACGTTGTTGATCAGTTCCATGATGAGAACGGTCTTGCCCACGCCGGCGCCGCCGAACAGGCCGATCTTGCCGCCCTTGGCGTAAGGTGCGAGCAGGTCAACCACCTTGATGCCCGTGACCAGGATCTGGGCTTCCGTCGACTGTTCGACATAGGCCGGAGCTTCCTGGTGAATGGAGCGCAGATGCGTGCGGTCGAGCGGACCAGCTTCGTCAACCGGCTCACCGATAACGTTCATGATGCGGCCGAGCGTGTGATCGCCAACCGGAACCGAGATCGGCGAACCCGTGTCGACAACGGCCTGGCCGCGGACGAGACCTTCGGTCGAGTCCATGGCGATCGTGCGAACTTCGTTTTCACCGAGGTGCTGTGCGACTTCCAGAACGAGGCGCGAGCCGTTGTTTTCGGTTTCGAGTGCGTTCAGGATCGGCGGAAGGTTGCCGCCTGCAAACGAAACGTCGACAACAGCGCCGATGACCTGCGTCACCTTGCCGGTAGAGCCCGAGGTAGCTGCCATATTGATACCCTCTTTCCTTAACCCTTAGAGCGCTTCCGCGCCCGAAATGATTTCAATCAGTTCCTTGGTGATCTGAGCCTGGCGCTGACGGTTGTACTTGAGCGTCAGCTTGTTGATCATGTCACCTGCGTTGCGCGTCGCGTTGTCCATCGCGCTCATCTTGGCGCCCATTTCGCCGGCGACGTTCTCAAGCAGTGCCCGGAAAATCTGGACCGAAATGTTGCGCGGAATGAGATCCGCAAGGATCGCGCCGGCATCCGGCTCGTATTCATAAGATGCGTCGCCAGAACCAGCAGCGGCTTCACCGGCCGGCACGGCAGCCGGGATCAACTGCTGGGCGGTCGGAACCTGGCTGATCACCGACTTGAACTCGGAGTAGAACAGCGTGCAGACGTCGAATTCGCCCTTGTTGAAGAGCGAAATCACCTTCTTGCCGATCAGGTCAGCGTTTTCGAAGCCGATCTTCTTCACCTCGCGCAGTTCCGTCCGCTCGATGATGAGCGAGGCGAAATCACGGCGAAGGATGTCGTAACCCTTCTTGCCGACGCAGTAGATCTTGACCGTCTTGCCTTCCGACAGGAGCTTGCGCGTATGGTCGCGGGCAAGACGTGCGATCTGCGAGTTGAAACCGCCGCAAAGACCGCGTTCGGCCGTGCAGACGACCAGGAGATGAACCTGATCGTTCCCCGTGCCGGTCATCAGGCGCGGCGCGTCATTCGTGCCGGCCTGCGCGATGTTTGCAAGCACCGCGCTCATCCGCTGCGAATACGGGCGGGCGGCTTCGGCTGCCTCCTGCGCACGCCGAAGCTTCGCCGCGGCGACCATTTTCATCGCCTTGGTGATCTTCTGCGTCGCCTTAACGGTGGCGATCCGGTTTTTCAGATCCTTAAGTGAAGGCATCCGTTTTCCGTCCTAACTACTGGAACCCCTGATCAGGCGAAAGACTTGGAGAAGGAGTCGAGTGCCCCCTTCAGCTTGGCCTTCGTGTCGTCGCTGATCGCCTTTTCGGTGCGGATCGCGTCGAGGATCGCCTTGCCTTCAGAGCGGAGGTACGACAGGAAGCCCTGTTCGAACTTGCCGACCTGCGTCAGGGCGAGCTTGTCGAGGTAACCGTTCACACCGGCGAAGATCACGGCGACCTGCTCTTCCGTCTTCAGCGGCGAGAACTGCGGCTGCTTCAGGAGTTCGGTCAGGCGTGCACCGCGGTTCAGCAGGCGCTGGGTTGCAGCGTCAAGGTCCGAACCGAACTGTGCGAAGGCGGCCATTTCGCGATACTGGGCGAGTTCACCCTTGATCGAGCCGGCAACCTGCTTCATCGCCTTGATCTGAGCGGATGAACCCACGCGGGAAACCGACAGACCGACGTTAACGGCCGGGCGGATACCCTGGAAGAACAGGTCCGTTTCAAGGAAGATCTGGCCGTCGGTGATCGAGATCACGTTGGTCGGAATGAAGGCCGACACGTCGTTACCCTGGGTTTCGATGACCGGCAGAGCCGTCAGCGAACCGGCGCCACGCTCGTCGGAGAGCTTTGCGGCGCGCTCGAGGAGACGCGAGTGGAGATAGAAAACGTCGCCCGGATAGGCTTCGCGGCCCGGCGGGCGGCGCAGCAGCAGCGACATCTGGCGGTAGGACACGGCCTGCTTCGACAAGTCGTCGTAGCCGATGAGGGCGTGCTGACCGTTGTCACGGAAATATTCGCCCATGGCGCAACCAGCGAACGGCGCCAGGAACTGCATCGGAGCCGGGTCCGAAGCGGTTGCAGCAACGATGATAGAGTACTGGAGAGCGCCACGCTCTTCGAGAACCTTCACGAACTGGGCAACCGTCGAACGCTTCTGGCCAACTGCGACGTATACGCAGTAGAGCTTTTCGCTGTCCGGACCATTGTCGTGGATGGCCTTCTGGTTGAGGATCGTGTCGAGAATGATGGCGGTCTTGCCGGTCTGGCGGTCGCCGATGACGAGCTCGCGCTGGCCACGGCCAACCGGGATGAGTGCGTCGATGGCCTTGAGGCCGGTCGACATGGGCTCATGAACCGACTTGCGCGGAATGATGCCGGGAGCCTTCACATCAACGCGCGAACGACGCGTTGCGTTGATCGGGCCCTTGCCGTCGATCGGGTTGCCAAGCGCGTCAACAACGCGGCCGAGCAGCTCCGGACCAACCGGAACGTCCACGATGGCGCCGGTCCGCTTGACGGTGTCGCCTTCCTTGATGTCACGGTCGGCGCCGAAGATAACCACACCGACGTTGTCGGCTTCGAGGTTGAGCGCCATGCCGCGGATGCCGCCCGGGAACTCGACCATTTCGCCGGCCTGGACGTTGTCGAGGCCGTAAACGCGGGCGATACCGTCACCGACGGAGAGAACCTGACCAACTTCGGAAACTTCAGCTTCCTTGCCGAAATTTTTGATTTGATCTTTCAGAATTGCGGAAATTTCCGCGGCGCGGATGTCCATCAGCCAACCTCTTTCAGTGCAAGCTTAAGAGTAGAAAGTTTGGTGCGAAGGGAAGTGTCGATCTGACGCGATCCGACCTTAACAATCAGCCCACCAAGGATAGAAGGATCGACGGTGACATTGATTGCCACGTCTTTGCCGGTGACGCCCTTCAGCGTCGCCTTCAATTCATTTTCCTGCGTCGATGTCAGCGCATGTGCGCTCGTGACATCTGCAGAAATCTCGCCGCGATTGCGCGCGACGATCTGGAAATAAGACTTGATCATGCCGGGGATTGCGAAGAGCCGGCGGTTCGCCGCGGCGACCTTGATGAAGTTCGCCGAAAGACCCGAAATGCCGGCCTTTTCGAGAACTGCAGCAACCGCGCGCAGCTGGTCTTCAGCCGAGAACACCGGGCTCTCGATGAAACGCTTCATGTCGGCGCTTTCGTTGATCAGAGTCTGGAAGCCGGCAAGCTCGGCGCCGATCTGATCGACGGAACCGGCCTCCGAGGCCAGCTCGTAAAGCGAAGAGGCGTATCTTTCCGCTACACCGGAAACAGTTTGGGATGTGTCTGCCACGGGCACAAACTTCTCTTCATTGATCCCCGAGATTGCGCCCAAGCTCACGCTCCGGCTAACCCCGTGAAACTATTGCCAATTGACTCAGATTTCGCGGGTCAAAGACCCAATTCCCCCTGAATTTCGCCGTCGCTGTAGCATAGGATGTCAGGACTCGCAACACGCCTTTGGGAGGGAAAGGACAGATAAAGACATGATTCGGCAAATTTCTGCGCCGCTCCTTCAAGCAGCGCCGAAAGATCAGAAATAACCGAAAACATGACCGAGAAAGATCGCTGCTCCCGCAATGGTCACGAGAAGCGCGATGACCTGGAAAACGTATCTTCCCGTTTCGAAAATCAGCGAAAGTATACGTCCGAAGATTGACAGTGCGAGCGCGGAGCCAAGCGCCAGTTCGCACATCGGATTGCTAGCAAGGATGGTCACTCCGCCGGCCCCGATCAGCATACCACCCAGCGCCCGGACGGAGGCGATGACGCGGCTCCGCCCCTCGCCGATCGAAAGGCCTGCCAGCATCATCATGAGCCCCGGGCCGAACATGCAGAAGAAGCCGATGCCAGCGGTCACCGCAGCAGCAACAAAGACAATGAAGCCAGACCGGTCCTCCGGCATCTGGAAACCGATATCGCCGGTCCAGACGTCGAAGAGCCACGCGAGGCCGCCCGCAGCAAGGGCAACCTGCAACAGCAGGAACAGGAAGTTGAACAGCCCGTTGGAACGATCGGAGGCCGACATCATCGAGAGCAGCCGACCGAAGGCGGCCAGCGCCCAGGCGGAGCCGATCATCACATAGATGACCGGCTGGTCGAAGAGGAAGCCGGCAAGTCCGAGACCGGCCAGAAACGCACCGATCGGACGCAATTCGCCGACAGCTCCCTCGCGTCCCTCGCGCGCGGCAAAGCCCCACCATGCGCCAATCTGTCGCGCCAGAACCATCAACGCCAGACCAAGCAGGAGTGTCAGCACCGCCGACAGCATGGCCGCCTGTGCACCCGGCGTGCTCGGGATAGGTGGGATTGTCAGTTCCATGGATCCGCCCTTCGATCATTCCGCCATCACACGGAAGGCATTCTCAAAATCGAGCGGCCCTTATGGCACAAGCTTTTGAGGGCCGAAATCACTGCGCACGTGTTTGCGCACAGGAAATTACCGCATTACGGGAACTTCCTCGTCCGTCAAAGGAAACTCTGAGGGTCGATATCGACCTGAACGTGGATCGATCCCCGCTCCTTCGGCCCCGCCGCCAGCGTCGCCTTAAGAAAGCCCTGCATGTCGGAGGCCCGCTGGCCGTGCACCAGCAGCCGGAACCGATACCGCCCGCGCACCAGTGCCAACGGCGCTTCCGCTGGTCCGAGAACCGTGATGCCGGGCGCCTGAGGTGCCGCATTGCGCACAGCCCGGCCATGCGCCTCTGCCGAATGCCGGTCGTCGGCCGAGATGATGATCGAAGCGAGACGGCCGAACGGTGGCAGGTTCGCCCGCTCGCGCTCGGCGATCTCGCGGTCGTAAAACGCTTCCGCATCGCCTGAGACGATGGCCTGCATCACTGGATGGCCCGGCTGGTAGGTCTGGATGAGACCATGGCTCTTGAGACCCGTCCGCCCCGCGCGGCCCGTCACCTGATGCAGCAGTTGGAAGGTCCGCTCCGCGGCGCGCGGATCACCATTCGCCAGACCCAGATCCGCATCGACAATGCCGACCAGCGTCATCAGCGGGAAGTTATGCCCCTTTGCCACGAGCTGTGTGCCGATCACGATGTCCGCCTCACCCTTGGCGATCGCCTCCAGCTCCAGCCTCAGCCGCTTCACCCCGCCGGCCATGTCGGAGGACAGCACGATGGTCCGCGCATCGGGAAAATGACCAACGACTTCTTCCGCAATCCGCTCAACCCCCGGCCCGCAGGCGACGAGATGATCGAGCGTGCCGCATTCGGGGCAGGCTTCGGGCGTCTTTTCCTGATAGCCGCATTGATGGCACTGGATCACGCCGCGGAATCGATGTTCCACCAGCCAGCTCGAACATTGCGGGCACTGGAACCGATGGCCGCAGACCCGGCAGAGCGTCAGCGGCGCATAGCCGCGCCGGTTGAGGAAGAGCAGCGACTGTTCGCCCTTCTTCAACGTCGCATCGATGCCGCGCAGCATGACGGGGGAGAGAAACCCGCCCTTGGCCGGCGCGTGTCTGCGCATGTCGACAAGCCGCAGATCCGGCATGGCCGCATCGCCGAAACGCGTCGGCAGGTGGATCGCCTGATAGCGGCCCTGCATCGCATTGACCTGGCTTTCGACCGATGGCGTCGCCGAGACAAGAACAGTGGGGAAATCACCGATCCGGGCCCGCACCACCGCCATGTCGCGGGCATTATAGAAGACGCGATCCTCCTGCTTGTAGGCAGGATCGTGCTCTTCATCGACGACAATCAGACCCAGCTCGGCAAAGGGCAGGAAGAGCGCCGAACGTGCGCCGGCAACAACGCGGACTTCTCCCGTGACCACCTGCCGCCAGACCTTTTCGCGGGTGCGCGGCGCAAGCTCCGAATGCCATTCGGCCGGCTTGGAACCGAAACGATCCTGAAAACGCTCGAGAAAACTCGCCGTCAGCGCGATTTCCGGCAGCAGGATCAGCACCTGTTTGCCACGCCGCAGCGCCTCCGCCACCGCCTCGAAATAGACCTCGGTCTTGCCCGAGCCCGTGACGCCATCGATCAGCGAGACCGAGAACTTGCCCTTGTCGACGCTTTTCACCAGAACCCGCGCCGCATCCTTCTGCACGCCCTCCAGCCGGTCGGCGACGTAATCCGGATCGGGCGGCGCAACGACGGGCGGCGGCGGCAGGAACACTGTCTCGAACGCGCCCTGCGCGATCATCCCGTCCACGACACTCGCCGAAACGCCCGCCGCATGGACCAGCCCCATCCGCGTCCAGGCAAAACCGTCGGAGGCCAGTTCCATCACCCGTGCGCGGGCCGGCGTCATCCGCTCCAGCTCGCTTTTTACCAGTCGAAGTCCTTCGACCATCGGCTCGGGATCGAAGGCGGTCGGCGCGCGCAGCGCCATGCGCGCGACATAGCCCGGCGGTGTCAGCGTATAGGTCGCAACCCAGTCGAGGAATGTCCGCATGTCGTCCGCCAGCGGCGGGCAATCGAAGACATGCTCGATAGGGCGAAGCTTCTTCGGATCGACCGACCCACCCTCGCCGCGCTCGTCCCAGACAACGCCGATCACCTTGCGCGGCCCAAGCGGCACGATCACGATGGAGCCCGGCACGACATGGGCATTGTCCGGCACCGTATAGGAATAAGGCCCAGGCGCCGGCATGGGCACGAGCACCGGCACCGCGCGCGCAGCTTTGGGCGCAGGCGGCTCTGGCCCAGTACCAGCCAAGTCGAACAATGCGGGCGAATCCGTTTTCATCGCGCGGACCATGCCTCAAGCTCTGCCCAAAGAAAACCGGAAACAGACAGGAGGAGAGTGACAGCCCTTCGTGATTCTTGAGCGCAGCCATGGACGCGCAGCCTCGATCAGGATAGGCGAAGGCGGGGAAGCGAGGGAAGCATGTCGAGCCAGATCAGGGGAATTGTGTTCATGGCGTCGGCATCGGCGATCATTCCCGTTGCGGACGGCATTGCCAAGGTTCTCTCGGAAAACCATTCGGCCCTGCTGGTGAGTTCCGGTCGCTATTTCGCCGCCTCGTTCCTGCTCCTGCCTGTCGCCTTCATGAAGCACAAGGGCAGTGCACTGCCGCCGCGCCACCGGCTGAAACCGCATGTCATGCGGACGCTCCTCATGGTCTTGGCCATGACGTTGTTCTACGTCTCCATTGTCACGATCGATCTCGCCACCGCCGTCAGCGCCTTTTTTGTCGGGCCGGTTGTCGGCAGCGTCGCTGCCATGTTCATGCTCGGCGAAAAGATGACGAAGGCCAAGCTCGTTGCGCTGGTGCTGGGATTTGTCGGCGCGATCATCATCGCCCGCCCTGGTGCGTCCATGTCGCCCGGTGTCCTTCTCGCACTCACCTCCGGCGTCTGCTACGGCTTCTATCTCGTCTCCACCCGTCTCGCCTCGGGCGAAACCACGCCGCTGCAGGCGTTGGTTTTCCAGAACGTGTTCGGCACGTTGCTACTGCTGCCACAAGCGATCCTGACATGGTCCGCGCCATCCGGCTTCGAGATCCTTCTGCTGCTCGGCATGGGCGCTATCTCGCTCGTCTGCCACACGCTGACGATCAATGCCTTTCGCCATGCCGATGCCACCACGCTTGCGCCGCTCTCCTATGTGGAGCTGATAACCTCCGCGACCGTCGGCTATGTCTGGTTCAGCCAATTGCCTGAGCCCAATGTCTGGATCGGCGCCGCTTTCGTCGCCACGGCGGGGCTGGTGCTGATCTTCGCACGGAAGCCGGAGGCGTTAGCAAAAAGCTAACCATGCGGTCCGACAATGCGCGTCGGAAAGGTCCGCCCGCATGAACGAACTTCTCATTATCTCCGACGACAAATTGACGAGGCTGAGGCAGGATTGGCTCGCCTCGATCGCCGGCGAGCGACGGCTATCGCCCAAGACCGTCGAGGCCTATGAACGGGACACGCGCCAGTTCCTCACCTTCCTCACCAGCCATGCCGGCGGACCGGCCAAGCTTTCCGACGTCGCGACCCTTCGCCCCGCCGATCTTCGCGGTTTTCTGGCGAGCCGCCGCAACGATGGTGCCGGCGCCCGCACGCTCGGGCGCGGCCTTGCCGGCATCCGCTCCTTCCTTCGCTATTTAGAAAAGCAGGGGCTCGCCAACGCCACCGGCGCCCGCGCCGTGCGCTCACCCAAGCAGCCGAAGTCGCTGCCGAAGCCGCTCGCCGCCAGCCAGGCGCTGACCGTCATCGAGGCAGACGCGCAATTGGCCGAGGAACCCTGGATCGCCGCGCGCAATGCCGCTGTTCTCACCCTTCTTTACGGCTCCGGCCTGCGTATCTCGGAGGGCCTGTCGCTTACGCCGAACGATCTTCTGCCGGGGACCAAGACGCTGCGCATCACCGGCAAGGGCGGCAAGACGCGTATGGTGCCGCTTCTGCCCGCCGCCATGCAGGCGGTCGATCTCTATCGCAAGCTCTGCCCTTATCATGTCAAGGCAGACGAGCCGATCTTTCGCGGGGCCAAGGGCGGGCCGCTGCAGCAGGCAATCATCCAGCGCGAGATGGTGAAGATGCGTTCCGCGCTCGGCCTGCCGGAAACGGCAACCCCCCACGCGCTGCGCCACTCCTTCGCCACGCATCTTCTCGCCGGCGGCGGCGATCTGCGCTCGATCCAGGAACTGCTCGGCCATTCCAGCCTCTCGACGACACAGGTCTATACGGCCGTCGATACGAACCGGCTGCTCGACATCTACGACCGCGCCCATCCGAGGGCGTAAGCGTACGCGTTAACCAATCGCGTTAAGGGTTCCTGAGCGGTCGCTCCGGTAAGGTTGCCCCGATCATCGTTTCAGGACAAGACCGCATGAAAAGCCGCCGCCCCTCCTCTGCCCGCACCTTCTCGTTCGGCAATGCCGGGCTTTGGCTGATCGCAGGCCTGCACACGTTGGCGGCTATCTCCCTGCTCTTCGTTCTCGGCTGGATCTCGCCGGCCAAGGCGGCGGAAGACCTGAGCTGCGGTGGCAAGAACATCCTCGCCGATCTCAAGAAGGAAGACCCGAAGGGTTTCGCCGAGATAGAGACGGACACGGCCAAGCTCAAGAACGGCGAGTCGATCTTCTGGAAGATAGAAAAGCCGGGCGTTGCCCCGTCCTGGCTGCTCGGCACGATCCACCTCTCCGACCCGCGCGTGATCAACCTGCCGGCCGAAGCGGCGCAGGACTTCAAGACGGCACAGGCCGTCATCGTCGAATCCGACGAGATCGCCGACAAGAATGCCGCCAGCATGAAGCTTCTGGCGCGTCCCGATCTTTCCATGTTCACCGACTCGACGACGATCAACGATTTCCTCAATGCCGACCAGAAGGCGATGCTCGAAAAGCAGCTCGCCGAGCGCGGCATTCCGCTGGCCGCCGTCATCAAGATGAAGCCGTGGGTTCTCTCCACCTTCGTGGCGCTGCCGACCTGCGAACTGGCGCGGAAGGGCGGCGGCGCCGATTTTCTCGACGAGAAGCTGACCAAGGATGCCATTGCCGCCGGCAAGAAGGTCGTCGGGCTTGAAACGCTGACCGAACAGCTCGAAGCTATGGCCTCCGTCTCGATGAAGACCCACGTCTCCGGTCTGATCGGTGTCCTGAAGGACCCCCAGCGCACCAAGGACCTGATGGAAACGATGATCGAGCTTTATGCTTCCGGCAAGCCAGCGATGATCGGCCCGTTAAGCGAATATGTCGGCAAGCTCGATGCCGACTCGGCCGACATGGCCGAGTTCGAGAAGAAGATGATCACAGTGCGCAACCATCACATGGCCGACCGCGCTGAGGCCACGCTCGATAAGGGCAACGCCTTCATGGCCGTCGGCGCGCTGCACCTGCCGGGCGATGAAGGCCTCGTCACGCTTCTGCAACAGAAGGGTTTCACCGTCACCCCGGTGACGGTCGCCGTCAATTGACGGCAACCTGAACCGTCAACCCTTCACGCCCTTGGTCATTCGGTCGAGCACGTCGGTCTTGAAGTAGAACTTCTGCACCAGCGCGCCAGCCACATGCAGCGCGATCAGCAGCCACAGAATGACCTTGAGGACATCGGCGTGCAGATCGCCCGCGAAATTCTGTCCGAAATAGTACTTGCCCATGCCCGTCAGCGGCAGGGCGATCATCAGCAGATAGAGCAGCGCATGTGTCGCGGTTGCTATCAGCTTGAGCACCGGCGGCTCCTCCGACGGCAGATCCGGCGCGCCCTGAACGAAACGGAGACCGAGACGAATGACCACCAGGATAAGGATCGCGATGCCGACGTAAGCGTGAATATTGGCCGAGGAAATCATTTCGGGGGTGATTGCCTCTCCCTTCCGCACCGCTCTGTTCCAGGTTTCCATGCCTTCGGTGAAGAGCAGGTTGAAGAGGATGAGGACAGCCATGCCCCAATGCAGCGCGCGCTGCGGGATGGAATAGTTCAAGGGTTTCATTGTCTTGCCTTTTCGCAAATGGTTTGAGGCCCGCCTAAAGACAAAAACAGAAAGCGCCCTGCGTCGCAAGGCGCTTTCTAGAATGATTATAAAAACTTCATCCCCCGATTTGACGAAGGCCAAATCAGGTCTCTCTATTCGCAATTCCGGACGCGAAACCGGTGTCCACTTTCGCTGGAATTGCTCGGAATTTTACATATGGATCGGCTTGAAGAAGGTAGCGAGCGCAGCTTCCTTAACGGCTTCCGACATGGTCGGATGGGCGTGGCAGGTGCGGCCGAGATCTTCCGACGAACCGCCGAATTCCATGAGAACAGCCGCCTCGTGGATCATCTCGCCGGCGCCGAAGCCGATGATGTGAACGCCAAGAACCCGATCCGTTTCCTTGTCGGCCAGAACCTTGACGAAGCCGTCCGTTGCCAGCATGGCGCGCGCGCGGCCGTTTGCCGTGAAGGGGAACTTGCCGACCTTGTAGGCAGTGCCCGCGGCCTTCAGCTCCTCTTCCGTCTTGCCGACAGAGGCGACTTCCGGCTGCGTGTAGACGACGCCCGGAATGACGTCATAGTTCACGTGACCGGCCTGCCCTGCGAGAATTTCGGCCAGCGCCACACCTTCGTCTTCCGCCTTGTGAGCGAGCATCGGGCCCTTGACCACGTCGCCGATGGCATAGATGCCGGCGACATTGGTGCGATAGTGATGATCGATCTCGACGCGGCCGCGATTGTCGAGAACAACGCCGGCTTCAGCGAGACCCAGACCTTCCGTGTAGGGCTTGCGGCCGGTGGCGACCAGCACGACATCGGCATCGAGAACGGTCTTGTCGCCGCCCTTGACGGGCTCGAACGTGACCTTTGCGCCCTTGCCGGCCTTCTCCACGCCCGTCACCTTCGCGCCGAGATGGAATTCCATGCCCTGCTTGGCGAGCATCCGCTGGAACTGCTTGGACACTTCGCCATCCATGCCGCCGAGAATGTTGTCGAGATATTCGACGACCGTGACCTTGGCGCCGAGACGCGACCAGACCGAGCCAAGCTCAAGGCCAATGACGCCGCCGCCGACGACAACCATCTTTTCCGGAACCTTGGAGAGCGCGATACCGCCGGTCGAAGACACGATGACCGTCTCGTCGATATCGACCTTGACGCCCGGAATGCCGGCGACGTCCGAACCCGTGGCAATCACGATGTTCTTGGTCTCAAGTTCAGTGACTTCGCCCTTGTCGTTCGTGACCGAAACCTTGCCGGCAGCGACGACCTTGCCGGTGCCGTGGAAGGTGTCGATCTTGTTCTTCTTGAACAGGAACTGCACGCCATCGACGTTCGACTTCACGGTCGCGTCCTTGTGCGCCATCATCTTTTCGAGGTTCAGCTTGGGGGCGGAAACTTCGACGCCGAGTTCTGCAATGCCGTGCGCAGTGTGCGCGAAGACTTCCGAGGCGTGAAGCAGCGCCTTGGAGGGGATGCAGCCGACGTTCAGGCAGGTGCCGCCATAGGTCGCGCGCTTTTCGATGACGGCGGTCTTGAGGCCGAGCTGGGCAGCCTTGATTGCGCAGACATAGCCGCCAGGGCCAGTGCCGATCACGATCACATCATAGGACATTTCGATTTCCTTCCTTCCGTCCGGGGCCTTACCTGCCGCCGGAGACATTGAGTATCGCCCCCGTCACGTAGGACGCTTCGGGAGACAGGAGATAGAGAATGGCGTCCGCCACTTCGTCGGGTTCGCCCGCGCGCTTCATCGGCAGAGACCCCGCCATGTCGCGCACACGATCCGGCGTGCCGCCGGAGGCGTGAATGTCGGTGTCGATGATCCCCGGCCGCACGGCGTTGACGCGAATGCCCTCATCGGCGACTTCGCGCGCCAGACCGATGGTCAGCGTGTCGATCGCCCCCTTCGAGGCGGCATAGTCGACATATTGATTGGGCGACCCAAGTACGGCTGCCATCGAGGAGATATTGACGATCGCGCCGCCCTTGCCGCCGTGACGGGTCGACATGCGCTTAACTGTCTCCGAGGCTATGCGGACCGCGCCGATGCAGTTGATGGCGAACATGCGTTCCAGCCGCTCGCGGCTCATCTCGTCCACGCGCGCAACGACGTCGACGACGCCGGCATTGTTGACGAGACCATCCAGGCGCCCGAAGGCCGTGTCGATGACGGAGAAAATCGCGGCGATGTCTTCCTCGCGAGACACATCGCCCTGCACGGCCAAAGCCGAACCACCGGTCTCGTTGATGATCCCGGCAATGGCCTCGGCCGCCTCGCGGTCGCGTGCATAATTGACGACAACCGCCCAGCCTTTTTCGGCGGCCTTCAGAGCAACGCTTGCGCCAATGCCACGGCTGCCGCCGGTGACAAGGAGAACGGGCTGCTCGGTCATTTCGCGCACTCCTTGAACGCCAGTACATCCCACGGCGCAAGCTTCGGCTTATCCTTGCCGAAACCCTCGAACTGATCGATTGCAAGGCCAAGACCCGCAATCAGGATCTGGTCAGACGCATCCTTGCCCTGCGCGGGCAGGAGATCGATGCGGCTGGCGGTCTGGCCATAGAGGAAGCCTTGCCAGACCGTGCATTTCATGATGTCGCTGTCGGTGACGTCGCCATCGGGGCAATGATGGAAGATGATGCCGTTGGAGGTGTTGACCGGCGTCGAGCCCTGGACATAGCCGTCCATCGAAAGCGTCGTACCCACCACATTCAGCTTGAAACGATGCGTGTTGGATTCAGCGTCGAGATTGACGGGCGAGAAGGCTAGTTCGTAGGCATTGTCGCGGTCGCGATAGACGGCCTTTTCCTGGGGGCAAGCAGCAGCATGAGTCGACAGGGGTGCAAGCCCCGTCACGATCGCCAATGCTGCAAGACCTGCCCGTCGCATGGCATCAGCCCGCCTTTTCCGTCGCAAGCTTGAGGCCGAAGGCAATGAAGACCGCGCCGCTCGCGCGGTTGATCCACTTCGACGCCTTCTCGAATGCCGCACGCATGGCTGGCGTCGTCAGGAAGAAGGAGACCGCGACGAACCAGGCGATCAGGCAGCTGGCCATGACGAGGCCGTAACCGAACTTCACCGCCGCAGGTGTGTCATGTGAGACGACGGTCGAGAAGATCGACAGGAAGAAGAAGACCGGCTTGGGGTTCAGGGCATTGGCCATGAAGCCGAGACCGAAACCCTTGAGGGCCGATTGCGTCGCAGTCGTCTCGGCAGCAGAAACGGCGCCCGTGTCGAGATCGGCGGAACCGGCGCGCAGCGACTGGATGCCGATGTAGATCAGATAGGCGACACCCGCCCACTTGATCACATTGAAGAGCATGATCGACTTGGAAATGACGAGGCCGAGGCCGAGGATCGTGTAGGTGACATGGAACATCAGCGACGTGCCGATGCCGAAGCTCGTGAGGATCGCCGCCTTGCGCCCGTGCACGATCGCCTGCCGCATCACCATGGCCGTATCGGCGCCCGGAACGACAATGGCGAAGGAGAAAATCGCCATCAGGGAAGCCAGTTCGATCAGATATTGGTGCGTCATGACTTACGTCTTTCAGATCAGAATGCCGATGAACATCAGGACCAGGCCGAGAAGCGCGATGCTCCAGACTGCTGAGCGGACGATCCCGCCGCCGACGATGTAGAGCGGCAGATAGACGAGGCGGCCGAGGAGATAGAGGATTGCGCCCCACTGAGTCAGCATTCCGTGACGGTTCGCGATTTCCGCGACCACGACCAGCGCGATGAACAGTGGATAGGTTTCGAGGAAATTCCGAAGCGCGCGACCAGCGCGTTGTGCCTTCAGACCGAATTGCGGCTCACGGTCGCGGTTTGGTTCGATGCCGCCGACATTGTCGGAATTGGCAAACGCCGCCTGCGTCATGACGTAGACAAAACTGAGAGCAGCACTCCACAGAAGGCAGGTCAGTTCAACGCTCATGCACGGCTCCCCGAAACGCGAAAGGCAAAGTGGCCGCCGGGCGAGCCGGCGGCCATGCAATCATCAGAGATCGAGAACCAGACGTTCCGGATCCTCGAGGCTTTCCTTGACGCGGACGAGGAAGGTCACGGCTTCCTTGCCATCGACGATGCGGTGGTCATAGGAAAGCGCCAGATACATCATCGGACGGATGACGACCTGACCGCCGATGGCAACCGGGCGCTCCTGGATCTTGTGCATCCCGAGAATGCCCGACTGCGGGGCATTGAGGATCGGCGAGGACATCAGCGAACCGTAGACGCCACCATTGGAGATGGTGAACGTACCGCCCTGCATGTCGGCCATGGAAAGCTGGCCATCGCGGGCAGCCTTGCCGAGGCGGCCGATTTCCTTTTCGATTTCGGCAATCGACATCTGGTCGGCATCGCGCACGATCGGAACGACGAGGCCCTTGTCGGTGCCGACAGCGACGCCGATATGGGCGTAGTTCTTGTAGATGATGTCGGTGCCATCGATCTCGGCGTTGACGGCCGGGATTTCCTTCAGGGCGTGCGTCACGGCCTTGGTGAAGAAGCCCATGAAGCCGAGCTTCACGCCATGCTTCTTCTCGAAGATGTCCTTGTACTTGTTGCGCAGGTCCATGACAGCCTTCATGTCGACCTCGTTATAGGTCGTCAGCATGGCAGCCGTGTTCTGTGCATCCTTCAGGCGGCGGGCGATCGTCTGCCGCAGGCGCGTCATCTTCACGCGCTCCTCACGGACGCCATCGGCCTCGTTGGAAGCCGGACGGGCAGCGGCCGGAACCGCAGCGGGGGCCGGAGTGGAAGTGCCCTTGGCAATCGCGGCCAGAACGTCACCCTTGAGAACCTGGCCACGCTTGCCCGAACCATCGACCTGATCGGCAGAGACGTTGTTTTCTGCCATCAGCTTGGCGGCAGCCGGAGCAGCCGGCATGGAGGTTGCGGCAGCAGGGGCAGCGGCGGGCGCGGCAGCCGGGGC
>DATMTA010000084.1:0-3227 GCA_035565055.1 Ensifer sp.
CCGGCGCTGGCGGCCGCCGATGTCGGCGTCGCCATGGGGGCGCGCGGTGCCGCCGCTTCGGCAGAGACCGCAGACGTGGTGCTTCTGGTCGACAGGATCGAGAGGCTGCGGTCCGGCATCGAAATCGCCCGGCGCGCGCGACGGATCGCCATGGAGAGCGTCGGCGTCGGGATCGGTCTTTCCGTGATCGCCATGCTGGTTGCCGCGTTTGGCTACCTGCAACCGGTGGAGGGCGCGCTGCTTCAGGAGGCCATCGACGTGGCGGTCATCCTGAACGCGTTGCGAGCGCTCCGCATCGCGCCATCGGTGGCCTGAGCGTCCGCACTTACACCAGATTGGCGAGACGACAGAACTCTTCTACCGACAGCGTCTCGGCGCGCCTCTGCGGGTCTATCCCCGCCTTGATCAGCAGGGCCTCTCCCCCGAGGCTCTTGAGGCTCTGGCGTAGCATCTTGCGGCGCTGGCCGAAAGCGGCCTCGGTGACACGGCCGAGCTTCCTGGCGTCGCAGTCGATCGGGTTTGCGCGCGGGGTCAGGTGGACGACGGTCGAGGTCACCTTCGGGGGTGGGGAGAAGGCCTGCGGCGGCACGTCGAAGGCCATGCGCGCTTCGGTGCGCCATCCGGCGAGCACGGCAAGGCGCCCGTAGTGGTCGTCGTCCGGCCCTGCGGTGATGCGCTCGCCCACTTCCTTCTGGAACATCAGCGTGAGAGATTGCCAGAAGGGCGGCCAGACGGGTGGCAGCAGCCAGTTGAGAAGAAGCTGCGTGCCGACATTATAGGGCAGGTTGGCGATGATCGCGACCGGGCCGTCCTTCGGCGCAAGGGCGGCAAAATCCGTCTTCAGCGCGTCGCCGCTGATGACCTCGAGCCTGCCCGGATAATGCGCGGCAATCTCGGCGAGCGCCGGGAGACAGCGATCGTCCCGCTCTACCGCGATGACCTTCTTGGCGTTCAACGATAGAATGGCGCGCGTCAGACCTCCCGGTCCGGGGCCGACCTCGAACACGGTCACGTCATCGAGGGGGGCGGCGGTGCGGGCAATCTTCTGCGTCAGGTTGAGGTCGAAGAGAAAGTTCTGCCCAAGCGATTTCTTCGCGTCCAACCCATGCGCGGCAATGACGTCGGAGAGTTTCGGCAGTCCGTCGATCGTTGCCATGTCAGGCCGTCCTTGTCGCCATGTCGGCGGCCATTTTCAAAGCGGCAATCAGGCTGTCCGGTTTGGCCTTGCCGGTCCCCGCGATGGAAAAAGCCGTGCCATGGTCAGGCGAGGTGCGGATGAAGGGTAATCCGAGCGTCACGTTGACTCCATCATCGAAGGCGAGCGTCTTGGCCGGAATGAGCGCCTGGTCATGGTACATGCAGATCGCCACGTCATAGCTGGCGCGCGCAGCCGCATGGAACATGGTGTCAGCCGGCAGCGGCCCGAATGCGTCAATACCCTCTGCGCAGAGCCGTTCGATGGCGGGACGGACAATCGCATCATCCTCCTTGCCCAATGCGCCATTCTCCCCTGCATGGGGATTAAGGCCGGAGACGGCAAGGCGCGGAGAAGCGATGCCAAAACGGGCCTTCAGATCGCGCGCCGTAATCCGCGCTGTCTGCACGATCAAGTCCTCTGTCAGCTCTTCGACAACCCGCACCAGCGGAATATGGATTGTCACGGGCACGGTGCGAAGCTGCGGGCTTGCAATCATCATGACCGGAAGAGGGGCCTTGCCATCTGCCCCTGCCGACAGATCGGCGAGATATTCCGTATGTCCGGGAAAGCGGAAACCGGAGGCGTAAAGTACAGACTTGGCGATCGGGGATGTCACGACAGCCGCGGCGCGGCCAGACCGCGTCTCCTCCACCGCCCGCCGAATCGCCTCGATGATGGAGGGCGCGTTGGCGCTGTCGGGGGTACCCGCCGTGACAGGCGCAGCACAAGGAATAGGAAGCACCGGGAGGGCCGTCTCGAATATGGCGCAGGCTTCCTCCGGAGACGCCTCCCGGATCGGGACATCGAAACCCAGCATGACCGCGCGCGCGGCAAGCGCATCGGCGTCGCCGAGATAGAGGAACGGCGGCAGCCCGAAATCGCGCCGCCTGGTCCAGGCCATCAGCGCAATGTCGGGACCAATGCCGGCGGGGTCTCCCTGGCTGAGCGCAAGCGGCTTTTGCACAGGCGAAGCGTCCGCGTTCATGATCACTTCATGACGACGTTGGCTTTGGCGCGAAGCTCTTCCAGATACTTCTTGGCGTTGGGGTCGACTTCGTTTTCCTTGCCCGGCTTCTTCAGATCCTCTTCCCGGAAAACGGCAGCGGCAGCAGCGTCGTCGCTGACCTCGCGCTTGGAGCAGATGGCAATGTATTCCACGCCGCGCGGGGTGACCTGGGTCGTGGTCGTGCCGCCCAACGGTGCCTTCTTGATCGGCTCCTTCCAGTTGTCGGGAAGCTCTGGCTCAAGGAAACGGCCGAGATCCTTGACCGAAACGTCGTGCATGGTGGCAGCAAAGGCAAGCGCCTGGTCGCAGCCGGGGAACTTCTTTCGCGAGGCTTCCGCCTCCGCCTTGCGCTTGCCGGCAATGCCCTTCTTGTTCTCCGGAACGACGAAGATAACCTGTTTGAGAATATATTCGTTGACCTTCGGCCGGTTCGCGCCGCTCTTGGCAATGCGTGCACCGATATCACCGGCCGTCATCTTGTTGCTGTCGCCAAAGCGCGCCTGCACGGCGCGCGGCCAGCTCATGGAGATGGCGATATACGACTTGAAGTGGTCGGTTGTCACGCCGGATTGCTTCATGATGTTGTTCAGCTGGTCGAGCGACAGCTTGTTGTTGGCCGCAAAGCGCGCGTAGGCGGCGTCAACCTCCTCGTTGCTCACCGATGTTCCTGTTGCCAGAACCCCGGTCCGCTCGATGGCCTCGTCGACGAGCTGCTGCTTGGCAAGGCTGTTCAGATTTCCCTTCGCCCGCTGCAGGCGCAGGAAATTCACCCGTCTGGCGACGTCGCCGCTGGTGATGGGCGCGCCGTTGACCACGGCGACAACCGCCGTGCCTTCCGCACGCGCCACCATCATTTCGGGCGCGATGGCGGGCGCAATGATGGTCATGCCAAAGGAGATCGAAACTGCGGCGACGGCCGCCTTGAAGCTCAGCATTTCAAAATTCCTTCCGGGGCAAGTCCTAACTCACCGATGACTTGCCGCTGCATAACATGATGCTGCAGGTCATTCAAACTGCTGCAGT
>DATMTA010000085.1:0-1798 GCA_035565055.1 Ensifer sp.
AACGAAGGCGATGACCCCACATTCACCCAGCCGCTGATGTATGCCAAGATCAAGGACCATCCGTCGACGCGCGAACTCTATTCGTCACGCCTGATCGCCGAGGGCGTGCTCACGCAAGCCGAGGTCGATGGCTTCATCGCCGAGTTCGACTCCTTCCTCGATGCCGAATTCGAAGCCGGCAAGACCTACAAGGCCACCAAGGCCGACTGGCTGGACGGCAAGTGGTCGGGCCTTGGCCTGCCGGAAGAAGACGAGCGCCGGGGCTCTACCTCCGTGCCGCGCGCTAAGCTCGTTGAACTCGGCACCAAGATCACCACGATCCCGAACGATGTCGACGCCCACAAGACGCTGCGTCGCGTCATGGAAGGGCGCCGCCAGATGATCGAGACCGGCGAGAACCTGGACTGGGCCACCGCCGAGTCGCTCGCCTTTACCTCGCTGCTGGATGAAGGCTTCCCGGTCCGCCTGTCGGGCCAGGATTCGATTCGCGGCACCTTCTCGCAGCGTCATTCGGCCTTTGTCGACCAGCGTACGGAAAACCGCTACTTCCCGTTCAACCACATCCGTGACGGCCAGGCCCTCTATGAAGGCATCGATTCGGCCCTGTCGGAAGAAGCGGTGCTCGGTTACGAATACGGCTATTCGCTGGCCGATCCGAACACGCTCACCCTGTGGGAAGGCCAGTTCGGCGACTTCGTCAACGGTGCCCAGGTCGTCATCGACCAGTTCATCTCGTCGGGTGAACGTAAGTGGCTGCGTATGTCGGGTCTCGTCATGCTGCTGCCGCACGGCTACGAAGGCCAGGGCCCGGAGCACTCATCGGCCCGCCTGGAACGCTTCCTGCAAATGTGCGCCGAAGACAATATGCAGGTCGCCAACTGCACGACGCCGTCGAACTACTTCCACATCCTGCGCCGCCAGATCCACCGGCCGTTCCGCAAGCCGCTGATCCTGATGACGCCGAAGTCGCTGCTGCGTCACAAGAAGGCCGTCTCGTCGCTGTCCGAAATCGCCGAGGGCTCAAGCTTCCACCGCGTGCTGCATGATGACGCCGAGCGCAGGCCCGAGGTTTCCGGCATCAAGATCGCGGCTGACGACAAGATCCGCCGCGTGGTGCTGTGCTCCGGCAAGGTCTATTACGACCTCTTGGAAGACCGCGAAAAGAAGCAGATCAAGGACGTCTACCTGATGCGCCTTGAGCAGTTCTATCCGTGGCCGATGAAGTCGCTGATGACCGAACTTGGCCGCTTCAAGAACGCCGAACTGGTCTGGTGCCAGGAAGAGCCTAAGAACATGGGCGGCTGGACCTTCGTCGAGCCGTGGCTGGAACTGACGCTCGATCGCCTGAACATCAAGGCGAAGCGCGCCCGTTATGTCGGCCGTCCGGCCTCGGCCTCGACCGCCGCCGGTACGATGAGCCGCCACCTTAAAGAACTCGAAACCTTCTTGAATGAAGCCTTCGCCTAAGGGCGAAGGTTTCCTTTCACGTTTCTCATTCCATTCGCCGAACAGCACACAAAAATTCAAAACTGGAGCCTGACCAATGGCTGACATCCTCGTTCCCGTCCTGGGAGAATCCGTAACCGAAGCCACCATCGCAAAGTGGACCAAGAAGTCCGGCGACACCGTCAAGAAGGACGAAATCCTCGTCGAGCTGGAAACCGACAAGGTTTCGCTCGAAGTGGCTTCGCCTTCGGATGGCGTTCTGCAAATCCTCGTCGGTGAAGGCGAGACCGTGACGCCGGGGGTCGTGCTCGGCACTGTGGGCGGTGCTGGCGCCGCTGTGGCCGCTCCGGCT
>DATMTA010000086.1:0-1722 GCA_035565055.1 Ensifer sp.
CACGCGCGGCGGGCTTTTTCATGTGCCGGAACATGTTACCGAGATGAAGACAGTATTGACCAGAGTGTTCACTATAAATGAACAATGCGTGGTTCACCGGTAAGTGAAGGTTTTCGTTAGCCATTTCGAGAATGATCGCGAACGCCCTGCCATGGCGCGCCCGAATTTCACCGGATTGTGATTTTGAAGTGATCACCACGGGATAGTCTTTTGAATATATCCCGGTCAGCGCCGCCGGGGGGAACAATGGAGATTCCTGATGATCAAGAGAACACTTGCCGCAAGCCTCATCTGTCTGACCGCCGCATCGGCGGTGTTTGCAGCCAGCGAATTCGGCGACAAGCGCGAAGCGGACATGAAGAAGATCGGCGGCGCAACTGCGCAGCTCGCCGGCATCGCCAAGGGTGACAAGCCCTATGACGCGGCCGTCGTGAAGACCGCGCTGACCACCATCAACACGACGATCAAGGAATTCCCGACGCTGTTCCCGGCCGGCAAGCCGGACGAGGACGGCGCTGCCAGCCCGAAGATCTGGGAGAACATGGCCGGCTTCAAGGGCCATGCTGATGAGCTCGCCATGGTCACCGACAAGCTGGTCGCCGCTCCGCCGGCCGACCAGAAGGCTGTTGGCGCAGCACTCGGCCAGATGGGCAAGGTCTGTTCGGCCTGCCATCAGGACTTCCGTCTGAAGAAGTAAGGCCCTTTTGGGTCCAGCGGGCGCTTTCCCGGCCAGGAGAGCGCCCTTTTTCCGTTTATGGCAGAGCTTCAGGGGAGCGAACCATGACCTCGGCACTCACCAAATCCATCCTTTCGCTCGTCGGCATCGGGATCGTCGGCGCGGGCGCCTTCTTCTGGATCACCCGACCACAGCCGCTGCCGGAGAGCGAGTTTGTCAATCTCGGGCCGGCGGACGTGAAGAACGGCGAGATGGTCTTCTGGGCGGGCGGCTGCGAGAGCTGCCATGCGGCCAAGGGGGCGGACGGCGATGCCAAGCTGGTGCTCTCCGGCGGCGTGCCGCTGCCGACGCCTTTCGGCACGTTCTATCCGCCGAACATCTCGCCCGACGAGAAGGCGGGCATCGGCAAGTGGACGCTGGCGCAATTCGCCTCCGCGATGAAGCGCGGCGTGGACGAGGAGGGACGGCACCTCTATCCGTCCTTCCCCTATGCCTCCTATTCACGCATGTCGGATACCGATTTGCGTGACCTCTTCGCCTTCATGAAGACGCTGCCGAAGAGCGACAACGTCGCCCCGCCACATGATCTTGCCTTCCCCCTCAACCTGCGCTTCACGCTGGGCGGCTGGAAGCTGCTTTATCTGAACGACAAGCCGCGCGTCGAACTGGCCGATGCCTCACCGGAGGTGAAGCGCGGGCAATATCTCGTCGAAGGACCGGGCCATTGCGGCGAATGCCACACGCCACGCGACATCCTCGGCGGGTTGAAGACCAGTTCCTGGCTTGCGGGCGGCCCGAATCCGGAAGGCAAGGGCTCGATCCCGGACATTACGCCCGGCTCGAAGGACATCGGCGAGTGGAGCGAGGCGGATATCGCCAACTATCTGGAGACCGGGTTCACGCCGCAATTCGACAGCGTCGGCGGATCGATGGTTGCCGTGCAGCAGAACATGGCGCATCTGACGAAGGAAGACCGCGCGGCGATCGCGGCCTATCTGAAGGCCATTCCGGCGAAGTAATTTCATTATCATATAATTTGATTATCG
>DATMTA010000087.1:0-33538 GCA_035565055.1 Ensifer sp.
GTTGCTTTAGGCATAGTTACAATTCAGAAGGCCGCGTAAACCATTTGGTTACCATAGTTTGTCACACTGGGCTCATCAGTTCCCCGCGAGGCATTTGTCGTCTCATCGCGGGTCTGCGTAACGAGTGGAGCCGAGTTTAATGGCAAATGTGGCAGATATCGCCGGCAGGTTCGGGGCTCAAGCTCGTCCGCGACAGGCGAAAGCGACGAAGGCTACCGGATTGAGCATGACCCAGGGCGCGGCCATTGCAGCAACAGGCGTAACCGCCATGTTGATTGCATTCGCCACCGTTACATCCACGCACAATGCACCCGCTGAAACCAGCAAGATCCGACTCACGCTGACCGATCCGCTGCCCCCGACGAAGGAGCAGTATGAGGCGCGCAACATTCGGACCGAGAAGTCCTCGCGCCTTTATCCGTTCGTCGCCGATGCCGTTGTAACCCATGCCGACAAGGCGTTCACCGTTCCGCCGCGCGAAGCCGTCGCTTCTGTAGACGTTCCCGTTCTGCCCAAGAAGGCAGAGGTGTTTGCGCAGGCTGACATGCAGAACATGCTGCGTCTTGCGAGCGTTCCCACGCCGACCGCCGCACCCCAGATCGAAGCCGAACCGGCCGTCGCTACCGCCTCCATTCCGCAGAAGACTCAGGCTGACCAGCAGGTCGCCAGCCTTGTGACGCCTGACAGCGCCGAGAGCCGCTTCAAGGTGGTGATGCAGGAACCCGATTTCGACGCACCGCTGCCCATGGCGCGTCCCGAAGGATGGCCCAAGCCGCCGGCGACTCCTGTCACGGCCAAGGCCGAAGCGCCCAAGCAGGTGCTCGCCTATGCCAACACAAAGACGGATAATGAAGACATTGGCCTGCCGCGCAAGGCAGTCGCCCCGAAGATGCAGGCTGGCGTCGCTATCTACGACATCACCGCGAAGACGGTGTACATGCCGGACGGGACGAAGTTCGAGGCGCATTCGGGCCTCGGCCAGTATCGTGACAATCCAAAGTACAAGAACGTCAAGACCAAGGGTCCGACGCCGCCGAATACCTACAAACTTTCGATGCGCGAAAGCCCCTTCCACGGTGTACCGGCGCTTCGCATGACACCACAGGACCCCAGCCGCATGTTCGGCCGCGACGGCATCCTGACACATACTTATCTCCGCCGCCGTCCCGGCGACTCGGCCGGCTGCATCGCCTTCAAGGACTATTACAGCTTCCTGAAGTACTATAAGCGCGGCGAAGTGCACACGATTGTCGTGGTCGAAAGCCTCGGCAACGACGCGCCGACCGGCGGCAAGAAATCCTTCATGGCCTCCCTTTTCGGCGGCTGACACAGGACAACCGCACCGATACATCATGACCGGCTTCCGAAAGGCAGCCGGTTTTTTAACGTCTGGCGTCCGCAAAGGTTCCCACATCTGTGACTGCAAGCTATAGGTCGGTGCGGACCGACAGGAGGAACAGACGATGAGCGAAGCAAAAGTGGCACTGATTACGGCAGGCGGCAGCGGCATGGGCGCCGCGGCGGCCCGGAAACTGGCTGCCGATGGCTACAGGATTGCCATCCTCTCCTCCTCCGGCAAGGGCGAGGCGCTCGCTACCGAACTCGGCGGGCTCGGCGTCACCGGGTCAAATCTGGTCGCCGGCGACATCAAGCGGTTCGTCGATCTGTCGATGGAGCGCTTCGGACGCGTCGATGTCCTCGTCAACAGCGCCGGCCACGGACCGAAAGGTCCGGTTCTCGATATCTCTGACGACGACTGGCATCTCGGCATGGACTACTACCTGCTCAACGTCATCCGGCCGACCCGACTCGTCACGCCGCTCATGCAGGCGCAAGGCGGCGGCGCGATCATCAACATATCGACCGCCTGGGCCTTCGAGCCGGATGCGCAATTCCCCACTTCGGGCGTCTTCCGTGCGGGCCTCGCCGCCTTTACCAAGCTCTTCGCAGACAAGTACGGGGCCGACAATATTCGCATGAACAACATCCTGCCCGGCTACATCGACAGCCTGCCGGAAAAGGACGAGCGGCGCGAGAAGATCCCCATGGGCCGCTATGGCACGATGGATGAAATCGCCGCAACCGTCGCCTTCCTCGCCTCGCCCGGCGGCGGCTACATCACGGGTCAGAACCTGCGCGTCGATGGCGGGATCATGCGCTCGGTGTGAGCCTGAATGCGCAGTCGCATGTTCGCCTCTGCACAGTGGTCAGTCATAGCATTCGCGAAGCACGTAAGCGTTCTTGTCGGTGACGCCGCGACTTTGACTATTCCGTTGAGCAGCATCTGCATTTCCATCGTCGCAAGCTTTTTCCTCAGGCGGCGATGATGCGGGGGCATTGGTGGCGCTCGACGCGTTGCCAGGCTGCTTGGATTGTATGACGTCAGTCGCGCTGGACGTCGTCACGGCACATAAAGCCGCCGTTAGTATTAGGAACCTGCGCATCTGAACTCGCCTCCTGTTCATCATTGAGAGGATGGAGAATACTGTCTACCCACCTGCCTGACCGATCCGAATCATCCAGTGCGCCTTCAAAGACTGAATAGATGCGGACCAACCGAACGTGCCGGGGTAACAGAAAGTCTTGCACTAACGTGATTTGTTCGTCTGGCTCGAGAGACACGTTCTGACTTCGGGAAATACGCCCGCTGCAGATAATCGGCCATTTGATGGTCTGTGTGCTGTTCATGCGCGCTTTCGCGGCCGGATCGTTGCCCTCTATCACCTGTTTCAGGTTGTCATTCAGGGGCAATATCTGGCGAATTACAGTTTCTCCTTTTGTAATACCGACCCTCGTAGCACCGACATTCTTCAAAGTGATCTGCGCCTGCACGAATCGCTGCCCGTCAGACACCGCAAAGTCTTTGGCAACTTGTGAAACAGTTAGACGCCCTTTGTCAGGTCGTTCGCGCACAAACTCCATATAGGCCCAAGCTCCCCCAACGACGATCGCGATGGATGTCAATATTGCTTGCGCCGTTGAAGCATATTCCTTGACTACCGAGATGTTGAACATGCCCGCCCCCCGAGACTCCCACACCTCGCCATATCTTAGATTGTGTTTTTCTTTTACACAACCAAAATGAAGTTGCCTCATACTGCAGCGCAATAATTGCTTTACGTGCCTCAGCGCTTCTGCTACCCCTAAGGCAATCGAACCATTTCGTTCGATTGCCGACACCTCCCATCCCCGTGCTTGACGCCGCGCCCTTGCGCGTCGAGTTTATGTTGTTCCGAGAGACCGCATTTTGAGCGATTCCGTCTGCACTGATTGTATGCCTGCGGCCGAAGAGGCTGCGCCCCGCACCTATACCCGCTTTGAAGTCGCACTCGTCATTTTCGCGCTTGCCGTCGGGGGCTTCGGTATCGGGACCGGCGAGTTCGCCGTGATGGGCGTGCTGCCGGATATCGCCAATACCTTCAACGTGACGGCCCCACAGGCGGGCTATGTGATCAGCGCCTATGCGCTCGGCGTCGTCGTCGGCGCACCGATCATCGCCATGCTCGCCGCCAAGATCTCCCGCCGGAACCTGCTGCTCAGCCTGATGGGCGTGTTTGCACTGGGCAATATCCTCAGCTCACTTGCCCCGACATTCGCCAGCTTCACCGTCCTGCGTTTCCTGACCGGGCTGCCGCATGGCGCCTATTTCGGTGTCGCCGCGCTCGTCTCCGCCTCGCTCGTGCCGCTCAACATGCGCGCCCGCGCCGTGGGTTGGATGATGCTGGGCCTCACCGTTGCGACGCTCGCCGGTACGCCGATCATGTCCTTCTTCGGCCAGTTGCTGAACTGGCGCGTCGTCTTCGGCGGCGTCGGCGTCATCGGGCTCGTGACTGTCGTGCTTTGTGCGATCTACCTCCCCCGCGATACAGTCGCAGAAGGCGCCAGCATGAAGCGCGAACTCGTCGCCTTCACGCGACCGCAGGTGTGGCTGACGCTGCTGATCGCGGCGACGGGCTTCGGCGGCATGTTCGCTGTCTTCAGCTATGTCGCACCGACGGCGCTTGAGGTTGCCATGATGTCGCCGGCGTGGATCCCCGTGATCATGGGTATCTTCGGCATCGGCATGAATGTCGGCAATATCGTCGGCTCGCGTCTCGCCGACATCTCGATCATGGGCACGATCGGCGGCATGTTGATCTTCAACATGGCCATCATGCTACTCTTCAGCCTGTCGGCGGCAAACCCGTACATGCTCTGCCTCTGCGTCTTTTTTACGGGCTGCACATTCGCACCCGGCCCCGCCGTGCAGACGCGTCTGATGGACGTGGCGGCAGAAGGCCAAGCGCTTGCGGCGGCCTCCATGCACTCCGCTTTCAATGTCGCCAATGCACTCGGCGCGTGGCTCGGCGGCCTCGTCGTCACGCTCGGCTTCGGCTATCCGGCCACCGGCTATGTCGGCATGTTCCTGGGCCTGATCGGGCTTGGTATCTTCGCGGTGTCGTGGCGAATGGAAAAGACGGCGCGGATGATGACGACGCGGCGGTGATGCCCCTCATGTCCCCTAGGGGGGAGAGGATAGCTCGCCCCAAGAGGCGCAGCCGATTGGCTAGGCGAGCGTGGTGAGGGGTGAATTTCTTCAGATGCCGTGGACAAACCGGACCCCTCACCTGCAAAATCTAGCGCTTAGCCTCAGCTAAGGCGCTGATTTTGTTTCCTCTCCCACATGGGGAGAGGAATGAACTCACATATTCGGATAAACCGGCCCTTCGCCGCTTTATTCCTGCCGGAGGTCCGTGCGGACCGGCCTCCCCGAATATTACATATTCGGATAAACCGGCCCTTCGCCTCCTTGCGGCGGCACCCAGTTGATGTTCTGGTTGGGGTCCTTGATGTCGCAGGTCTTGCAGTGGACGCAGTTCTGGGCGTTGATGACGTAGGTCTGCTCGCCGTCCTTCTCGACCCATTCGTAAACGCCCGCGGGACAGTAGCGAGAGGACGGGCCGGCATAGATGCCGAGTTCCGACGACTTCTGCAGCGCCATATCCTTGACCTTGAGGTGAACCGGCTGGTCTTCCTCGTGGTTGGTGTTGGAGAGGAACACCGAGGACAGACGGTCGAAGGTCAGCACGCCATCCGGCTTCGGATAGTCGATGGGCTTGTGCTGCGAAGCGGGCTCCAGCGAAGCTGCGTCGGTCTTGCCATGCTTCAGCGTGCCGAAGAAGGAGAAGCCGAAGAGCTGGTTCGTCCACATGTCGAGACCACCGAGGCCGACGCCAATGGCGGTGCCGAACTTCGACCACAGCGGCTTGACGTTGCGCACGCGCTTCAGGTCCTTGCCGATGGCGGTATCGCGCCATTCGTTTTCGATTTCGACCGGCTCGTCATTGGCGCGGCCGGCGGCAATGGCCGCGGCGACCTTGTCGGCGGCCAGCATCCCGGAAAGCACCGCATTGTGGCTGCCCTTGATGCGCGGCACGTTGACGAAGCCCGCCGAACAGCCGATCAGCGCCCCGCCCGGGAACGACAACTTTGGCACGGACTGCCAGCCACCTTCGGTAATCGCGCGCGCGCCATAGGAGATGCGCTTGCCGCCCTCGAAGGTACCGCGGATCGCCGGATGCGTCTTGAAGCGCTGGAACTCTTCGAACGGGAAGAGATAGGGGTTCTTGTAGTTCAGATGCACCACGAAGCCGACGGCAACGAGATTGTCTTCCAGGTGATAGAGGAACGAGCCGCCGCCGGTCTTCATGCCGAGCGGCCAGCCGAACGAGTGCTGGACGAGACCCTGCTTGTGGTTCTCCGGCTTGAGCTCCCAGAGTTCCTTGATGCCGATGCCGAATTTCTGCGGCTCGCGATCCTTGGAGAGGTCGAACTTCGCGATCAGCTGCTTGGCGATCGAGCCGCGCACGCCTTCGGAAATGAGAACATACTTGCCCAGCAGCGCCATGCCGCGGGCATAGTTCGGGCCCGGCTCGCCGTTCTTCTCGATGCCCATGTCGCCGGTGGCGACGCCAATTACCGCACCAGCGTCATTATAGAGCACTTCGGCAGCGGCAAAGCCCGGATAGATTTCAACGCCGAGTTCTTCGGCCTTCGTCGCCAGCCAGCGGCAGACATTGCCGAGCGACACGATGTAGTTGCCGTGGTTGTTCATCAGCGGCGGCATCAGGACGTTCGGCAGGCGGAGCGACCCGGCGGGGCCGAGCAGCAGGAAGTGGTCGGCCTTGACCTCGGTCTTGAAGGGATGCCCCTCCTCTTCGCGCCAGCCCGGCAAAAGCGCATCGATGCCGATCGGATCGACAACAGCGCCAGAGAGGATATGCGCGCCGACTTCAGCGCCCTTTTCCAGGACGACGACGGACAGTTCCGGATTGACCTGTTTCAGACGGATGGCCGCCGACAGACCAGCCGGGCCTGCGCCGACGATCACGACGTCGAACTCCATCGACTCGCGTTCCGGAAGTTCTGTCTCTCCGCTCATCGCTCTCTCCTCTAGCAAGCCGCAGATGTCTAAAGTTCGCCCCACGCGCGGCCTGGTGATTAAAATGGTCAGGCTTTTTGACAAAGGCTTCAAGCCTTGTCGAGCGTGGATGCGCCAAATCCTTTGCATTTTTTGCAAGTGCGAAATTACAAACGATTTATTCAATTACTTTTACGTTAACGTCAATTAATTCGCAAGGAAAAATCGGAACGAATTGCGTTTTCGACTACCACGATCGCCGCTTTGCGGATCCCGCCGATCGGACTATAAGTCGAGGGAAATAAAAGGAGAGACATCATGGATCTGGGTATTTCCGGCAAGCGCGCTCTGGTGCTCGCCTCCTCTCGCGGCCTTGGACTGGGTATTGCGGCGGCCTTGGCGCGCGAAGGCGCAGATGTTCTCCTGTGCGGGCGCAGCGCGGACAAACTTGCGGCCAATTGCGCGGTGATTAACGCGGAAGGCAAGGGCAAGGCGCAATATGTGGCGGCCGATATTGCCGATAGCGGCTTCCCGGCCTTTATAGCCGGAGAAGCGGAGCGACTGCTCGGCGGCGTAGATATCCTCGTCAACAACACCGGCGGTCCGGTCCCCGGAACGGCAGAACAGGTGCTGACGGCGGAAAACCTCAACACCTATTTCCAGTCCATGGTGGTGAGCGTGATTACACTCACTAATCTCATCGTACCACAGATGAAGGCCCGGGGCTGGGGGCGTGTGCTCACCGTCGCCTCTTCTGGCGTCTTCGAACCGATCGCAAATCTCGCACTTTCCAACACCTTGCGCTCGGCGCTGGTCGGCTGGAACAAGACGCTTTCGGCGGAGATTGCCGGCGCCGGCGTGACGGCGAACCTGCTGCTACCGGGCCGTATCCATACGGACCGGATCGACGAACTGGACGGCGCGAACGCGAAGCGGTCAGGCAAGACGCTGGAAGAGGTGCGCGAGGCCTCCGTCAAGTCGATCCCGGCGGGACGGCTTGGCACGGTGGAAGAGTTTGCAAGCGTTGGGGCCTTTCTGTGCTCCGCTCCCGCCAGCTATGTCACCGGCACGCTGGTGCGCTGTGATGGCGGCGCGGCGAAGTCTATCTGATCATACCTGAGATTCATAACGGAGAACGGTCATGGTACGTATTGCAGTCGTCGGCGTCGGCATTCTGGCCGTTCTTTTCGGCCTTGTCTGGATCGGTCAGGGAAGCGGCTACTTCCCCTACCCGGCCTCCAGTTTCATGATCGCGCAGCCACAGTGGATTCTCTATGGGGCGATCTTGGCGGTCGCCGGTATCGGCGCGATCATCGCCGGACGGCGGATGTAGTTTCCAAAAAACTTCACAGACCCTGCCTTGATTTCGCGCGGTCGCCATGCGATCAGGCGCGCCCTGCCATTTCTTACTCTCCCCAACGACAGGCTGCGCCCTCCCCGCGGCCGGACAAGGATTTTGCCATGACCGCGCTCGGCTTCGATTTCGGCACGACCAATACCGTGCTGGCCGCTAAGGCCGGCGACACGACGAAATCGCTGAGCTTCACCAGCAACGCGGAAGTGACGGAGAGCCTACGCACTTGCCTCTCCTTCATGAAGGACAAGGACCTGGGCGGACTGGCGCTGAAGGTGGAAGCGGGTGCTGCAGCCATCCGCAGCTTCATCGACAATCCCGGCGAAGCCCGCTTCCTGCAGTCGATCAAGACCTTCGCGGCGAGCCCGCTCTTCCAGTCGACCATCGTTCACGCGCGGCGGCATACGTTCGAGGACCTGCTGGAAATCTTCACGCGCCGCATGATGGCCTATGCCGGCGATGGCTGGCCCTCTGATGTGACGCGCATTGTCGCCGGCCGACCCGTCCGCTTCGCCGGCATGAATGCGGATGCCGATCTCGCCATGGAGCGCTATCGCACGGCGTTGGCGCGGTTCGGCTTTCCGGATGTGCAATTCGTCATGGAACCAGTCGCGGCGGCCTTCTACTTCGCCCAGAATCTCGAACAGGACACGAATGTCCTCGTCGCCGACTTTGGCGGCGGCACAACTGACTATTCGATTATCCGGTTTGAGAAGGTGGCGGGCAAGGTGAAGGCACAGCCGATCGCGCATGGCGGCGTCGGCATTGCCGGCGACATGTTCGACTTCCGCATCATTGATAACGTCGTGAGCCCGCAGATCGGAAAGGGCGGTTATTTCCGCAATTTCGGCAAGCGGCTGGAAATCCCGTCGAACTACTACGCGAATTTCGGCCGCTGGAATCAGCTGTCCATCTTCAAGACCTTGCGCGACTTCCAGGATCTGAAGTCGCTGGTGCGGAAGGCGGAAGACCCCGACCAGCTCGAACTCTTCGTCGATCTCATCGAACATGACGAGGGCTATCCTCTCTATCAGGCCATCTCGAAGACGAAATTCGCGCTCTCGTCGCAGGAAGAGGCCGAGTTCCATTTCGAGCCGCTGGGCCGCTCCGGCGACCGGGTGGTGAAGCGTTCGGATTTCGAGACCTGGATCGCACCGGATATCGCGCTGATGGAAAAGGCGCTCGACGAGACGCTTGGCGAGGCCAACATGCCGGAGAGCGAAGTCGGCGCGGTTTTCCTGACCGGAGGCACGTCCTTTGTGCCCGCCGTGCGCAATCTGTTCAGCCGCCGCTTCGGGGCCGAGCGGATCCAGGGCGGCGGCGAATTGCTGTCGATTGCTCACGGTCTGGCGCTCATCGGCGAACGTGACGACATCGCCGACTGGGTCTCGTGACCGTCACCCCTGTGGATGACCGTTTGCCGGTTTCGCCAGCATCCTTTAAAGAGGAGACATGATCGAAGTCTCGCAGCTCAACGCCGGAGAACTGGCCGCGCTTTTGCATTTTCATGCGGATGCGGGGGTGGAATTCCTGCTGGAAGACGAGGGCATCGATCGCTTCGCTGAATTTGCGGCAAGTGCAGCGCTTCGCGCACCGGCCCAAAGTGCGCCCCAACAGGAGCGCGTCCAGCGTCCGGCTGCGGCAAAGCCTGCACCGCGACCGGTTTCGGCGACGGCCGTTGCCATTCCCGGCGAGGAAGCGGTCGAGATGGCG
Organism: Ensifer sp.; assembly: GCA_035565055.1. Lineage (GTDB taxonomy): Bacteria > Pseudomonadota > Alphaproteobacteria > Rhizobiales > Rhizobiaceae > Ensifer_A. The sequence continues at coordinate 9,468 of DATMTA010000087.1, forward strand.
CGCCGCGCGGCGGAGGCCGCCACAAGTCTGCCCGAACTGAAGCGGGCGATCGACACTTTCGAAGGCTGTAATCTCAAGGCTAGCGCGCGTAACAGCGTCTTTCCCACTGAAGTGGGCAGCTTGCCTATCCTGATCTTCGGCGCGACACCATCCGCCGAGGACGATCGTGAAGGTGTCCCCTTTTCCGGGGCGCATGGCGAGTTGCTCGCGAAAATGTTCGGCGCCATCGGCATCGATGTCGCCCAGGCGACGCTGTCGCACACCGTTCCCTGGCGCCCGCCGGGTGGACGCCCACCGACACCGGCGGAGGCGGAAATCTGCCGGCCCTTTGCGATGCGGCTCATCACGCTCGCCAAGCCACGCTTCATCGTCATGCTGGGCAACTTCACCACGCGATTCTTCACCGGCTCGACCGAGGCGATCCACGCGCTGCGCGGACAATGGTTCGAGATCGGCACACCGCCGACGGAGGCCATGGCCATGCTCCATCCACAGGACTTGATGGCGGCACCGCTGAGCAAGCGTCTCGCCTGGACGGATCTGCTGGCCTTCGAGCAGCGCATGAATCAGGCAAATCTCTGAGTCTTATTAGCTATTTGGGCGACCCACGCCTTATTTGACAGCAATGTGTCGCAAGCCATGCGCTTTACGCATGGCAGTTGCCCATTCTGCCGCATTGCAAAATCTATGCTGCACTGCGATATTGCGACCGTGTCTTGGGAGGAATCGAAATTTAGGAACCAAGGCCATGCACGCTACTTTCCGCTCTACCCATTCTGGGTTTGAAACGCTTCGCAAGATGTCCCGAACGCCGGGGCAGTCTGCATACCGTCGTTTTCAGATCGCCACGAACGAACAGCTCACAGCTCGAGGCTTTGCCAATCCTGCCAAGCCGATGGCTCTGTTCAGCGATTTCATCCAGAAGTAAGGAGCACGCGATGCGCTACAATCCCCTTCAAAACCTCGTCGGCACCATCAAGTCGGTGAAGCTTGCCGTTTCGGCTGCGAACGACTATCGCGAGCGCGCCGAGCGCCGCCGCGCCCGCATCTCCGGCCGCGTCTGATATCTGATGCTCGTCACCCCTGCGGCGTGACGAGCTTGCGCATGGCCTTGCGCTCGAGGCCCAGCTTGCTTTCCCGGTAGATGATGAAGACGCCAGCCGAAATTACGATGGCGGTTCCCAGAAGCATCATGGATTCAGGCACATCTCCGAACAGGAAATAGGACACGATAAGCCCGAACACGATCGACGTGTATTCGAAGGGCGCGATCGTAGATACCTCCGCATAGCGATAACTCTCCGTCATCAGGATCTGCGCAAGCCCACCGCAAAAGCCGGCGGCGACGAGCAGCAACTGTTGCTCGATCGACATCGGCGGCCAGCCCAGCGGTATGGAGAACAGAGAAAACACCGACGCCGTCAGCGAGAAGTAGAGCACGATGGTCGAGCTCTTTTCCGTCTGAACGAGCCGGCGCACCAGCAGCATGGCCACGGCACCGAGGATCGCCGAACCGATGAGTGCCATCGCACCAAATGCGGCGTCGGAAGAACCAGCGTGCTCGATGAGCGTCAGCTTCGGCCAGGAGATGATCAAGACACCCGTCAATCCGATGATAACCGCGGTGATGCGGTAGATGCGCAGCACCTCCTTCAGGAAGATCGCCGCGAAGATGACGGAGAAGAGCGGCATTGCATAGTTGATGGCGATGGCATCCGGCAGCGGCAAGCGCACCAGGCCGTAGAAGCTGAAGGTCATCGAAACCACGCCAACGAAGCCACGCGTGATCTGCCCCAGGATGCTCTTCGTCTGGAAGGCGGTCTTCAGTTCTCCGCGCCAGGCGAGATAGCCGAGAATCGGGAAGATGGCGAAGAACGAGCGGTAGAAAGTGATCTCGCCTGTGGCCATTCCGTCCCCCGCCAGCTTGATGCAGGTGGACATCACCAGAAAGACAATGACGGAGAGGATTTTGAGCACAATCCCCCTGACGGGGTTGGCAGCAGAGCTTTGCATTTCAATTCCGGAATTTGCAGCCGGCGGACCGGTCACGTGCCGAAATGGCACAAAAATAACGACGACTAGTCAAATGTAGCAGGTTTTGACGGGCTGTAATGTCGAAATCGCGAGAGAAATCGAAAGAATATGCTTGTATTCTGAACACCGAAAATAAGCACCAACTGAAATCTCGGGAGGAATTGCCGATGAAGGTGCTCGGTTGGATCATTCTGGCACTGCTTGCGGTGGCATTTTTTGCGCTTTTTGCGATCCAGAGTCTCGTTGCCATGAACAGGCCTCGCGAGCCGGCTGAGTTGCGCAGCGCTGCCTCCATCGACATGCCGGTGCCGACGGCGGGTGAGAACGCCTCCATTCCCGGTGTCGAAAATTTCGAGGCACGCGACAGATCCCTCGTCGGCTTCCGCCATTACCGCAGTGCGCAGCCGACGCGGCGCAAGCTATATCTTGTCCATGCGGAGACCTGGGACGAACTGCAGTACAGCGCGTTGGCCACCGCGCTTGCAAGCCGCTTGGGCGTCGCGGACGTCTACACTCTCGACATGCGCGGCCATGGACAAAACCCGTTACATCGCGGCGATATCGCCTATGTGGGCCAACCGACCGACGATCTGGCCGATCTCATCCGCGCAACGTCCACGGAGGGTGATGTGATCGTGATTGGTGGGCATTCGACCGGCGCGGCCGTTGCGGCGCGGCTTGCGGTTGCGCCCGGCCAGATCAAGCTTGCAGGACTGCTTCTGTTGGCGCCGATCCTCTCGCCGGATTTTGCAGCCAACAAAACGGATCTCGGCGGATGGGCCTTGCCACTCACCTGGCGCGTCGCCGGACTGAAGATACAGAACGCACTCGGCATTCACTGGTCAGATCAAGAGATCGCCTTGCAATATGCGGTCCCGAAGGCTGTCTGGGAAGGGCCACTCGGATTTTCGGTCACCAGCGACTACACGTGGCGCTTTGCCAGATCCATGCAGCTCCCCTCCTCCGACGGCTCTGACTTCGCCGGCGTGCGCGCACCCTACCTCGCACTGATCGGCAGCGACGATGAAGTGGTCGATGCAACCAGGCTCGACAGCGCGATCAAGAGCTTCAACAAACACGGCGAGACTTGGGTTGTGCCGCAAGAAACGCATTTCAGCCTCGTCAATTCGCAGCAAACTTTAGCAATCATTCAGAATTGGCTGTCAAAATTGCGCTGAGGAACGTCCTTTCCATTTGCGGGAAGGACAAGCTTCGGGCGTGGATTTGCGGATTTCCATGTCTCGTTGGGGACATCACAATATCCGCGCAGCCGGGACACTTCATGCGCACTGAAACGGGCCAGGTTTTCAGCCTGGCGGACTACCAGCCGACAGACTTCGTTCTTGAGCGCATCGATCTGACATTCGAGTTGCATCCGCTGGAGACAAAGGTTACCGCGCGATCGCTCTTCCATCGCCGCCCCGGCGCTGCACTGGATGCGCCGCTGGTTCTCGACGGCGACGAGCTGATCATGACCTCGCTGCTGCTCGACGGCATCGATCTCGCGCGTGATCGCTATGAAGAGAATGGCAAGCAACTCATCATCTCCGGGCTTCCAGAAGAGATCGCCTTCGAGATCACCGTCGAAACGGTACTGGCGCCCGCCAACAACACGCAATTGATGGGGCTTTACCGGTCAAACGGCGTCTATTGCACGCAGTGCGAGGCGGAAGGCTTCCGCCGCATCACCTATTCTTATGACCGCCCGGATGCGTTGGGCGTCTACACGGTTCACATCATCGCCGACAAGGCCACCTGCCCGGTGATGCTGTCCAACGGCAACTGCATAGGCAAGGCCGGCTATGGCGAGGGCAAGCACTTTGCCTCGTGGTTCGACCCGCATCCGAAGCCGTCATACCTCTTCGCGCTCGTTGCCGGCGACCTCGGCGTGGTCGAGGACACGTTCACGACCATGTCCGGCCGTGAGGTCGCGCTGAAGATCTATGTCGAGCATGGCAAGGAGCCACGCGCTGCCTATGCGATGGACGCACTGAAACGCTCGATGCGTTGGGACGAGGAAGTCTTCGGTCGTGAATACGATCTGGATATCTTCATGATCGTCGCCGTCTCTGACTTCAACATGGGGGCCATGGAGAACAAGGGCCTCAACATCTTCAACGACAAGTATGTTCTGGCGGATCCGGAAACCGCGACCGATGCCGATTTCGCCAATATCGAGGCGATCATCGCGCACGAGTATTTCCACAACTGGACCGGCAACCGCATCACCTGCCGCGACTGGTTCCAGCTCTGCCTCAAGGAAGGCCTCACCGTCTATCGCGACCACGAATTCTCCGCCGACCAGCGCTCGCGCGCCGTCAAGCGCATCGCCGAAGTGCGGCATTTGAAATCCGAGCAGTTTCCGGAGGACGCAGGCCCGCTGGCGCATCCCGTGCGGCCGACGCGCTACAAGGAAATCAACAACTTCTACACGTCCACTGTCTATGAAAAGGGCTCGGAAGTCACCCGCATGATCGCGACAATCCTCGGCCGCGAAACCTTCAAGCAGGGCATGGACCTCTATTTCGAACGGCATGACGGCCAGGCGGTTACGATCGAAGATTTCATCAAATGCTTCGAGGATGTCTCCGAGCGCGACCTGACGCAGTTCTCACGCTGGTATCATCAGGCCGGCACGCCGCTCGTCAGCGTCTCCACGGAATTCGATGCCGAACGGCAGGAGTTTACTGTTTCGCTTGAGCAGATCGTGCCTCCGACGCCCGGTCAGGCTCGAAAGGAGCCAATGCATATCCCGCTGAAATTCGGCCTTATCCTGCCCAACGGCAATGAGGCGGAGCTTTCGGGCGTGGTCGGCGGCGACTTCACCGACGATGTGCTGCATCTCACAGAGCGCAGCCAGACCTTCACCTTCTCGAATATTCCTGCTCGCCCGGTCCTGTCGCTCAATCGCGGCTTCTCCGCGCCAATCAACGTGGATTACGCCCTGACGACGGAAGATCTGACCCAGATCGCCGTCCATGACCGCGACCTCTTCGCCCGCTGGCAGGCCTTGAACAGCCTGGCGCTGCCGGAACTCACGGGCGCGGTCCATGCGCTGCACAAGGGCGACGCTCCGACCTTCAATCCGGCATTCATCGCCGCTCTTCTGGCGGCAGCGGCAGATGAGGACCTGGAGCCTGCCTTCCGGGCACAGGCACTCGCCCTGCCCAGTGAGAGCGACCTCGCCCGCGAGATCGGCGCGAACAACGATCCCGATGCCAATCTGGTCGCGCGCCTGAGCCTGCTCAACGCCATCGGGCTCACGGGACGCAAGATCTTTGCGAACCTGTTCGAGACGATGTCATCGACGGCTGCCTTCACGCCGGACGCTGCAAGCGCCGGCAAACGCGCGCTCCGGAACACCGCGCTCACCTATCTCTCCTTTGCCGACAACGATCCGACGCTGGCGCGTGCCGCCTTCGACAAGGCCGACAACATGACCGATCTCAGCCACGCGCTGACGGTACTGGCCCATCACTATCCGGACAGCGCCGAGACTGCCGAAGCGCTGGAGATCTTCGCAGCACGCTTCGAAGGCAATCCGCTGGTTCTCGACAAGTGGTTCGCAATCCAGGCGACCACGCCCGGGCCTGATGCGCTCGACCGCATCAAGGCGCTCATGACCAGCCCGCGCTTCAACGCCGGCAACCCGAACCGTGTCCGCGCCCTCATCGGAACATTCGCCTTTTCCAACCTCTCCGGCTTCGCGCGGGCGGATGGCGCAGGCTTCGCCTTCCTCGCCGATCAGGTTCTCGATATCGACACCCGCAACCCCCAGCTTGCAGCGCGCCTCCTGACTTCCCTGCGGTCCTGGCGGATGCTGGAGCCGCAGCGCGCCGGACATGCGAAACGTGCGCTGGCCAGGATCGACTCGTCGGCCAGCCTTTCGGTGGATGTACGAGACATCGCAGAGCGGATGCTGCAGGACGCGTAAGTCCTCTAAAACCGGTGCATAAACCAGACGCCCGCAAAAAGTGATTTGCGGGCGCTTTGAATCATCAGCGTGCATCGCAACATTCGCACAAGTTTCAGGCTGCAATTCGGCATCGTGAGCGAACGGAATCACTCGCGATTTCATATGGTTAAAAAAGAGTTACGATTTCCTCTGGACAAGGGGAATCAGCTTTGATTCACTAGAATCACTTCGAGCACGGCGGCTCGAATCACCTGCCATCTGAGACCGGAATATTGGCTCCGGCAAAGGCAGGGACGAGTGACATCCGCGGTCTCATGCGATGCGGGCATGGACCGGATGTTCAAGGACAGGAACGGGGAATTATGGCGGACGCGCAACGGGGAAGCGTAGCCGATGGTCGGCTGCGTCTGAGATTTCCGGGAGTGGGTGCAATGCGGCATTCGTTCCGGATGACGGGCGACGCTACGGATCGGGCTGCAAACCCGTCATCAGGTCGCAGTCCCTTCGCTCAGAGCCGAGCCAGCGGAAGGCTTGAGCCTATCCTCAAGCGCTCGATCCCGGTCCTGATCGTCGCCTTCCTCATTGTGGTCGCCGCCTCGCGCGTCATGGGTATCTATCTGGAGCGTGACCGGCTGGAAAGTGCGGTTCGCCAGACGACCATTCTTTCGGTTGCTGCAGCATCGGCTGCCCTTGCCGAGCACGCCGATTATTTCACTTCCGCCAACCGGCAGGCATCCGAGACTCTCCTGAAGCGTTACCTGCCACAGGAGAGGCTGCCGGAGGCCGGTTTCGTGCTGTTGGTGCAGCGCTCCGGCCAGATCTTCGCTGCCTCTCCCGGCGGCGCGACCTATGTTGGTCGCTCGCTCTCTTCTGTCGCGCCGGATGCGCGCATGACCAGCGCCTTTGGCGACCGCGCCGGCACCTTTCACGCGGAACTCGACCGGCAGGACTATTACATGGCGATCGCCGCCCTGCCCGACGACGCAGGCTATATCCTCGTCGCCAATTCGATGGCCGATGTGGATGAGCGCTGGCGGGATGAAGTCTCGCTGAACGTCACGCTTTTTGCGGGGATCACCTCGATCCTTCTCGTCATCCTCATCGCCTACTACACGCAGGTGAAGCGGACGCGCGACGCCGATCAGGTCTTCGTGGAATCAAACATGCGCGTCGAGACGGCACTGTCGCGCGGTCGCTGCGGCCTGTGGGATTTCGACATGCAGAACCGGACGCTGTTCTGGTCGCGCTCCATGTATGAAATGCTCGGCCTTCCGCCCGCCGCCGCCGCCCTGGGCTTCGGCGACGCGGCCAGGCTCATGCATCCGGATGATGGCAGCATCTATTCCCTCGCACGCTCGCTCGTTCGGGGTGAATCCAAGCAGGTCGACCGTGTGTTCAGAATGCGCCATGCCGACGGGCATTACGTCTGGATGCGTGCACGTGCCCAGATGATCCGCACTGCCGCCGGGCGCGATCGCCTCATCGGCATCGCCATGGATGTGAGCGAGCAGCATCGTCTCGCCGAGCGCTACGCGGAAGCCGACCAGCGACTGGCGGACGCCATCGAATCCACCTCCGAAGCCTTCGTGCTGTGGGACAAGAACGACCGTCTCGTCATGTGCAACAGCCATTACCAGCAGGCTTACGGCCTGCCGGAAAGGGTGCTCGTGCCGGGTACCGAGCGCGCGACGGTGAATGCCGCCGCCGCCCGCCCAGTCATCGTGCGCCGCATCGCCGATCCGGATCAGGGTGGCGTCTGCTCACAGACCTCGGAAGTGCAGCTGGCCGATGGGCGCTGGCTGCAGATCAACGAGCGCCGGACCCGCGATGGCGGACTTGTGTCGGTCGGCACCGACATCACCGTCCTCAAGCGCCATCAGGAGCGCCTGCGCGAGTCGGAGCGCCGCCAGATGGTGACGATCGGCGACCTTTATGCCTCGCGCAAGATCCTCGAAAAGCAGAAGGCCGAGCTTTCGCTCGCCAATGCGAACTACCTCACCGAAAAGGAACGCGCGGAAGCCGCCAACCGGGCGAAATCGGAATTCCTCGCCAACATGTCGCATGAGCTCCGCACACCGCTCAACGCCATTCTCGGCTTCTCCGAAATGCTGCTGAACCACATGTTCGGCCCCCTCGGCTCCGAGAAATACGACGAATACGCCCAGGATATTTTCGACAGCGGCAAGCATCTGCTGAACGTCATCAACGACATTCTCGACATGTCGAAGATCGAGGCTGGTCATATCAAGATCGAGCGCGAACCGGTCGATCTCGCCCCGCTGATCGAGGAAACGGTGCGCTGCATGGCAATCACGGCCGAGTGCAAGGCCATTCACATCGATCGCGAAGTCAGCGAAGGCCTCACGCTCTCGGCCGATCGCCGGGCGATCAAGCAGGTGCTCCTCAACCTTTTGTCCAACGCGGTCAAGTTCACCGGCCAGGGGGGCACGGTTTCGCTGCGGGCCCGCAAGCATGGCGGATCGGTCATCGTCTCGATCAGTGATACCGGCATCGGCATCCCCCGCGATGCGCTGAAGAAGATCGGGCAGCCGTTCGAACAGGTGCAGAGCCAATACGCCAAGAGCCAGGGCGGCTCAGGTCTCGGCCTGGCGATCTCGAAATCCCTCGTCACATTGCATGGCGGACGCATCCGCGTCTTCTCACACGAAGGCCGGGGCACGACGATATCGCTGCGTATGCCGGCATCTACTGTCGGAACGACTGCAGAGCCGGCACCGGCGCCCGTGATGCTTTCAGCTTGAAGCTTTCATCAGAGCGAGGAAGGCTTTGCGCACAGCCCGTGTGCGAGATTTCAGATCAGCGTCAAGGAACTTGATGTCGGGCGCGTTTGCGACCCGGCAGACGAGGTCGACCAGACCGCCGGGCGCGTCCTTCGGATCAAAGCTGCCATCTATGCAGAGACGGATGATCTGCGACAGGTCGCTCAGAAGCGCGAAGGTCGTGGCCACGTTTTCCATTTCGTCCTGAGAAAGCTCCCGCGGACCGAGGTTCTGCAAGACCAGTCCGGTCGGCGTGCCAGCCTCGACGTCGCCTCCGGCCAACATTGCCAGAAACTGCGCGATGAATTCCATGTCGATCAGGCCGCCGGGGATGAGCTTGAAGTCGAAGGGGCCTGACGGTGGCTTCTCCTGATCGATCAGCGCTCGCATCTCGGCGACATCGCGGGCGATCTTTGAGCGATCGCGTTTCATGGCAACGATCTCGTCGATGATCGCCTCGGCTTCGCGCATGAGGCTCGCGTCGCCTGCGATGGGCCGGGCACGCGTCAGCGCCATGTGCTCCCACGTCCAGGCCTCCTCACGCTGGTAGCGGGCGAAGGCGTTGATGCGGGTGGCGACGGGCCCCTTGTTGCCCGAGGGACGCAGCCGCATGTCCACTTCGTAGAGCACGCCTTCGGCAGTCGGCGCTGAAAGCGCAGCAATGAGACGCTGCGTCAGCCGTCCAAAATAGCGGTTGGCGTCGAGCGGCTTCGAACCGTCGGATTCAGATGCTTCGCCATCGTAGTCATAGAGGAGGATAAGATCGACATCGGAGCCGGCGGTGAGCTCGCGGCTGCCGAGCTTGCCCATCCCGACAATGACGACCCGCCCACCAGGAAATCGGCCATGGGACGCGGCGATTTCTGTCTCGACGGCCTCCAGCACGCGTTCGAGCGTGAGGTCGGCAAGATCGGAAAAGGCACGAGCAGCCCGTGCGCCCGTGATGGCGCCGGTCAGCAGCCGGATGCCGATGAGGAAGCGCTGTTCGGCCGCAAAAATGCGCAGGCCGTCCAGCACGTCCTCGTAATTGCGGGCGGACGCCAGCGCTTGTCCAAGCCGCTCGGCGAGATAGGCGCGTTCGGGAATGCGGGTGAGCAAGGTCGGGTCGAGCATTCCGTCAAAGACATGCGGGCGGGCGGCAATGATCCCGGCAAGCCGAGGCGCGGCGGCCATGATCATTACCAGAAGATCAAGCAGCGGCGGGTTGTTGCCAAGCAGGGAGAACAGCTGAATGCCCGCAGGAAGGCCCGCCATGAAGCGGTCGAAATGCATCAGTGCATCATCGGCGCGCGAACTCGCGCCGAAAGCGGCCAGGAGCTTCGGCATCATCTCGGTCAGCCGCTCGCGGGCCTCCACCGAATGCGTAGCGCGATAACGACCCGAATGCCATGTGCGGATGACGCGGGAGATGTCGGCCGGGCGCTGGAAACCGAGCCCCTCCAGTGTCTTCAGCGTGTCCGGGTCGTCCTTGGTTCCGGTAAAGACGAGATTTCCGGACCCGCCGGATAATTCGGCGGCCTGTTCGAAGAGTTTCGCGTAGCGGTCCTCGACGGTCCGGAGCACCGATACGAGGCGGGCGGAGAATGACTTGACGTCCCTGAACCCCATCATCAGCGCGATGCGCTTCAGTTCGGCTTCCTTGTCAGGGACGATATGGGTCTGCTCGTCATGTACCATCTGGATGCGATGTTCGACATCGCGCAGGAACCAGTAGGCCGAGGTCAACGTTTCCGCCGTCTCCGCACCGATCCAGTTGGCGCGGGCAAGGCCGGCCAGCGCGTCGTCCGTTCGACGGGCGCGAAGTTCAGGCATCCTGCCACCGGCGATCAGCTGCTGGGTCTGGGCGAAGAACTCGATCTCGCGGATGCCCCCGCGCCCAAGCTTGACGTTGTGGCCCTTGACTGCGATCTCGTCGAAGCCCTTGTGCAGGTGGATCTGCCGTTTGATCGAATGGATGTCGGCGATGGCGGCGTAGTCGAGATATTTGCGGAAGATGAAGGGCGTCAGCTCCTTGAGAAGGCTTTCGCCCGCCGAAATATCGCCCGCCACGGGCCGCGCCTTGATGAAGGCGGCGCGCTCCCAGTTCTGCCCCCTGCCCTCATAGTAGATCAGCGCAGCCTCGACCGGGATGGCGAGCGGTGTCGAGCCAGGGTCGGGGCGCAGGCGCAAATCGATGCGGAAGACGTAACCGTAAGCGGTGCGCTCCTGCATGATGCGCACCAGCCGGCGGCAGAGCCGGGCGAATGTGTCCGATGCCTCGTCCGAAACTGTGACGATGCCGCGGTCAGGCTCGAAGAACACGACCACATCGATGTCCGAGGAATAGTTCAACTCGGAAGCACCGAGCTTGCCCATGCCGAGAACGATGAGGCCCGAGCCCAGCGAAGGGTTTTCCGGATGCGGCAGTTTCAGCTTGCCCTGTTCATGAAGCGACAGAAGCAGGAAATCGACGGCGGAAGACAGGCAGGCGTCGGCCAGCCGGCTCAGCCAGTGGGTCGTCTCTGGCGCCTCGAAAAAGCGGGCCAAGTCGGCGAAGGCGAGAAGAAAAGACACTTTGCGCTTGGAAAGCCGCAGGCGATTCATCAGCGCCGTCTCGGCGCTCGTGCCGGGCTCCTCGGGGACCCGCCAGCCATCGCGTGCTGCGCGAATTTCGGCATCGATTTCGGCCTCTATGTCACCAAACAACGCGGTGTCGAGAAGCGGCGGCGCGATGCGCGCGATTTCGGCGAGATGGGGCGATAGCGAAAGAGCTGCGACCGCAAACTCGCGAAGCGGGCTCTCAGAGACAGCCAGCGCCTTCAGCCGGTCCTGATCTCGTCCGGCTTCGCGAAGCGCCTGCAGCGCCTCCTTGGCGGCCGTCTTGCTCGGCGGTTCGATGGGGCTCGCCGTCAGAAATTCGGCAAGCGTTGCAGGCCTGGACATTACGCATCCTCCCCCGCCCGAAGGCCGGGAGGCGGATCAGGCGGCATTCAGCGGGAACAGCATCCTGACGGTGAGTCCCTTGTTTTCCGCAGTCTCGTCTTTTGTGGAGGCAAGTTCAAGCGAGCCACCGTGGAGCGCGGCCACGGCCTCGACCATCGAGAGACCGAGCCCTGTCCCGGGCTTGGTGCGGCTTTCGTCGATGCGGACGAAGCGCTGGACGGCATCCTCGTAGCGATCGGCCGGAATGCCCGGCCCCTCGTCCGCGACTGTCAGAAGCGCCTTGTCGCCCTGCCTCGACAGGGAAACGGTGATCGAGCTACCTGCCAGGTCACCAGCATATTTGACCGCGTTGTCGAGCAGGTTGAAGAGCGCCTGTCCAACGAGCTCGCGATTGCCGTGGATATGGATGCCCGGCGCGATGTCCATGCGAAGCGAAAGTCCCGCCTCCTCGATCACCGGTTCATAGAGCTCGGCGCTGTCCGCCGCGATCGCGCTCAGGTCGATCTCGTTCATCTCCGCCGTGGAGGAGCCGGCCTCGACGCGGGAGATCATCAGAAGCGCGTTGAAGGTACGGATCAGCTGGTCCGATTCCGCGATGATGCCCTCCAGCGACTGGCGATATTCGTCCTCGTTGCTGGAATGCGACAGACCATCGGTCGCCTTGTTGCGGATGCGCGTGAGCGGCGTCTTCAGGTCATGCGCAATATTATCGGAGACCTGCTTGAGCCCCTCGTTCAGCTTCTCGATCCGGCCGAGCATACTGTTGAGCGAGACCGACATGCGGTCGAATTCGTCGCCCGAACCCACGACGGGCAGGCGCTGCGAGAGATCGCCGGCCATGATCTTGCCGCTGGCGTCAGACATGCGGGCAATCCGGTTGAGCGCGTTGCGGCCGATGAAGAACCAGATGACAAGCGCACCGATGCCCATGATGCCGAGCGCCACGACGAGCGCTTGACGGACCAGCACCTTGAAATGCTCTGGCTCCCCGAGATCGCGCCCCACCAGAACGCGCAGGCCGTTGGGCAGAACGAAAACGTTCGCGAGCGCCATATGCGGCTGGAGCTTCGTCTTGTCCTTGTTCTCGTCGCCGAAGCGTTCGTAGCGGAAGGGCGTATCGGTCCAGCCCGGGTCACCCATGATGCCTGGCTGAATGGCCGCGACATTGCCCGCAAGAAAATCGCCGGATGGTCCGGCAATGACGTAAAGGTTGGCGCCCGGCTGGCGCGAGCGGCGCTCCAATGTCTTCACCAGACCATTCATGCCAGCCACCTCATAAATGTGGCTGATCTCCTCGACCTCCTGGGAAATCGCGTTCTGCGTCTGCTCACGCAGAAAGTTCGCCGACATGCCCGCGACATAGATCACGAGGAAGGCCGCGCAGAAGGCGAAGAGGAGAATGTAAAGCGCCGACAGCCGTACCGCCGTGCTCTTCATCAGGATGCGGAGCTGGTGAAGCATAGCTTGTTACGCTTCATCCTTGATCATGTAGCCGGCGCCGCGCACCGTCTTCAGAAGCGGACGCTCGGTGTCGCGCTCGATCTTGGAGCGGAGACGGGAAACGTGCACGTCGATCACATTCGTCTGTGGATCGAAGTGATAGTCCCAGACATTCTCAAGCAGCATCGTGCGGGTGACGACCTGGCCGGCATTCTTCATCAGATATTCGAGCAACCGGAATTCGCGCGGCTGCAGCAGGATTTCCTTGCCGCCGCGCTTCACCTCATGGGCCAGCCGGTCCAGCTCGAGATCGCCGACGCGATAGACCATGTCCTTGTCGGGCGCACCCTTGCGGCGGCCCAGCACTTCCACGCGGGCCAAAAGTTCGGAAAAGGCATAGGGCTTGGGCAGATAGTCGTCGCCGCCGGCGCGCAGGCCTTCAACCCTGTCATCGACCTGACCTAGCGCCGAGAGGATGAGGACGGGCGTATCCTTGCCGCGTCCGCGGAGCTCGGCGATCAGCGAAATTCCGTCGCGACGCGGCAGCATCCGGTCGACGACCAGGACGTCATAGGCATTCTCCGAGGCCATGAAGAGACCGCTTTCGCCGTCGCTCGCATGGTCTGCAACAATGCCTGTCTCGCGGAAGGCTTTCGAAAGGTAGGCCGCGGCCTCCAGGTCATCTTCAACAATCAGAATCTTCATACGCATGATGATAGCCTCTCCAGCAGAAAATGGCGACATGAGCCGGTGCGGCGCCGGAGGATTCCAGCGCCGCACCGTTCATGTTGGCCGAGGGGATCAACCCTTGTCGGTCGGGAGCGCCACGAAGCGGCTGCCGTTGTCGGTCTCGACCTGGAAGAGCGCCTTGGTGCGGCCTTCCTTCTTGGCCGCTTCAAGCTGGCTCGTGATTTCCTTGCCGGAGCTCACGTCCTTGTTGTTGACGGCGGCGATGCGGTCGCCCTGCTTGATGCCGGCGTCAGCCGCAGCCGAGTTCGGATCGACGGAGAGGATCTGAACACCCTTGCCGTCATCGGTCGGGCCAACGGTGATGCCGAGCGATTCCAGGGACGTCTGCTTCGGCTCTGCCTGATCGGACTGACTGTTTCCATCCTTGGAAGCCATCTTCTGCTCCGGCGGCAGCGTGCCGACCGTCAGCTGCAGCGTCTGGGACTTGCCGTCGCGCCAGATGGTGATGTCGGTCTTGGTGCCGGGACGCAGCGCGCCGATGCGCTTGGCGAGATCACGAGCATCCTTGACTGGCTCGCCGTTGACGGCCGTGACGACGTCGCCCTTCTTGATGCCGGCCTTGAGACCGGGGCTGTCTTCCTGCGGCTGGATGACCAGCGCGCCCTGCGCATCCGAAAGACCGAGCGATTCCGCGATGTCCTTCGTCACCGGCTGGATCTGAACGCCGAGCCAGCCACGGTCGATCTTGCCGGACTTGATCAGCTCGGCAACAACGGTCTGAGCCGTGGAAGCAGGGATGTCGAAGGCGATGCCGACGCTGCCGCCAGACGGCGAGAAGATTGCCGTGTTGATGCCGATCACTTCGCCGTTGAGGTTGAAGGTCGGACCGCCGGAATTGCCGCGGTTGACCGCTGCATCGATCTGGATGAAGTCGTCATACGGTCCGGAGTTGATGTCGCGGCCCATGGCCGAGATGATACCGGACGTCACTGTGCCGCCGAGACCGAAGGGATTGCCGACGGCCACGACCCAGTCGCCCACATTGGCCTTGGCATCATCCGCCCACTTCACGTAGGTAAATTTGCGGTCCTTGGCCTCGACCTTCAGGACGGCGAGGTCGGTTCGCGGGTCGGTGCCGACGAGCTTGGCAGGCAGTTCGGTGCCGTCGTTCATGACGATCACATAGGCGCTGCCGTCGGAGACGACGTGGTTGTTGGTGACGAGATAGCCGTCTTCAGAGATGAAGAAGCCTGAGCCCTGAGCAACGGGACGCAGAGGCCCCTTGTCGCCGGGCTTCTTCTGGCCCTGCTGCTTGCCCTGGCCCTGGCCGTCCGGGCCGCCGAACTGCTTGAAGAAGCGCTTCAGCGGGCTGTTGTCGGGAAGCTGGTCGAAGCCGGGGCCGAAGTCGAAGTTGAAGCCGCTCTGATCATCGGCAACCTGCTGCACACGCGACTCGACGCGCACCGAAACGACAGCCGGCGACACAGCCTTCACGATCGGAGCAAAGCCGGACATCTGGGGCGCTTCGATATGCACGGGCTCGGCGAAGGCGCCGGTGACGCGCGCGGGAAGACCGGAGGACAGGATAACGGCCGCAAGGCCGGCGACGGCCGTCGACTTCAGGATTGTCTTGTAGGACACGCCGCGCTTGAAATTCAAAGAAGACATTGGATCTACCACCCTTTTTCAGTTGTCGGGCTCGTCTGCGACGAACTCGATCAGTTGATGACAAAGAGATAGACCAGAAGACCTTACTGTGAAGTGGCTAAGGAATGAATTTTTCGTAATGTCGAAAAAATCATAAGTGACGCGAAATTATTCTTTGAGAATTGCTTCCAGACGCGCCTTTTCTTCATCGCTCAAAGCAACGGCCTTGCGCTTCCTGTTGCGGGAGGTTGCGAAGAATGCGATCGACATGACGCCGATGATCGCCAGCACCGCGGGTGCGCCCCATAACAGAAGCGTATGCTCCGACAGGCGTGGCTTCAGAAGCACGAATTCGCCGTAGCGGGAGACGAGATAGTCGTAGACCTGCTGGTCAGTGGCGCCGCTCTTTAGCCGCTCGCGTACCAGAAGCCGCAGATCCCGCGCCAGCTCGGCATTGGAATCATCGATCGACTGGTTCTGGCAGACGAGGCAGCGCAGGTGCGAGGAAATTTCGCGCGCACGCGCCTCCAGTTTCGGATCGGCCAGGACTTCATCCGGATTGACCGCGTGCGCTGGAAGCGCCGAAAGCAGCAGGAACAGCGCGAAGGCGAGCCGGCGGATCATTCGGCCGCTCCCAGCGCCGGCGCTGCGACTTTCTTCGCCCGGCGCGATGGCGCTCCTACGCGCAGACGGCGGTCAGAGAGCGAGATGAAGCCGCCAAACATCATGATCAGCGCGCCAAACCAGATGCAGACGATGAACGGCTTCCACCAGACGCGCACGACAATGCCACCATCGGGCATGACATCGCCGAGCGCGATATAGAACTGGCTCAGTCCGAAGGTGCGGATGCCGGCCTCGGTCGTCGGCATCTGGCGCGCCATGTAGATGCGCTTGGAGGAGGAGATTGTACCGAGCGAAGCACCCGCCTTCGAGAGTGTGAAGGTGCCACGATCTTCGCTGAAGTTCGGCCCTTGTCCACGCTTCATCCCCTCGAATGTCAGCACATAGCCGCCAGCCTCGACGGTTTGGCCCGGCTTCATTTCCAGCACGTTCTCGGTCTGGAAGGCGCTGACGGCGATGATGCCGAGGACGCTGACGCCCAGGCCGAAATGCGCGAAGGCCGTGCCGATGGCCGAACGCGGAAGACCGGTCAGCCGCCTAAGTGCCGTCGAAAACGGAACCTTGCCGAAGCCGCCGCGCAGCCACAGATCGGTAAGCGCGCCGACCATGAGATAGAAGGCGAGCGCCATGCCGAACACGGCGAGCACCGGCCCGCCTTTCTCGAAGTACCAGATGGCGATGGCGATGACGAAACCGACAGCCACGGCAAAAAACAGCCGTTGCGCTGCGCCGAGCAGATCAGCGCGCTTCCAGGCGAGCAGCGGGCCGAAAGGCACAGCCAGCAGCAGCGGCAGCATGAGCAGGCCGAAGCTCAGGTTAAAGAAGGGCGCGCCGACGGAAATCTTTTCCCCCGTCAGCGATTCCAAGGCCATCGGATAGAGGGTGCCGATCAGCACGGTCGCGGTGGAGACCGTGAGGATGAGATTGTTGAGAACCAGCGCGCCTTCTCGCGACACCGGCGCAAAGAGCCCGCCCGCCGTCAGCGAACCGGCGCGGAGCGCAAACAGCGTCAATGCGCCGCCGATGAAGATGACCAGGATCGCCAGAATGAAGACGCCGCGCGACGGGTCGCTGGCAAAGGCGTGAACGGATGTCAGAACGCCGGAGCGGACGAGGAAGGTGCCCAGCAGTGACAGCGAGAAGGTCAGGATCGCCAGAAGCACGGTCCAGATCTTGAGCGCCTCACGCTTCTCCATGACGAGCGCCGAATGGAGCAGCGCCGTGCCTGCCAGCCAGGGCATGAAGGAGGCGTTTTCGACCGGATCCCAGAACCACCAGCCACCCCAGCCGAGCTCGTAATAGGCCCAGTAGGAGCCCATGGCGATGCCGGCGGTGAGGAAAGTCCAGGCGGCGAGTGCCCAGGGGCGCACCCAGCGGGCCCAGGCAGCATCAATGCGGCCCTCCATCAACGCGGCAACAGCGAAGGAAAAGCAGACCGAGAAGCCGACGTAGCCGAGATAGAGAAGCGGCGGATGAATGGCGAGGCCAACGTCCTGCAGCACGGGATTGAGGTCGCGTCCCTCCGGCGGCGGCGGCGAAAGCCGCAGGAACGGATTGGAGGTCAGCACGATGAAGAGCACGAAGGCGGCGGAAATCCAGCCTTGAACGGCGAGCACATTGGCCTTGAGCGTCGCCGGGAGATTGCCACCAAAAACGGCGACGAGCGCAGTGAACAGCGACAGGATGAAGAGCCACAGCATCATCGAGCCCTCGTGATTGCCCCACACGCCGGAGACCTTGTAGAGCGTGGGGATCAGAGAGTGCGAATTTTCCCAGACATTGGCGACGGAGAAATCCGAAACGAGATGCGCGTGCATCAGGATGCCGAAGGCGATCGTCACGAGGATGAACTGGCCGATTGCCGCGACCGGGGCGACGGCCATCAGGTTGGCGTCTCCCCTACGCGCGCCGATCACCGGAAGGATGGAGAGAACGATCGCCGTCGCAAGCGACAGGACCAGCGCATAAAGGCCGAATTCGATGATCACTTGACCGTCTCCTTGCCGCTGAGCTGGACGCCTTGCGCCTTCAGCCTGTCCGCCACATCCTTGGGCATGTAGGTTTCGTCATGCTTGGCCAGCACGGTATCCGCCACGAACACCGGATTGCCGGCCACGAAGGTCCCTTCGGCGACCACACCCTGCCCTTCCCGGAAGAGATCGGGCAGAATGCCGGTATAGGTTACCTTCACGGTCGAGATCGTGTCGGTCACCTCGAAGGTCGAGGTCGTACCCGCGCTGCGCACCCACGACCCGGCCTTGACCAGTCCGCCAAGGCGAATGCGTGTGCCCGGCTTGACATCCGCCTTTGCAAGATCGCCCGGCACGTAGAAATAGGAGACCGATTGGCTGAAGGCGAACATGATCAGCAGAACGGCGACAACGATAAAGCCGACGCCACCGGAAATGATCGCCAGGCGCTTCTGTTTGCGGGTCATGGCTTTGCCTCCGGGGCCTTGATGCCGAGCTGTGTGGCAAGCGCAACGAGCTGCTTGCCCTGTTCGCCATCGGCCGGGAATGTCTTGAGGGCGCGGACCAGCGCGTCACCGGCCTTTTCGGGCTGTTTCAGCATGGCATAGGAGCGGACAAGCCGCATCCAGCCTTCGAAATTGTCGGGATTGGCCTTCAGCTTCTCGTCCAGCCCTGCCACCATGGATTGGATCATCTGCTGACGGTCCCCGGCGTTCATGTCCTGGGCTGCGGCGACATCGGCAGCCGTCGGATTGCCGGGGGCGTCCGGGTTTGGCTTTGGCTCTGCGGGACCCTTCTGAAGTGCGGCAATATGCTGCGCCACGATCGGCTGCCAGGGCGCGTCGGGAGCCGAGGATTTCGCCAGCGCCTGGAACGCCGCCAGCGCTTCCATGGCACGACCTTCCTGCTCCAGCGCGAAAGCCAGATAGAATTCCGAGCGGGCATCATTCGGATCAAGCTTCAGCGCCTTGCGGAATGCGTCAGTTGCTTCGGAATTTATCAGGCCCTGGTTCGACGCGACGATGGATTCGCCCAGGCCCGAAAGCCGCTCCGCACTTTCGCCACGGATGCGAATGGCCTGCCGGTAGGCGTTGACCGCGTCGCCGGGGCGGCGGTTACGCAGATAGATCGGCGCGACGAGATCCCAACCGGCGCCATCGTCGGGATTCTGGATCAGGTGATTTTCGGCCTTGGCGAGAAGAAGGGCGACATCGGTGCCGGGATTGGCGAGCCGCGCGGCAAGCGGCGCATCGGGCACGCCGGGGCTGCCTGCGTAAAGGTAAAGGCCGATGCCGATGGCGGGAAGAAGGAGGATGATGAAGGCCTGCGCCAGGGGATGGCGGCCTGTCTTTGCAAGGGCTTGCGTTTCCTTGCTTGCCTTGTCCGCGGAGGTGAGCAGACGACGACCGATTTCGGCGCGAGCATATTCGGCCTCTTCGGCCGAGATCAGGCCTGCCGCCGCGTCGCGATCAACCTCCGACATCTGGTCCCGATAGACCTCGACGTCATGGCTATGCTCGCCGCCGGCCGTTGCGGAGCGGCGCAGAAGCGGCGCGAGAAGTGCGACCGCCAGAAGCGCGGTGACGCAGGAGACGATGATCCAGAAAAACATGCCGCTCAATTACCCGAATGCCGGTTGGTTTCCAACTGACAAAAGGCAATACACGGCAATTTGACGCGGCCGTTTGACCTCGCTCAAATGGTTGCCGGATCAATTCCTTGTGAGATTTACGTGAGCGGCGTCCAGGTGCCGTTCGGATTGCGGCACGCAGCTCCGCGCGCCATCAGCGAACGACCATCGACACTCACCGTCTGGGTGTATTGACGGCAGTTCTGCGTCCCCACCTGATAGGGGGTCGCGGCGACAACCGTACCGCTAACGCCGGTTGCGCCCGACCACGGCACGGGCTGACCACCCGGCGCATCTTCAAGCGCCTTGTATTCGGCCTGCAGGGCAAGCTTGCGGTCTTCGGCGCCGAGGTTGGCGCCCTGGATCTGCGACACGAGGCCGCCGTCAAGCGCGCGCACGAAGGCATCACCGGAGGAGAATGAGGTTTGCGGCGTCGCAAAGGCCAGCGGAGCCGAACTGCGCTTGAAGGCGGTGGCGCATCCTGACGTGATGGCAGCCGTCGCCAGCATGGCGCATGTCACCATGAGCTTCAATGTCCGCCCTGAGCCCCCAATCATCATTTCCGTGTCTTCCGTCCTTGCAAATCTCGTCCGCCCGGTCCCTCCACGTTAATTATGGGGCACAAGTTCCTCATAATCAACCACGTTTGGTCTTTTCCTGTAGGACTATCGGCAGAATCAGCGAGGCGCGGAGACCGCCGGACGGCCCGCGCACCAGAACGAAGCGTCCCGAATACTCCGAAACGATCTCGCTGACGATGGAGAGACCGAGGCCAGAGCCGGGTCTGCTTTCGTCCAGCCGCCGCCCGCGCTTCATCGCTTCCTTGATCTCGTCCGGCTCGAGACCGGGGCCGTCATCCTCAATGGTCAGCTCCACCATGTCGCGACCGTCCTGATGCTCCAGCTCGACGAGCGCGATCCGGATGGAGGACTTGGCATAGCGCGCGGCGTTTTCGAGAAGATTGCCCAGAATCTCCTCGATGTCCTGCTGCTCCATGGCCAGGACGGCACCCGGTACCCGGTCGTCCGTCTCGAAGTCGATCTCGCGATTGAGCTTCTGCATCACGCGTACGATGCGATCAAGAACCGGGCGGGCTTCCGTGCGGGCCAGGACCGTCTCGCGCTGCGCGGCGATGCGCGCGCGGTTGAGATAGGACTGGACCTGCGACTGCATGGCCTCCGCCTGCTGCCTGACCAGAGTGCCGTGCGCCGGGGTCATCGCCTGCGCCTCGTTGATCAACACTGCAATGGGGGTCTTGAGAGAATGCGCGAGATTGCCGACCTGCATCCGGGCGCGCTCGATGATACGGCGGTTGTTGTCGATCAGCGCATTGACCTCGTTGGCCAGCGGGCGGATTTCGCTCGGAAAGCGACCCTCCAGCCGTTCCGCCCGACCACCCCGGATGTTTTCGAGCGCGTTGCGCACGCGATCGAGCGGACGCAGGCCGATGAGAATGGCGAGCGCGTTGGCAAGCAGACTGCCGGCGCCAAAAATCGTCAGCGCGAGATAGAGGTTACGGTTGAAGGCGTTGACGCTTGCCTCCACCACGGCCTTGTTGCCGGTGACGCGAAAGCGGACGATGTCGCCCTGGTCGTCTAGCTCGACTTCCGTTTCGGCGACGGACACGCTGTTTCCGACAGCATCCTTCAGGTCGTAGAAGCGCTGGAAGCGGATATCGAAGGGAACTTCGCTCGCCGGTTTCTCCGGCAGCGGGGTCGCACCCAGCGAAGGTGAGACAAGCGGTGTTGTCTTGTACTGACCCACCCCTTCGGCAATCCAGTACCAGCCGGTGCCGGGCTGCGAGAACTGCAGGTCGCCGAGCTCGGGCCGGCCCGTCAACTGCTTGTTGTCGTTGATGGAAACCGAGTTGACAACGTTGAAGAGATGGGCGCGCAACAGGTCGCGGAAGCTCTTTTCCGCATCGCGTCGATACAGCGTCGAGATGGCGATCGCAATCACCACGAGACCCGCAATCGCCCAGATCGAAACCGAGAGGACGACTCGAAGTGTCAGCGATTGCGCGCCAAACCCGTTTCTCATCTGCCGGACCTCACGGGAAAGGCCTCATTTGGCAGGCGCCTGCATCCGATAGCCGAGCCCGCGCACGGTCTCGATGAGGTCGACCCCCATCTTCTTGCGCAGACGCCCCACAAAAACTTCGATCGTGTTGCTGTCGCGGTCGAAGTCCTGATCGTAAAGATGCTCGGTCAGTTCCGTGCGCGAGACGACCTCGCCCATGTGATGCATCAGATAGGACAAGAGCCGGAATTCGTGACTGGTGAGCTTCAGTGTCACGCCATCGACGGTTGCCTTGGAGCTTTTGGTGTCGAGGCGGACGGGACCGCAGATGAGGTCGGAGGAGGCATGGCCGGCGGCGCGACGAATGAGCGCGCGCAGCCGCGCCAGAACCTCTTCGATGTGGAAGGGCTTGGCGACATAGTCGTCGGCACCGGCATCGATCCCTGCGACCTTGTCGGACCAGCGATCACGGGCCGTCAGGATGAGCACGGGCATGACGCGGCCGGCGGCCCGCCACTTCTCCAGAACCGTAATCCCGTCCATTTCGGGAAGCCCGATATCGAGCACGACGGCGTCGTAGGGCTCGGTGTCTCCGAGAAAATGCCCCTCCTCGCCGTCGAAGGCCTGATCAACGACATAGCCGGCCTCTTTCAGCGATTCGCTCAGCTGCCGGTTCAGATTCTCGTCGTCTTCCACGACCAGTATGCGCATTCGTCAATTCCCGCTTCTCGCGCCGTCTTGATCCGGCGCACCATTACATCGGCTTGTGCACGACCTTCTTCTTCGGTCGCTCGCCGTTATGCTGCACCAAGATCGTGATGACGCACTCGTTGCCAACGGGTTCGACGGACAGAAGTGTCCCGCCATTTTCCGACAGCGCCTCCCGGGCGGCTGCCGAACAATCGCCACGAACAGCGACAAGGTCCTTGCTGGCGGGCTCTCCCACCATGCCAAGTCCGAGGGCCGCCACGGCCAAAATCAGATGCGATCCCATTGCATTGCTTTCATGAGCTTGGATGTCTCAAATCGAGCCTATTCATACAGATGCGCATCTGAATGACAAATGAACATGAGCCGAAAACAATTTGCCGCGCAAGCGGGAACGACTTCAGGAGGCGTCGGCGCGGTCCGGAAGCTCGAACGCGCCTGCGCGCATTCACCTGCGTGAGCGAGGCGCGCGCCTTGCAGGGTCGTGGGCCACGAATGCAAAGCAGCCAAGCGCGACTGCGACCGGAAAAACAGTCCAGAGGATAATGTTCAAAATCATTTGCGTGCCCGAAAAATGGAGAACCGAATCACCACACGTTACCGCAATCACCAGCGGTCGCACCCCCGAAAATCCGGGGATGCAGCCTCGTCTACCAGGGCAGGAAAGCCTCACGCAACCTTCGACGTCGCTTTCATCCGGCCCCAGACGGCGACCAGCCCGCCGACGGTGCCGGCCAGTGACAGCGCCGCATCGGCAAGCTGCCCCTGATCGGCGACGGAAATGCTGTAACCGCCGGCATGTGCGAGCGAGGCGGTGATCGCGATGATGCCGCCCCAGATGGTGCGGGACTGGTACCAGGTTTTCATGTCTTCCATGGTTTTCTCCTTTGCTCAGATGGATCATGCACTCACAGCGGGACCGTCACCTCGGCGGGAAGACCCGAGGCGACGGTCCAGCCGATCTGCCGGACGCGGTAGCGCAGCGTTGCGGGCAAGGCGCCGAAATCGGTCAGCACCTCCGACGCTGGATAGGTGAAGGCAGAAGCCCCCACCTCCATGCTGCGCAGGAGGTTTCCGCTCGCGTCGAGGATCTCGACGAGATAGCGCTCCTCCGGCTCGTCCAGCGGAATGTCGTAAGCCTCCCAGTTGTCGCCATCGGCCCGGCCGCACCGGGTCCAGGAAAGGCGGATGTCACCCGAGGACTGGCAGGTTGCTGCAAGATGCACCGGCGCGAGCGGCGTTGCCGCCCGGCGACCGCCGCTGAATGCAAAGGGTCCGACGCTCGTCACGCCAGCTTCCGCGCGCCAGTTGAGCGACATGCCCGCCTCGCTCTGGTCGAGGCCGAGCGAAATGACCGCATCGTTGAGCACGACCACGTCCGCACCGGCTTCCGCACCCGCCGTCGTGGCGTCCGTCGTTCCGAACTGACCGCGCAGCAGGTGGGAAAGACGCCAGCGCCCCGCCGCCACCTCTTCGGCGTCTGTGAAACTGATGATCTCGAAGACGCCGTTGGCGGCGCGCACCGCAAGGCGATTGGATCCCGCCAGCAGATCCGCCTCCGGCACCGATGCGAAGCTGCCGAAGGTCAGCGTCACATCGAGCCTGTTGGCGCGATCGATGCGACCGCAAACGCCGGGCGCAAGGGGGCTCGCCAGCACGCCAAGGGTCGCCGGCCGGGTCGCGACCGCCCG
>DATMTA010000088.1:0-33051 GCA_035565055.1 Ensifer sp.
GCCGGCGACGCGACGCTGGCCCTCCGGCCGGTCGCTTTCATAGGTGCCCGAGACTTCGAACAGCGCGACATCGCCATAGCCGCGCGCGGCATTGCGCTGGGCTGCCGTGAGAAGGCCCGGCAGCAGCGAGGGCCGCATGTCCGACATGTCGGCCGCGATCGGGTTCGCAAGCTTCAGTGTGGCAGCGCCGCCGCCGAAAAGCGCAGCCTGGTCCGCCGAAATGAACGACCAGGTGACGGCTTCGCCCATGCCGCGCGAGGCCAGCGCGCGCTTGGCCATGCGGGTGCGGATCTGCAGCGTTGTCAGGATCTTGCCATTGACGGTGCCGTGGCTGTCGAGCGGCTGCGCCTTGACCTTTTCCACGCCATGGATGCGAAGCACTTCTTCAACCAGATCGGCCTTGCCTTCGATATCCGGCCGCCAGGAGGGAACCGAAACCTTCAGCACATCGCCCGAGCCGTCGACGCCGAAGCCGAGCTTGACCAGAATGTCGCGCGACTCCGCAGCCGGAACATCAATGCCCGTGAGGCGCTTGACCTCGGATACAGGGAAGTCGATCGCGTTTGCCTTGTAACCTTGATAGCCGACGACATTCGCTTCCGCGGCGACACCGCCACAGAGCTCCAGCACCAGTTCGGTCGCGCGCTCAAGGCCCGCGACCATATATTCCGGATCGACGCCACGCTCGAAGCGATAGCGTGCATCGGTGATGATGCCGTGCTCGCGGCCGGATTTGGCAACGTTCAGCGGGTCCCAGAGGGCCGATTCCACCAGCACGTCCACCGTGTTCTCGTCGCAGCCCGAATGCTCGCCACCCATGATGCCGGCAATGGATTCCACGCCCTTCTCGTCGGCGATAACGACGTTAGCCGGATTCAGCTCGTATTCGCGCGTATCGAGCGCCAGCACCTTTTCACCGGCCTTGGCGCGGCGAACGATGAGGTTGCCGGCCACCTTTGCCGCATCGAACACATGCAGCGGACGGGCCTGGTCGAAGGTCATGTAGTTGGTGATATCGACCAGCGCATTGATCGGACGAAGCCCGATGGCCTTCAGCCGCTTCTGCATCCAGGCGGGCGAGGGGCCATTCTTCACGCCGCGCACGAGGCGAAGCGCAAAGCCGGGGCAGAGGTGCTTGTCGTCGACGATGAAGTCGAGCTTCACCGAGACCGGCGTCTGGCCTTCCACCTTGAAGGCAGGCGCAGGCCTGGTCTTCAATGTCCCGAGACCGGCCGCCGCGAGATCGCGCGCAATGCCGTAAACACCGGTGCAATCCGGCCGGTTCGGCGTCAGGTTGATCTCGATGACCGGATCGTCGAGCCCGGCATAGGCGGCGTAGGACGTGCCGAGCGGCGCATCCGCCGGCAGGTCGATGATGCCGTTGTGATCCTCTGAGACCATCAGCTCCTTCTCGGAGCACATCATGCCATGGCTCTCGACGCCACGGATCTTGCCGACACCGAGCGTCACGTCGATGCCCGGAACGTAAGTGCCGGGTTCCGCAAGCGCGCCGATCAGGCCCGCGCGCGCATTCGGCGCGCCGCAGACGATCTGGATCAGCTTGCCATCGCCCTTGTCAACGCCCAGCACCTTCAGCCGGTCGGCTTCGGGGTGCTTTTCCGCCGTCACGATCTTGGCAATGGTGAACGGCTTGAACACGGCGCGATCATCGACATCCTCGACCTCAAGGCCGATCGAAGTCAGCTTCTCGCAGATCTGATCCAGCGTGGCGTCGGTTTCAAGGTGATCCTTGAGCCAGGAGAGTGTGAATTTCATCGACTGTGTTCTCTCAATTCAATGTCTGTCGTGTCGCTTCGTTTAGGCCTCAGGCCACGGCGCGCGGCGCAACCGCTTCCGGGTATTTCCAGCCTTTCAGCATCCCACGAATGGAAAGGTCTTCGTCCACGTCCGGCCAATGAACGCCGTCCAGCATCAACTCGACGTGGTTCCGCTCGGAAGCCGATGCCTTGAACAAGCGAGGATACCACCAGAGCGGCGTGACCACTTCGCGACCATCCGCCAGTTTGACGTGGAGGCTCACGGGATCGCACCACGCTTCGACAGGGCGTTCGTTTTCAGGATACGGATTTGAAGAATTCATTCCATGCCTCCAGAAACAGGTCCCTGTTTTCGCTCGTCACATCAAGAATACGCTTCAGATCGTTCGTTTTGAAGCCTTGCTGTTCGGCCAACTCAATCGGTGTCAGCCAGATCTTCGCTTTGCCGCCGTTTCCGCTCACATGAATGTGGGCCGGCTCGTCCATGTCCGAGCCGTAGAAATGAAAACGAAAGCCGTATTTCCTCAGAACCGTCGGCATCGCCTCAAGCGCTCAGGCCCCCGAACAGCGTCGGCATGTCCAGCGGCCTGAACCCGTAGTGGTTGATCCAGCGGATGTCGGCGTTGAAGAAGTCGCGCAGGTCCGGCATACCGTATTTCAGCATGGCGATGCGGTCGATCCCCATGCCCCAGGCAAAGCCCTGATACTCGTCCGGGTCGATGCCGCCGAAGCGCAGCACGTTCGGATGCACCATCCCGCAGCCGAGGATTTCCATCCAGTCCTTGCCTTCGCCGAACTTCACGATGGGACCCGAACGGTCGCACTGGATATCCACCTCGAAGGATGGCTCCGTGAAAGGGAAGAAGGAAGGGCGGAAACGCATCGTCACGCTGTCGACCTCGAAGAAGCTCTTGCAGAACTCCTCAAGCACCCAGCGGAGATTGGCGACATTGGCCTTCTTGTCGACCACGAGGCCTTCGACCTGATGGAACATCGGTGAATGCGTCGCGTCTGAGTCCTGGCGGTAGGTCTTGCCGGGAATGATGATGCGGATCGGCGGCTTCTGCACTTCCATCGTCCGCACCTGCACTGGGGAGGTATGCGTGCGCAGGACCTTACGCTCGCCATTCTCGTCCGGGGGGAAGAAGAACGTGTCGTGCATTTCGCGCGCCGGATGGCCGACGGGAAAATTCAGAGCGGTGAAGTTGTAATAGTCCGTCTCGACATCCGGACCCTCGGCGATCGAGAAGCCCATATCGCTGAAGACCGCGCTGATTTCGTCGACGATCTGGGTGATCGGATGAATGCGGCCAAGTTCGGCCGGCGAGGTGCGCACGGGCAGCGAGACGTCAACGCTTTCGGCGGCAAGGCGCGCGGTGATCGCGGCGTCCTTGAGAGCCGCCTTACGCTCGGTGATCCGCTCGGTGATCTCATTCTTGAGCACGTTGATCGCGGCACCGCGCGTCTGGCGCTCTTCCGGGCTCATCGCGCCCAGAGTCTTCAGGAGCTCGGAGATCGACCCCTTCTTGCCCAGCGCATTGACGCGCACGGCTTCGATGGCCGCTTCGTCGGAGGCAGCCTCGATTTCAGCGAGCAGCGTGGATTTCAGACTTTCAAGATCGGACATGCATCTCACCGTCTTCTGATAGGAGCATCATGACAAAGCTGGTTAGCCGTCCTTCATGACGCCTGAAACAAGAAAAAACCCGCGCTAGCCCTGCCAGCGCGGGTTTCCCAATATTTAAGTCTCAAATAAGCTTGGGAAGCGCTGGAACTTAACGTACCGCGCCTTCAAACTCACCGGCGGTGCCGGAAGTCTTGAGGTATTCGAGGGCCTTCTTGGACGCGGCGACGAGCGCAGCGAAGGCTTCCGTTTCATGGATTGCCATGTCGGACAGAACCTTGCGGTCGATCTCGATACCAGCCTTGTTGAGGCCGTCGATGAAGCGGCCATAGGTCAGGCCATGTTCGCGGACAGCAGCGTTGATACGCTGGATCCACAGAGCGCGGAAATTGCGCTTGTTGATCTTGCGGTCCTTGTAGGCCCACTGCTTGGAACGATCAACAGCAGCCTTTGCGGTGCGGATCGTGTTCTTGCGGCGGCCGTAGAAACCCTTGGCCTGCTTGAGTACCTTCTTGTGCTTGGCGTGGGCGGTAACGCCTCTTTTTACACGTGCCATGTCATGATCTCCTTAAAGCTTTGAAAACGCTGCTCAGTCTCAGAGACCGTTGGGCAGGTAATTCTTGACGACCTTCTTGCCATCCGGCTCCGCCAGCACCATCGTGCCGCGAGCGTCGCGGATGAACTTGTTGGTCCGCTTGATCATGCCATGGCGCTTGCCAGCGGCAGCTGCCTTGACCTTGCCGGTTGCGGTGATCTTGAACCGCTTCTTGGCAGACGATTTCGTCTTCATCTTGGGCATTTTGCTACTCCGTTCTTGGTGTGTTTTTTGGAAACGGCTGATGAGGCCTTTTCACAAGCATTTAGAACGGCCACGGCATGCCCTGCCGGACCGTTCGGACGGGGGCTTATAACCGCGGTGCAGGAAATGCGCAACGGGTCGACGCAGGATTCTTTGCGCGCCGGGAAGCGCATGGAGAATCAGGCCGGAGAGAGCTTTTCGGCAGTCGAGGTCGGAAACCGCAGACACACTTCCAGCCCGCCCAGTTCGGAGCGCGCCAGCGACAGCGAGCCGCCATAGGCATTGGCGATGTCGGATGAAATGGCAAGCCCCAGGCCCGTTGTCTGATCGTCATGCGTCATCGAGCCGCCGCGCCGCAGGATGCGGGCGAAATCCGCCTCTGCTGCTCCCGGCCCGTCGTCGGCGATACGGATGTCGGTCCAGTCCGCGTCCTGGTCGACCCGCACGAGGATATGGGCCTTCGCCCATTTGCTCGCATTCTCGAGGACATTGCCCGCCGCTTCCGCCAGATCGGCCGGATCGGTTGCCACCACCGTGTCCGGTTCGATCAGCACATGCCAGTGGAGCCCCTTGGTGGATGTGACGGGCTTGAGAACCTGCACCAGCTTCTTGATGATCTCGGCAACACTCGTCGAAGACATCTGTTCGACGCCGAGCCGCGCCGATTGCAATTGCCTGTCGGAGCGCTGGCGGATGAGATCGACCTGCTTGAGGGCCGTTTCCCTGTCTTCGGCAGGCAGTTGGCTGGCCAGCTGAGCCAGCACCGTCAGGGGCGTCTTCAATCCATGCGCCAGATCGCTGGCGCGCGCGCGGGCACGCTCGACGGCCGTTTCTCTTTCACGCAGAAGCAGATTGATTTCACGCACCAGCGGCAGGATTTCGCGCGGACGGTCTTCGCTCATCGAATTCGTCCGCCCGGCTCGAATGTCGATGACCTCTCTCTGCAGTCGGCCGAGAGGACGCAACGCATAAAAGCCCAGCAACCAGGTCGACACCCCCAGAATGATGGCACTGAGCAGCATCATGCTGGCGAGCGTTCGCCCATAGCCGTCCAGTGCCGGCTTCATTTCCGAAAAGCGAAATCCGCAATAGATCCAGAACGGGGGCGATTCGCGCCCGGTCTCGTCCGTCAGCGTGAGGCGTGTGGAGTAGACGAGCATGTCCGCGCCGTCCGGCCCTTCGGTCCATTGAAAGCCACGTCTGTCGGTTTTGCCAAGCTTTGCGGGATCGATGACGAGATCCCAGAGGGACGCGGAACGGACCGGTTCCTGTCCGGGCGCTGAAACCTGCCAGTACCGGCCGCCCGCCGCCACATCGAAGCGAGGATCAGGCGGCGGATGGCCAACCGAAAAGCGGCCGTTGCGATAGATGATCGTGGCGGCAATTGAGTCGGCCAGCGCGCTCATTTCAGAGCGATAGCGGTCGGCGACATAGGTGGCGAACAGGTTGGCAAGCGTCGCGGCCATCAGTGCGAGTGCCAGGATGATGGCCGCGAAGGCCCCGATCCCCAACCGAAGCTTCAGTGACAGCGTCATTCGTCGCCATCGTTGATAATGTAACCGAAGCCTCGCCGGTTGCGGATAGCGTCCGGCGCCGTCTTGCGCCGCAGCCGCGCCACCATTGCCTCGACCGCGTTCTTGGCGGCGTCGTCCTCCCGCCCTTGGACGTGGTTGGCGAGCTCGATGGGCGACACCACCCGGTCCTTGTTGTCGATGAGATAAGCGATCATGCGGTATTCGAGCGGACTGATGTCGATCGCCTGGCCGTCGAAGAGCAGCTTGCGGCTGTTTTCGTCGAGCGACAGACGCCCCGCATTGCGAACCGAATGCCCGGCGGGTCGTGCCCTCCGCAGCAGCGCCTTCAGTCGCGCCAAAAACTCCTCAGGCCGATAGGGTTTGGGCAGGTAGTCGTCGGCTCCTGCGTCGAACCCGTCGACGCGTTCCATCCAGGAGCCTCGCGCACTGACGATGAGTACGGGGGTGGCAACGCCGTCCTGCCGCCACCGCTTCAGGATCGAAAGACCGTCGAGGCCAGGCAGGCCGAGATCAAGGATAATGGCTGCGAAATCACCGATCTCGCCGGCTTCCCAGACGGCAGGTCCCGTCGAGGCAACCTCGATCGCGTAGCCTTCGCGCTCCAGGCTCTGTTTCATATGGTTGAGGATGGTCAGGTCGTCCTCAGCCAGCAAAATACGCATAAGCTTTCACCAATCCATAAGTCATCTCGGTTGCGAACGCGCCGCGCCTGTCAGAACAGGCCGCCGACGTCGCCCGTTTGGGCATTCACCGTCACCGATTTGATCGATCCGTCGTCGAAGCGCAGCTTGATCCTATAGACAGCAATGCGGTCGTCCGCGATCAGCTTCACCTCTATCACCTTTGCATTGCCCGGGTTTGCCGCCTTCAGGGCGTCCTTGAAGGGGATGATCTTTCCTGCTCTCCGCTCAGTCAGTGCGTCGTCATGGCCCAGGCTCTTCGCAGCCGGGCGTGACGCCGGCTCATCCCGATCCGGGCTTCCAAAGAGGCTTCTGGCGGAAGGCGCCGCGAACAAGCCGGAATTGTCGGCACCATCGCCACGGGCGTTCCCGGGAGAAACGTGGCCGCCCGGCCCCGGGCCCATTCCCATTCCGGGGGGGCCTCCCGGTCCCATCCCCGGTGGGCCTCCTGGTCCGGGCGGAGCGCCCTGGCCTGGGCCTGGCCCCATACCCGGTCCCTGCCCGGCCTGCTGCGCACCTGCCGGAATGACATTCGTCAGGAGCGCCGCCACGCCGCAGATGGCAAGGGCAGTCACGATATAGGGGCGGCGTTGCATGTTCTTCTCGCAGGGAATGACGGCTCAATATCCGGGGTCATTGCCCAAACCGTCAACCCCTCATCGGGTTGGCCCCGTTTAGCGGGTTAGAGCCGCCACGCCTTGGGGAGCGTGGCGGCGAAAGCCCCTGACATCACGGGCGGCGTTTCGGCCAGAAGCAGAGCAACGGCAAGAGCGAGGCTGCATTTGGGGGGCACCTTTTCGCGCAAGCCGTTGTCTGGTGACAGTTATGGCCGACGCGGCCTGACAGAACACTGATCGCATGTGTCAGCAAATTGTCAGTGAGAAGAAGCGGCCTTTGCCATGCCTGCCGGCAACTGCTATCGGTCGCGATCACACGTCCCGGAACGCTTTGCACCTCGCCAACGATATGCCCGAAAAGACTGCTATCAGACGTCTGGCTCTGACCGACTTTCGAAACTACGCGGCTGCCTCGCTGCGTTTCGAAGGCCGGCATGTCGTGCTGACCGGCGATAATGGCTCCGGCAAGACAAACCTGATGGAGGCCGTTTCCTTCCTGTCTCCAGGCCGGGGCTTTCGCCGCGCGGCCTATGCGGACGTGGTCCGCAATGGCGCAGAGTCCGGGTTCACCGTCTTTGCCGCCGTGGAAGGCATGAACGGCGAGGCCGATATCGGCACTGGAACGGAGACGGGGCCGGAAGGTGCGGTTTCGCGCCGGCTGCGCGTCAATGGCGTCTTCGCACCTGCCATCGACGACTTGCTCGATCACCTGCGCATTCTCTGGCTCACGCCGTCCATGGATGGCCTCTTCACCGGCGGCTCCTCGGACCGCCGCCGCTTTCTTGACCGGCTCGTTCTGTCGATCGATCCGACGCACGGCCGCCGCGCCAGCGATTTCGAGCGCGCCATGAAAAGCCGCAACAGGCTGCTGTCGGAAAACCGCTGGGACACGACATGGCTCGACGGGCTGGAGGAGCAGATGGCCGGGCTCGGCGTTGCGATCATGCTGGCGCGGCGGGAAATGTTGGGCCTGCTGGCGCGGCTGGTGGAGGAGGGCGCGCCGGAAACGGCTTTCCCCGTCCCCGCGCTTTCGCTGGCGGGCTTCATGGACGAAGATGCCGAAGGCCGTGTCGCCGCCGATCTCGAGGATGATTACCGCCTCGCGCTCGGCCGCGACCGGCCACGCGATTCTGCCGCCGGGCGCACGCTGGAGGGACCGCACAAGACCGATCTTCTCGTGCGTCACCGCGCCAAGGACATTGAGGCCGAGCGCTGCTCGACGGGCGAGCAGAAGGCGCTGCTCGTCGGCCTTGTCCTTGCCCATGCGCGCCTTGCCGCCCGCATGACCGGTTATGCACCCATCCTGCTGCTGGACGAAATCGCCGCCCATCTCGATGAAAACCGTCGCGCCACGCTCTTCGATCTCGTCCACGAAATCGGCGGACAGGCTTTCATGACTGGCACGGATGCGGCAATGTTCAAAAGCCTTGGCGAGCGCGCGGAATTCTTCCGCGTCGCGAACGGCACGGTCACGCGGGAGGATGCGCCATGACGAAGAGCGGAAGTCAGGAACCCCTTTCAAGCGACGAGATCGGCCGCTATGCGCGTCACATCGTGCTCTCCGAAATCGGTGGTCCCGGTCAGCAGAAGCTGAAAGCTGCGCGGGTTCTCGTCATTGGGGCTGGGGGACTTGGTGCGCCGCTTATCCAGTACCTCGCAGCCGCCGGCGTGGGGACGATTGGAATCTGCGACGACGACACCGTCTCGCTGTCCAATCTCCAACGCCAGGTGATCCACACGACGGATCGTATAGGCGAGGCGAAGACTGAGAGTGCCGCCACCGCGGTTGCCGCCCTGAACCCGCATGTCAAAGTCGTCCGTCACGACCTGCGCCTGACTGCCGAAAACGCGCTGGAACTGCTCAAAGCTTATGATCTCATGGCCGACGGTTCGGACAATTTCGCCACGCGCTACCTCTGTGCAGATATGGCTGAAGCCGCACGCATCCCGCTTGTCACCGGCGCAGTCGGCCGCTTCGACGGCTCCATCACAGTGCTCAAGCCTTACGATAGAGACGCGGATGGGCGTTTGTTACCCGGCTATCGTGATCTCTTCCCGGAGCCACCGCCGGAGGGCATGGTCCCCACCTGTGCGGAAGCCGGCGTCATCGGCGCCGTCACCGGCGTCATCGGCACGCTGATGGCCATGGAAGTCATCAAGCTCGTCACCGGCGCGGGCGAGCCGCTGGTCGGCCGCCTGCTGCTTTATGATGGACTGTCCGCGCGCTTCGATACGGTGCGCTACAAGCGGCCAAGTTCTTCGGACTGAGGCTTCCGCCCGTCCTCTCCCCTTGTGGGAGAGGATAGCCTGCCCCAAGAGCCGCAGGCGATTGGCGAGGCAGGCTTGGTGAGGGGTAAATATTTCTAACGTCGCCGCCAAGATAGACCCCTCACCTGCGATTTCTAACACTTGGCTAAAGCTAAGGTGTTGAAATCGCTTCCTCTCACACAAGGGGAGAGGAAGCGATCGCAACCGGTTGACGGCGCATCCCTGACCATCTAGATTAGAATTATTCTAAAAAGGATGCCTCCCATGATCCGACTCTTTGAGCGCTCGAAGAAGCGCGAATTCTCCAGCCTGAGCGAAGCCGAAATTCTGGCGCTTGCCATCTCCTCCGAAGAGGACGATGCGCGCATTTATCTCGCCTATGCCGACAAGCTGCGCGACCAGTATCCGCAATCGGCCAAGGTGTTTGACGACATGGCGGATGTGGAGAACACCCATCGCCGGATGCTGATCGACATGTTCGAAAGCCGCTTCGGCAAGCGGATTCCGCTGATCCGCCGCGAACATGTGCGTGGCTTCTACGAGCGCTCGCCGGACTGGCTGATGGAGACGAAGTCGCTGGACGATATGCGTGACGAGGCCGAACGCATGGAGCAGGGCGCCTATCGCTTCTATCTCGAGGCGCAGAAGCAGGCCCAGGATACCGGCATCCGCAAGCTGCTGGGCGATCTGGCGATTGCCGAACAGGGACACAGCGATGTTGCGTCCATGCTCGAGGACAAGCACCTGCCGGAAGGCGCCCGCGAAGAGGAAGACGAGACCGCCCGTCGCCAATTCGTGCTGACCTATGTACAGCCGGGCCTTGCCGGTCTGATGGACGGCTCCGTCTCGACGCTGGCTCCGATCTTTGCTGCCGCCTTTGCCACGCAGGACACGACGCAGACCTTCCTCGTTGGCCTCTCGGCTTCGGTGGGTGCCGGTATTTCCATGGGCTTCACTGAAGCCGCGCACGATGACGGCAAGCTCTCCGGCCGCGGCTCGCCGATCAAGCGCGGTCTGGCGTCCGGCATCATGACCGCGCTCGGCGGCCTCGGCCACACGCTCCCCTATCTCATCCCGAACTTCCTGACAGCGACGATCACGGCCATTGCGATTGTGTTCTTCGAACTCTGGGCGATTGCCTTTATCCAGAACAAATATATGGACACGCCCTTCCTGCGCGCCGCCCTTCAGGTCGTCGTCGGCGGCGGGCTGGTTCTGGCAGCCGGTATCCTGATTGGTAACGCATAAAGCGTTGGTGCGCAGCGCCTGAGATCAGGCGCTGCGTCTCGCTGCGACCACGCAGGCCACGACAGCAACGGTGATCGCGATCATCGCGCCGGAAATCGCTTCGCCCAGAAAAAGGAAGGCGATGACGAAGGAAAAGAAGGGCTGGGTCAGCTGCAGCAGCCCGACCGAGGCCGTGCCGCCCAGTGCCAGGCCGCGATACCAGAAGACGAAGCCCACCAGCATGGCCATCAGCCCGGCATAGATGAGGCCAAGCCACGACGCCTCGTGAACCGCATGAAAATCCGTTGGCGCATAGACGTACGACAGCGCGAGCATCAGCGGCATTCCCAGCACAAGTGCCCAGGAAATCGCCTGCCAGCCGCCCAGCTTCCGCGTCAGTTGCGCGCCTTCCGCATAGCCATAGCCGCAGACCGCCACGCCGATCAGCATGAAAAGATCGGGCGTGGAAAGCGCCAATCCGTTTGAAAGAAAGGCATAGCCGACCACCAGCGCGCTACCGCCCACCGCAAAGAGCCAGAAGCGCGGCCTTGGCCGCTCGCCGCCGCGCAGGACGCCGAAGATCGCCGTCATCAGCGGCAGGAGCCCAATGAACATGGTCCCATGCGCCGAGGGGACGACCTTGAGAGAAAAGGCGATCATCAGCGGCCAGACTACGACCACGCCCAGCGTGACGCCGATGAGCGGAAGCAGATCGGCTTTCTCCGGCCGCTTCGCCTTCAGCGTGAAAAGCAACGCCGCCCCCAGAACGCCGGCGATCACTGCCCGCGCGCCGGTGACGAAGACCGGGTCGAAGTCCGCCACCGCCGCGCGCGTCGCAGGCAGCGAACCAGAAAACACGAGAACGCCCAGAAAGCCATAGATCAGGCCCTTCGTCCTGTCGCTGACGGGCGGTGCGGTGATGGCAATATCGGTCATGTCATGTCTCCTTATACTGCCGGAATGCCCGAAAGCAGACGTTTGGCCCAGACACAGTTGAAGACGATTTTCAAAAACTGTACTGATACGAAGTCCGGTACAGGAGGGCGAGCCATGGCGTCGGGACAATGCGAGAAGGTCATCATCCTGATCCGCGAGCGGATTTCGGCCCGAGCGCTGCTGCCGGGCGAGAAGCTGCCGTCCGTCCGCAGCCTTGCGGCCACCACCGGTATTTCCAAGTCCACCGTCGTGGAGGCCTACGACCGGCTGGCGGCAAGCGGTCTCATAGAGCCGAGGCGCGGCGCCGGCTTCTATGTCGGCAATCAGCCAGTTCCGCACTCCCTTAAGACCGCCGTACGTCCGCTTGATCGGGAGGTTGATCCGCTCTGGATGTCGCGCCAGGCGCTGGAGCCGCGTGACGGCATGTTCTCGCCGGGCTGCGGCTGGCTGCCGGCAAGCTGGATGCCGCAGGAGATCATCGCAAAGGCGATGCGCAATCTGGCTCGCACCGGCGGCGCGGGCCTCACCGACTACTCCGAACCGAAGGGATTCGCGCCGCTGCGCCAGCTCATCGCCCGGCGTCTGGCGGCGCGCGAGATCACCGCAGGGCCGGAGGAGATCCTGCTCACCGATTCTGCCTCATCGGCGCTCGACCTGGTGCTGCGCTTCCTGACCGAGCCCGGCGATACGATCCTTGTCGACGATCCCTGCTATTTCAATTTTCTCGCCGGTCTCAGGGCGAACCGGCTGAGAGTGGTCGCAGTCCCCTTCGGTCCAGGAGGGCCGGATGTCGAGGCATTCGCGCATCTGGCGGAGAAAGAGCGGCCGCGCCTCTATCTCACCAACGCGGGCCTGCACAATCCGACGGGATGGAAGCTCTCACCGGTGGTCGCCCATAAGGTCTTGAAGCTGGCCGAGCGCCACGATCTGCTCATTATCGAAGACGATATCTTCGGCGATCTGGAAGGCGAGCCGGCCCCGCGCTATGCCGCGATGGATGGGCTGGAGCGGGTCATTGTCATCGGCAGTTTTTCCAAGACGCTTTCGGCCGCCTTTCGCACGGGCTATGTCACGCTCAGATCCGACTGGGTTGAGGATTTCACGGATTTCCGGATTGCCAGCCGCTTCGGCGGCAATCATATGGCAGAGACGCTGGTTCATGCCGTCCTCTCCGACAGCGCCTATCGGCGTCACCTGGATGGCCTGCGCAATCGGCTCGTGGCCAGCGGTGATGCTGTCGCGCGTGAGCTGGAGGCACTGGGCTTTCAACGCCTCAATCCTGCGCTTGGCGGCTTCTTCCTCTGGTGCAGGCTGCCGGGTGGGCTGGATGCGGTGGCTCTGTCAAAGGCCGCGCTAGAACATGGCCTCGTTCTCGCGCCCGGCAATGTCTTCAGCCATTCGGGCTCTGCGCTGGACCTCATGCGTTTCAATGTCGCGCAATGCGACAACAGTCAGGTCTTCCGGCTCCTGCGGGAGACCTTGGGGCAGGCCCTGAAAAAGTGAGAGGGCCGCCCTGTCCCCCAGCGCGGCCCTCGATCGCGTCCTTCCCCCCAGAAAAAGGACGCAACGGCAATTCCAGCAAAACTGCGTAGGATTTTGCATTCGGAATTGCGCAATCTATCGGAACGCTTCAACCACCTCTTGTGCGGTGCTGACGGGTTCCGGCATTACTTTCTGAGCGAACCGACGAGGACGTCGCCGCCATTCTCGATCGTCACCCACTGGCCGGAATTGGCCGTCGATTGACGCTTGAGGTAATGATACGGCGTATCGCTCCAGACCTTCACCTCGTTGGTGAGATTGTCGAGGATATAGTCGCCTTGCGCGGTCCGCACGGTCAGAACCGCATGGCCTTCGCCGTCGGGCTTGCGGACGACGGTGATCAGCAGCGTATTGACCGGGAAACCCTTCTCGATCAGCAGCTTGCGCTTCAGCAGAACGAAATCCTCGCAGTCGCCCGCATCGACCGGATAGGCCCAGACTTCGTCGCGGCCATAAAGCTCCATGTCGGTCATCGGCACGATGGTCGAATTGACGTGATAGTTGATGTCACGGATCGTCTGCCAACCGAAGCTGGTCAGCTTCGGTGCGGTCTGATCGGAGGACTTGACGCTGCACTCGTCCTGATGGCTCTGGCAGAATTCGTAGTGGCCGATAGGCTGCGAGGTGACAGCGCCCGTGCGCATGACGGCGGGCGCAACGCCAACCGCATCGGCAGCCGTCGCAACTGTCATTGCCAGGGCGAAAAACGCAAAACCGAGCCTGAATGCCATCACGGGAACCCTTCAATTCTTAACAAACAGTTAAGAACCTGAGGCGTGAAGAGTCAATTACAAGGCTTGTCAGCTCCCGGCATTCTTTCAGACATGGTTAAAATTGCAACGAATTGTTAACCATGATCGCTTGGCAGCAGCGCATCCAGCGCGCGGCGCATCAGCGCCAGATCCTCCGGCCGCGACAGGCGATGGTCGCCATCCTTGACGAGGCTGATCACGACGTCGTCGGCCGGCAGATGCTCGGTGAGCTTCATCGCATGGCGCCAAGGTACGTCCGGATCCTTCATGCCCTGCAGGATATGCACCGGGCAGCCGGTCTCGATGATCCCGGTCAGCACCTGGTTCGCCCTGCCATCCTCCATCAGTTTGGCCGTGAAGATGTTCGGCTCCGGGGAATATTCCGAATGCTCCTCGAAATAGCCTTTCTCGCTCAGGCTCTTGCGCTCCGCCTCGCCGAGCGACGGTTCGATGAGGTCGATCGTGAAGTCTGGCGCCGGCGCGATCAGCACGATGCCTTCGACCGTCGCCGTCTGGCGCTTCCGCAGTTCCGCAACCGCCCGCAGGGCAATCCAGCCGCCCATGGAAGAGCCGATGAGGATCAAGCGCTTGAATCCGGCCTGGGCGATGACGGCAAGCGCCTCCTCCAGCCAGCGCGAGATCGTTCCGTCGCGGAATTCCCCGCCCGACTCTCCATGGCCGGAATAATCGAGGCGAAGACACGCAAGACCCTTCTCGCGGGCGAAGCTTTCGAGCTCCAGCGCCTTCGTCCCCTTCATGTCGGAGCGGTAGCCGCCGAGCCAGACGAGTGCCGGCTTGTCCTTCGGCCCATCGCTCAGGCGCCAGGCGATGTCGCGGGCGTCGTTGCACTTTCCAACGCTCAGGAAATGGGGTTTTTCGTCTGCCATCGCGCGTCTCCGATCAGAATCATGACGGACATACAACAGATTCGACGAAATAAGCACAGATGGTGATTTTTCCGGCGAACCATGCTATTGACTCGCGCACGTGAAAGCACACATTGCAGCGGACACAAATCCCGCGCACGTTTTCGGAAACAATTTGAGGAGAATACGACCATTCGCAGACCATTCAAAGCCGACGCCCCCGTAAAGGACGGGCCTCGCGCCAACCGGGAAATTCGCCTGCCCCGCATTCAGCTCATCAATGAAGAAGGCGAGAACCTGGGCATCGTGCCCACGGACGAGGCGTTGAAGATGGCAGAGGAGGCGGGGCTCGATCTCGTCGAAATCTCGCCGAATTCTGAACCGCCGGTCTGCAAGATCCTCGACCTCGGCAAGCTGAAATACGCCAACCAGAAGAAGGCGGCCGAAGCGCGCAAGAAGCAGAAGATCGTCGAGATCAAGGAAATCAAGATGCGCCCCAACATCGACACCCATGACTATGAGGTGAAGATGAAGGCCATGAACCGCTTCTTCGAAGAAGGTGACAAGGTCAAGGTGACGCTCCGTTTCCGCGGCCGCGAAATGGCGCATATGGAACTCGGCATGAAGCTGCTGATGCAGGTCAAGGAAGACACTGTCGAGATCGCCAAGGTCGAAGCCGAGCCGAAGCTCGAAGGCCGCCAGATGATGATGGTTCTCGCGCCGAAGTGAGCGCGACTGCCCGTCGATCTGAAAAGAAGCCGTCCATTGGGCGGCTTTTTTGTTGCCTGCTGGCTGGCACAATCGCCGCATATCGGATGTTATGCGGGTATGAATCACCGAGACTAGAAGGGAAAACCATGACGAAACTGATCGGCATTTCGGGCAGCCTGCGCAAGGGCTCGTTGAACTCTGCGCTCCTGCGTGCCGCGACCGGCCTGATGCCGGAAGGCGCGGAACTGGAGATCGGCACGATCCGCGGCATCCCGCTTTATGACGGCGATGTCGAAGCCGAAAGCGGCATTCCCGAAGCCGTCACCACGCTGAAGGAGAAGATCGTCGCGGCCGACGGCCTGCTGCTCGTCACGCCCGAATACAACAACTCCATCCCCGGGGTCTTCAAGAATGCCATCGACTGGCTTTCCCGCGGCCCCGGCGGCGCCAGCATCGCCTTCCGCAACAAGCCCATCGCCATCATCGGCGCCTCGCCCGGCGGCTTCGGCACCATCCTCTCCCAGAACGCCTGGCTCCCCATCATGCGCACCTTCGGTGCAGACTTGTGGATGGATGGCCGGTTGCTCGTGTCGCACGCGGACAAGGTGTTCGACGGGGAGGGGAAGCTTGCGGATGAGAAGGTGAAGGAACAGCTCGGGACGTTCCTGAAGGGGTTTGCCGAGCATGTGGCGGGGCGGAAGTAGCTGCGTGTAGCCTCTCCCCTTGTGGGAGAGGAAGCGATTTCAACATCTTAGCTTCAGCTAAGTGTTAGAAATCGCAGGTGAGGGGGCAGATTTTCGGTGCGCCGTCACGTGAACCCCCTCACCAAGCCTGCCAAGCCAATCGGCTTCGCCTCTTGGGGCAGGCTATCCTCTCCCACAAGGGGAGAGGAGGAGGTGCCTCAATTGATCAACGGCAGCAGCTTGTTGATCGAGTCCTTGGCGTCGCCGTAATACATGCGGGTATTGTCCTTGTAGAACAGCGGGTTCTCGATGCCGGAATAGCCTGTGCCCTGGCCGCGCTTGGAAACGAAGACCTGCTTGGCCTTCCACACTTCCAGAACCGGCATCCCGGCGATCGGGGAGTTCGGGTCTTCCTGGGCGGCCGGGTTAACGATGTCGTTGGAGCCGATGACGATCACGACATCCGTGTTCGGGAAATCCTCGTTGATCTCGTCCATTTCCAAGACAATATCATAGGGCACCTTGGCTTCGGCGAGCAGCACGTTCATGTGGCCCGGCAGGCGTCCGGCGACCGGGTGGATCGCGAAACGCACTTCCTTGCCTGCCGCACGCAGCTTGCGGGTGAGTTCGGAAACCGCCCCTTGCGCCTGCGCCACTGCCATGCCGTAGCCCGGCACGATGATCACGCTATCCGCATCGTTGAGGGCAGCCGCAACACCTTCCGTGTCGATGGCGATCTGTTCGCCTTCGACCGCCATGGCAGGACCTGACGTTCCGCCAAAGCCGCCGAGGATGACCGAGATGAAGGAGCGGTTCATCGCCTTGCACATGATGTAGGAGAGGATCGCGCCTGAGGAACCGACCAGCGCGCCGACGACGATCAGAAGGTCGTTCGACAGCGAGAAACCGATGGCCGCCGCTGCCCAGCCCGAATAGGAGTTCAGCATCGAGACGACGACCGGCATGTCGGCGCCGCCGATGCCCATGATGAGGTGGTAGCCGATGAAGAGCGCGGCCAGCGTCATGATGACGATGGCGAACGTCGAACCGGACGAGAGATAGACGAAGAGCATGACGAGCGAAATGATGGCCGCCGCCGCGTTCAGCACGTGGCCGCCCGGCAGCTTCTTCGCCTTGCCATCCACCTTGCCGGCAAGCTTGCCGAAGGCGATGATCGAGCCGGTGAAGGTCACGGCACCGATGAAGATGCCGAGGAAGGTCTCGACGCGCAGGATGTTGATCTCGACCGGGGTCTTGTGCGCAATCACGGCCGCAAAACCGGTCAGCGCATGGCGCGTCGCCTCATCCATGCCTGCAAGGCGGATGAGCTCGATATGCGTGTTGAAGCCGATCAGCACGGCTGCGAGACCGACGAGCGAATGCATGGCAGCGACGAGCTGCGGCATTTCGGTCATCTGCACGCGCTGCGCAACGACCCAGCCGATGGCGCCGCCGATGGCGATCATGACGAGCGAAATAAGCCAGTTGCCGGCGCCGGGGCCATAAAGCGTCGCGAGAACCGCGAGCGCCATGCCGACGATGCCATACCAGACCGCGCGCTTGGCGCTTTCCTGGCCCGACAGTCCGCCGAGCGACTGGATGAAGAGGACGGCCGCGACCACATAGGCCGCCGTGGTAAATCCGTATTCCATGGCTCGACCCTCCCCTTAAGACTTCTGGAACATGGCGAGCATACGCCGGGTGACCATGAAGCCACCGAAAATGTTGATCCCCGCCATGAAGACGGAGACGGCGCCGAGCAAGGCCACCAGCCAGCTCCCGGAGCCGATCTGCATCAGCGCGCCGAGAATGATGATGGAGGAGATCGCGTTGGTCACGGCCATCAGCGGCGTATGCAGCGAATGCGACACGTTCCAGATGACCTGGAAACCGACGAAGCAGGAGAGCACGAAGACGATGAAATGCGACATGAAGCTGGCCGGCGCGAAGAGACCGGCGAGCAGGATCAGCGCCCCGCCGACGACCAGCAGGCCGACCTGCTGCTTCGTCTGCGCCTTGAAGGCGGCAGCTTCCGCTGCACGCTTTTCTTCCGGCGTCAGCTCCTTGGCCTTTTCCTTCGGCTTCTGCGCCGCGATCGCCTGGATCTTCGGCGGCGGCGGCGGGAAGGTAATCTCGCCCTGATAGGTGACGGTCGCGCCACGGATCACGTCGTCTTCCATGTTGTGGAAGAGCGCGCCATCCTTCTTCGGCGTCAGGTCCGTCATCATGTGGCGGATATTGGTCGAATAGAGCGTCGAGGACTGCGCGGCCATGCGGCTCGGGAAGTCGGTGTAGCCGATGACGGTCACGCCGTTGTCGGAGACGATCTTCTGGTCCGCAACGGTCAGGTCACAGTTGCCGCCGCGTTCGGCAGCAAGGTCGACAATGACCGAGCCGGGCTTCATCATCGCGACCATGTCGGCGAGCCAGAGCTTCGGCGCATCGCGGCCGGGGATCAGCGCCGTGGTGATGACGATGTCGATGTCCGGTGCGATCTCGCGGAACTTCTTCAGCTGCGCCTCGCGGAATTCCGGCGAGGAGGGGGCCGCATAGCCACCCGTTGCAGCACCATCCTGTGCGGGGCCGGCGAAATCGAGGAACACGAAATTCGCGCCCATGGATTCGATCTGCTCGGCCACTTCCGGACGAACGTCGAAGGCATAGGTGATCGCGCCGAGCGATACGGACGTACCGACGGCGGCAAGGCCGGCAACGCCGGCGCCGATGACCAGAACCTTGGCCGGCGGAATCTTGCCGGCTGCCGTCACCTGGCCGGTGAAGAAACGGCCGAAATTGTTGCCGGCCTCGATCACGGCGCGATAGCCCGCGATATTGGCCATGGAGGAGAGCGCATCCATCTTCTGGGCGCGCGAAATGCGCGGCACCATGTCCATGGCGATCACATTCGCGCCCGTGCCCTTGGCCTGCTCCAGCAGGTCCTTATTCTGCGCGGGATAGAAGAAGGAAATGAGCGTCTTGCC
This sequence comes from Ensifer sp., assembly GCA_035565055.1. Classification (GTDB taxonomy): domain Bacteria; phylum Pseudomonadota; class Alphaproteobacteria; order Rhizobiales; family Rhizobiaceae; genus Ensifer_A. Next base: position 19,000 of record DATMTA010000088.1, read on the forward strand.
GGGGGCGAGTTTGGACACCTCGTCCGCCAGCGGCGGGCGCACCTTGGCGATCACATCGGCCTGCGCATAGAGCGCATCAGCCGTGTCGACGACCGTCACGCCGGCGGCGCGATAGAGATCGTCCGAAAAGCCGGCGAGCTTGCCCGCGCCGCTTTCGATCACGCATTGATATCCGAGTTTCTGCAGCTGGGTCGCGCTGTCCGGCGTCATCGCGACGCGCGCCTCTCCCTCAAGCCGTTCCCGTGGCGAACCAATCAGCATCCTTGTCCTCCTGCTCTGCGCCGGCATATCTTCTGGGACGGGCATCCCCGCCGTCCTTAAATTTTTGAACGCAGTTCGTCTTCGGTTTAAGCAGGGAAAGGGCGTTCATGCAACTCCGCAGTCCGCGAATCCGGTACGCCATCGCGTATCTGCAATGGAGCATTTGCATTCTGTGGTGACCTGTGGAAACTGGGTCGCGCGTAAGAAGTGATTTGAATTGAATAATTTAGACGGTCTGGTTATGCGTCTTCGCAGAGTCGGGAGATGCGCCAAGAAATATCCCGGAACCGACATAAAATACTGAATTAAAAATCGAATAATGAAATTAATTCGATTTAGATTATAAACTCAGCTTATACAAAATTCAGTTATATGAAGCGTTCAGCGCCTTGTAAAAGATCGTCGTGTCGCAGGGGCGGCCATCGGGAAAGAGCGCATAGCCCGGGATGATGCCCGCACGTTCCCAGCCAAGGTGCTCGTATATGGCCTCCGCCGGCTCTCCCGTCGCCGTGTCCAGCACAAGCAGGCTCCGCCCACGCGCCGCCGCCTCGCTTTCTGCCGCGTTCATCAGCAGGCGCGCGATGCCGCGGCCGCGCGCCGAAGGATGCACCATCAGTTTCTTGATGTCGGCGCGATGCGGCTGGTTGGGCGGCATGGCGATACCGAGTTGCACGGTGCCGGCGATGCGCCCTGCCTCCTCGATGACGAACAGCACGACATCGCCGCGGTCAACGGCATCGGCAACGCCGCGCCAATAGGCGGCCGCCTCGTCGTGGGGGAAAGGCAGCATGTAGCCCATGGATGCGCCGCCGCGAACCGTTTCCGAGAAGAGGGCGCTGAGGTCTGCGAGCGCGGCAAGGGTCGCGGCTCGGTCGAGAATCCGGATATCGGCCATGGTCAGGTCTTTCTGAGGATCACCGCATAGCGGCAGGGGGAGGCGGCGGGGTTTTCGAAAACGGTACCTTCAGCGAGCGTCATGTAGAGGCAGTCGCCGGCTGCCAACTCGTGCCGGGCTCCGTCGCATTCCATGATCAGACGGCCTTCGAGCAGCCAGACATACTGCACCTGCTGCGGATCCGAGACCACCGGCGGCATCGCGGCCCGCGCCCGGCCCGGCAGCGTCACATCGACGAGATCGGTGGCGATCGCAAAGCCCGGCGGGGACACTGCGCGGCGCACATAGCCCGTATCGGGATCGCGCCAAACGGGCTGCTCGGAGAGCCTGCGCATCGGGGAGGGCGTGTCCGAGGCGCTTGCGAAGAAGCCGGACAGCGTCTCCTTGAGGGGAGCCAGCAGCCGCGCCAGCAACACCGCCGTGGGGCTCGCCTCGCCGCGTTCGATCTTCGAGATCATCGCCCGGCTGACGCCCGAGGCCGCTGCCAGCTGGTCGAGCGTCATCCCCCGCTGCCCCCGCAGGGCCTTCAACGAGGAGCCGATATTCTTTTCGAGGTCGTTGTTCAAATTTTCCATTATAGGAGAAATATAGACTCCTATAATGGAGTCAAGAGGGCTGCGGCAGGTTTCGGAATGCAATGTGCCGACAAAGGAATGGGCGTTGAAGCGGGTCCGCCCCGGGCCTACAGTTCAACCCGCTTGTGCGATGGGAGAAAAGCAGAATGCCGCCCGCAACACCGATGTCACGCTTGAGGGGACGGGGCCCAATCGATTCCGGCTGCCATGCGACCTCTCTGTTTCTCGCGCTGCTGACCTTGGCCACTACGGGGGCGGTGCAAACGGCGCTAGCCGGCGAGAGATACCGGGGAATGGCACCCATCACGGCGGCCGAAGCTTCCGGGCGACGCGGAGCGGATGCCTCGCGCGGCTGCCGCTTTGCAAACCGGATCTATCCGCAGGGCGCAACGATCAGCTGCTCGACCGATCCGAACATCGGCAAGGCCTGTGTCCTCGGCCTGCCATTTGCAAGATGGACCTGCGAAAAAGGACAATGGGCCCCATCGGGAGCCCATCGATAAGATCGCGCCGATTGCTCTGGCGTCTTAGAGCAATTCCAGGAAAAGTGGGAACCCGTTTTCCGTCCGGAATTGCGTAAAAACAAACAGATAGAGCAATTCAGGTGATCCGGTTATCAACGAAAATGCTCTAGAATGCAAAGCCCAGGCCGACCTTCAGCGCCACGGTCGAGGTGCGGCTGTCGGGCTCAAAGGTTCCGTCGATCGACGAGACGGCTGAAGCTCCATATTTGAAATTCGTATAATCGATGGAGACATTCGCATGTACCGTATCGGTGATCGCGCGGTCCACCGATGCGCCGACCATGTAGATCGCCGAGTTGCCGAGCTTGTAGGTCTGCGGTGTGATCGCAGCGCCGCCCGCCGTGGCGGTGGTCTTCATGCTGGCGGCGAAGGTCGAGCCGATCAGGCCGTTGACGCCAAACACCCAGCCCGGTCCCGGCGAATATTGCATCAGCAGACCACCGCCGACATAGCCATGCGAATAGTCTTCGCGATAGCCGCCGGCACCCGTAACGTCGCGGCGCCACTGCCGTGCACCGAGCCCGACATAGGGCGTCAGCATGAACGAGTCGTCGATCGCGACGCCTTTGCCGATCCGGAAGTCTTCGTTGTAAATCTCGGCATTGTCGCGCTGGCGGAGGTCGCCATAATTGCCGCCGATGTAAGAACCTACGTAGTCGCTGTTGCCCTTGTTCCAGGACAGGCTGCCATAGAGATAGAGATTGGAAAGCCCGATATCGGTCATGACAGAGCCGGTGACTGAAAGACCGGGCTGCCAGCCCCGTTCACTGTCAAGCGGCGTCGATCCGCTGGATTCCAGATAATCCAGGTAGGAGCCGCTGACATTGAGAGTGAACTGGTTGTTGGATTTCACGATGTCGCTGCGCGTCCCGCGCAAGGCGAAATCGTCGGCATGTGCCACCGCGATTGAAGCGGCGCAGGCGAGCCCGGTCGTCAGCAGAAGTCCAAATTTCTTTCTCATGTCGCAACCCCAAGTCGAATCAGCGAACCACCCGCCGAACATGCCGGCATCGTCGGCAGTTATGGTGAATGAAATCCTAAGGGGTAAGTGATGCCGGAAGATTTAATGTTCCGGTAATGTGAGGCTTCGCTGATCAACAGTGCAGCGGTTGCGGAAGCGCGGGGACCCATTTTCCCGGCCATCCGCAACACCCGACTGGTTGCTGGATCTTGGGTGGCTTGGAGAGGCAATCAGCGCCCCTCTCACCGGTTCCGCCGCAGCCCCGCAATATCCCCCAGGACCGCATTTGCCGCCGCCATGACATTCGAGCCGGGGCCGAAGATTTCGGCCACGCCCGCGTCGCGCAGGAACTGGTAGTCCTGCTCCGGGATGACGCCGCCGGCGACCACGATGATGTCGTCCGCGCCCTTTTCCTTGAGCTTGGCGATCAGTTCCGGGATCAGCGTCTTGTGGCCGGCGGCGAGCGACGACACGCCGATGACGTCCACCTTCTTGTTAATTGCCTTGTCGGCCACCTCGGAGGGCGTTTCGAACATGTCGGTGAGATCGACGCGGAAGCCCATGTCGGCAAAGGCTGTGGCGATGACCTTGGCGCCGCGATCGTGGCCGTCCTGCCCCATCTTGGCGACGAGGATCGACGGCTCCGTGCCGCGCTCGGCCTTGAAGGCCTCGATCTTGGCGCGGATCGCCTTGTATTCGGCATCTTCCTGATAGGCATCGGCATAGACGCCGGAAATCACGCGGGTGGAGGCATGGTGGCGCGAGAAGGCGCGCTCCATGGCGTCGGAAATCTCGCCCAGCGAAGCGCGCGCGCGGGCGGCTTCCACAGCGGCGGCGAGCAGATTGCCCTGGCCGGAGGCCGCGACCTTTTCCAGCGCCTTCAGCGCCGCATCGACCGCCTTGCCGTCCCGCGTCTCGCGGATGCGGGTCAGCCGCGCGATCTGGCTGGCGCGTACCTTGGCGTTGTCGATTTCGAGAATATCGACAGACGGTTCGTTTTCCAGCCGGAACCTGTTGACGCCGACGATGACGTCCTCGCCCCGGTCGATGCGGGCCTGCTTGCGGGTCGCGGCCTCCTCGATACGCATCTTCGGCAGCCCCTGTTCGACGGCCTTGGTCATGCCGCCCAGGCTTTCGACCTCCTGGATCATGGACCACGCCTCTTCGGCGAGTTGCGCCGTCAGCGCCTCGACATAATAGGAGCCGCCGAGCGGATCAACGACATTGGTCACGCCGGTTTCGTGCTGCAGGATGAGCTGCGTGTTGCGGGCGATGCGGGCGGAAAATTCCGTCGGCAGGGCAATGGCCTCGTCGAAGGAATTGGTATGCAGCGACTGCGTGCCGCCGAGAACAGCGGCCAGCGCCTCATAGGCCGTGCGGACGACGTTGTTGTAGGGGTCCTGCTCGGTCAGCGACACGCCCGACGTCTGGCAATGCGTGCGCAGCATCTTGGAGCGCTCGGACTTCGCGCCGAAATCCGTCATGATCTTCGACCAGAGATGGCGCGCAGCGCGCAGCTTCGCGGCCTCCATGAAGATATTCATGCCGATGCAGAAGAAGAAGGAGAGCCGGCCGGCGAAATCATCGACATCGAGGCCTTTTTTCATCGCGGCGCGGACATATTCCATGCCGTCGGCGAGCGTGTAGGCGAGTTCCTGGCTGAGCGTCGCCCCGGCTTCCTGCATGTGATAGCCGGAAATCGAAATGGAGTTGAACTTCGGCATCTCCTTCGCCGTAAACTCGATGATATCAGCCACGATCCGCATCGAGGGTTCCGGCGGATAGATATAGGTGTTGCGGACCATGAACTCCTTCAGGATGTCGTTCTGCACGGTGCCGGTGAGCTTGGCGCGCGGCACGCCCTGCTCCTCGCCTGCGACGATGAACATGGCCAACACCGGAATGATCGCGCCGTTCATGGTCATGGAGACGCTCATTTCGCCGAGCGGAATGCCATCGAACAGGATCTTCATGTCCTCGACACTATCGATCGCCACACCCGCCTTGCCAACATCGCCGACGACGCGGGGATGATCCGAATCGTAGCCGCGATGCGTGGCGAGGTCGAAGGCGACCGAGAGGCCCTTCTGCCCGGCAGCGAGGTTCCTGCGGTAGAATGCATTGCTTTCTTCCGCCGTCGAGAAACCCGCATATTGCCGGATCGTCCAGGGCTGGCCGGCATACATCGTGGCGCGAACGCCCCGGGTGAACGGGGCAATACCGGGGAGTGCGGTTGCGGCCTCGGCGGGGAGGTCGTCCGCGGTGTAAAGCGGCTTGATGGTAATGCCCTCGGGCATGTCCTTGTTGAGGGTCGAGGGGTCCGCACCCTTGAGTTCTTTCGAGGCGAGAGGGAGCCAGTCGGAATTGATCGTCTTCGTCATTTGAGTCGTCTCCTCGATCCTCGGGTTCGTTCATCAACGCGCGCCGCCCATCTCCCCCCTTGTGGGGAGGCAAGCCGCAGTCCGCCCTCTCCCCTTGTGGGAGAGGAAGCGATTTCAACATCTTAGCTTCAGCTAAGTGTTAGAAATCGCAGGTAAGGGGGTTACCCCTCGATACCGTCGCAATTCCCCCCTCACCAAGCTCGCCACGCCAATCGCCTGCGGCTCTTGGGGCGAGCTATCCTCTCCCACAAGGGGAGAGGAGGAGGCTCATGCAAACTCCATGATCACATCATCGACCGCGAGGCTCGCGCCCGGCTTTGCCAGCACCTTCGACACCTTGGCGCGCTTTTCAGCCCGCAGCATGTTTTCCATCTTCATGGCTTCCACGATCGCGAGCGCCTGACCTTCCTGAACTTCGTCGCCCTCCTTCACCAGAACCGACGTGATGAGGCCGGGCATGGGGCAGAGGAGCAGGTTGGACGTATCCGGCGGGGCCTTTTCGGGCATGAGGGCGGCGAGTTCGGCGACGCGGGGCGAGAGGACCTTCACCTTCACATCCATGCCGCGCTGGCGCATACGGAAACCGCCCGGCGCCGGCTGGACCTTGAAGGCGACCGGCTTGCCCTCGATCAGCACTTCGGCGAGCGGCTGGCCCGGCTGCCATTCGGTTTCGACCTGCAGCACCGGCCCGCCGTCGAGGCTGACGCCGAAGCCGGTGGAAAGATGCGAGATCTCTGCCGTCACCGTATGACCTGCCAGCAGCACGACCTTCTCGTGACCATTGCCGACCCCGACTGTGAAACGACTTCCGGATATCTTCGCATTGCGCTCGCTGGCGATCCGCGACAGCACGAGCGCGGCGGCGGCGAAGCGATGAACACTCTCCGCATCCGGTGCGACCGGGCCGAAGCCTTCCGGATATTCCTCCGCGATGAAGCCCGTGGAAAGCCTTCCCTCCCGCCAGCGCGGATGCTGCATGAGCGCGGAGAGGAAGGGCAGGTTATGGCCGATACCTTCGACCTCGAAGCGATCCAGCGCATCGGCCATGGCGTCCACCGCCTCAAGGCGGGTCGGCGCATGGGTGCAGAGTTTGGCAATCATCGGGTCGTAATACATCGAGATTTCCGAGCCTTCGGTGACGCCTGTGTCGTTGCGCACGGTCACGCCGCCCTTCGTCTCCTCCTGCGGCGGACGATAGCGCGTCAGGCGGCCAATCGAGGGCAGGAAGTTGCGATAGGGGTCTTCGGCATAAAGCCGGCTTTCCACCGCCCAGCCGTTGATCTTCACGTCCTTTTGGCTGATCGGCAGCTCCTCGCCGGCGGCGACGCGGATCATCAGCTCGACCAGATCGAGACCGGTGATCAGTTCCGTCACTGGATGTTCGACCTGAAGCCGGGTGTTCATTTCGAGGAAGTAGAAATTGCGGTCCTTGTCGACGATGAATTCGACCGTGCCGGCGCTCTGATAGTCGACGGCTTTCGCCAGCGCGACGGACTGCTCGCCCATGGCCTTGCGAGTCTTCTCATCCAGGAAGGGCGACGGGGCCTCTTCCACGACCTTCTGGTTTCGCCGCTGCACCGAGCATTCGCGCTCGTTCAAATAGACGACATTGCCATGGCCGTCGCCGAGCAGCTGGATTTCGATATGGCGCGGTTCGACGATGAACTTTTCGATGAAAATGCGGTCGTCGCCGAAGGAGGAGGCCGCTTCCGACTTTGAGCGGGCAAAGCCTTCGCGGGCCTCGTCGTCGCTCCAGGCAATGCGCATACCCTTGCCGCCGCCGCCGGCCGAGGCCTTGATCATGACCGGATAGCCGATTTCCTTGGAAATCTTCACCGCGTGCTCGGCATCGTCGATCAGGCCCATATAGCCGGGAACGGTCGACACACCCGCTTCGGCGGCGATCTTCTTCGAGGTGATCTTGTCACCCATCGCCTCGATCGCCTTCACCTTCGGTCCGATGAAGATGATGCCTTCCTTCTCCAGCGCCTCGCAGAAGGAGGCGCGTTCGGAGAGGAAGCCATAGCCGGGATGGACGGCTTCTGCCCCGGTCTTCTTGCAGGCCTCGATGATCCTGTCGGCCAGAAGATAGCTCTGGGCTGCCGGCGGCGGGCCGATATAGACGGCCTCGTCAGCCATCTTCACGTGCTCGGCCTCGCGGTCGGCATCGGAATAGACCGCCACCGTGGCGATGCCCATCTTCTTGGCCGACTTCATGACGCGGCAGGCGATTTCGCCGCGATTGGCAATCAGGATCTTCTTGAACATGCCGTTTGCTTCCTACCCTTATGTGCCGATCACAGACGCTCGGCGCGATATTGTTCGTAACCTGCCTGCCTGAGTTCGCAGGCCGGGCAGGTCCCGCAGCCATAGCCCCAGGGGTGCCGCGTCGCGCGGTCGCCCCGGTAACAGCTATGGCTTTCCTCCAGAATGAGATCGACCAGCGGCTTGCCGCCCAGTCCCTCGGCCATGCGCCAGGTCTGAGCCTTCGTCAGCCACATCAGTGGCGTGTGGATGACCTGCCGGCGATCGAGCCCGAGCGACAGCGTCACCTGCAGACTTTTCAGCGTGTCGTCGCGGCAATCCGGATAGCCGGAATAGTCCGTCTCGCACATGCCGCCGACGAGATGCCGGGCATTGCGCCGATAGGCGAGTGCTGCGGCCGCCGTGAAGAAGAGGAGGTTGCGGCCCGGCACGAACGTGTTCGGCAGGCCCGCCTCATCCATCTCGATTTCCATGTCGCGGGTCAGCGCCGTCTCGGAAATCGCGCCGAGAAGGCCCATATCCACCCTATGGTCGTCACCAAGCTTTGCCGCCCATTGCGGAAACTCTGACCTAAGCCGGGCGAGAAAGCGCAGCCGCACCTCGAGCTCGACGCTGTGGTTCTGCCGATAATCGAAGCCTACCGTCTCGACCGCTTCGAAATTCTCGAGCGCCCAGGCAAGGCAGGTCGCGGAGTCCTGCCCGCCGGAAAACAGCACAAGCGCCTTGCCCTGCATCATCGCCTCACACCTCGAACACATCGTCGAACGACTGCGGGAAATTGGCCCGCGCGACGTTCATGTTGATCTTCAGAAGGGCGGTGTAGGACTCCGGATCGAAGGGATGCTCTGCCGGCACCACCTCGCGCTTGAACAGGCGCGAGAGCCGGCCGGCATCGAGATTGCCGCGCTCGAAGGGCTCTTCACCGAAATGGTGCCAGAGCGCGTGGAGAAAGGCCGCGTCCGCCAGCGGCTCCGTCTTGTCTGCCGTCATCGGGCGCGGCTTTTCAAAGAGCTTGGTGACGCCGCGCGGATTGGCGCGGCGGATGGTGAATTGCCAGCCGGTTCCCGTCAGGCCTGACGGGAAACCGCGATGCTTGGTCATTTCGGGAAGCTTGCCCATAGGTCACGCCTTCCCGATCTTGTCTTGCGTCTTCAGATCGAAGTCGGAGGCATCGTGGCGCTCGAGAAGCTGCTTGGAGGGCTCGCCAAAGGCGCGGTTGACCATCGAGCCGCGATCGACGGCAGGCCGCGCGAAGAGCTGTTTGCGCCAGCGCTGCACATGCTCGTATTCGTCGACCGACAAGAAATCGCCGGCATCGCTATAGGCTGCCTTGGCGGCGAGACGGCCATACCAGGGCAGGATCGCCATATCGGCGATGGAGTATTCGTCGCCGGCGATGAATTCGTTGTCGGCGAGCTGGCGGTTCAGCACGTCGAGCTGGCGCTTCACCTCCATGGCGTAGCGGTCGATGGCATACTGAATCTTGATCGGCGCATATTCGTAGAAATGCCCGAAGCCGCCGCCGAGGAAGGGCGCCGAACCCATCTGCCAGAACAGCCAGTTCATGACTTCCGCCCGCTTCCTCGCATCCTTCGGGAGAAACGCGCCGAACTTGTCGGCCAGATAGGTCATCATCGAGGCCGACTCAAAGAGCCGGATCGGCGCGCCGCCGTCTACAGGCGCATGGTCCATCATGGCCGGGATCTTGGAATTCGGATTGACCGCGACAAAGCCCGACCCGAACTGGTCGCCATCGTTGATCCTGATCAGCCAGGCATCATATTCCGCACCCGAATGACCGGCCGCCAGAAGCTCTTCCAGCAGGATCGTCACCTTCACGCCATTCGGCGTTCCCAGCGAATAAAGCTGCAGCGGATGCTTGCCGACCGGCAGTTCCTTCTCATGCGTCGGCCCGGCGATCGGCCGGTTGATGCTGGCAAAGGCTCCGCCATTGCCCTTCTCCCAGGTCCAGACCTTGGGCGGCTGATAGCCGGCGGGGAAATTCTTCTCGGGCGGAAATTTGGTGTTGTCGGTCATGGCTTTCCTCTTTCAAGTTTTGCGAATGAGCAAGACTCGATAAGGTAGAGATGTCCCTGAACAAAGACAGGGTGTTCAAAAAAATTCATTCAGCCGCCTGCGAGGGCGGGATGGCGCCGGGGGCGGCCCCGCCCACGATCAGCGCCTTGGCGCTGATATATTCGTCGATCTCGTCCCAGCCGACCGCATCGCCAAAGGGCAGGATTTCCCAGGCTTTGCGCTGCTCGGGCGTCGCGGCGTGAAGCCGCGGATACCACCAGAGCGGCGCTTCGATCCGGCGGCCATCCGCCATCCCGAAGACAATGAAATCCTCCGTCACATCGACGCTTTTCACCTGAAGCTGCTTTTCATCAATGTCCAAAGTGGTCATTCCAGGCCTCCAGGAATTTCTCTTGGTACTCCGCGATCACAGCGAGAATATCATTGACCTCATGGGCTGCAAAACCGACGTTCTTTGCGAGCCTGATATCCGAGAGCCAGACCTTCAACTGTTTGTGGTCCTTCAGCACATGGATATGCGGCGGCTCGCCGATCTCCTTCGAGTAGAAAAGGAACTTGTGGCCCTTCCATCTTAGGATCGTCGGCATCCGCTCCTCCCCTCTAAAGCGGAATATTGTCGTGCTTCTTCTTCGGCGGCTGCACGTCCTTCGTCTTCAGCATTTCAAACGCCCGGATCACGCGCCGCCTTGTTGAATGCGGCATGATGACCTCGTCGATGAAGCCGCGTTCGGCGGCCTTGAAGGGGTTGGCGAAATTGTCTTCGTATTCCTTCGTGCGGGCGGCGATCTTGTCCGGGTCGCCGAGTTCCGAGCGGTAGAGGATTTCGGTCGCGCCCTTGGCGCCCATGACGGCGATCTGGGCGGTCGGCCAGGCATAGTTGACATCGGCGCGGATATGCTTGGACGACATCACGTCATAGGCCCCGCCATAGGCCTTGCGGGTGATGACGGTGACTTTCGGAACGGTGGCTTCGGCATAGGCGAAGAGCAGCTTCGCGCCATGCTTGATGATGCCGCCATATTCCTGCGCCGTGCCGGGCAGGAAGCCGGGAACGTCGACCAGCGTCAGGATCGGAATGTTGAAAGCGTCGCAGAAGCGCACGAAACGGCCGGCCTTCTTGGCGCTGTCGATATCGAGGCAGCCGGCCAGCACCATGGGCTGGTTGGCGACGACGCCGACGGTCGAGCCATTGAGGCGGATGAAGCCGCAGAGAATGTTCTTGGCATGATCCTTCTGCACCTCGAAGAAATCCGCCTCGTCGACGATGCGGGCGATCACCTCGTGCATGTCATAGGGCTTGTTCGGATTGTCCGGGATGATCGTGTCCAGCGCCATCTCGATCCGGTCCGGCCGGTCTGCGGTCGGGAGAACCGGCGGCTTCTCGCGGCTGGAGAGCGGCAGGAAATCGAACATGCGGCGGATTTCGATGAGCGCCTCGACGTCATTTTCGAAAGCGCCATCCGCGACGGAGGACTTTTTCGTATGCGTCGAGGCGCCGCCCAGCTCCTCCGCCGAGACAATCTCGTTGGTGACAGTCTTCACCACATCCGGCCCGGTCACGAACATGTAGGACGTGTCCTTGACCATGTAGATGAAGTCGGTCATGGCGGGCGAATAGACCGCGCCGCCGGCGCAGGGGCCCATAATGACCGAAATCTGCGGGATGACGCCGGAGGCCTGCACATTGCGCCAGAACACTTCCGCATAGCCGCCCAGCGAGGCCACGCCTTCCTGGATGCGCGCGCCGCCGCTATCGTTGAGGCCGATCACCGGCACGCCGTTCTGCATGGCGAGATCCATGATCTTGCAGATCTTTTCGGCATGGGTCTCGGAGAGCGAACCGCCGAAGACGGTGAAGTCCTGGGAGAAGACATAAGTGGGCCGGCCATTGATCGTGCCCCAGCCGGTCACGACGCCATCGCCCGGAAACTGCTGGGTCTCCATGCCGAAATCGGCGCAGCGATGCGCCTTGTACATGTCGTATTCCTCGAAGGAGCCTTCATCCAGCAGCACATCCAGCCGCTCGCGCGCGGTCAGCTTGCCCTTGCCATGCTGCGCATCGATCCGCTTCTGGCCGCCGCCAAGGCGGGCTTCCGCACGCCGCGCTTCGAGCTTTTCAAGGATGTCCTGCATGTCTGCTCCTCCGTAATTCCCTCAGTGGTAGCGACAAATTAGCCGCATCGGAAGGATTGAAAAAGCGGTGATGTGAAAGTATCAAATTAAAAATCTGCAAATTGCAAAATTGTGAAACATCATGCGCGCGAAAAAGCTCTTCATCGGCCGCAAGCTCCGCGACATCCGCACCGAGGCCGGGCTGACCCAGGCGGGGCTGGCGGGAAAGCTCGGCATTTCGGTGAGCTACCTGTCACAGCTCGAAACCAACCAGCGGCATGTGACCGCGCCCGTGCTGCTGGCGCTCGCCTCGCAATTCGCGCTCGACATTGCGAGCCTGTCGAATGACGATAGCGACCGGCTGATTGCCGACCTCGGCGAGGCCTTTGCCGATCCGCTGTTTTCCGGCGAGCAGCCTTCGGTGCAGGACCTGAAGCTCGTCATTCAGAGCGCGCCCGACGTGGCCCATGCCTTCCTCTCGATGCACCGCGCTTTGCGCCGGGCTGGTGAGCAATTGGCCGAGCTGGACGATACGATTGCCCGCGCCGCCGCCACCGAGCCGACGCCTTACGAAGAGGTACGCGACTTCTTCCATTATATTGACAACTATATCCACGAGCTCGACGTGGCGGCCGAGAAGCTGGCGAGCGGCATGGGCGAGAGCCCGCGCAACCGCGTGCGCCAGATGGCCGATGCGATCGAGAAGAAGCATCGCGTCCGTGTCGTCATGGGCGGGGAGGGGAACGCGGTGCGGCGCTACGACCCCGTCGGCCGCGTGCTGACGCTGAACCCGCGCGCCGACAATGCCACGAACGCCTTCCAGATCGCCCACCAGATCGCGCTCATCGAGCATCAGAAGATCATCGACGCGATCATTGCGAAGGCCGAATTCCGCTCCGCCGATGCCGGTGCGATCTGCCGCATCGGCCTCGCCAATTATTTCGCCGGCGCGGTCATGCTGCCCTATGGCGCTTTCGCGGCCGCAGCCAAGGAGCTCCGCTACGACCTCGAACTCCTCTGCGACCGTTTCGGCGCAAGCCTCGAACAGGTCTGCCACCGCCTCTCGACGCTCCAGCGGCCGGGCGCAAAGGGCGTGCCCTTCTTCTTCGCCCGCGTCGACCAGGCCGGCACGATCACCAAGCGCCACAGCGCCACCCGGCTGCAATTCGCCCGCTTCGGTTCTGCCTGCCCCTTGTGGAACGTCCACCGCGCCTTCGAGACCCCGGACCGCATCATCCGCCAATTGGCCGAAACGCCGGATGGCGCGCGCTATCTCTGTCTCGCCATGACCGTCTCCAAACGCTCCGGCGGCTTCCGCGCGCCGGTGCAGCGGCACGCGCTCGCGCTGGGATGTCAGATCGAATATGCCGGCGAACTCGTCTATGCCGACGATCTCGACATCGCCCGCTCGCAAGCCTTCGAGCCCATCGGCATTTCCTGCCGCATCTGCGAACGCCGCGACTGCCACCAGCGCGCCGTGCCGCCACTGAAACGCAAGCTCATCATCGAGCCGCACGAGCGCGGGTTTATCCCGTATGATTTTTTGTAAGTGCAGTGACCCCCTCTCTTGCGATTTCTGATGTTTAGCCTTCGGCTAAGCCATAGATTTTGCAAGAGAGGGGGTAGGCTGCGGGGACAAAACGACCCCCTCACCTGGAAAATCTAGCACTTAGCCTGCGGCTAAGATGCTGATTTTCCTTCCTTTCCCACAAGGGGAGAAGCTAACCCGGCCGCACCGAATTTCCCCGCCCTCACCAGTCTCCCTTATCCTACAACCCTCCCGCCACCGGATGAACCAGCGACGACTGGCTCAGGCGGGAGGAGAGCTTGGTGATGTCTGTCGTAACGTGCGGCGGATGTCGTCAGGGGGCGCGGGCGGCATTGAGACAAAAACCTCAATGAAACGACTCCCCCGATGGGCTGCGAATAGCTCGGCGGCCTGGCTGTGCCAGAGAACCCGTCTGCCTCCGCAGGCGGTTTAGCGAGGCGGCCCGCGCTTGAGGAATGGAGTCGGATGAGGCTCCCCTTGGCAATCTCGACG
>DATMTA010000089.1:0-10866 GCA_035565055.1 Ensifer sp.
CGAAGCCGGACGCCAGCACGGCATCCGCCACATTAAGCGACGGCGCAGGCTTCAAGAGCTCATTGCGCAGGCTCTCCAACCTTGCCTGTTGCACGCCGTCGAGGAGGGTGCGGCCGAGTGCCTTGCGGTAGGCGTCCTGGAGGGTGCGGAGCGGGATGCCGGCGGCGTTGGCGATGTCGGCCATGGAGATGTTTTCGCTCGCGCGGGCGCGGATGAACTCTTCCGCCTTGCGCACCGCGGCGGAGCCGGCATCGGCTGCGGGGAGGTTGAGGGCGGCGGAGACGTTGTTGCCGAGGCCATTCAGCAGCAGCGAGATGAGGCCGTCGCGCAGCATGGCGCGGTAGGCATCCGGCAGGCCGGACCCGCCTTCGGCCGCCTCGACCATCATGCGTGCATGTGCCATCAGGCTGCGGCCGACGGGGGCGGTGAGGTCGATGGCCGGCGTGAATTCGATCGCAGCGCGCGGGCGATGCGTCATAGTCTCGAAGAAATCCTCCACCATGCGGCGGCGCATCAGCACGATCAGCTTTTCGCAGTCCTGCTTCCAAACCATGCGCGAGGCGAGCGTCGGCGAAAGGATCGAGGCGCGGTGGCCTGTGGCGACGTCGACGGTCGCCGTGCCGCTGCGGACATGCGCGGCACCATGGACGGGCAATTGCAGCAGGAAGAAATCGGAGAGTTCCCCGGGGTCGATCTCCACCTCCGCGCCGTAAGCGACGAAATTCACCGAATAGCCGGGCTGCTCCACCGCATTGTGCACGGCGTGAAAGCCCTCGGCGGAGCGGTCGCGGACATCAAGGAAGTGGGGACAGAAGATGCGACCGATGGCGTCACGCGCCTCATCGACGGCGCGGGTGTCGACCAGACCGTGATGCTGAAGAGGCTTTTCCTGCGCATCGAACATCGGCGGTTTCCCCGTGACGAGCCGAAATCAAACCATATCTGCCGGATTTGGACAACACCTCGCGCAATCTGGATTGCCGATTGTCAAATCCGGTTCATGATTACTTTAAACATAAAATGAATGGAAAATCCATTCGCTGAATAATGGGAACATGACAATGGGTAGCGATCTCTTCCGTGCCGGAATGCGCCGTCTTGCCGGCGGTGTCACCATCATCACCTCGCTGGATGCCGAAGGGCGCCGCTGCGGGATTACGGCGACTGCCGTCTGTTCGCTCTCCACCGAGCCGCCGTCGCTGATTGCCTGCGTCAACCGCTCGACCTCGATTGCCGCCGTCGTCGAACATCGCGGCGTCTTCGCGGTCAACGTTCTGGCCGAGGATCAGCGCCCGGTTGCCGAAACCTTCGCCGGCCGCACCGGCCATGCCCGCGAAGATCGCTTCGCCATCGGCGAGTGGATCGATGACGGCACCGGCGCGCCGGTTCTCGCGGATGCTTCCGTCTCCTTCGATTGCAGGCTCGCCGAGATCCACGAATTCGGCACGCATATGATCCTCATCGGCGAGGTCGTCTCGACCCGCTGCGCCGACGGCGAAACGCCGCCGCTGATCTATGGCGACGGGGCGTTCCTGACGGCGCGTCTCGCCCAGGCGTCGGCTGCGGCCTGAGCCACAAAACCAAAGAACACATCAATAATCGACAAGGGGAAGCCATCATGAATGGACTGAACGGGAAAACTGCGATCATTTCCGGCGGCGCGACGCTGATCGGGCAGGGCATCGCCGAGGTGCTGAAGAACTACGGCGTGACGGTCGTCATCGCCGACATCAACAAGGAAGCCGGCGAGAAGGCGGCCGTGAAGGTCGGCGGCAACACGCATTTCATCGCCACCGACATCACCAATGACGATGACATCGCAGCCCTTGTAAAGGCAACCGTCGAAAAGACCGGCCGGCTCGATTTCCTCGTCAACGTTGCCTGCACCTATCTGGACAATGGCGCGGACACGATGCGCAGCGACTGGCTGAAGGCGCTGGACGTCAACATCGTCGGCTCCGTCATGCTGATGCAGGCGGCGCGCAAGCATCTCGCCGCCAACAAGGGCGCGATCGTCAATTTCGGCTCTATCTCGGCCCGAGTCGCTCAAGTTGGCCGCTGGGTCTACCCGGTTTCCAAGGCCGCGATCCTGCAGCTGACGCGCAACCAGGCCATGGATCTCGCCCCCGATGGCATCCGCGTCAACGCCGTATCGCCGGGCTGGACCTGGTCCAACATCATGCAGGAACTGACGCATGACACGCGCGCCAAGGCCGACGCGGTGGCACGAGATTTCCACCTTCTGGGCCGCACCGGCAGCCCGAGCGAAGTGGGCGAGGCGATCGCCTTCCTGCTCTCCGACAATGCCAGCTTCATCACCGGCACGGATATCCGCGTCGATGGCGGCTACACGGCCATGGGCCCGGAAACCAACGTTCCGGCCATCCCGCGCCTGATGGAATAACGAATACCCCTCATCTGCCTGCCGGCATCTTCTCCCCGAGAGGAGAAGAGAGCAAGCCGCAACGCCGCCGAACCTCCTCTCCCCCTGGGGAGAGGGTCGCCGAGCGCAAGCGGAGGCGGGGTGAGGGCCTTTTTCGAGACCACTTGAAGAAACGCAAAGAAAGGGGAATGACATGACGAAATCCAGACATTTCACCATCGTCGGCGGCGGCCAGTCGGGCCTGCAGCTCGGCATCGGCCTCTTGAAGGCCGGCCACGAAGTGCGCATCGTGCAGAACCGCACAGGCGAAGAGATCGCCAAGGGCAAGGTTCTGTCCAGCCAGTGCATGTTCGACCAGGCGCTGCAGAACGAGCGCGACCTCGGCATCAATTTCTGGGAAGCCGAATGCCCGACGGTCGATTCCATCAGCTTCACCGTGCCGTCTCCCGAGGGTAACGGCGCCAAGGCGATCGACTGGAACGGCAAGCTCGACAAGCCGGCCCAGAGCGTCGACCAGCGCGTCAAGGTGCCGGGCTGGATGAAGGAATTCGTTCGCCAGGGCGGCGAGATGGTTATCCATGATGCCGGCATCGAAGACCTCGAAGCCTATGCGAAGCAGAGCGATCTGGTGATCGTGGCCGCCGGCAAGGGCGATATTGCGAAGATGTTCGAGCGCGACGCCTCCCGCTCGCCCTTCGACAAGCCGCAGCGCGCGCTGGCGCTGACCTATGTGAAGGGCATGGAAAAGCGCCCCGACCATTCGGCCGTCAACTTCAACCTCATCCCGACGGTCGGCGAATATTTCACCTTCCCGGCACTCACGACCACCGGCCCCTGCGACATCATGGTCTTCGAAGGCATTCCCGGCGGCCCGATGGACTGCTGGAAGGATGTGAAGTCGCCGGAAGAGCATCTGGCGAAGTCGAAGTGGGTGCTCGAAACCTTCACGCCCTGGGAAGCCGAGCGCTGCAAGGATATCGAGCTGACCGACGATAACGGCATTCTCGCCGGCGCCTTCCCTCCCACGGTGCGCAAGCCTGTTGGTCGTCTGCCCTCCGGCGCGATCGTTCTCGGCATGGCGGACGCCGTCTGCCTCAACGACCCGATCACCGGCCAGGGCTCCAACAACGCCTCCAAATGCGCCAAGGCCTATATGGACGCGATCCTCGCCCATGGCGACCGCGCCTATGACGAGGCCTTCATGGTCGCAACCTTCGAAGGCTACTGGGCCTATGCCCAGTTCGTCGTCGGCTGGACCAATGCACTCCTGATGCCGCCGCCGCCGCATGTGCTCAACATCATGGGCTCGGCCCAGGCCTATCCGGACCTCGCCAGGCGCATCGCCAACGGCTTCAACGACCCGCGCGATTTCTTCCCCTGGTTCGCCGTCCCTGAAGAGGCAGACGCCTATCTCACGCGTCTTGCCGCCTGACGGACACCTCCCGGAAAAAAGGCGAACCCTTGGCCGCGTTTCGACGCGGCCTTTTTTTGTTGTCTCAGTCTGCGGAGTCGCTTGCGAAACCAGATGATCCGTTGCGGCCGGCGATGCGCCGCGACCGGGAGATGCCGGTCAGGGCGATGACGAACAGGAGACCGGCGGCGACCATGAACAGCCAGCCGGCAATGGCCTGATAGGCCACGACGCCGAGAACGCCGCCTGCCAGAAACGCGGCGATGGTATAAAGATGCAGGCGCAGCTTCGAACGGTTATGCGCGGCATCGGTCTCGCGGTCGCGCCCGCGCAGGATGTCGAAGGCGATGCCCAGTTCGATGCCGATATCGGTCGCCATGCCGGAGACATGGGTGGTGCGGACACGCGCATCCGAAATCCGCGTCACCACCGCATTCTGCAGGCCCATGAGAAAGGCAAGGCCCAGCACGACAACCGGCGTGCGCCATGCCTCCAGCAGCCAGAGATCGGCGCATCCGAGCAATGCCAGCAGAATGGCTTCCGTCAGGACGCTATAGGCATAGATGCCATGCACCTGGCGCCGCCGCCCGGTATTGATGAGCAGCGTCGAGACGCCAGCCCCGAAAATGAACGCGAAGACGATGCTGAAATAGAAAAGAGCCGACTGCCATTGCCCGATGGCGAGATGATCCGACAGCGTCGAGACATTGCCGGTCATGTTGGCGGAAAAGAAGCCCACCGAATAGAAGGCCGCCGCATTGAGCGCGCCTGCCGTTCCGGCCAGCGTCACAGCGAGGTTGAGATCAACGCGTTCATCACGGGCTTGCCCTTGCTGCAACAGCATGCGGTGTTCTTTCTCGGGGGTTTGAAAGGATAAATCGCGCATACACCCGTTGGGGGTGGGCTGCAATGTGGATGTGGGGGAAAGCGCGGAGTCGGGAAAGGGCATAGTGAATCACAGACCCGCTACGGCGGTCTAACGAATTCGCGTTAACCAAGTGCATCGCCAACTTTTTCAAGCCTCCGTGGAAGTTTGTCGCCTATTCACCGTCCCGTACAACGCGGCTGGGTACCCGCATGTCAATTTGGCCTTTTGGGATTTGCATTTTGATTGAATCTATGAAATTCATTTACCTGAAGTTGAGAGCAAAAAATGGCAGACGATCCTAGCTTCTTTACCACTCCCACTGGAATAGCGGTTATTTCCGCAGGTGCCTCCTTCTTAGCCGGTCTTATAGGCGCGGGAATATCTGCTTGGACAGCGCGAAGACTACATTCGTCTAGACTGACAGCGGATGAGAATTTAGCTGAGCGGAAATTCGAATTTGATGTTTCGCTAGCTGAACGAAAATTTCTTTTGGACGCTAGAAGCGCTGACCGTAAGCGTAAGCAGGACCTAGCCGAAACCGTCTTGGCGGGGTTCCATCAAGCTGAGGCAATACTGAGGACCGTACGGTCGCCGATGAGCTATCTGTCTGAAGCTGAGGGCCGGCCAAAGGAAGGACCGGAGTCGGAGTCGACGGCAAAGCTTCGCGATACGTACTACGTTATTCTCTCGCGATATGACAAGAACAGGAAGGAGATCGCTGACCTGCTGGCACTACGTTACCGGATGGTCGCTTGGTTTGGCCAATCAGCAGATGAGCCATTCCAGAAGCTTCACCAGTCACTCCATTACGTCATAACTGCTGCTCAACTTTTGGTACTCTGGTCGGCAGATGCGGAGGGGTTCCGCGCTCGAAATCTCGAACTTTGGCAAAATATGGAGGGTGATATTTGGTGGGGAGCAAAAGACCCCGATCGTGTCGCTGTTCTAATCGCTGAAAGCGTGGCGGAAATGGAGTTAATATGCCGCCCGATCCTCGCAGAGGTAGTCCTCCCCTAAAGACACCGCTAAAGTAACAAAAATTATCTGCCCGCCTTATCTTGGCAGCCTCCGATGCGTCGCCGCCGTTCGTGCCACCTGCTCGTAAATCCCCGTCAGCAGATCCAGCGTTTCCGTCGCGTCCTCCAGCCTTTTCCCAAGGTTGGGCACCGATTGCACCGCCTTGACCAGCAACGCCGCGCGCACATCGGCGTAGCGGTCGGTGACGTCGCGGCCGGCTTGCGTGACGGTGTAGGTGACGCCGGAGCGGCCGCTGCCGGTGCGTTCGACAAGGCCCGCGCCGATCAGCTTGCGCAGGCTGTATTGCATGTTGGGAATGTCCTCGCGGTTCGAGAGCCGCGCGATGTCCTTCAGCGTCTTCGGCCGGTCGTTCATGCGGATGATGTGCAGCATGGCGTTTTCCGGGCCGCTCGCGGTGAGGTCGAGGACGGTGGAGAGGCATTCCGTCTGCCAGCGGCCGAAGGCTTCGAAGGCGCGCATCAGCGCATATTCAAGCTCGGCGACATCCATCTCCATAGGCGTGCGCGCCAGATGCCAGTGGCGGTCGAGGCCGCTATCCTTCTTTGCATCGGCTCCCTTGCCGGCGTTACCGTTCTTGCCCTGCATGCCCCGCACCTCACTCCGACTCGGCCCCGACATTAACCGCCCTTGCGCCCCCACTCCAAGCCCGGTGGGGCCAGCGCGGAAAAATAGCGGTTTGCGAATTTCGCCCGTTGACAAAGTTTAGACTTCAAATAAACTTTCTATCGTAAATTCTAACAAATTTTCTGGGGAACTACCATGACAGAGAACTCAATGTTCGCTGAAGGCCAATTCGTGCTCGGAACCTTCGCGTCCAACTGCTCCGGCGGCATGTCCGTCACCAAAGTACCCGAACGCTGGGTCAACTCCTGGGACAACAATCTCAAGCTCGCCCGCCTGCTCGACGATGCCGGCATCGACTTCATGCTGCCGATCGCCCGCTGGATCGGCTATGGCGGCGAAACCAATTTCCATGGCGGCGTGCTGGAAACCATGACCTGGGCGGCCGGCCTTCTGGCCAGCACGCAAAACATCAACGTGTTTGCCACCATCCACACGGCAGCCAACCATCCGGCCGTCGTCGCCAAGCAGATCGCCACGATCGACCAGATCAGCCGCGGCCGGATCGGGCTCAACATCGTCGCTGGCTGGAACGAGCCGGAATACAAGGCGATGGGCCTCGATCTGCCGGCGGGCCATGAAGAGCGCTATGCCTACGCTCAGGAATGGTTCGATGTGATCAAGGCGCTGTGGTCGCGCACCGAGACCTTCGACTGGGACGGCGCCTTCTTCAAGCTGAAGGGCATCCTCGGCGATCCCCGCCCCTCGCGCAAAGTGCCGATCCTCAATGCCGCCGGCTCCGGCGAGGGCAGGGCCTTTGCCGTCAAGAATGCCGATTTCCTCTTCACCCCCGCCATCGATCTTTCCCGTTCCGGCGAGGAAATCGCCGCTCTCAAGCAGCAGGCCCGCGATGTCGGCAAGAAGGTCGGCGTGCTGACCTTCAGCCATGTCGTCTGCCGCCCGACGGAGAAGGAAGCGAAGGACTATCTGCAGCATTTCGGCCAGGACAATGCCGACTGGGCCGCGGTGGACAATCTCGTGCGGTTGCAGTTTGCCCACGCGCATTCCTTCCCGCACGACCTGCTCGCGCTGATCCGTGACCGCATGGCCGCCGGCCACGGCGGCTTCCCGCTGGTGGGCACGCCGGAACAGGTGGCCGAAGGGCTGATCGCGCTCCACAAGGCGGGCTTCAACGGCACGACGCTCTCCTTCGTCGATTATGCCGAGGAGTTCCCCTATTTCCGCGACACGGTCCTGCCGATGCTGGAAAACGCCGGGATTCGGCGGCCGGTGACCAAGGCGGCGAAGGCGGCTTGAGCCGAAAGGGGTGGCGGCAATCGCCGCCCCAACTTTTCACTAGAGTCGAAACGTCGACCGGGCAGAGGTGAGGTCCCGCGAGGGCGCGGCACACTCCCTCTTCTCCCCTTGGGGAGAGGGTGGCGCACAGCGCCGGATGAGGGGTTCCCACGCGACGGAGAAAAACCCCTCATCTGTCCTTCGGACATCTTCTCCCCAAGGGGAGAAGAGGGAGCCCGGCCCTACGCCCAACACCAAATGGGGAACCATCATGACCATCAACGACCACCACCTGAACGGCGCTTTCCGCAAAGCCATGCGCAGTTTCGCCGGCAATGTCAGCGTCATTACGGTGGGCGAGGGCGAGGAGCGCTCCGGCCTTGTCGCAACCTCCACCGTCTCGCTTTCCGTCGAGCCGGCGATGATGCTCGTCTGCGTCAATCGCAGCGCGTCTTCGTGGCCGCTTTTTGCACGCTATCGCCATTTCGGCGTCAATGCGCTCCGGCCCGACCAGAAGGCGATTGCAGAACGATTCAGCGGCAAGGACGGGGTGAAAGGGGCGGAGCGATATGCGCTTGGAACATGGCGCGCCGGCGAGACGGGCGCACCGCTTCTGGAAGGTGCTGCGGTCGCCATCGACTGCGCGATAGAGGACATGATCGAGTGGACAACGCACTCGATCCTGATTGGGCGCGTGCGCTCAGTCACGATCGGCGATCCCAGCGTGGCGCTGGTCTACTGGCAGGGCGCCTATCGTCCGCTGATGGCCGAAAGCCACGGCCTTTCAACAGTTTGAAGAAATCGGTGCGACAGGATGACGGGGCGTCATTTTTTCCTTGACGCTTAAAGCATCTGCACATACTTTAAACTTAAAATAATTTCTGGAATGAAGGGAACGAGAACATGCGCATCGTTTGTATCGGCGGAGGTCCGGCCGGCCTCTATTTCGGACTTCTGATGAAGAAGCTTCATCCGGCCCACGACATCACCGTGGTCGAGCGCAACCGGCCTTACGACACGTTCGGCTGGGGCGTTGTCTTCTCGGACCAGACCATGCAGTCCATGCGCGTATGGGACCCGGAAAGTGCGGCCGAGATCGAGGACTCGTTCAACCATTGGGACGATATCGAACTCCTGTTCAAGGGTACGCGCCAGCGCACTTCGGGCCATGGTTTTGTCGGCATCGGCCGCAAGAAGCTGCTCAACATCCTGCAGGCCCGCTGCGAGGCGCTTGGCGTCGAGCTGAAGTTCGAGACGGATGTCGATAGCGACCTCGATTTCCCGGATGCCGATCTCGTCATTGCCTCGGATGGTCTCAATTCCAAGATCCGCAACAAATACAAGGATATCTTCCAGCCCGACCTCGTCGTGCGTCCGAACCGCTATATCTGGCTCGGCACCAACAAGCTCTATGATGCCTTCACCTTCGATTTCCGCAAGACGGATCACGGCTGGTTCCAGGCGCATATTTACAAGTTCGACGACAAGACCTCGACCTTCATCGTCGAAACGACCGAAGAGGCCTATCAGGCCCACAAGCTCGGCGAGATGTCGCAGGACGAGTCGATCAAGTTCTGCGAAAACCTCTTTGCCGAAAGCCTTGAAGGTTCGTCGCTGATGACGAATGCGCGCCACCTGCGCGGCTCGGCCTGGCTGAATTTCAGCCGCCTGATCTGCGGCAAGTGGAGCCATTTCAACGGCAATTCGCATGTCGTGTTGATGGGCGACGCTGCCCACACCGCCCACTTCGCCATCGGCTCGGGCACCAAGCTCGCCATCGATGACGCGATCGAACTCGCCAACCAGTTCAACATCGCCGGCCATGGCAAGGAAGCGATCCCCGGCGTTCTTGAGACCTACGAGGAAATCCGCCGCGTCGACGTCGCCCGCATCCAGAATGCGGCACGCAACGCCATGGAATGGTTCGAGGTCGTCGGCCATCGCTATGCCGACACGCTGGAGCCGGAACAGTTCATGTATTCCATGCTCACCCGCTCGCAGCGCATCAGCCACGAAAACCTGCGCCTGCGCGACAAGACGTGGCTCGAAGGCTACGAGCGCTGGTTTGCCGCAAAGCAAGGCCTGAATGTCAAGGACGGCGAACGCTGCCTGCCGCCGATGTTCACGCCCTACAAGGTGCGCGGCCTCACGCTGCCGAACCGCATCGTCGTCTCACCCATGGCCATGTATTCGGCCAAGGACGGTCTCATCGACGACTTCCACATGGTGCATCTCGGCAGCCGTGCGCTGGGTGGCGCGGGTCTCGTCTTCGCCGAAATGACCTGCGTGTCGCCCGATGCCCGCATCACCCCCGGCTGCCTTGGCATCTGGAATGACGAGCAGCTGGAAGGCTGGAAGCGGCTTGTCGCGTTCGTCCATGGCAATTCGAACGCCAAGGTCGCCATGCAGCTCGGCCATGCCGGACGCAAGGGCGCGACCAAGGTCGCCTGGGAAGGCATCGACCAGCCGCTGGAAAGCGGCGACTGGCCGCTCCTCTCGGCCTCGGCCCTGCCTTATCTCAAGCACAGCAAGGTGCCGAAGGCGATGGCCCGCGCCGACATGGACCGTGTCAAGGCCGATTTCGTCGCCGCCACGAAGCGCGCGGTCGAGGCCGGCGTCGACTGGCTCGAATTCCACGCCGCCCACGGCTATCTCTTCTCCAGCTTCCTGTCGCCGCTGACCAACCGGCGCGAGGACGAATATGGCGGCAGCCACGAGAACCGGGCGCGCTATCCGCTGGAAGTGTTCCGCGCCGTGCGCGAAGTCTGGCCGGCCGACAAGCCGATCTCGGTGCGCCTCTCCTGCCACGACTGGTTCGAGGGCGGTAACACGCCGGAGGATGCGGCGATCTTCGCCCAGATGTTCAAGGATGCGGGCGCCGACCTCATCGACTGCTCGTCGGGTCAGGTGTGGAAGGAAGAACAGCCGGTTTATGGCCGTCTCTTCCAGACGCCCTTCTCGGACAAGATCCGCAACGAGATCCATGTGCCGACCATTGCAGTCGGCGCGATCTCCGAAGCCGACCATGCCAACTCCGTCATCGCCGCCGGTCGCGCCGACCTCTGCGCTGTCGCCCGTCCGCATCTCGCAGACCCGGCCTGGGCGCTGCACGAGGCGGCCAAGATCGGCCTGAAGAATGTCGCATGGCCGAAGCAGTATGTGTCGGGCAAGTATCAGTACGAGGCGAACCTCGCCCGTACGGCAACGCCGGCGAAGTGAGGCTGTCGTGACCCGCGCGCTTGAAGACAGGCACGTTCTCGTCACCGGCGCCGGCAGCGGCATCGGGGCGGCCATTGCCCGCCGGCTGGC
>DATMTA010000090.1:0-55016 GCA_035565055.1 Ensifer sp.
GGCAGCTTGTCGGCGCCGAGCGTATAGGCCTTGCCGCCCGTGGTCAGCAGCAGGAGACGGTCGGTCGTCTGCGCCGGGAAGGCAATCTTCAGCGCGTCGCCTTCCTTGAAGGTCAGGCCCGACACGTCGGACATGTGGCCCTTGAGCGCTCTGATCCATCCCTTTTCGGAAATGACGACCGTGATCGGTTCCTTTTCGATCATGGCGTGCTGGATCGCCTGGTCGTCGTGCTCGGGGGCTTCTGCAAACTGCGTGCGACGGCGGCCGATCTCGGTCGCCTTGGCGAAGGTCTTCTTGACCTCGCTGATTTCCCACGAAACCGTCTGCCACTGCTTTTCGTCGGAGGCGAGCAGCGCTTCGATGGAGGCCTTCTCCGCTGTCAGGCCGTCATACTCGGTGCGGATCTCGAATTCTTCGAGCTTGCGCAGCGAACGGAGCCGCATGTTGAGGATCGATTCGGCCTGCAGGTCGGTGAGGCTGAAGCGCGCCATCATGGTCTGCTTCGGCTCATCCTCCTCGCGGATGATGCGGATCACCTCATCGATATTGAGATAGGCGATGAGATAGCCGCCGAGGATTTCGAGGCGGCGGTCAATGGCAGCAAGGCGGAAGCGCGAGCGGCGAAGAAGCACTTCGCGGCGATGGTCGAGCCATTCGCGCAGCACTTCATCCAGCGCCATGACGCGCGGCACCTTGCCCATGCTCAGCACGTTCATGTTGAGCGAGATGCGGCTTTCGAGCTCGGTGAGCTTGAACAGCGATTCCATCAGGATGGTCGGATCGACGGTGCGGCTCTTCGGAACGAGAACGAGGCGGATATCCTCGGCCGACTCGTCGCGCACGTCTTCCAGAAGCGGCAGCTTGCGGGCGATCAGCAGCTCGGCAATCTTTTCGACGAGGCGCGATTTCTGCACCAGATACGGGATCTCGGTGATGACGATCTGGTAGCCGCCGCGGCCGAGGTCTTCCTGCTCCCACTTCGCGCGGACGCGGAAACCGCCACGGCCGGTCTTGTAGGCGTCGAGGATCGTGGCGCGGTCATCAATGATGATGCCGCCCGTCGGGAAGTCGGGGCCGATCACGAATTCGACCAGCTTCTCGACACCGGCGTCCGGATGTTTGATCAGGTGCAGCGCGGCGTCGCAGAGTTCGTGCGCGTTGTGCGGCGGAATGGAGGTTGCCATGCCCACCGCGATGCCGGACGAGCCGTTGGCCAGCAGGTTCGGAAACGCGCCCGGAAGGACGATGGGTTCCTCGTCTTCCTCGTTATAGGTCGGGCGGAAATCGACGGCGTCCTGATCAATACCTTCGAGCAGCAGCGTCGCGACATCGGTCATGCGCGCTTCGGTGTAGCGCATGGCCGCCGGGCTATCGCCGTCGATATTACCGAAATTGCCCTGCCCGTCCACGAGCGGATAGCGGATGGCGAAGTCCTGGCTGAGGCGCACAAGCGCATCATAGATCGAGGCGTCGCCATGCGGGTGGAACTTACCCATGACGTCGCCGACGATGCGGGCGCATTTCTTGTAGGCCTGGCCGGGATCGAGGCGCAGCACGCGCATGGCATGGACGATGCGCCGATGCACCGGCTTCAGGCCGTCACGCACATCCGGAAGCGCGCGGTGCATGATGGTCGACAGCGCGTAAGCCAGGTAGCGCTCTTCAAGCGCTGCCTTGAGATCGACCGGTGTAATCTTGTCGTCGCCGCCATCGGGCGGAAGAATGCTTTGTCCCATGGGCTTGACTTAGCGGTTCAGGCGATTCCCGGCAACAAATGTCGCCGAAAGGCCTGTGGATGAACGTCTTGGTGCGCGACGCGTCTTCCGGCCGACACGCGCCTGAACCCCTCAGAATTTAGGGTTCTCGCCCCACGAATTGTAAGGCTACAACATCATTCGGGGACAAACTGAACTTTGGCATATTTTCAACTCTCACATATCGAGGCTTCCTTTGAAAACCTTCGTCAAGCTCACCACCGCTGCGCTCTTTGCATCCCTTCTGTCCCAAACCGCAGACGCCAGCACAATTCGGCGGGCTGTTTCCGCCAATGCGTCTACGAGCGTCGGCTTTTTCCACGTCATGGCCAGTTTGGCCGCGGGCTGCCAGCAGCCGGCCCGACCCAAGATGCTGATTGAGCGGGCGCCGCAGCACGGATCCGTCACGTTCCGCTGGAACCACCACGCCGGCAACCAGATCCGCAACGGCTGCAAGGGCGTGCCGGTTGGCGGCTGGGATGTCGTCTACACGCCAGCGCGCGGCTACCACGGCCCGGACGCCTTCCGGATCGGCGCCCAGTACGAGCAATACCTTGTGGGCGGCGGTGCGGGCTATCACTCGGACGGCTTCGAACTGCTCGTTAAGTAGACCCAAATAAGTCCTGACCGTTAACGCTGATTTTTGTTGGAGGCGCGCGGGCGAGCGAATATAAGCTTTCGTCCACGCGTCAATTCCATCGGCGACGGACCGCTTAACCTGGGACAGGACATCCATGAGACACTTCAAGCTTACTCAAGTACTTTTTGCGGGCACTGCGGCAGCCCTCATCTCCGGCCACGCCTATGCTCTTGACGGCGAGGACATGCTGAAGAAGCTGAACGCGGCTTATGCGTCCTACGGCAGCCAGATCACATTCGACTCTGTCACCACCGACGACACGACTGTTGTTGCCAAGGGTGTGAAGCTCAAGGTCGAGAGCGCCGACAAGCCGGCGGACCTGCCGCTCGGCGACATCACCTTCAGCGATGTCGAAGAGGCCGACGACGGCGGTTATTATGCGGGCAATGTCGCGTTCCAGAATGTCGATCTCAGCAAGGACGGCAGCCATGTCACCGCCAAGGACATTCAGATCGACGGTCTGAGCATTCCGGGAACGCCGTCCACAGACAGCATCGACGGCATGATCCTCTATGAAAGCGCCCATACCGGGCCGGTAACCGTCGAGCAGGACGGCAAGCGCGTCTTCCAGATCGAAAAGACCGAAGCGAACATCAACGTCGCCGACGACAGCTCCAGCATCGGCTTTGACACGACCATTTCCGGTATCTGGGCCGACCTCTCCGACGTCAAGGATCCGAAGGGCCAGGAAGCAATCAACAAGCTCGGCCTCACAAACATCAACGGAAACATTGTCACGAAGGGCTCCTGGACCTCCGCGACCGGCAAGATGGACATCACCGAGTTTTCGATCGATGCGCGCGACGTCGGCAAGATCAACCTGCTGATGAGCATGTCCGGCTACACGCCGTCGCTGATCAAGGCGATGCAGGATGCTACCAAGGCTGCCGCCGCCAACCCCGACAAGAAGGCCGGGGACGCGGCCCTGGGCATGACGATGATGGGCCTGCTGCAACAGCTGAGCTTCAACAGCATGTCGATCCGTTTCGACGACGCCTCCATCACCAAGCGCCTGCTCGATTACTTCGGCAAGGAGCAGAATATGACCGGCGACCAGTTTGCCCAGTCGCTCAAGGGCATGGTGCCACTCATGATGGCGCAGCTGAACGTTCCGGACCTGCAGAACCAGGTTTCGTCAGCCGTCACCAAGTTCCTCGACAACCCGAAGAACATCGAAATCAAGGCCGCTCCGCCGGCCCCGGTTGCCGCGCCGATGATCATGGGCGCAGCCATGGGCGCCCCGCAGACGCTGCCGCAGGTTCTCGGCGTATCTGTCAACGCCAACCAGTAAGCGGTCTGGCGATCCCGACTTCGGGGCTGGCGAGTGATCGCCGGCCCTTTTTGTTTGGGTTGCTGAGGAATTGATATTGAAACGGGTTGACGCAATGCCCAATTCGAAACGCGGTCGGCCATTTTCCCCTCTGCCGGCCTCTGTCATCCCCTCATCGGATGAACTCCTCAGACACAGATTCAAGGACCTTTTCCATGCGCTACAAGACATTGGGAAATACCGGCCTCGTCGTATCCGAGATCTGCCTCGGAACCATGACCTTTGGCGGCAAGGGCTACTGGACCGCGATTGGCACGCTTGACCAGTCGGTCGCCGACCGCCTCGTTGCCCGTTCGCTGGACGCCGGCGTCAACTTTATCGACACGGCGGACGTCTATTCCGAAGGGCTTTCGGAAGAAATTACCGGCCAGGCCATGAAGAATTCTGGCCGCGCCCGCTCCGACATCGTTCTGGCGACAAAAGTCTACGGCTCCGTCGGCCCCGGCCGGAACGATATCGGCACCTCGCGCGGCCATATCATGGACGGCGTCAAGGCCAGCCTGAAGCGGCTCGGCACCGATTACATCGATCTCTACCAGATCCACGGCACCGACCCCGTCACGCCGCTCGAGGAGACCGTGCGCGCCATGGAAGATCTCGTCCGCCAGGGTCATATCCGCTACTGGGGCGTCTCGAACTGGCAGGCCTGGCGCATCGCCAAGGCGCGGGGCATTGCCGATGCCAGAGGGTTCGACAAGCCGGTGACGCTGCAGGCCTACTACACGATCGCCGGCCGCGATCTGGAGCGGGATATAGCGCCACTTCTGGAAGAGGAAAAGATGGGCCTCATGGTCTGGAGCCCGCTTGCCGGCGGCTTCCTCTCCGGCAAATACAGCCGCGAAGGCGGCGGGCCGAACGACGGTCGCCGCGTGACTTTCGACTTCCCGCCGGTCAACAAGGATCGTGCCTTCGACTGCATCGACGCGATGCGGGTGATTGCCGATGCCCGCGGGGTTTCGGTCGCGCGCATCGCGCTCGCCTACGTGCTCAACAAGCGGTTCGTGATGTCGGTCATCATCGGCGCGAAGACGGTCGAGCAACTGGACGACAATCTGGCGGCCACCGGCATCACGCTGACGGAAGAGGAAATGGCGACGCTCGACGCCGTCAGCGCCCTGCCTCCCGAATATCCCGGCTGGATGCTGGAGCGCCAGCAGGCGCAGCATCTCGCACGGCTTAAAACCTCCGATTGAAGCTTTCCGGCTGTGGGCGGGACACGCTCTGCCCACAGCCGGAACGTGCCTCGGAGAAGCATTCCACTTTTGATATCTGTCAAATCTCTTTTTTTCGAGACTTTTGATAAACTGCAAGAAATTGCCTGTCATAATTCGGGTTCTGTTTACCCAAACTTAAGCGCTGCTTTACATAAACTCGCGTGATTTATAGCCGGTTCAATCATCGCCGGCGGTCGTATTGGACTTTCCGGCTGGGGGGCAGAGCGGACATGCGGGTTACGATTTCACGTCTCTTGACAATCTTTGGTGTCACCGTCGCGGTCGGGCTCATCGCCTCGACGGCAATCCAGACTTATACGATCTACGACCTGAAAATCGGCGGCCCGGAGTTCCACCAACTGGAAAACGGCAACAACCTCGTCGCCGACGTGCTGCCGCCCCCACTCTACGAGATCAATGCCTATGCATTGGCGACCGAGGCCATGTATCACGACGAATTGCGGGTTCAGGCACCTGCAAGGCTCAAGAAGCTTGAAAAGGACTTTCTCGACCGCAAGGCCTACTGGGCGAACTCCGATCTCAAGGATAGTCTGAAGACGGAGCTTGCAAGGGAGGTCATTCCGACGGCGGAAGCCTTCTGGAGGGCCGTCGATGAAAAGGTGATCCCCGCCTACGAAAGCAAGGATCCCGAGGTCCAGATGGCGGCGATGGATGCGCTCAAGGACGCCTTCTGGATCCACGACAAGGCGGCCAATGCGCTGATTGCGAACGCCAACGACTATCTCGCAACATCGACGGCCGAGGCCAATGCCCTTTCAGGGTTTCTAACCTGGATCGCGCTCGCGGCCGCGACCGTTTCGATCCTGCTCTTCTGGCTCGGCCTCTCGATCTTCCGGCGACGGGCGATCGTGCCGCTTTCGGCAATGGCGGGTTACATGGAGAGTCTCGCCGGCGGGGACTATTCGAAGGATGTCCCCTATGCAGACCGCGAGGACGAAATCGGCAACATGTCCCATGCCGTCGACGTCTTCCGTCACGCGGTTCTGGACCGCCAGGCGGCTCGCAAGGCGGACGAAACCCGGCGCGCGCGGGAGATCGAAGACGAGCGTCAGCGGCTTGCTGCATCGGCGGCGGAGGACGCGCGTCGCCAGGAGGTCATCGCTCGCCTCAGCGAAGGCCTCGACAAGCTTTCCGCCGGCAATCTCGCCGCCACGATCGACCATCCCTTCGACGCGGCCTATGAGACGCTGCGCCAGCGTTTCAACGAAAGCGTGAGCCATCTCGCGAAGTCCTTCGCTGCCGTCCAGCATGGCGCGACGATCGTGCGTAGCGGCTCGCATGAGATTACCTCCGCCACGCTCAATCTCGCCCGCCGGACGGAACAGCAGGCCGCCACGATCGAGGAGGCCTCCGCTGCGATCGAAGAAATCACCACCACGGTGCGCAATTCCTCCGAACGCGCCCGCGAGGCGGCTCGTGTCATGGAAATCACCCGCGTTGGCGCAGAGAAATCGGCGACCGTTGTCAACGAGGCGATCGCGGCCATGCAGCGCATCACCTCGTCGTCGGGCGAAATCGGCAAGATCATCAGCGTGATCGACGAGATCGCCTTCCAGACCAACCTTCTGGCGCTGAATGCCGGCGTCGAAGCCGCGCGTGCGGGCGAAGCCGGCAAGGGCTTTGCGGTCGTCGCGCAGGAGGTGCGCGAGCTGGCGGGACGCTCCGCATCCGCGGCGAAGGAGATCAAGGCATTGATCGATGCCTCAGCCACGCAGGTCAACAGCGGCGTCGATCTCGTCAACAAGACCGGCCACGCGCTGACCGACATCGAAACCCAGATCCGCAAGGTCAACCAGATCATCGACGAAATCGTGACCGCCTCCACCGAACAGGCGAGCGCGATTGGCGGCATCAATGCCTCGATCAGCGAAATGGATCATATGACGCAGAAGAACGCGGCCATGGCCGAGGAAACCAGCGTCGCCTGCCGGGGCTTGAGCGAAGAGGTGCAGACGCTCGAGGGCGTGGTCAACCAGTTCATCATTGCAGATGCCGGCAAATCGCGGTCGTCGGCCAGACGCGCCGCCTGAGTAGAACATCACCCCAAACAAAACCGCCCGGAAAGCGATTTCCGGGCGGTTTTCGTTTGTCTTTCAGAGGCGTGAGTGTGTTTCGCCTCAGTCCTTCTTCTTCGGCATGACGCGAAGTTCCAGCTCCATGAGCTGCTTCGGCGAAGCCGGGGCCGGCGCGTTCATCAGGAGGTCCTGTGCCTGCTGGTTCATCGGGAAGAGCGTGATTTCACGCAGGTTCTTCGCGCCGACGAGCAGCATGATGACGCGGTCGATGCCGAAGGCGCAGCCGCCATGCGGAGGCGCGCCGTACTGGAAGGCGCGGTACATGCCGCCGAAGCGCTCTTCCACGTCTTCCTTCGACAGGCCGGCGATCTCGAATGCCTTGACCATGGTTTCCGGCGACTGGTTACGGATCGAACCGGACGCGATTTCGAAGCCGTTGCAGACCGCGTCGTACTGGTAGGCCTTGATCGTCAGCGGATCCTGCGTTTCCAGCGCTTCCAGACCGCCCTGCGGCATCGAGAAGGGGTTGTGCGAGAAGTCGACCTTCTTCTCGTCCTCGTTATATTCGTAGAACGGGAAGTCAACGATCCAGCAGAGCTCGAAGCGGTCGCGGTCGACGAGGTTCAGTTCCTCGCCGGCGCGGGTGCGGGCTTCGCCTGCGAACTTGTAGAACTTTTCCGGCTCGCCGGCGACGAAGAAGCAGGCATCGCCATCGCCAAGGCCGAGCTGTTCGGCAATGGCGGCTGTGCGCTCGGGGCCAATGTTCTTGGCGAGCGGACCTGCGCCTTCCAGAACGTCGTTTTCCTTGCGCCAGAAGATATAGCCGAGACCGGGCTGGCCGAGCGACTGCGCCCAGGCGTTCATGCGGTCGCAGAAGGCGCGCGAACCACCAGTCTTGGCCGGAATCGCCCAGACTTCAACCTTCGGGTTGGAGGCGATCATGTTGGCGAAGACCTTGAAGCCGGAGCCGGCGAAATGGTCGGTGACGCTTTCCATGACGATCGGGTTGCGCAGGTCCGGCTTGTCGGAGCCGTACTTCCGGATGGCGACATCATAGGGAATGCGCGGCCAGTCCTTGGTCACCGGCTTGCCTTCAGCGAACTTCTCGAAGACCGAGGTGATGACCGGCTGCATCGTCGACCAGATATCTTCCTGGGTGACGAAGCTCATCTCGACGTCGAGCTGGTAGAATTCGCCCGGCAGACGGTCGGCGCGCGGGTCTTCGTCGCGGAAGCACGGTGCGATCTGGAAATAGCGGTCGAAGCCGGCAACCATCAGCAGCTGCTTGTACTGCTGTGGCGCCTGCGGCAGCGCGAAGAACTTGCCGGGATGGATGCGCGACGGCACGAGGAAGTCGCGCGCACCTTCCGGCGACGAAGCCGTCAGGATCGGCGTCGTGTATTCCGTGAAGCCGGCGCCGGCCATCTGGTTGCGCATTTCGGAGATGATCTGCGTGCGCTTCACAATGTTCCTGTGCAGCGTCTCGCGGCGGAGATCGAGGAAGCGGTACTTCAGGCGCACGTCTTCCGGATAGTCCGGCTCGCCGAAGACCGGCAGCGGCAGTTCCTTGGCGGTCGAAAGGACCTCGATCTCGGTGGCGTAGAGTTCGATCTCGCCGGTCGCCATGGTCTTGTTGACGGTGTCTTCCGAGCGTGCCTTGACCTTGCCGTCGATGCGGATAACCCATTCGCCGCGAACGGTCTCGGCCATCTTGAAGGCCGGGCTGTCCGGGTCGGCCACGACCTGCGTCATGCCGTAATGGTCGCGCAGGTCGATGAAGAGAACGCCGCCGTGATCTCGCACGCGATGCACCCAGCCCGAGATGCGGACATTGGAGCCGACGTCCGATTTGCGGAGGGCTGCACAGGTGTGGCTACGGTAACGGTGCATGGTCATGCGTTTGATCCTGGAATTGGGGCGGGCCGGGAGCGCTTGATGTATCGCTTGATACGGTTCGACCGCCTGCATTTCGAAATTGCGCGGACAAACGCACGGGCCACCTGATTTGTCAAGGCCGAGGCCTTTTTGGCTGCGGCAAAATGGTTCGTCATGCCGATAAAATGACAGTTGCAGTCAAGTTTGCGGAGGCCTAGAAAACGCCCAACGAAGGAGTTTCCCATGGTCCTGCTCAATCGCCGTAACCTCTTGAAAGCCGGTGCCGTTGCAGGCGCCTACGGCGCGGGACTGGCCATTGCCGGCGGGTTCCGCTCAGCGGCAGCCGCCCCGATAACGCTGACGGCAGGCGAGACGCAGACGCTTCTCAAGGGAGACCAGCCGACCAAAGGCATCATGACGTGGAATGCCCTGAACGGGAGCGATGGCCCACAGCCCCCTACCCTTCGGCTCAAGAAGGGTCAGCCCTTCGCGGCGCGACTCGTCAACCAGCTGAAGGAGCCGACGACGATCCACTGGCATGGTCTGCGGATCGACAACAAGATGGACGGCGTGCCCTTCCTGACGCAACCCTATATCTACACGAACGACTCGTTCGACTACGCCTTCACGCCGCCCGATGCAGGCACGTTCTGGTATCACCCCCACTGCAACACGCTCGTCCAGATGGGCCGTGGCATGACAGGGATGCTGATTGTCGAGAACCCTGCCGATCCGACTTTCGACCACGAAGTCGTGCTGAACCTGCGCGACTGGCGTCTCGGCAATGATGGGCAGTTCATCGACCCGTTCAAGCCGCGCGATGCGGCCAAGTCCGGGACCTATGGCACCTGGAAATCGGCGAACTGGCAGGAGAACCCGGTCTACGACGCGCCGGCCGGCGGCATCGTGCGCGTCCGCATCGCCATCACGGACGTGACGCGCATCTATTCCTTCGGCGTCGACGGCGCCGAGGCGATGATCATTGCGCTTGACGGCAACCCGGTGGCGGAGCCGTTCCCGCTCGACCGCTATCAGGCCGGTCCCGGCCAGCGGATCGAACTGGCTTTGCGCCTGCCGGATACCGAAGGCGCGGTTGCCACGCTGACGAACTATCGAACCTCGCCCACCTATCCGCTCGCCCGTTTCCGCGCTGTTGGTGCATCACTGAAGCGCGACCTTCGCGATGTGAAGGCGCTGCCGGCCAACCCTGTCAGCGAGCCGGCTGTCAAGGATGCGGAGGTCATTCCGCTTGAACTGACCGCGACGGCGGAAGGCGCACCGCCGAAGGAAGGGTTCTGCGGTTCGCTCGGCTATAACTTCTGGGCGATCAACAAGACCCCGTGGAGCGGCGACACCCCGGATCCGATGGCCCCGATGGCCGAGTTGAAACTTGGCAAGACCTACATTCTGCGCCTTGCCAACCGGACGCCGCACGCGCATCCGATCCACCTGCATGGAATGAGCTTCAAGGTGCTCTCGTCTTCGCAAGGCACGGTGCGGCCGATCTTCACCGACACCTATCTGATCCAGCCGGACGAGGTGGCGGAACTGGGGCTCGTGGCGGACAATCCCGGCGATTGGGTGATCCATTGCCACATCATCGAACATCAAAAAACGGGCATGACCGCATTTCTTCGGGTAGTTTAGCATTTTCGCGAGCTCGACCATATTGACTCGATGAGCATCTGTGCGGAAGAGAAAGGAACATCCGGCTTACGCACGCGAAAGATGCCGAAACCGCTCCCGGGGGGCCAACGGAGCGGAAGACGCGCATTTTGCGTAATCCGCCCTTGCCATGGCCTGCTTGAGCGATGAAACTGAGTTCATGATTGAGACAACCGACGAACTTAAAGCAGCCTGCGATATCTTTGCGAAGAGCGACTTCGTTACCGTAGACACCGAATTCCTGCGCGAGAGCACTTTCTGGCCGCAGCTCTGCCTGATCCAGATTGCCAGCCCCGACCACGAGGCGCTGGTGGATCCGCTCGCCAAGGGGCTCGACCTCAAGCCGTTTTTCGATCTGATGACCGATGCGTCGGTTGTGAAGGTGTTCCACGCGGCTCGGCAGGATCTGGAAATCATCCACCATCTCGGCGGCGTCATCCCCCATCCGCTCTTCGACACGCAGGTTGCCGCCATGGTCTGCGGTTTCGGCGACTCGGTCTCCTATGACCAGCTTGTGCAGAAGATTACCGGCAAGCATATCGACAAGTCGTCGCGCTTCACCGACTGGAGCCATCGTCCGCTCAGCCAGAAGCAGCTGGACTATGCGCTGGCCGATGTCACGCATCTGCGCGACATCTATGCATCGCTGAAGGCCGAACTGGAGCGCGAAGGCCGAGCCCATTGGCTGGAAGACGAGATGGCGGTTCTGGAAACGCCGGAAACCTACGATCTGCATCCGGACGACGCCTGGACGCGCATGAAGATGCGCGTGCGCAAGCAGAGCGAGCTCGCGGTCCTGATGAAGGTCACGGCCTGGCGCGAGCGCGAGGCGCGCAATCGTGACGTTCCGCGCGGCCGCGTCCTGAAGGATGACGCCATCTACGAAATCGCGCAGCAGCAGCCGCGCGACGCCGAGGCGCTGGGCAAGCTGCGCACCATTCCGCGCGGGTGGGAACGTTCCGCGTCGGGAGCGGCCATCATTGCGGCCGTCAACGAGGCGCTGGCGATCCCGAAGGAAGAACTGCCGAAACTAGCCAAGCCTTACCAGCCAAACGAGGGTACGCAGTCGGCTGTCGAGCTACTCAAGGTTCTGCTCAAGCTCACGGCGGAGCGTGAGGGGGTTGCGGCAAAGATCGTCGCCAATACGGACGATCTGGAAAAGATTGCCTCCGAGGGCGAGAAGGCCGATGTTCCGGCCATGCACGGCTGGCGGAAGGAACTGTTTGGCGACCGCGCGCTCAAGCTGATCGATGGGCAGCTGGTTATCAAATTTGTCAACCGGAAGATCGAGGCCGTGGAACTCGATGTGCTGACGGACGAGTCAAAGGCCTGAAAAGCGGGCCTGCAAGGCCTTCGCGGCGGGGCTCGCCTTGAGGTTCACCGCAAAACGCTCAAACGCCGTCACGACGCGCATTTCCTCGAAGGCTTCGAGCGAATGTCGGTCCCAACCTTTTTCCGGGACCAGTTCCGCACGGAAGCCGGCCACGGCGCTCGCCTCTTCCGCGCTCAGCGGCAAGGCTTCAAGAACGATGATCAATCGCAGATAATCGTGAATCTTCAGCATCTTGCGGAAGAGTTCGAACATCGGTGCGGCAATCGCCGGATCGTCGCGCCAGGTGCGACCACCGAAAATGTCCTGCGTGACCCGCTGCCCTGCCCCATGACAATCGAACAACGTGCAGCCCCTGAAGCCGAGCTCGATTCTATCGGCATGGATGCGGCAGGAAAAATCTTGCTTCAGGTTGGGACAGCCTTCATCGACAGGCTTATCTATCGCGAACATGTCGGACTTCTCGAAAGCGAAGGCGGCACAGCAGAGCCCGGCACATTTGCCGCAATCCGCGATCATGTCAGGCAGGGGTGCAGGAGCAGCCATTCGTCTTCCGAAAGTGAGTCAGCCTCGTCCGCCAAGTCTTTGACGGGCGAATCTTTTTGAGTGTCAGAGGTAGCGGAACGCCAGCCGCTTGCCGGTCAGCTTTGCCAACTGCTGCAGGCGGCCATCGACCCGTTCGCCGCTGAAATTGCGCAGGCGCGCCGGCACGACGAGTTCCAGATCGATATCGGGATTGTTCGCGGGCTTTTCGAAGCTAAGGTCTGACACGACACCCGGCATGGCGGCCGAAAACGGATAGACGACGCGCAACAGTCCGCCCAGCAGCTTGGCCAGTTCACGCAGGCGCGGCGTCGCAATCGTCAGAAGTGCTGCCGTCGAGCCATCGTCGCGCAGGCCCTCGTAGCGATAGTAGTTGGCGAGCGCGATATAGGCACGGCCCGGGTGGGTCACGCCAGCCAGCGAGCTTTGCGCGATGACATTGAGCGAATGGATTCCGCGATAGTCGGGGTGCGAGCGCCAGCTGACATCGGCGAGGAAACAGGCAGCCTGCCGATAGCGGGCCTCCTCCTCCGTCTCCTCGATGCCGAAGGCGGGCATGACCTTGTCGGTCCAGGCCACCAATTCGCGGGCGTGTTCGGGCGAGCGGGCGTTGAGGAGCGCAAGCTCTTCGGTTGCGGCCAGCAGCGGGTCCTTGGCGCGCTCTTCCTCGTCCAGCAGCGAATAGAGAAAACCTTCGCGCACGCCGAGGACGGAGAAGACAACCTTCGACGGCTTCATGATCTTCAACGTCTCGGCCATGGCGACAGCGCCATAGGGCAGCAGCGTCCGGCGGTTCTTGGAGATCGTCTGCCAGGCCAGTTCCTTGACGTCGCGCGTCTCGGCAATATGCGCCAGCAGATCCATCGCTTCCGCCGTGGTGATTTCATAGCCGTGCATCATGTGCAGCGGATAGTTCGTCAGCTCCATATGCAGCTTAGCAAGCGCGCGCCATGTGCCTCCGACGGCGTAGAAGGCCCGCCCCTCGCCGGCCGAGAGCCAGGTCTCGTCCTTGAGCATCTTGCGAGCGAGCGTGGTGGCCTTCTCGATGGAGTTGCCGGAGAGATCGGCAAGGCGCAGGCCGCCGAGCGGCAGCGTGATGCCGGAACCGTAACTGCCGCCCTGAACGTTGATCAGCTCCAGCGAGCCGCCGCCCAGATCACCAACAATGCCGTCGGGATTGTGGAAGCCGCTGATGACGCCGAGCGCCGAGAACATTGCCTCTTCCGGACCGGTCAGAACGCGGATCTGGCAGCCGAGGATGGCTTCCGCCTCATGGATGAATTTCGAGCCGTTGGAGGCTTCGCGTGCGGCGGCTGTCGCCAGAACATACATCCTGCGGGCGCGTGCCTGATCCGAGAGCGCCTTGAAGCGCGTCAGGGCCTTGAGCGCCTTCGCGATATTCTCCGGCTCCATGCGGCCGGTCGAGGCCACGCCGCGTCCGAGCCCGCACAGCATCTTCTCGTTGAAGAGCACGGCGGGCGATCTGTTCATGCCTTCATAGACGACGATACGGATCGAGTTCGATCCGATATCCACGACCGAGACCGGGGCGATGCCGGGCAAGCGCCCCTGTGCGTCAGGTTCTACCATACTGTCCCAGGTTTATCTTCGCGCCGGCTTCCAGCCGGCAAACAGTTTCGGCGCCCCCGTAGCCAGCGCTTCGCCGCGACCCGAAAGACTCGGGTTGGTCATGAAGTATTGTTGCGCGTTGAAAGGCTCTTCGCCTTCCCCGACATCAACACGCCGCGAGGTTCCGTCCTCCAGTATCTCGTAGCTCTGCTGGTTGTCCATGAGGTTCGCCAGCATGATCTGCGAAAGAACCTGCTCATGCACAGTCTTGTTGTGCAACGGAACGAGGGTTTCGACGCGGCGATCGAGGTTGCGCGGCATCATGTCGGCCGAGCCGATATAGACTCGCGCCTTGTCGGATGGCAGGCCGTGGCCATTGCCGAAGCAGAAGATGCGGCTGTGTTCGAGGAAGCGGCCAACGATGGACTTGACGCGGATATTGTCCGACAGGCCCGGTACCTGCGGGCGCAGGCAGCAGATGCCGCGGATGACGAGCTCCACCGGCACGCCGGCCTGGCTGGCGCGGTAAAGTGCGTCGATGATCTCGGGGTCGACCAGCGAGTTCATCTTCATCCAGATCGCAGCGGGACCGCCCGCCTTGGCATGTTCGATCTCTTCGGCAATCAGCTGCAGCACGCGCGGGCGCAATGTCGTCGGCGACATTGCGATCTTCATCCCCTCTTCCGGCTCACCATAGCCGGTGATGAAGTTGAAGATATTCGCCATGTCATGCCCGATGACCGGGTTGCAGGTGAAGAAGGACAGGTCTGTATAGATCTTGGCGGTGACCGGATGGTAATTGCCGGTGCCGAGGTGGCAATAGGTTCGCAGCCTGCCCTCCTCGCGGCGCACGACCATCGACATCTTGGCGTGGGTCTTCAATTCAATAAAGCCGAAGACGACCTGCACGCCGGCGCGTTCAAGGTCTCGCGCCCAGCGGATGTTGGCCTCTTCGTCGAAACGCGCCTTCAACTCGACCAGCGCGGTGACCGACTTTCCGGCCTCCGCCGCATCGATCAGCGCGCGCACAAT
Organism: Ensifer sp.; assembly: GCA_035565055.1. Classification (GTDB taxonomy): domain Bacteria; phylum Pseudomonadota; class Alphaproteobacteria; order Rhizobiales; family Rhizobiaceae; genus Ensifer_A. The sequence continues at coordinate 14,989 of DATMTA010000090.1, forward strand.
GGGGCTGTCATTGGAGGTGCGGTAGAGCGTCTGCTTGATCGCCAGCACGTCCGGATCGCGGGCGGCCTGCAGCAGGAACTGCACAACGACGTCAAAGCTCTCGTAGGGGTGGTGGACGATCATGTCCTTCTCGCGGATCGCGGCGAGGCAATCGCCACCATGGTCGCGGACACGCTCGGGGAAACGCGGATTGTACGGCTGGAACAGCAAGTCCTCGCGCGGGGTCTTGCAGATTTCCGACATCGTGTTGAGCGCGAGAAGACCGGGCAGAACGGCGACGCGATTATCGGGAACGTTCAGCTCCTGCACCACGAACTTGCGCAGGCTGTCCGGCATTTCGGAGTCCGTCTCGATGCGGATCACCGAACCCCTGCGACGGCGCTTCAACGCGGTCTCGAAGAAGCGCACAAGGTCTTCGGCCTCTTCCTCGACTTCGATATCGCTGTCGCGGATGATGCGGAACGTGCCGTAGCCGCGGACTTCATAGCCGGGGAAGAGCTTGCCCGTATGCAGGCTGACCACGTCCTCCAGTGTAATATAGCGGATCGTATTGCCGGCATCCGGCAGGCGGATGAAGCGTGGCAGCGCGACCGGAAGCCTCAAGAGCGCCGTCATCGGCTCGCGACCGGTCTTGCTCTCCAGCTGCAGGCCGATCGAAAAGCCGAGGTTCGGAATGAACGGAAAAGGATGCGCCGGATCAATGGAAAGCGGCGTCAGAACCGGGAAGATCGACTGGAAAAACTCCTCGCCGAGCCAGGTAACATCCTCGGGCGCCAGAGCCGATGGCCGGACGATCAGGATATCTTCGCGGGCGAGGTTCTGCTGCAGGACAGCGAGTGCCGCCTGCTGCTCCATCTGCAGATTGTCGATCTCGTGCAGAATGGCGTCGAGCTGTTCGGACGGCGTCTTGCCGTCGGGCGTACGCATGGCAATGTTCTGACGGACCTGACCTTCAAGGCCGGCAACGCGGACCATGAAGAATTCGTCGAGGTTGGTCGCCGAAATCGACAGGAAGCGCACACGCTCCAGCAACGGATGGGCGTTGTTCAGGGTCTCTTCGAGAACGCGGCGATTGAACTGCAGCCAGGAAAACTCGCGGTTGACGAAGCGTTCCGGCTTCTCGAACCACTCCTCACCGGGCGAGGCAATGACCTCTTCCACATGCGGTTCGTTGATATTCGCTGCCGGCGCCGAGTTGTCCATGGGGTCAGAAATCCTCGCATTTCAAAGCCACTGTCCAGCGGCCCTATTACAGTTTGACGACGGATTCGTGACAGTCAATCGGAATCCCTGTCTTCGTCCTCCTCGAAGGCGGAGAGGACTTCGGCGACCAGCGCGCGATTGATCTTGACCCGCCGCGACAGGGCAAGCCGATCGAGCGTGTCGACGATCCGGCGCGCGGCCTCGGTCGAGCGCTCCATGCGGGCGGCAATATAGGCGATCAGCTTGTCTTCGACGGCAACCTGGCGGTCGGAGAAGAGTTTCATCAGCACTTCGCCGAGAAGTTCTTCGTCCGGTTCGCCGATGTCGACCACCGTTGCCGCCTTGAGACGAGACTTCAGATCGGGAAGGGTGACGTCCCAGGCGGAAGGCGAGGTGCGCGCCGTCATCAAAAGCGACGTGCCGTTTTCGCGGACCGAGTTGATGACGTGGAAGAGTTCGGTGTCGTCGAAGTCCCGGCGATCGACGTCCTCGAACAGGACGGGATGCGCGGCGGCCTGCACGGCCGCGTCCGAACCTGCGACCGGATCGATGCTGATCGCGTCCGCGTTCTCCCGCCAGATGCTTGCCAGATGCGACTTGCCGCAGCCGACCGGGCCGACAAGGATCACGACCGGCGACGGCCAGTTCGGCCAGCCATCCACGATGCGAACAGCGGCTTTAAGCGGAGCCGCCACGCGCAAGTCGTCGCGCGAGGTCTGTTCCTCGATCGGAAATTCCAGCGGCAACTGATGATCACCGGCATTACGCGCCATGACACATTTACTCATTTCTTGGAGGTCAAGCTTACTCGACCGTCCGGTCCTTGCTGATCTGCGCGGCCTGATGCAGGTCGCGCAGTTGGTGCTGGTCGCCATAATATAGGTCGCTGTCCAGATAACGCGAAATCGCGAAGCGGACCAGAACGCCGATGGCGGCCGAAACCGGCACGGCCACCAGAAGCCCTACGAAGCCGAACAGCAAGCCGAAGGCGAACAGGGCAAACATCAGCCAGACCGGATGCAAACCGACGCGATGGCCGACAAGACGCGGCTGCAGGATGTTGCCTTCCAGGAACTGACCCGACAGGAAGATCAGGGCGACGAGGCCGATCCAGAGATAATCGGGCCAGAACTGCACGATTGCGAGGCCCACTGCGAGGACAAGGCCCACCGTCGAGCCGATATAGGGAATGAAACTGATCGCGCCGGAAAAAAGGCCGATGAGCAGGCCGAAGTTGAGGCCCGTCAGCGCCAGGCCGGTTCCATAATAAATCCCGAGAACGAGGCAGAGCGTGCCCTGCCCGCGGACGAAGCCGGCGATGGTGGAATCCATTTCCGTGGCCAGCGCGCGGACGGTATGGACGTGGTCGCGCGGAACCAGATTGTCGATCCACGCAACCATGCGGTCCCAGTCGAGCAGGAGATAGAAGGCCACGACCGGCGTTACGACCAGCAGAGATACGACATCGACAATGGCCTTGCCGGAATTCCAGATTTGCTCAAAGAGCGTCGCGAGGAACTTCGTCCCCTCGCCGAGGATCGTCGAAAAGTTGTCCTTCAGCGCGCCGATCTGGTCGCGCGCCCATGAAGGCAGCATGTCAGGCCGCGCCTTGGTAACGAGCTGCTGCAAAGATGTGATGTAACCGGGTAAGTCTTTCAGGAACTGGTTGGCCTGTCCGGCGAGGATCGGGATGAGAATGATCATCGCGATCGCGAAGAACACCACGAAGAGGACCAGAATGACGACCGTCGCCATGAGCCGCGTCAGCCCGCGCCGCTCGAACCAGTCCGCCACCGGATCGAGGAAATAGGCGAGCGCCATGCCGGCCACGAAGGGCAGCAGGATGGAGCTGAAGACCATGAGGAAGATGATCAGGAACACGAGCCCGACCGCCCAGAAGGCCAGCTGGCGTTTGAGATTATGCGAGCTCAATCGTCTGATCATCGGGTCCGTCCGCGGGGATTAACGATCCGGCCATGTGCCGCATCCACACCACGAGATAGGACGCACCGGAAGCGAAGGTCAAGAGCACGGCCAGCACATCGGCGGCTTCGCTCCCGCTTCGTGTGCCGAACCGTGGATTCCCGGGACGAAACGGGCGTAATCTGGTGAAAATCGGCGCAGGTCCCGTGATCCGTCTTGCATATCCGGGGGCGTCATGCCAATGGCGGGCGCATACCGGAAATCGCAGCGGAGATCGCTCATGAGCGCGGATGGACGCAACGGACTGACCTATAGCGATGCGGGCGTCGATATCGATGCCGGCAACCTCATGGTCGAGAAGATCAAGCCAGCGGTCCGTTCGACCCGCCGGCCGGGTGCAGATGGCGAGATCGGCGGTTTCGGCGGCTTGTTCGACCTCAAGGCCGCAGGCTTCAAGGATCCGGTTCTCGTTGCCGCCAATGACGGCGTCGGCACCAAGCTCAAGATTGCCATTGACGCGGATTTCCATGACACGGTCGGCATCGACCTGGTCGCGATGTGTGTCAACGATCTCGTCGTGCAGGGCGCGGAGCCGCTCTTCTTCCTCGACTATTTCGCCACCGGCAAGCTCGACCCGGACCAGGGTGCCGCCATCGTCCAGGGCATTGCCGAAGGCTGCCTCATGGCCGGCTGCGCGCTGATCGGCGGCGAAACGGCGGAAATGCCGGGCATGTATTCGAAGGGCGACTACGACCTTGCCGGCTTTGCCGTGGGCGCTGCCGAACGCGGCCAACTGCTGCCGTCGGAAGAAGTCTCCGAAGGCGATGTCATTCTCGGCCTCTCCTCCTCCGGCGTCCACTCCAACGGCTTCTCGCTGGTCCGCAAGATCGTCGAGCTTTCGGGTCTCGCCTACGATGCGCCCGCTCCCTTTGCGCCTGAGAAGAAGCTCGGCGAAGCGCTGCTCACGCCGACGCGCATCTATGTGAAGCCGCTCCTGAAGGCGATCCGTGAGACGGGCGCCATCAAGGCGTTGGCGCATATCACCGGCGGCGGTTTCCCGGAAAACATTCCGCGGGTGCTGCCGAAGCATCTGGCCGCCGAGATCGATTTGGCTGCGGTGAAGGCCCCGGCAGTGTTCTCCTGGCTTGCCAAGACAGGCGGCGTTGCGCCGAACGAGATGCTCCGCACATTCAACTGCGGCGTCGGCATGATCGCCGTCGTCTCGCCGGACAAGGCCGATCAGGTTGCTGCCGTGCTTGAGGCCGAGGGCGAGACCGTCTTCAGGCTAGGCCGCATGGTTTCGCGTGCCGAGGGCGCGCATGGCACGGTCTACAAGGGCGCGCTCACGCTATGAGTGGCCCGCGCAAGCGCGTTGTCGTCTTCATCTCCGGCGGCGGGTCCAATATGGTCGCGCTGGCGGAGGCCGCTCGAGCGCCGGATTACCCTGCCGAAATTGTTGCGGTCATTTCCGACAAGGCGGATGCGGGTGGGCTCGCCAAGGCGGAAGGCATGGGCATCGCCACCTTCGCCTTCCAGCGCCGCGATTACGCCAGCAAGGCTGCGCATGAAGCCGCCATTCTCGCCAAGCTCGCGGAAATCGTGCCGGACATCATTTGCCTCGCAGGGTACATGCGCCTGCTCTCGGGCGAGTTCATCCGGCCGTACGAAGGCCGGATCCTGAATATTCACCCGTCGCTGCTGCCGCTTTTCGCCGGTCTGCACACCCATCAGCGCGCCATCGATGCGGGCATGAAGGTCGCGGGCTGCACGGTGCATCTGGTCACTGAAGGCATGGATGAAGGGCCGATCCTGGCGCAGGCCGTCGTGCCGGTTCTCGGCCACGATACAGCGGATACGCTGGCAGCGCGCGTGCTGAAACAGGAGCATCGTATCTACCGCGAGGTGCTTCGTGCCGTAGCATCAGGCGAAGCGCCGGCTTGTGACGCGACGCAAAGCGTTCTCTCGCTCGGCTGAACCGGCAGATATCTGCGGAACAATCGCCTCCCCCTTACGTTCGGCTCGAAAACGGAAGGAGATGGCCATGGTTCACGAACCTCCGATCACGTCCGGCGGGTTGCCCGAACACACGCATATTCAGAAAACAAAGGACGCGCTGCTTGAAACGAAGGTTGCCGGCGCGCTCGCGACCACACCCGATGTGCACTCGCTGGATATTTCCGTCGCGGCGCAGAGCGGCGTCATTCATCTGAGCGGGTCGGCGCCTGATCAACGGCAGATCGACAAGGCCCGTGAGGTCGCGCAGTCGGTTGAGGGCGTGGAACGCGTCGTTTCCCGGCTCGCGGTCGGCCGGATGGGGCAGCACTGATCAGGCGCCCTGCAGCAGCGTCCGGTTCATTACCGCCCATTGCAGCAGGATGACCGTTTTTGCATCGGGGATCTTGCTTTCCCCGATCATCGCGAAGGCTCGCTCCAACGGCAGTTCGACAACCTCGATGTCCTCGTGCTCCTCGATGAGCCCGCCGCCTTCGGTCTCGCGCGTGCGCGTGTCGATCTGCCCGATGAAGAGGTGGACCTCCTCTGCCAGTGCGCCAGGCGAACCGAATATCGGGAAGAGCGGAACCACCTTGCCGACGCGATAGCCGGTCTCTTCGAATGCCTCGCGACGAACCGCCGCTTCCGGATCGTCGCCGTCCAACAGGCCCGCTGCCGCTTCGAGCACGAACGCATCCCGGCCGAGATAGAAGGTCGCCGTTCGAAACTGACGCACAAGGACCACCACATCCCGCGCAGGATCATAGAGCAGAATGGCGGCCGCGGACCCGTGATCGACCACTTCGCGCGTCAACCGCGCGGTCTCTCCGTCAGAGCGCGTGTAATCGATGATCAGCTGGAAGAGATTGTTCCAGCCCTCATAGACCTGGGTCTTTTCGACCAGGCGCGCGCCGGCCTTCCTGAAAAACCTCATGCCTTGACCAGCCATACCTTGTTGTCGTGCAAGCCGGCGCCCCCATAGGGCGCGACGCAGTCGGCGCCCGTGAGCACGTTGATACCTTCGCCGTCGAGATGCGCACTGTTGGGCCAGAGCCCCTCGGCGATCAGCACGCCGCGGCGTGCTTCAGCCGTGACGCGCGCCTGGATGCGAAGGTCGCCGCGACCATTGCCAAGGCGCACGATGTCGCCGCTGGTGATCCCATGCGCTGCGGCATCATCGGGGTTGATCATCACTTCCGGCCGACCTTCCTTCTCGCGCGAGGTCTTCGTCTCGGCAAAGGATGAGTTGAGGAAGTTGCGCGCCGGCGAGGTGGCGAGCCGGAACGGGTGGGCCTCGTCCGCCTCCTCGATCACGGCGCAATAGTCCGGGAATGTGGGGAGTTGCGATACGGGACCGAGCAGGCCGACGGTTTCCGGCGGCCGCGTTCCGGCCGGCTGGCCGGACCAGTCCGGGCGGAAGTGAAACCTGCCGTCCGCATGGGCGAAACCGTTGAGGAAGTGGGCCTCGTCAAAAGGCTGTTGCCGGTCGATCCATTTCTCGCCATCGAGCTGCTCCAGCTCGCCGGGCCTGAGCACCGTCGCAATCAGGTCGCGCTCGCTCATGCCGAAGCCGGCCTTGTCGGCGACGCCGAGCCGCTTGGCGAGTTCCTCGATGACGAAGAGATTGGTCCGCACCGTTTCGGGGGGATCGACCAATTTCGGCCCGAGCAGAATATGGCTCTGGCCGCCGCCGCGATAGATGTCGTCATGCTCGACGAACATCGTGGCAGGCAGCACGATATCTGCCATCTCCGCCGTCTCGGTGAGGAACTGCTCATGCACCGCCACGAACAGGTCTTCGCGGGCAAAGCCCTTGCGCACAAGGCGCTGCTCCGGCGCGATGTTTACGGGGTTCGTGTTCTGGATCAGCATCGCCGTCACCGGCGGGCCGCACCGAAGAGCTTCCGCGTCGCCCGTCAGCACGCGGCCGATCTGCGACTGATCCAGCGAGCGCACGGAAGGGTCGGCGTACGCGTTTCCCTTGATCAGGCCTGTCGTCAGGCCGAAAATATCGGAATTGGTGTGGAAAGCGCCGCCGCCCTCGTATTGCCAGGAGCCCAACACGGTTGGCAGCGACAGCGCCGCGTGCATGGACACGGTGCCGTTGCGGCTGCGGGTGAAACCATAGCCAAGTCGGAAAAACGACCGCTTCGTCTCGCCGACGAGACGGGCAAAATCCTCTATCTCCTCGACCGTCAGACCGGTGATTGCGGCCGCCCATTGTGGCGTGCGGCTCGCCAGATGCGCCTCCAGCCCTGTCGGATCATCGGCATATTTCGCCAGATAGGCGCGGTCGGCATAGCCGTCACGAAAGGCAACATGCATGGCGGCGCAGGCAAGTGCCGCGTCCGTGCCGGGCTTGAGGATGAGCTTCACGTCCGCCTGCTTCATGGTCGGCGTGTCGTAGACGTCGATGGCGACAATCTTGGCGCCGCGGTCCTTGCGCGCCTTGATCGCGTGGGTCATCACATTGACCTGCGTCGAGACCGCATTCGTGCCCCAGATCACGATGCAATCGGACTTCGCCATCTCGCGCGGATCGACGCCGGAAAGCCGGCCAAGGCCCATCATGACGCCGGTCCAGGCTGGGTTGACGCAGATCGTGCCGAAGAAGCCGGAATAGCGCTTGGCATGGCGCAGCCGCTCGATGGAATCGCGCTGCACGAGGCCCATCGTTCCCGCGTAGAAATAGGGCCAGACGGCCTCGGATCCATGCGCCACTTCCGCCTTCACGAAGGCTTCGGCAATCTCATCCAGGGCGTCGTCCCAGGCGATGTCCGTCCAGCTTCCCGCTCCCTTGGCGCCCTTGCGCTTCATCGGTTTGAGCAGTCGGTCGGGATGGTAGAGACGCTCGGCATAGCGCGCGACCTTGGCGCAGATGACCCCGTCGGTATAGCTGTTGCCCTTCGCCCCATGGACGCGTCCAATACGGCCATCCGCGCCGATGTCAACTTCGAGCGCGCAGGTGGACGGACAGTCATGCGGGCAGGCGGAGAAGCCTTTGCGCGGGCGGGTGAGATCGGGGGTCGCAATGTTCATGGCTGACAGGTATAGGCTATGCGAAAATGCGCCGGAAGACGAAAAAGCCGGCCATGACGTGATTTCATGAGACCGATCGGGGCGCGGAATGAATTACCGGCACATCTATCACGCGGGCAATTTCGCCGATGTTCTCAAGCACGCGGTGCTGGCCCGGCTGATCGTTTATCTGCAGCAGAAGGACAAGCCCTTCCGCGTCATCGACACCCATGCCGGCATTGGCCTCTATGACCTCTCCTCGACAGAGGCTCAGAAGACCGGCGAATGGCAGGATGGCATCGGAAAACTGATTGCGGCGGAGCTGCCGGCCGATGTCGCTCCCCTCCTCGCACCCTATCTCGACGCCGTTCGCACATTGAATCCGGAAGGCGGCGTAAAGTATTATCCCGGCTCGCCAAAACTCACCCGGATGCTGATGCGCGAACAAGACCGGCTCTCCGCCATGGAGCTTCACCCGCAAGATTGCGAGACGCTGCGCGATCTGTTCGCGGGCGATTATCATGTCCGGGTCACCGAGCTGGACGGCTGGCTCTCGCTCGGCGCGCATATGCCGCCGAAGGAGAAGCGCGGCCTGGTGCTGGTCGATCCACCCTTCGAAATCGAGGGGGAATATGAGCGACTGGTCGAGGGGCTCGTGAAAGCCTACCGGCGCTTTCCCGGCGGAACGTATTGCCTCTGGTATCCGCTGAAGAAGGGGGCGCCGATCAAGGATTTCCACGATGCGCTGAAGGAAACGGAAATCCCGAAGATGCTGTGCACGGAACTTTCCGTCCGCAGCGACCGCGAGACTACCGGCCTGAGCGGCTCCGGCCTGATCATCGTCAATCCGCCCTACACGCTGCATGACGAGCTGAAAAAGATACTGCCTGTGCTGAAGACGTTGCTGGCGCAGGACCGCTTCGCCTCCACCCGCAATGTCTGGCTCCGCGGGGAAGAATAGCGATATCGACATTTTCGTTCCGATCGCTCACGACTGTGTCGCCGGATCGTCACTTGCAAACTGCTGCCAAACTGCCCATTCTCCCCTCCCGATATGCTCATATCGTTTGGGGGGAGCCTATGACGAAACTTTCCAAAGCTCTGGCATCGCTTGCAATCGGTGGCGCTATGCTTTCCGGCGGTGCGGCCTTTGCAGGCACGACCGACTGCTCGGACGGCAGTGTCCTGTCCTTCATCGATCACCGCTTCGACTACAAGGCACACCGATATCTTCAGGCCGATCTCGACATCGTCGGCTTCGACCGCGTTTCCAACACACATATCGATGACCGCGATGAGACGCATCCGATCCAGCGCGTCTACTGCCACGCCAAGGTGGACATGAACGACGGCCGCCGTCGCGACCTCTGGTACATGATCGAAAGCGGCATGGGCTTTGCCGGCCTGGGCGAGCGCGTGCGCTTCTGCATCTCCGGGCTTGACCCCTGGCATGTCGACGGGCGTGACTGCCGCTCGGTCCGGTGATTGCCATGCGGATGTCGGCTTCGTCCATTCTCACCGGTCTTCTGGCACTCCTGTCTCTCTCGGCGGGCTCTGCCGCTCGCGCGGACGATCCACCGAAGCAGGGCTTCGACTTTTACGTCCTGTCGCTCTCCTGGTCACCATCCTGGTGCGCCACGCATCCACAGGGTCAGAAGACGATGCAATGCGATCCGTCCAAGGATTACGGCTTCATCGTCCACGGTCTCTGGCCGCAGAATGAAAGCGGCTATCCCGAATTCTGCGCGACGCGCGAAAGCGATCGCGTGCCCGACAATCTCGGGCGGCGCTATCTCGACATCATCCCGTCCATGGGCCTCATAGGCCACGAATGGCGCAAGCACGGCACCTGCTCGGGGCTGAAGCAGGCCGAGTACCTGCAGACCATCCGCAATGCCTATGGCAAGGTGACCATCCCGCCGGCGCTTGCCAAGCTCGATCAGGGCAAAAGTGCCAATCCCGGCGATATCGAGAAGGCGTTTCTTGCCGCCAATCCCGGCATGAGCGCCAAAGGGATTGCCGTTTCCTGCTCTTCAAAAATGCTGCAGGAGGTCCGTATCTGCATGACCAAGGACCTGCAGTTCCGCGACTGCGTAGAAGTGGACGCAGACGCTTGCCCGCTCAAATCCGTCAACATTCCCCCGGTGCGATAATGAAAATTCTCTATTCCCCCGCCTCCCCCTATTCCGCCAAGGTTCGCATGGCAGCCCGCCATGCCGCCCTGCCGGTCGACAGCGAAATCGTGAAGACCGACGAAGAGCCGGCGCTGCTCATTGGCAACAATCCGCTTGGGAAGATCCCGGTCCTGATTCGCGACGACGGTTCCTCCGTTTTCGACAGTCGCGCGATCATGCACTTTCTCGATCGGGCGAGCGGCGGAAAGCTTTATCCATCAGATCCCGCCCTGCGCACTCACGCTGAAGTCCTGGAAGCACTGGCCGACGGCATTACCGATTGCCTTATCGCCCATGTCTACGAACGCCGCTATCGGCCGGAAGAGAAGATCCACCAGCCCTGGCTTGACAAGCAATGGTCCAAGGTGACGCGCGGTCTTGCATGGCTGCAGGCCAATCCCGTCTCCTTCGAGCACGGCCTGAACGGCGGTCATATCGCTCTCGCCGCCCTCGTCGGCTACCTCCACCTGCGCTTTGCCGGTCAGTGGGAGACGATCTGGCCGGAGCACGAGGCATTTGCTGCCGAATTCGAAGCGCGGTTTCCTGCCTATGCAGAGTTCAAATCGAAAGGGTAACGCGCTCTGCGTTATCCGGCCGCTTTTGGCCGCTGCACAAACGAAAAAGGCCCGGCGCAAGCCGGGCCTTTCCTTTGATACGCTTCGGTGAAGCGGATCAGAACTTGTAGCCGATACCGACCTTGACAGCGTTCTGGTCGTAGCCACGCGAAACGTTGGTGCCGCCGAGAACGTAGGTACGGTTGCCGAACGACGTGTAGTCGTATTCGACGCGAGCCGTAACGTTGTCGGTAACCTTCGTTTCTGCGCCGACGCCAGCGGTCCAGCCGATAACGCCACGCGAGTCGCTGTTGCCGGCGCCGTCGGAAACCTTCACGCTACCAGCAGCGATACCAGCTGCGCCGTAGAGCAGGAAGGGGTTCATGTCGACGCCGAGGCGGCCGCGCAGAGCGCCGTTAACGCCCGTTTCGGTCTTGATGCCGTTGGTCGTCCGCTGAGCGCCGTTGTAATCCACGTTGCCTTCAACGCCGTATACGAGCTGACCGTCCTGGAAGTTATAGCCGCCGTAGCCGCCGAGACCGAAAGCGTTGGCATAGCCGGAGTTCTTGATCGGACCCCAGTTCCAGGAACCGGTTGCACCGACGTAGCCGCCAGCCCAGTTACCAACGGCCGGAGCCGAAACCGGTGCAGACGGAGCCTGGGGAACCGAGTCAATGGCGTCAGCGGCATAAGCGGCCGATACCGAAGCGATGGAAGCAGCCGAAGCCACAAGAGCGATGATCATTTTACGCATAACATTCTCCTTTTCACTACGGCCTGCCCGTGATCATTGTTTTGGGCAGTCCGAAAATCCGGTTTGATCCCTCTCCGGTTGAGTCTCAAATTGATATGAGAATGAGGAATTCCAAGAGCCAGATTGTGAAATTGTTGTGTCAAAAAGAAGTCCGAAAGGTGATGTTGTCGATTTACAACAGGCAATTCGTTAACCATAACCGCGAAACCAGCCATATATTGAGACAATAATGCCCGTCTATTATAACTATGTTTACGTTTATGCCGAAATCGCGGTCAAATTCTTTAATAAATCCTTAATATGCATTCCCGATTTTACACGCTCTCTTTTGATCTGTAACTTGAACGAACTCACAAACGGAGCTGTCAAGCGTGTCTGACCATGTATTGCCGAAGAAGTCCGCGCTGGTGACCGGCGGAGCCAAGCGCATTGGCCGCGCCATTTGTGACGGTTTGGCGAATTTGGGCTTTTCGATTGCTGTCCATGCGAATTCTTCCATCGATGAGGCAGAGGACTTCGCGCTTTCCTTGCGCGATTCCGGCGTTCAGGCGGTGGCCCTGCAGGCGGATCTGAGAAATGAGGAGGAGACCCTCGGCCTGATCCGGCAGGCGCACACCGCGCTGGGTGGTCTGGGCGTCATCGTCAACAACGCCTCATTGTTCCAGCCGGACTGGGTAACGGATTTCGACCGTGCGACCTGGGATGGCCATTTCGATGTCCATGTGCGCGCGCCGTCTGTACTCGCCGGCGAATATGCGCGTCTGCTCGCCAGGCAAGAAAAAGGCCTGATCGTCAATATTATCGACCAGCGCGTCTGGGCCCCCACGCCGAATTATTACTCCTACATGCTGTCCAAGGCCGCCATGCTGATGGCGACGAAAACCATGGCCATGTCCCTTGCTCCAAGAATACGCGTCAATGCCATCGGTCCGGGCCCGACCCTGCCGAATGTCCGGCAGACGCAGGAGGATTTCGAGAAGCAGACAGGCGCGCTTCTTCTCGGCAAGGGACCGGACCTTTCCGAATTCGCCCGCACCATCGCCTATTTCCATGGCGCGTCCTCCGTCACCGGACAGATGATTGCGCTGGACGGCGGTCAACATCTGGCGTGGGAAACACCGGATGTGGCAGGACTGGCGGAGTGATCCCTATATAATGCCGAAAACATGTCGGGAGAACGCTACAATGCGGGCTCTGAGAGAATGATGATTCGGTAAGGCAGAATGACAAGCGGCAAGCAGGACGATGGCGGCATCCTTTATGGCGAGACGCCCGAGGATGATGAGGACGATGTGCCGGAGCTGGCCGATGCTGGCTCCGCGCCTGCCATCGAGTGGTCGGAAAACCTTGCCGCCGCGACCGGACTGACAGGAGCCGAACTGATCGGCGAATATGTCAAGCAGCTGCCGAACAGCCCCGGCGTCTACCGCATGTTCGATGCCAAGGGCGACGTGCTCTATGTCGGCAAGGCGCGGTCGCTGAAGAAGCGTGTCGGCAATTATGCGCAAGGGCGCGTCCATTCCAACCGCATTGCTCATATGGTGGCGGCGACCACCGCCATGGAATTCGTCACGACCCGGACGGAGACCGAAGCGCTTCTGCTGGAAGCGAATCTCATCAAGCGCTTGCGGCCGCGCTTTAACGTTCTTCTGCGCGACGACAAGTCGTTTCCCTATATCCTGCTGACCGGCGACCACCCTGCTCCGGCGATCTACAAGCACCGGGGTGCGCGGGCGCGCAAGGGCGACTATTTCGGCCCCTTCGCTTCGGCCGTCGCCGTCTCCAGCACGATCAACTCGCTGCAGCGCGCCTTTCTTTTGCGCACCTGCACCGACAGCGCGTACGAAGGACGCACGCGGCCCTGCCTCCTCTTCCAGATCAAGCGCTGTTCCGGCCCCTGCACGGGCGAGATCAGCACGGCAGACTATGCCGAACTGGTTTCGGAAGCGCGCGACTTTCTCTCCGGCAAGAGCAAGGCGGTGAAGGACCATATCGCCGCCGCCATGGGGCAAGCGGCTGAGGATCTCGATTTCGAACGCGCCGCGGTCCTTCGCGATCGCCTCGCCGGGCTTTCGCATGTGCAGAGCCATCAGGGCATCAATCCGGCCAGCGTCGAAGATGCGGATGCTTTCGCCATCCACCACGAAGGCGGGCTGACCTGTATCCAGGTCTTCTTCTTCCGTACGGGGCAGAACTGGGGCAACCGCGCCTATTTCCCGCGCGCCGATGCGGCACTCACCAGCGCGGAAGTGCTCAATGCCTTCCTCGCGCAGTTCTATGACGACAAGCCCTGCCCCCGGCAGATCCTGCTTTCGGAAGATGTCGAAGAGGTCGAGCTTCTGTCGGATGCGCTCAGCGAAAAGACTGGCCGCAAGGTGGAAATCCTGGCGCCCAAGCGCGGCGAGAAGCGCGACCTGATCGACCATGTTCTGGCCAATGCCCGCGAGGCGCATGGACGCAAGCTCGCCGAAACCTCGTCGCAGGCGCGTCTGCTCAAGGGTTTTGCTGAAACCTTCCAGCTGCCTTACGTGCCGACTCGGATCGAGATCTACGACAACTCGCATATCATGGGCACGAATGCCGTGGGCGGCATGGTGGTCGCCGGGCCGGAAGGCTTCGTGAAGAACCAGTACCGCAAGTTCAACATCAAGTCGGAAGAGATCACGCCCGGCGACGACTTCGGGATGATGCGCGAGGTGATGACACGGCGCTTCTCGCGGCTGATCAAGGAGGAAGGCATTCCGGACCGGACACAGCCTGCAAGCGCCGATGGTGAAGATCGCGGCTTCCCGGCTTGGCCCGACGTCATCCTCATCGACGGCGGTCAGGGCCAGATGACCGCGGTGCGGGCAATTCTCGAAGACCTTGGAATCACGGATGCGGTGACGGCAATCGGCGTCGCCAAGGGCGTCGATCGTGATGCCGGGCGCGAGCGCTTCTTTGCGCGCGGGCGACCAGACTTCTCGCTGCCGCCGCGCGATCCGGTCCTCTATTTCATCCAGCGGCTCCGCGATGAGGCGCACCGCTTTGCCATCGGTTCGCATCGCGCACGGCGCAAGAAGGAGATGGTGAAGAACCCGCTGGACGAGATCGCCGGGATCGGGCCGCAGCGCAAACGCGCACTGCTGCAACATTTCGGCACGGCCAAGGCTGTCTCAAGGGCTGGAATTTCCGACCTGATGACGGTTGAGGGCATTTCCGAATCGGTGGCGCGGCTCGTCTACAATCACTTTCATGAGGGTCCGGGTTGAGACGGGAACGATAATGGCGCGACATCCTGCATTTTTGTCGTGCCTGCCATTGAACGTGCGGATTTCACCAATATTTCATGAGATACGCCGAGCCCGACGTTGACCTTTGAGTCGTGAGGGCTTCATCTATGCCTATAAACTGAACAGGCTCACCGCAACCATGGCATCCCGCGCCTACAATATTCCCAATCTGCTGACCTATGCCCGGATCCTCACGGTGCCGTTGATCGTGCTGTGTTTCTTCATCGAGGGGCATCTGCACGCGACGAACTTTGCGCGCTGGACCGCCTTCTGGCTGTTTGCCGCCGCATCGATCACGGATTTCTTCGACGGCTATCTCGCCCGTATCTGGAAGCAGACGTCGAATATTGGTCGGATGCTCGACCCGATTGCCGACAAGCTGCTCGTTTCGTCCATCCTTCTGCTGATGGCAGCGGACGGGACGATCGCCGGATGGTCGCTCTGGGCGGCGATCATCATCCTGTGCCGCGAGATCCTGGTTTCAGGCCTGCGCGAATATCTGGCAGCGTTGAAGGTCTCCGTTCCGGTCACCCGTATTGCCAAGTGGAAGACCACGATCCAGATGGTCGCGATCGGCTTTCTGATCGTCGGTCCGGCGGGCGATTCCTATGTACCGCATACCACCCTGGTCGGCATTGTCCTGCTCTGGGCAGCGGCGCTCATCACCATCTATACTGGCTACGACTATTTCCGCGCCGGGCTGAAGCATGTGGTGGATGAAGAATGAGCGTGAAACTCGTCTATTTTGCCTGGGTGCGGGAGAAGATCGGCAAGGGCGAGGAAGAGCTCGACCTGCCGGCGCAAGTGACGACCGTTGGCGAGTTGCTCGCCTATCTGAAGACGCTCGGCGAGGAATATGACGAAGCGTTGAAGTTTCCGGAGGCGATCCGCGTCGCTCTCAATCAGGAACATGCGCATCATTCCGAGAAGATTGCCGGTGTCCGCGAGATCGGCATCTTTCCGCCGATGACCGGAGGCTGAGCCTCATGTCGCTGACGCTGCACATCGCCGTTCAGCATGAGGATTTTGATCCGTCCGTCGAAGCGGCACGCCTGACGGAAGGGCGGCCCGGCGTCGGCGCGCTGGTGCAGTTCACCGGCTTCTGCCGCGATGAAGGCGGCAGGCTCTCAGCACTCGAACTGGAGCACTATCCGGGCATGGCGGAAGCGGAGCTTCAGCGCATTGCCGAGGAGGCTGTCGGGCGGTTTTCGCTGATCGGGCTGTCTGTCATCCACCGCTACGGCAAGATCATGCCGGGCGAGCGCATTGTTCTGGTCAGCGCCACCGCGCCGCACCGACAGGCGGCGTTTGATGGTGCGAATTATGTCATGGATTTCCTGAAGACCGCCGCCCCCTTCTGGAAGAAGGAGCACAATGCCGACGGTTCGCATGGCGCATGGGTCGCCGCAAAGGACGAGGACGATTCGGCGCGTGATAAATGGGTAAAGCGATGAGCGAAAACGTGCGGCTGGAGGCAAGCTGGAGGCAGGCGCTCGCCGGCGAATTTGCCAGCACATACATGGCGCAGCTCAAGCAATTCCTGCAGGTGGAGAAAGAGGCGGGGAAATGGATCTTCCCGAAGGGGTCGGAATATTTCCGGGCTCTCGACCTTACGCCCCTCGACAAGGTAAAGGTCGTCATTCTGGGTCAGGATCCCTATCATGGCGACGGGCAGGCGCATGGGCTGTGTTTCTCTGTCCAGCCCGGGGTTCGTACCCCGCCCTCGCTCGTCAATATCTACAAGGAAATGGAAAGCGACCTCGGCCTCGTGCCCCCTCGCCATGGTTTCCTCGAAAGTTGGGCGAAGCAGGGTGTGCTGCTGCTGAACAGCGTGCTGACGGTTGAGCGCGGACAGGCTGCCTCGCATCAGGGACAGGGCTGGGAAAAGTTCACCGACGCCGTGATCCGGCAGGTCAACGAGCTCCCGCATCCCGTCGTCTTCATCCTCTGGGGCTCCTATGCGCAGAAGAAGGCGGCCTTTGTGGATGCCAAGCGTCACCTCGTCGTCAAGTCGCCTCACCCCTCGCCGCTCTCAGCGCATAACGGCTTCTTCGGCAGCAAGCCGTTTTCCAAGGCCAATGCTTTCTTGCGCGATCACGGGATGAGCGAAATCGACTGGCGGCTGCCGGAGACGGTTTGACGCCTCATGGCGCCAGCTGCTCGCGCCGGGTCATGACCAGAATATAGACCAGCGCCGAGAACATCACGATATCGCGCAGGGCCAGCGGCCCGAAGGCTGTCCACATCGTTTCGGCAAAGCCGAGGATGGCGCCGCCGGCGGCGGACTTCAGAGGTGAGGCATAGCCGCCCAGCGCACCGAGCATCACCACTTTCAGGCCGAACATCAGCCCTGCCCCGAAATCCATCGTGCCGTAATAGGCTGTCATCAGAAGGCCCGCGAACGTGGCGATCAACGCGGCACCGACATAGGCCTGGACGAAAACGCTCTGGCTGTCGACGCCCATCAATTCGGCGGCCAGCGGGTCGTCGCGAACGGCCTTCCAGCGCCGCCCCCATACGCCACGCGCCAGCCAGAGCGCCAGCATCGCCAAAGCGCCGAGCATGAGACCAACGTTCAGCATCTGCATCTGTGTCAGGGTCACGGCGAAGCCGTCGACCACAACGATGGTGACGGGAGTTTTCAAGAGCGGTGGAAGCCAGATGGACCGCGTTTCCGACGCCAGACGTGCGATCTCCATGAGCACGATCATGACCGCGAAGCCACCGACTATGATGGCGTGAGGCTCCGAGCGGCCCAGCGGCCTTAAGACATCTCGTCCGATGAGCGTTGCGGCAAACCCTGTGTAGAGGAACGCCGCAGCTGCGCCGATGACAAGACAAAGTTCCAGCACGAGCCAATAGCGCTGCCAGGCGATGAAGAAGAACAGTGCGAAGATCTGGCCCGAAAAGGCGAAAAGCGCGCCAATGGTGATATCCGCGCGACGTGTGACAGCGAACGCCATCGAATAGGCAAACGCGAGCAGCGCATAGAGCGCGGCCAGCGGAACCCCATTGACGGCCTGTTGCAGAATATATGCCAAAGCCCCTCTCCTTTTGAGTCATATTATAACTGGTAAAACGTCTTTTACCAGTTATAATGCGGCATGACCTTTTCCTGGACCCCTCACCGTTTTTCGGGTGGCGCGCTTGCCCTCGATGTCGCCAACAGCGTGATCCTGCGCTTCGATCCTGCACGCTCCATCGACAGATTTGCCGACCCGGCCAATCTGGAGGCCTTTCCCTCCGCGGCGACACAGCTGTGCCTGGAAAAGCTGGAGACAGCGCTCAGGCCATTGCCGATGGGACGCATCGGGTCGCTGATCGCGCTTCGGGAGGCGATCGACCGGTATTTCCGCACAGAAGCTCGCGGCGCGCCCTCCGCCCTGCTGCTTGCAGACCTTCTGGAAGAAGTGGCGCAAGCCCTCAGGGCGGGGCAAGCCGGCGACCTGGATTTCTCGACTGCGATGTCGGCGCTCCGGCTGGTGTCGCCGGCGCGCACCGGCGCTCTCAAAATTTGCCCGAACTGCGAATGGCTGTTTCTCGATCGTAGCAAGAACAAGAGCCGTGCGTGGTGTGACATGGCCGTCTGCGGCAACCGGATGAAGGCGCGCCTACACTACCACCGGAAAAGACAGGAGATGGATGCATTATGACGACGACACGCTTGATGATTGCGCCGCTGACGGCGATGCTTGCCATGCTCGCGCTGGCTGGCTGCCAGCGAGGCGATGAAACCCAGCCACTCAAGCTCAGCGGCAAGCTGTTCATCTTCAACTACCGTGTCTCGAAGGCGACCTACAATCTCGCCTTCGATTTCCAGGGCAAGATCCCCGACGGCAGCTATGTGGAGGCGAGCTTTGAAAACCCGGCCGGCGGCGAGCCGCTGAAGATCACACAGAAGATGTTTCCCTTCTGGGAGAAGCTGACGCTGGAAAGCCCGCCGCTCCGGTGCGTCGTGAAGGACAAACCCTACAAGGTGGCGGTCAGCCTGTTCGGACCCGATGCGCAGAAAATCCAGACCGTCGAGACGACGGTGATCTCGTCACTCGATGAGACGATCCTGCCGAAGAATTCCATCGTTGTCGGTCCCGCCTACGACCCGAACCCGAAGGTCTTCGTCAAGGGCGGGGTACCGGATTTCAGTCCCGACACCGACTGCCCGAAGGCCTGAACGCGAAAACGCCGCGGCCCAGCCGCGGCGTTTCCAGCAAAATCAGACTTTGAAATCCGGCAATCAGCCGACGATTTCGGTGCCCGAGAACCAGTAAGCGATTTCTTCTGCAGCGGTTTCCGGAGCATCCGAACCGTGAACCGAGTTTTCGCCGATCGAGAGAGCATGAACCTTGCGGATCGTGCCTTCGGCAGCGTTGGCCGGGTTCGTCGCGCCCATGATTTCGCGGTTCTTCAGGATGGCGTTTTCGCCTTCGAGAACCTGAACGACGGTCGGGCCAGACGTCATGCCTTCAACCAGTTCGCCGAAGAAGGGACGGTCCTTGTGAACGGCGTAGAAGCCTTCAGCCTGGCGCTTGCTCATCCACACGCGCTTGGAGGCGACGACGCGCAGGCCGGCATCTTCGAGCATCTTGGTGATGGCGCCGGTCAGGTTGCGCTTGGTGGCGTCCGGCTTGATCATCGAGAAGGTACGTTCAATTGCCATGTCTCTTGGTCCTTGGGTTTTATGGGGAGTTTGGGCCGCTCAATAGCCGCCTTCCGGCCTCAAAACAAGGGGGGACGCATGGAACCCGTTCAGGAAGATGATCAGGCAGCAGCCCTGACGCTTCTGCCAATACCGCCATGGAGATCAAGGCAACGCTCGAACCAGGCGCGAACCGGGTCATCGGTTTTGAGAATATCGATCGAAGACGTGACCCGCGCCCATTGAAAGGCGCCGAAGAGGATGTAGTCGGCAAAGAGCGGCCCATCGCCGCCCAGCCAGGGCTGGAATTTCAATGTATGCCGGATGGGCTCGAGCTTGCGGGGAAACTCCGCCGCCTCGGTAAAGCGGTTTGAGGCGAGTTCCTCGAGAGTCTGACTGAGCCGCGCTTCGCGTGACTTGCGGAAATAGACCCTGTCGGTCGGAGCGAGAAGATTATGAATATCGGCTACAGCAATCTTGGTGATCGCCGGGTGCAGAACTGTCTGGCTAAACCCTTCGACAAAGCGTGCCATGGCACGACCGCCCTCGCCCTTGAAGAGGCTCGGCAGATCCGGATAGGTCTCTTCCAGATGGAGCGCGATATCGAAACTGTCACGGACAAGGCGATCGCCGTCGCGCAGGATCGGGACGGTCGGCGAGAACCCGTCCTCCAGCTTCGGGATTTCGGTGAACGCCACCGGCCGGAACTCGTAATCGAGCCCCTTGTGGTGCAACGCCATGATAACCTTCCACACATGGGGTGAGAAATGAATGGACGGATCTTCGCCGCAAAGGCCGTACAGGATCATGGGCATGTTTCACTCCAAGGGGATATTCTTTTGTTTTCACAATAAGAACTGATGATGGTCCAATCATCAATTGTCATGGCGGCGCGGGTGACAGTTCCATCGCTTGCGTTCAAGATCGGATGACACGACGGGAGGAAAAGAATGCTTCAGCATTTCAACATGTTCGCTCATTACAACCGCTGGGCCAACGCACTTCTCTATGCAGAGGCTGCAAAGCTGACCCGCGAAGAATTCAACCAGCCGACCGGCGCCTTCTTCGGATCGCTGATGGCAACACTCAACCATCTGCTGGTCGCCGACCGTCTTTGGCTCCATCGGTTCACCGGCGAGGGATCTGTGCCCGCCCGCCTTGATGAGAACCTCTTCTCCCATTTCACGCCGCTACACGCCGCGCGGAAGGCCGAGGATGAGCGGATCATCGACTGGGTCGAGGGACTGAGCGAAGACATCCTCGGGGGAGAGTTTACCTACACGCCCATGACGTCACCACATTCGGTCACGCAGAAGCTCGCCCCTGCGCTTGCCCATGTCTTCAACCACCAGACCCATCACAGGGGTCAGGCGCATATGATCTTGACCACGCTCGGCAAGCCTTCATTGGCGCTCGATCTCGTCTATTATCAACGCACGGAGGAAGGGCAGCGCTGGAAATAGAGCGCGCAATATTGTAAAAGTATTGGATATTCCAATATCGGACAAGAGATCGACATGGCGCGCGCAAAGACATTTTCCCTCGGCGATACCTATGACGGAATGATCGCCGATCTGGTGAGGAGCGGGCGGTTTTCGACCGAGACCGAGGTGGTGCGCGCGGGGATCAGGATGCTGGCGGATTATGAGGCCGAGATGCGGAAGCTTCGGGAGCAGATCAGCGCAGCGGATCGCGAGATTGCAGATGGCAAAGGTATCGAGTTCACAGGAGCCGACGACCTTCTCAAGACAGTGATGAAAAGCCTGCATGACAGCTAGGAAGCGGCTGATCGTTGCACCACTGGCGCTCCGGGATCTCTCGGAGATGCGCGACTTTATTGCACAATCCAGTCCCAGAGACGCGGAAGCGCTTCTTGCGGACCTGACCAGAAAGATCGCCTGGATCGCGGAGGTCGATTTCACCGGCTCGCCGCGCGACCATATTCTGCCTGGCCTCAGGGGACTGCCATATCGGCAGCGCTGCATCTATTATCGTTCCTTGCCGGACCGGATCGTAATCCTGAGAGTCCTCCACGGAGCGCAGGACGTTTTGGCGATGAAATTTGAAGGCTGACCTCCCTCCAGACCTCACACCTCCCCGAAATCCTCCCCCGCAAAATCCAGACATGTCGTGTCCAGCGACGCCACCAGCGTCAGTTCCGCATGGACCTTCGGCAGTTCGTAGCGGAAGAAATAGCGGCAGGCGCCGAGCTTGCCGCGATAGAAGATGCCGTCTGCGCCCTCAGAAGCACCCTTCCCCAAGGCCCTTTCCGCGATCAGCGCCTGTTTCAGCCAGAGCCAGGCGATGACGACATGGCCGAAGGAATTGAGGAAGAGCGTGGCGTTGGCGAGACCGCGATTGGCGTCGCCTGCCGCGCCAACAGCCTGAAGTGCCGCGCCGAGCGCGCCGATGGCGGCTTGCAACGCCTTGGCCTCTTCCGCCAATCCTGTCGAGGCGGCGGCCTTCACGGTTGCGGTGACTTCGCCGAGGAGGATCTTGAGTGCCGCGCCATCCTTCATCCGCACCTTGCGGCCCAGCAGGTCCAGAGCCTGAATGCCGTATGTGCCTTCGTGAATGTGGTTCAGGCGGTTGTCGCGATAGTAGCGCTCTACGGGGAAATCACGGGTATAGCCATAGCCGCCGAGGATCTGGATCGCCCATTTATTGGCTTCAAGGCAGTGTTCTGAAGGCCAGCTCTTGGCGACCGGAGTGAGGATTTCGAGGAGGAGATGCAGGTTTGCCCGCTTTTCGGCATCGGGCTCGACCTTCTCCAGATCGGTCAGATGCGCGCAATAGGCGGTCAGCGCCATGGCGCCTTCGACCGCAGCCTTCTGGGCCAGCAACATGCGGCGAATGTCGGCGTGCTCGATGATCGGCACCCGCGGCGAGGCCGGGTTCTTGTCCTGCGGATGCCGGCCCTGAAGGCGCTCGCGGGCATAATTGAGCGAGAAGAGATAGCCACCGAGCCCGGCCATGACTGCGGTGTGGCCGACGCCAAGGCGGGCTTCGTTCATCATGTGGAACATGCAGGCAAGCCCTTGGCCCTCAGCCCCCACCAGCGTGCCGATCGTGTCGCCGCCATCGGAGAAGTTCAGCAGACAGTTCGTCGTGCCGCGCTGGCCCATCTTGTGGTTCAAACCGCCGAGGCCGATGTGGTTGGAGCCCCCAAGGCTGCCATCGGCGTTCACGCGGATTTTCGGCACGAGGAAGAGCGAGATGCCCTTCACGCCAGCCGGGCCACCGGGGATCTTCGCCAGCACCATGTGCACGATGTTCTCCGACAGTTCATGATCGCCGCCGGAGATCCACATCTTGGAGCCGGAAAGACGATAGGTGCCGTCGCCCAGCGGTTCGGCCTTGCAGGTAATGTCGGAGAGCGAGGAGCCGGCCTGCGGCTCGGAGAGGCACATCGTGCCGAACCAGCGGCCTTCCAGCATCGGCGGCATATAGAGCGCGATCTGTTCCTGCGTCCCGAAGGCGCGCAGCATGTTGGCATTGCCGATGGTCAGAAAGGCATAGTTGGCAATCGGCTGGTTTGCGACCTGGAAGATGCCGGCGGCCAGAAGATGCACGGACATGGGCAATTGCAGCCCGCCATCGGCCTCTTCGAAAACAGTTGCGAAAAAACCCGCTTCGGCAAATGCCTGCAAGGCTTCCTTCACGCCCGGGATGATCTCGACCTTGCCATCGACGGCCTTCGGCTCATTGGCATCGAGCTTCGCCGCCAAGGGCTGGAAATGCTTCTCCGCAATTGCCTCGGCGCTATCGAGCATCGCGGTCACGCCGGCCCGGTCATGCGCGGCATAGCGTTCCGTCGCAAAGAGCGTCTCGACCTCCAGAAATTCGTAGAGCAGGAAATCGATATTGCGGCGATCGACAATCAGAGACATGGGCGGCTCCTCCAGAACATACTACCCGGTATGTTGGCGACAACATGCACCGGATCGCGCGACTGTTCAAGAGTGGACGAGTTCGCCTCAGGCCTTGCGCGCGTTCACGAGACCCGGCGCGGCGTGCATGATGGCGTGGACGGCGAAGCCGATGAACATGATGCCGCTGAGCCGCGTCACCCAGAGTTCATTCCGCCGATAGAGCCGGCGGATGGCGGACATGCCGACAATCCCGATCAGGATGAGATAGGCGAAAAGGCCACCAACGAAGGTTGCCGCGACCAGCGCCGGCAGCATGGCGAAGGTGAGCAGGCCCGCCTTGGCGGAGAGTAGCGCCGTCAGCGTGGCCACCGCGACCGGATAGGATTTAGGATTCGTCAGCCCGAAGGTCAGGCCGTGCAGCATGGGGCGACGGATGCGCGAGGCGCTCATGTCCTCTTCAGATCGGCGCTTAACCGTAACGGCGCGCCAGCCGAGCCAGAAGAGATAGGCCCCGCTGATCAAGCCCAGAATATCGAAAAAGGTGGAACCGATGACTGTCGCTCCGACAATGGAGACCAGCGCCAGCGTCGACCAGACGACATCGCCCGCCAGATGTCCGGTCAGAAACGCCGCCGCTGACCGCCTGCCCTGATCCGCGCCGATGCCGAAGACGGCGAGCACGCCCGGTCCCGGCGTGATGCCATAGACAAAGCCTGCGATGACGGCCGCGCCGAGTGCGTAGATGTCCATGAAAGCGTTCCCACGAAAAATGCGGGCGTGCTCATGATGGCCGCCCGCACCTGTTTTGATGAACGCAATCTCTGCCATTTTTTGCCGGCAGCCAAGAGGACATGTCGCGCGCTCAACCTGATTCTTGAGGCGCGACACCCTTCTTCGAATGTTAGACGCGGCCCTCTGCCGAGGCCATCGGATCGTAGCCGGCTGACTTGAACAGCGTGTGCAACTGGCGGCGGCGGACACCCATGTTGCCGCCGTCATAGACCGGGAAGCAAAGGGCATCGAGAATCAGGCCCGGAAGCGCCGAGAGGTCCGTGTAGCTGTCCACGCCGACGAGGCGCATGGCGTCGTAGACCACCTGCACGCAGAGTTCGGACGAATAGATCTTCGTCATGATCGCCAGCTCGTCGCTGTGACCGTCCGATATGTCGAGCTGGTGGCAGGCTTTCCAGGTCAGGTAACGGGCTGCCTCGATCCGCATCTTGATGTCGGCGAGCATGTAGCCGACATTCTGGTGCTCTATGACCGGAACATTGCCTGAGCGCTTGTCGGTCTTGGCGAACTGGAATGCGATATCGAATGCATGGCGCATCACGCCTGTGCAGGCCGCGCCGATCGCGCCCGCGGTCCAGGAGAAGGCATGGCGGCAGATGGCCATGCCGTCGCCGGGCTTGCCGAGAATGTTGTCGGCCGGTACGCGGACATTGTTGAAATGGATGCGGGGCGAGACCGTCGCGCGGTGGCCGGCCGTGTCAAGATAGCCCACAACCTCGACACCCGGTGTGTGACCCGGCACGACGATGACGGCAAGCGATTCCGCCGGCGGCTTGGTCGGGTCGGTGCGGCACACCACCGTCATCAGATGCGAGCCCTTGCCGTCCCAGCCGCTGCCGTTGGTCGTGTAATGCTTGGCGCCGTTGATCACCCATTCGTCGCCTTCCAGCCGCGCGAAGGTCTGCACGCCGGCTGTCGGGTCGGGGCAATCGTAGTTGGCGCCGCCGGCGACTTCGGTGAAGGCGAAGGCCGCCAGACGGTTGGCCGGGTCTTCAAGAATTTCGCCGATGAACTTCCGCTTCTGCTCGTCCGTGCCGAAGCCCTTGATCGGTTCCATACCGAGCCCGGTCGCGAGGATGGCGGTCGGCACGTTGATGTCGACGGCGGCGAGCTCCTCGGCCGCAACGGCGAAATCCAGGACGCTCATGGCAGTCCCGCCGTACTCCTTCGGAAACAGCGCGTGGACGAAGCCGGCGTCGGCCATCTGCGCATAGAAGGGTTGGATGGCGAAGAAACGGTCCTCCGGCTTCGGGAACGGAGCGATGGTTTCGTTCACCTTCGTCAGGACCTGACTTGCAAAAGCGCGGGCGCCGGCCTGAACGGCTTTCTGCTCGTCGCTGAGCGTGAAGTTTATCGACATGTTGCTCTCCAATGCATCGCGGATGCGGTTTTGGTTTCAAGAACAACAGGAAACTAGCAACGGGTTTTGCGGCGGGTCTCGTCCTCCCACGCAAGACCATTCGACCTTTCGCGCAAACAGCGCGCCAGTAACCGTCCGCGGGGACGGTCCGACGGGTCTCGATGCTTGAGAACAGGTTACGAAGATTTACTGGGACAGGCCCCGGCGCTGCGGCATCTCGTGGCGCCATTCGGTCGGCGAGCAGCCAAAACGGCGGCGGAATGCACGGCCGAAATAGGACACATCACCAAAGCCGCAATCGAAGGCCACCTGGGTGACACCGGCAGCGTCACCCATCAGCGCTCTACTCGCGGCCTGAAGGCGACACTCCAGCACGAATTGCGTGAAGGAGGTTCCACTCTCGGCAAACACATTCTGCAATGTGCGCGGCGAGAGGCGGAAGCGCGCGGCAATCGCGGCGAGCGAGAGGTCGGGATCGAGGCTGCGCTCCCGGACATAGCTCAGGATGGAATCGTTCAGAACTCGCCGGGTCCGCGCGCAGGATTGCTCGTCATCCGGTCCGCGTCTGGCGATGGCGAGAGAAACGAGGCGCGCAAGCGTATCGACGACCGGCAGCCGCGCATCCTTAGGCATGGCATGTGCGCTTTTCAGAAGCTCCCGCATATAGGTGCCCGCCAGATTGCCGAGCGGCTCGCTGACGTCGGCGCTCCGGGCAGTCACGCGCTGGGATTCTCCCAGAAGCGGCTTCAGCTGGCTGATCGGAAAACGGAAGGACAGCGTGTTGAAAGCCTCGACAAAATCCAGCCGATAGGGACGCGTCGTGTCGACGATGTAGAATTGGCCGGGACGGGCGCGGAGTTGCTTGCCGTCCTGCTCGACATGGCATTCGCCGACAATCTGATAGTTTATGAAGAAATAGGCGTCGTTCTTGCGCCGGATTTCCTTGATGCCGTGATTGATGCTCTGGGAAAAGGAGGAGAGTTCCACGCCGTTCACTTCTGCAAACTCGTGCAGCTCCACGACGGAACGATAGTGCGGATTTTCGCGGGGGGCGGTATCGAGCGAGGTGAACGCCTCGCAAAGAACCTCCCGCCAATAAGGTAGCCGGTCCCGCGCCGGCAGGCTATCCGTATCCCAGACTTTCATCGCCTCGACACCCCAGTGGAGACCGCGCGCTGAACCCCGTGTTATTAATAGGGCCCGAGGTTTCAGCATCGACATCCGAAGTTTGCGCCATTTTCGCTCGAATGACGATACGCAAGTTTCAGGCCAGCCCCTGTTTTACGCGAAATTGGCGTCGATTTCCGGCGAACCCGCAAGAAGCGATGCTGGAATTGGCGGCAGGATGAACAGGTGTTGGGCAGGGTTGAGCGCCCATAAGAACGATATTGGGCCCGATGTGTGTGCCGGAGAGGTTCGCGTGAACGGTCATCCCATCGCTGTTCATCGCCTGGCGGCCTCTCCTCCCCCTTGCCATCCCCGCCAACGTCGGCCATTAAACCCGCCATCATGATCACGATTTCAGGCCTCACGGCCCGCATTGCCGGGCGTCTTCTCATTGACGATGCGTCGCTGACCTTGCCCTCGGGGTTCAAGGCGGGTCTTGTCGGGCGCAATGGCGCCGGCAAGTCGACATTGTTCAAGATCATCACGGGCGACATGTCGCCGGAATCCGGCACCGTCAATTATCCGAAGGGCGCGCGGATCGGCCAGGTGGCACAGGAGGCGCCTGGGACGGATGAACCGCTGATCGAGATCGTCATGGCCGCCGACAAGGAGCGCGCGGCACTGATGAAGGAGGCGGAAACCGCTACCGATCCGCATCGCATCGCCGAAATTCAGGTGAGGCTCGCCGATATCGACGCCTATTCGGCGGAGGCCCGCGCGGCCTCCATTCTCGCCGGTCTCGGCTTTGACGACGAGGCGCAGAAGCGGCCGGCCAAGAGCTTTTCCGGCGGATGGCGGATGCGCGTGGCGCTCGCCGCCGTGCTCTTCTCCGAGCCGGACCTGCTGCTCCTCGACGAGCCGACCAACTATCTCGACCTTGAAGGCACGCTCTGGCTTGAGGACTACATCAAGCGCTATCCGCACACGGTCATCATCATCAGCCACGACCGCGATCTGCTGAATTCGGCGGTCAATTCGATCGTGCATCTCGACCAGAAGAAGCTGACCTTCTATCGCGGCTCCTACGACCAGTTCGAGCGGCAGAAGGCCGAAGCCGACGAGCTTCAGATGAAGGCGCGGGCGAAGAACGAGGCGGCGCGCAAGCATCTGCTAAGCTTCATCGACCGCTTCAAGGCCAAGGCAACGAAGGCGAAACAGGCGCAGAGCCGCGTCAAGGCGCTGGAGCGCATGGGGACGGTCGCTGCCGTCGTGCACGAGCATGTGGCGGGGTTCAAGTTCCCTGATCCGGAAAAGGAAGCCGCCTCTCCGATCGTGCATGTCGAAAAGGGTGCAGTCGGCTACGAGCCGGGCAAGCCGATCCTGAAGAACCTCAACCTGCGCATCGATACCGACGACCGCATCGCGCTGCTCGGCTCGAACGGCAACGGCAAGTCTACTTTCGCGAAATTCATCTCGGGACGGCTCAAGGCCGAAGCCGGGCGGGTGACGCTGGCGCCGAACCTGAAGATCGGCTTCTTCGCGCAGCATCAGCTCGACGATCTCGTGCCGGAACAGAGCGCGGTCGATCATGTGCGCAAGCTGATGCCGCTGGAGCCGGAGGCCAAGGTGCGTTCGCGCGTCGCGCAGATGGGCCTGCCGACCGAGAAGATGGATACGGCCGCGAAGGACCTCTCTGGTGGCGAGAAGGCACGGCTGCTCATGGGCCTTTCGGCCTTCCATGCACCGAACCTGCTGATCCTCGACGAACCGACAAACCATCTCGACATCGACAGTCGCCGCGCGCTCATCGAAGCGCTGAACGACTACACCGGCGCCGTCATCCTGATCTCGCACGACCGCCACCTGATCGAAGCGACGGTGGACCGGCTCTGGCTGGTGCGCGACGGCACGGTGAAGGTCTTCGAGGGCGATCTGGAAGAATATCGCGATCTCGTGGTTTCAGCGGGCAAAGCGTCGCAGAAGAAGGAGAGCGGCAGCGCTCCCGCCTCGCAGGCCGAAAAGCCGTTGGCGCAAAAGCGCTCCAACCCGATTGCGCTGAAGAAAAAGATCGATGAAATCCAGAGCTTGATCGATCGCATTGAGAGATTGATTCAGGGCATCGATACCGAACTTTCCGACCCGGAAATCTACGTGAAGAACGCGGCGCGGGCTGCGGACCTCACGACCGCGCGGGCCAATGCGCAGAAGAAGCTTGAGGCCAGCGAAGAAGAATGGCTGACGCTTTCAACAGAGCTGGAAGAAATCGGCGGAGCGTGATCAGGCGCCGTCTGACGGTCCAAGCGCAAGACGTTGCGCCCAATCCCCTTTTTCTCCGGACTTCACAGATCAAGACGTGGCGGTGGCGCGAAGGTAACCTCCCGCCACCCCCAGATCCGCGCCGTGATCAGTCCCAGGCCGGATCATCGGCGGGCTTGCCCGCGGTCGGGGCCGGCGCTTCCTTAGACAGAACTTCGCTGCGCGCCTTGTCGAAAGCCTCGCGCAGCGCCTGCTCCTGGCTGCGGTCGAGATTGGTGCGCAGAATGCGCCCGCCATGCTTGCTCATCTCCTCAACGACCCGATCGGATGTGGCACGTTTTGCAGAGATGAAGAGTGCCGCCTGTCCCGGCTGCAGAATGGAAGAGACCTCCTTCATGAAGCCGTCGTTGATGCCGTAATCGGACAATGCACCGGCCAGTGCCCCCGCCCCTGCCCCGGCCGCCACGCCGACGAGCGGATTGAGAAAGACGAGACCCGCGAGCAAGCCCCAGAAGGCGCCGCCGGATGCGCCCATCGCCCACAGGTTCACCATCTGGTGCAGCTTGATCTGGCCATCGGCTTCAGCGGTCGCGACCACGGCGTCCTCGACCTCGATCAGGTATTCCTTGGCCAGCTTGTAAAGCGCCTCGCGGGCGGTCTCCGCCTGTGCCTGGGTGTTGTAGCCGATGACAATGAGCTCAGACATGATCTGCGTCCTTTCCTGGTCGCGTTGCCTCTCCTTCTATATGGGGTCAAGGGATGACAACTGCACGGTTGCTGGAGCACTGAATTGGGCAATCGACAAAATGACGCAGCAAACGCGCCGGCGACGGAGCGGTGTTCCAGGAACGATCAACTTATGACCCAGGAGTTAATCAAGCCGAAACCTCCTTAAGATACAGACTTTCCGAGAACTTTTCATATCTTCAGCTGTGGTTATCGGATGACCGGATCGAAGCGCTGCCGCATGAGCAAAGTGGGCAAGATCCTGCGGCATTTCGGCATGGCCCGCGCGGGCAATATCGGCATGACCTTTGCCCTGATCGTGACGCCCGTCATTCTCGCGGTGGGCACCGGGATCGATCTTGCGCGCACCTATAACGTCCAGACCAAAATGCAGGCCGACCTCGATGCGGCCTTGATCGCCTCTGCGAAAAACATCAGCACGCTGACGACGACGCAACTGCAGCAGAATGTCACCAATTGGTTGGCCGCCGACGGCAATCTCACCACCACCGCCTACACGATCAATAACATCTCGGTCGACACATCCAACTACAAGATTTCTGCCACGCTGAACGCGTCTGTCCCGACAGTCTTCATGCGGCTCGCCGGCATTACCAGCGTACCCGTCAGCGCGAAATCGGTCGCGAAGGGACCGTCGAATTCGTATCTGCAGGTCTACATCGTGCTGGACAAGTCGGCGTCCATGCTGCTGCCGGCATCGCAGACCGACCGCACAAACTTTCTCAATCTGCTCTACAACAATTCCTATTCGAACTCGTCGGCAACCAAACATAACTACCTGACATGCGAATTCGCCTGCCATGACTACGATGGGACCTACTTCAAGTATAATTCCCATATATACAATAATATCTATGATCTTGTGAAATCATACAACGGTACAAGCAGCAATCCAATCACCCTCAGAACCGATGAGGCGCTGACCGCCACCAGTCAGGTCATCGACATGATTGCGACTGCCAATGCGACGACATCGCATATTACTGCAGGTTTGTATTATTTCGGATCGGATCTTTACACCTCCGTCGCCCAGACCTCCTCCACGACAGCGCTCAAGAATGCGTTGACGAACGACAGCTACGGCCTTACCAGCGCCACCTCGCAGCCGGTATCCTATTTCAATACCATGATGACAACGCTGACGAAGCTTGTCGGGACTGCCGGCGACGGTTCGTCGGCCGCCAAGCCGCTGAAACTTGTCCTGCTGCTGACAGATGGAGCCCAGTCGAGCCGCCCCTGGGTTCTCACAAGCTCGACGACTCAGACCTATGTTTCGCCGATGAACCCCGCGTGGTGCAGCACGCTGAAGACGAACGGCGTGACGATCGGCGTGCTCGACACCGAATATCTCGCGATCACCTACGACTGGGGTTACAACGCGACCCTCGGCATGAGCATGAACAGCGCCAACTGGTATTCCAACTGGGGCGGCATCATCCGCTCGACCTTGTCGGGCAGCACCACGCGTCGCGACTATCTGCAGTACGCGCTGACAGACTGCGCAAGCTCCAGCCAGCTCTTCATCTCGGCCAACGACAAGACCGGAATTGCCTCCGGTCTATCGACGATCTTCAACAGCTATCTGAGTTCGGTGAGATTGACGCAATGATGGGCCGGATCCGCCGCCTCTGGCCCAAACTCGGACAGGACACACAAGGTGCGGCAGCCGTCGAATTTGCGCTGCTGGTGCTGCCATTCTTCATCATCATTTTCGTCATCATCCAGATCTCGTTGATGTTCTTCATCGAGACAGGTCTTGAGAGCGCGCTTACCAAGACGGCACGCAAGGTGCGTACAGGTATCGCAACGACAAATGCCTGGACCATTACATCGTTCAAAAGCGATCTTTGCGCAAATCTGGCGCTCTCGTTCGGCTGCTCATCGAACCTGCTTGTGGTGGCCTCCGTTGTCACCAACATGGGGTCGATTACCACCACGTCGCCGACCACCAACGGCGTCCTGACGGTCACGGAGCAATACAATACCGGCGTCGGCGGGGACTATGTCCTGATCCATGTCTACCTGCCGTGGAAGCCGATTCTGCCCGCCTACAATTTTGCCGGTGCGACATTGAAGGACGGAACCTACATCCTGGGCGCAACCTACCTTTTCAGAAACGAGCCGTTCTGATGCGCGCGCGAGGTCTCGTTTACAGGTATGGCCAGCATCTTCTCTCTAAGATCGCCAAGGACCGTCGAGGCGTTTCTGCGATCGAATTCGCCCTGATCCTTCCGGTCATCCTCGTCCTGATGGCCGCCTCGGAAGATCTGGGACAGGCGCTGATGGTCGATCGTCGGATCAACCAGATTGCGGCTACGGCGTCTGACATGACCGCCCAGCAGGCAAGCTGGACCACCACGAACCTCGACGCAATCCTCGCCGGGACATCGACGATCATCCAGCCGTTCCCCAGCGGCAACCTGAAGATCGTCGTGGCCGTCGTCAACGTGGACGCGTCGCTCAATACGACTGTGGCCTGGTCGCGCGGCTACAACGCGACGGCCTGGACCGTGGGAACCGTACCGCCCTTCGCGCTCTCCAAAACCATCCTCAAAAGCGGTGTGCAGATGGTCATGTCACAGGTCACCTACAGCTTCTCGACGCCGTTTGCGACGCTGCTGAAGCCTGTCACGGGGATCACGAACTACTCCTATACGCGCAACGGCATCAACCGTCCGCGGACATCCGATACGATCACACTGACGGGCAGCTGATCCGGCCGCGGCGGGACGAGGAGAAAAGCCGCGGGTTCAGGCTTTGCGCTCCCAGCCGCCCGAGCCGTTCTGCTGCCAGTATGTCAGCTGGTTGGCAGGTCCGGAAAAGCGGCGCCATTGCCCGCGGGCACGTTCAAGCTGCTCATTGTCGTGCCCGTCGAACATGACGACGACACGTTCATAGCCGCTGACGTCGGCAATATCCGCGCCGGCGCAGAGAAAACGAATGTTCGCTGCATTGGAATTGGAGTCGCCCGTCGTCAGAAGGATTGGCTGGCGGGCATCGAACGCGCCGCCGTCTGTGGCGTGGGGGAGGAAGCTCTGCTCCCGCCAGGTCCACAGATGGGCGTCGATCCGGTCGCGCTCCGGCTCTTCCGCAAATTGCAGGACCACCTTCCAGCCGCGCGCAACCGACTTCTCCACCAGAGGCGGCAGCGCCTCCTCCAGCTTCGATTCGGTCAGGTGATAGAAGAGGATCTCTGCCAGCGTTCAGCCCTCGTGATTGTCAGCGACAAAGGCGTTCAGCAGCCGGACCCCGAAGCCGGAGCCCCACGACTGGTTGATCTCGGTGGACGGCGCCGCCATGGCGGTCGAGGCGATGTCGAGATGCGCCCAGGGAGTAGACCCGACAAAGCGTTTCAGGAACTGGGCCGCCGTAATGGAACCTGCCTGACGGCCGCCTGTGTTCTTCATGTCGGCAATCTTGCTGTCGATCATCTTGTCATATTCCTTCCCGAGCGGCATCCGCCATAGCTTTTCCGCCGTCTTCAGCCCCGCCTCGGTCAGCGCGGCCGCCAATTGATCGTCATTGCAGAAGAGACCCGCATGGTGCGGTCCGAGAGCAACGCCGATGGCTCCTGTCAACGTCGCCAGATTGATCATCAGCTTCGGCTTGAAGCGGTCATTACAATAGTGCAGCGCATCGGAAAGCACGAGCCGGCCTTCGGCGTCGGTGTTCAGCACTTCAATCGTCTGACCCGACATGGACGTCACCACGTCGCCGGGGCGATAGGCGTTGCCGTCCGGCATGTTTTCGACGAGCCCGATGATGCCGATCGCGTTGACCTTGGCCTTGCGGGCGGCCAGCGCGTGCATCAGCCCGGTGACGGCGGCGGCACCTCCCATATCACCCTTCATGTCTTCCATGCCCGCAGCCGGCTTGATGGAAATGCCGCCCGTGTCGAAGACGACGCCCTTTCCAATGAAGGCGACCGGCTGATCACCGGCCTTGCCTCCCTGCCACTGCATGACAACGAGACGCGGCGGGCGGGCGGAACCCTGGCCGACCGCGAGAAGAGCGCCCATGCCGAGCTTCTTCATCTCCTTTTCAGTCAGCACCTCGACAGTCACGCCAAGCTTGCCGAGCCCTGCGGCCTGGTCCGCAAACTCGAGGGGACCCAGCACATTGGCGGGTTGATTGACCAGATTGCGCGCGAGAATCACGCCTTCGGCCACCGCGTCGACGGCAGCAAGTGCTTTCTTCGCGTCGGCAGCAGCAGCCGAGACCACCGTCACCTTGACCTTCGCGGGATCTGCTGCCTCATCCTCACCCTTCCTCGTCGCCACCTTGTAGCGATCGAATGTGTAGGCGCGCAGGCGGATGCCCAGCACGAACTGCGCCAGCATCGCCTCATCGGGAGCCGCGTCCGGCATGTCGAGGAAAACGGTAATCTCGGCGGCCTTCCCGAAGGCGGCGGCCGCAGTGCCGCCGGCGTTGAGCCAGTCATTCGCGGTCAGGCTCGCGGCATCGCCCATACCCAGCACCACCAGCTTGTCCGCCTGCGAGCCGTGCGGAGCGAGAATGACGCAGGTGGAAAGTCGCGAGGCCTTGAAGTCGGCCGCGCGTGCGGCCCGCTCGACGACGTCTGCAGGCGCGATATCCGCCGTGCCAGCCGGGGACGCAGCATCCTTGGCCTTCAGGACGATCACCGTCCCGCCCTTCACGTCCGCGGACTTCTTCACCTTGAGTTCGATTTCGCCGGCCACATTCGCCTCCTGAAGACCTGTTGCTGATGTTCGCCCGTTTCATCACGGTTCGGCGGCCAATTGCAAGAGACGAAGGCGCTTGATCGGCCAAACGGGGGTTGGTAGGAAGCGGCCATGCGAAAGGAAATCCACGCGATGCAACAGGACCACCCGTTTAGAAGCTTCTGGATCCTGACCGCGAGCTGGTTCGCGATCCTGTTGTTTTTCTGGCTCTTTCCCTCGGTCGATATCGGTTTTTCGCGGCTCTTTTATACAACGTCTGCCTGCCTGCCCGGAGCGACGGGCTCCTGCGGGATGTTTGCGCTCGGCGAAATCCCCGTCTTCGTCCTTATCCGCGTCATTTTGTATTATATGCCGGTTGTCGCGGCGATCGCGCTTGTTGCCTCCCTGATCGTGCCGGCACTCGACCGGCGTCTTGACTGGCCGGAGATCAGCCGTCGCAACCGGCTCATTGCACTGGGGGCCTGGATCATCGACGCGGGGCTGATCGTCAATGTCCTGCTGAAGGCTTATTCCGGTCGCCCTCGGCCCGCCGACACCTCGATTTTTTCCGGGCAGCTTCCCTTTGTTCCGGCCGGCAGCTTTTCCGGCGCCTGCACGGCCAACTGTTCCTTCATTTCCGGCGAGGCCGCGAGCGCGGGCTGGCTTTTCTGTCTGCTCGCGCTGATGCCACCACATGCCAGGCGCTGGATGCTGCCACCGGTGCTGACTGTCTCGATCCTCACGGCGCTGCTTCGGGTGTTTTTCGGCCGTCATTTCCTCTCGGACGCCGTTCTCGCCTGGCTTTCGGCCATCATCGTGTTTGAACTGCTTGCTGCATTTTTTGGCTGGAACGAGCGCGAAACGACGGAAAAAAGCAACGCTGCATAAGCCATTCTCGCTATGGAACGGGCGGCCGTTTGGCTCTATTTTCGCCGCACTCGTCGTGCTAAAGCGAGTCTG
The DNA here is from genome assembly GCA_035565055.1 of Ensifer sp. Taxonomy (GTDB): domain Bacteria; phylum Pseudomonadota; class Alphaproteobacteria; order Rhizobiales; family Rhizobiaceae; genus Ensifer_A. The sequence goes on from DATMTA010000090.1 coordinate 50,291, forward strand.
TCACATTCGCGGGTCAGGCAAAAGGAGCCTGCGGAAGGTGGCAACAGGGCTTTGGGGACCTATTTGATGACAACTGCCGCGCCCGGTCCAGATGACCGGACGGCCCAGAGCCAGAGAATGCATGACGCTCATTGAACGTTATATAGCGCTGCGCGTGATCAAGATGGCGGTCGCGTCCATCTTGCCTGTGCTCGCCGTGATCTGGATCGTGCAGGTTCTCGGGCGAGTCAATCTCGTCACGGATAGCGGGCAGTCCATCTCATCTTTCTTCCAGTTGGCGGGTCTCATCCTCCCCACGATCATTCCCATGGTGATTCCGTTCGGCGTGGTGATCGGAGTGGCGCAGACATTTTCGGCGATGAATGCGGATTCCGAGTTTGCGGTCATTGATGCCGCCGGGATGCCGCGCAGCCGTCTCCTGCGCCCGGTCGTCGTTGTCGCCCTCGCCGCTTGCGCCGTCTCCTTCGCGGTGGACAATCTGGTCGAGCCGGTGGTGCGGGTGCAGGCACGCAAGATGATCGCCGCGGTTTATGCAGACCTGCTGTCGTCCGTCATCGAGGAAAAGACGTTCCGCAAGATCGACGACGGGCTTTATCTGCAGATCTCCAAACGCCTGCATGGACGCACGCTGAGCGGCATTTTTGTCGCCGATTACCGCGACCCCGATTCGGAACTGGTCTATTACGCCAAGGAGGGCGCAATCGACGAGAGCGGGACAACCCTGGTCATGCATGACGGAGAAGTCGACAGGCGCTCTTCGAATGGCGACATTTCGGTCGTCAAATTTCTCTCCTACGCCTTCGACCTGTCGCAGTTGACGAAATCGCGCGGCGGCATGACGCTCAGGGCGATTGACCGCGACCTGCCCTTCCTCTTTCATCCGGATGAAAAGGATCCGGACGTGAAGGCATATCGGGGAGAATATACCGCCGAACTGCATCGCCGACTGTCGGAATGGAGCTTTCCGCTGGTCTACGGCCTGATTGCCTTTCTGATTGCAGGACGCGCCCGCACGCAACGCGAGATTCGCCTGCATCCCGTCATATCGACGCTGGCAATCGCGTTCGTGCTGCGCTGGTTGTCCTACTATCTGTCAAACCAGATCGCAGAAGCGCCGGTCTTCATCACGCTGCTTTACGCCCTCCCGGTCGCGATCACGGTTCTGTCCCTTGGGTTGATCCTGAGCGCCCGGACCCTTCGGATGCCGCGATGGATGACGAGCGGGATAGGCCGGCTGCCCCTTGGCGGAACAAGAACCGGTGGAGGCCGCTAGGGTAATGATGATCCCCTGGACACTCGGGCGCTACTTTTTCGGGCGCTACATGAAGACGCTGGCCTGGTTCTTCCTCGGCGTCGCTGCCATCATCTTTCTCGTCGATTTCAGTGAGAACTCGAGCAAGATCCCGGACTCGTCGCAATCGCACCTGACGGATGCGTTCTGGCTGACTGCCCTGAGGCTGCCGCTGCTTCTGCAGCAAACGGCGCCGTTCGTCGTGCTCTTCTCGTCGATCATCACCCTCGTCGCACTGAATCGGAAATACGAGCTGGTGGTGACGCGCGCGGCGGGGATTTCGGTTTGGCAGTTCATGGCGCCCTTCGTTTTCGGCGCAATGATCGCTGGCATCCTGGTGACGACAGTATTGAACCCGTTGGCTGCCATCGGAATGCGGACGGCGACCAGCGTCGAGGCCCGTGCCGGCGTCGCCTCATCCGGGCAGTCGGCGAGCGTCCCCTGGCTTCGCCAGATCACCCGCAATGACGATGCGATCATTGGCGCGCGCAGCATTGGCGAGAACGGAACCGTGCTCGCCGGTGCGGTGATTTTTCACTTTGATCCACAGGGAAATATCGTTTTAAGACAGGACGCCGAGACAGCGATCTTGGAACGTGGTTACTGGCAGCTTAACAACGTTCTGGAAACCCGGCCGGGCGAACCGCCGAAGCGTATCAAGACAGTACAATTGGAAACCAATTTGAAACGCGAGTTCGTCCAGGAGCAGCTTTCCCAACCGGAAACCGTTGGTTTCTTTGATCTTCCGCATAAGATCGATACGAACAAGGCGCTTGGCATTTCAACCAGTGCGCTCATGACGCAATATCACTCTCTTCTCTCCATGCCGGTCTTCCTGATCGCCATGGTGATGATTGCCGGCACCGTCTCGCTGAAATTCAGCCGGCTTTCACAATCGCCGGGATTGATTCTGGGTGGAATCCTTTCCGGCTTCATGCTTTATGTGGTGACGATGCTTGCAAAAGCATTTGGTAGCAGCGGTGTAGTACCTCCGTTCGTTGCGGCCTGGATACCGGCCATTGTGGCTTTGGCTATCGGTGCAACCATCCTGCTCCATCAAGAGGATGGCTAGTGGCTGCAATGAATGTCGCGATCGTATCGACCGTGAGAACTGCCTTGCTTGCAGGTGTGGCTGCTTGCGCATTTTTTGCCGGCATGGGCCCCTCCGTCGCACAGAGCGTCTTGCCGCTGCCCGAGCAGCAGGCAGATGACGATGCCAAGCTCTATCTGTCTTCCAACCAGCTTGTTTACGACCGCGACCACAAGAAGGTCACGGCGATCGGCGAAGTGAAGATCAACTACAAGGGTCACAAGCTTGTCGCTGACGACGTGACCTATGATCAGGCCTCCGGCCGACTGATCGCAACGGGCAAGATCGAAGTCGTCGAACCCGACGGCAACAAGATCTACGCCGACAAGATGGATGTGACGGACGATTTCGGACAGGGCTTTATCAATTCCCTGCGCATCGAGACGACCGACGACACCCATATCGCGGCGGAAAGCGGCCAACGTGTCAACTCGACCGTTTTTGTCCTGCAGAACGGCGTTTACACGGCCTGCAAACCCTGCGCGGATCACCCTGAGAAGGCACCGCTGTGGCAGGTGAAGGCCCGCAAGGTCATCGAGAACGGTGAAACGCATACCGTTCGGCTTGAGGGCGCGCGCCTCGAGCTCTTCGGTGCACCGATAGCCTACCTCCCGTTCATCGAGGTGCCGGATCACACGGTGAAGCGTAAATCGGGTTTCCTCTTCCCGACCTTCAGTTCAGCCCAGAACCTCGGGTTTGGCGCGTCTGTTCCCTATTACTACGTGATCAATCCGAGCGCGGACTTCACGTTCAGCCCGACCTACTATTCCACGCAGGGCCTGCTTCTGGCCGGTGAGCTGCGGCAGCGCTTCGACAACGGCACGCATGTCCTGCAGATGGCCGGAATCAGCCAGCAGAAGAGTTCGGCCTTCACCGCCGGTACAAGCGATGCGATGAAGACGCAACGCGGCATGGTTCGCAGCACGGGCACTTTCGAGATCAATCCCCGCTGGACCTTCGGCTGGGATGTCATGGCCCAGACGGACAACAACTTCTCGCGGACCTACAGCCTGAAAGGCCTGACCGCTTCGACCTTCACGAACCAGATCTATCTGACCGGTCTTGGCAAGCGAAACTATTTCGACGTCCGCTCCTACTATTTCGACGTTCAGGACGCAGATCCCAAGAACACGGCTGAGTACCAGCAGGCCTTCGTCCACCCCGTTCTCGATTACAATGCCGTCCTCAACAAGCCGATCGCGGGCGGTGAACTGAGCTACAATCTCAATTTCACCAACCTGACGAATCGGGGCATTTCGGCCTACACGACAGGGACAACGACCCGTTTCCCCGCTGTGCGCGGTGAGACGAGCCGTCTGAGCGCCGACGTAGAGTGGCGCCGCCGCTTCGTCAGCGATGGCGGCCTCGTCGTGACACCGGTTCTTGCCGCGCGTGCAGATTCGTTCCAGCTGGGCATGAAGGCCCCGTCGAGCGACACCTATACCTATGCCGGGAGCTTCTATTCCGGCACGGCAGCGACTCGCACGATGATCACGGCAGGAACGGAGGTCAGCTACCCGTTCCTGATCACAATGCCGGGAAGCGAACATGTGATCGAGCCTGTCGGGCAGATCTTTGTTCGGCCGGATGAGCAGATGGCGGGGCGCCTGCCGAACGAAGATGCCCAGAGCTTCGTCTTCGACGCCACAAATCTCTTCGACCGCGACAAGTTCTCCGGCTATGACCGGATCGAAGGTGGCACGCGCGCCAATATCGGCCTTCGTTACAAGGGCACATTCGACAGCGGCTACTCGATCAACGCGATTGCGGGCCAGTCCTTCCAGGTTGCCGGGCGGAATTCCTATGCCCAGACCGACATGGTCTATGCCGGCTGGAACTCCGGTCTCGACAAGAAGGCCTCCGACTACGTCGGGATGGTCAATGTGCAGACACCGGTCGGTCTCGGCATCACCGAAAGCCTTCGGTTGAAGAAGGAAGACTTCAAGCTCGCGCGGCTTGATTCAACGGTCAGCTACTCATCGAAGGTAGACTCGCTCTCCGTGACTTATGCGCACGTTGCAGCCCAGCCGGAATACGGCGCGGCGGACGACCGCCAGCTGCTCATCGTTACGAACAGCCTGCGCGTGAAAGACTATTGGAAGCTCTACGGCACCGTCAGTTATGACCTGCGCAAGCGGTACCTGAATTCCAGCACCTTCGGCATCAGTTACGATGACGAATGCACGATCTTCACTGTCGGCTTCACCTCGACGCGGGACACCTCGAACACCTCGGGCAGCGACTGGGCTATCGGCGCCCGTCTGTCGTTCCGAACGCTGGGCGACATCCGCGTCGGCGACTCGGCAAGTTCCTCCTTCTGAATTGCGGCGCGGGCGCGCCGCGAC
>DATMTA010000091.1:0-18765 GCA_035565055.1 Ensifer sp.
CGCGACTTTCTGTATCTGGCCACGGGGATGGCCGGCGCTGTGGGCGCGGCCGCTGTTGCCTGGCCTTTCATCGACCAGATGCGCCCGGATGCCTCCACGCTGGCGCTGGCCTCCATCGAAGTGGACGTCTCGGCGCTGACGCCGGGCATGTCGCTGACGGTCAAGTGGCGCGGCAAGCCCGTGTTCATCCGCAACCGGACGGACAAGGAAGTGCAGGAAGCCGCTGCGGTCAAGCTGGAGGAGTTGAAGGACCCGGTCGCCCGCAACCAGAACCTTCCGGCTGACGCTCCGGCGACCGGTGCAGACCGCTCCGCCGGCAAGGGCAAGGAAAACTGGATCGTGATGATCGGCTCGTGCACGCATCTGGGCTGCGTGCCGCTCGGTCAGGCGGGTGAATATGGCGGCTGGTTCTGTCCCTGCCACGGCTCTGTCTACGATACGGCTGGCCGTATCCGTAAGGGCCCCGCACCGCAGAACCTGCTGATGCCGATTTTCTCGTTTACAAAAGATACCGTCATCAAGATCGGTTGACGGGAGGGGACCTGATAATGAGTGGTGGACATTCTACTTACGAGCCGACAACCGGTCTTGGGAAATGGGTCGATTCCCGTCTCCCGCTGCCGCGCATGGTCTATGATAGCTTCATTGCCTATCCCGTGCCGCGCAACCTGAACTACGCTTACACGTTCGGTGCCATGCTCGCCGTCATGCTGGTGGTTCAGATCCTGACGGGCGTCGTGCTGGCCATGCATTATGTGGCCAATATCGATCTCGCCTTCGGCTCCGTCGAAGGCATCATGCGCGACGTGAACCATGGCTGGCTCTTGCGCTACCTGCACGCCAATGGCGCGTCCTTCTTCTTCATCGCCGTTTACCTGCACATTGCCCGCGGTCTCTACTACGGCTCCTACAAGGCGCCCCGCGAAATCCTCTGGATCCTCGGCGTGCTCATCTATCTCCTGATGATGGCAACGGGTTTCATGGGCTACGTGCTTCCCTGGGGCCAGATGTCCTTCTGGGGTGCGACGGTTATCACCGGCTTCTTTTCGGCCTTCCCGCTGGTCGGCGAATGGATTCAGCAGTTCCTGCTTGGCGGCTTCGCCGTCGGCCAGCCGACGCTGAACCGCTTCTTCTCGCTGCACTATCTTCTGCCCTTCGTCATCGCCGGCGTCGTCATTCTGCACGTCTGGGCGCTGCATGTGACGGGCCAGACGAACCCGACGGGCGTCGAAGTCAAGTCGAAGACCGACACGGTCGCCTTCACGCCCTATGCGACGCTGAAGGACGCACTGGGCGTTGTGATCTTCCTGCTGGTTTACAGCTGGTTCGTCTTCTACATGCCGAACTATCTTGGCCATCCGGACAACTACACGATGGCCAACGCACTGAAGACGCCGGCCCACATCGTTCCGGAATGGTATTACCTGCCGTTCTACGCGATGCTGCGCGCCATCACCTTCAATATCGGCCCGATCGACTCCAAGCTTGGCGGCGTGCTCGTGATGTTCGGCTCGATCATCATTCTGTTCTTCCTGCCCTGGCTCGATACGTCGAAGGTCCGCTCCGCCGTCTATCGTCCGTGGTACAAGCTGTTCTTCTGGCTCTTCGTTGCCGACTGCATCCTGCTCGGCTGGCTGGGTTCGCGTCAGCCGACCGACACCTACACGCTGATGGCCCAGTTCGGCACGCTCTACTATTTCGGCTTCTTCCTCGTCATCATGCCGGTTCTCGGCCTGATCGAGACGCCGAGGCGGTTGCCCAATTCGATCACGGAAGCCGTGCTCGAAAAGAGCGCCAAGGCGTGATGCGAGCGGTGGAGAGGAACACAAAAATGAAAAAGCTTGTTGCAAGCATCGCCATCGCCGCCTCGCTCGTAGGCTTTGCAGGGGTTGCCTCTGCTGCCGAAGAGCACGATCTGAAGGCACTGACCGAACATGCGATCGAGGGCGGGCACTTCCCGATCCTCAAGCCGAAGAACCAGGAATGGTCCTTTGCCGGCCCGTTCGGCAAGTATGACAAGGCCCAGCTGCAGCGCGGCCTCAAGGTCTACAAGGAAGTCTGCTCGGCCTGTCACTCGATGAAGCTGGTCGCTTTCCGCAGCCTGGAAGAGCTCGGTTACAACGAGGCGCAGGTCAAGGCCTTCGCAGCGCAGTACGACGTGCAGGACGGCCCGAACGGGGATGGCGAGATGTACACCCGCAAGGGCGTTCCGTCGGATCACTTCCCGTCGCCGTTTGCGAACGAGGAAGCAGCCGCCGCCGCCAACGGTGGAGCCGCTCCGCCGGACTTCTCGCTGCTTGCCAAGGCACGCGGCGTGGAACGTGGCTTCCCGACCTTCATCTTCGACATCTTCACGCAGTATCAGGAAGGCGGCCCGGATTACATCTACTCGCTGCTGACCGGATATACCGAAGCCCCGCAGGGCATTCAGGTGGCTGAAGGCACGCACTTCAACCCCTATTTCGCCGGTGCCTCTGCGCTTAAGATGCCGCCGCCGCTGTCGGACGGTCAGGTCACCTATGACGACGGCTCGCCGGCGACCCTCGACCAGTATGCCCACGACGTTGCCGCCTTCATGATGTGGGCCGCCGAGCCGCATCTGGAAGAACGTAAGCGCACCGGTTTCATGGTCATGGTCTTCCTCGTGATCTTCGCCGGTCTCGTCTATCTCACGAAGAAGTCGGTCTATGCGAACAAGGAACACTGAGGCCTGAACAAGCCGACGTGAATTTGGAAAGGCGGTCCGCAAGGGCCGCCTTTTTTGATTCATGAGAAGATGGCGTCAAAGCGGGCGCGGCAGGCGCGTTCATCCACAATCGATAGCTTGCCAAGTCGGCGCACGATCGTGGAATTCGGAAGCGTCATCACCTTCCAACGGACCACACAACTGGCGACAAGACCTGCACCTTCGATATCGCTAATCCAAATGTCGCTGGGCCATGCGCTATCCTTGGCAGTGGTAATCATAGCCATGATGGTCTGTCCCGTCTCTTCATTGAACTTGCGGTTGGACAGAACCAAAGCGGGACGACGTTTCTGAACCGGCATGTCGCTGAAGGGGAAAGGGACGACGGCAGTCTCGAAACGGTCAAAGATCACGGAAGGCCTCGTCGTCTTCCGGCGAGTTCCATTCCTCCATCGTCTTCGACAGGGAGGTTAGATAGCTCTCGGCTGTCTTTACTTCACGGATCGGCACACTCGTGCCTCTCCGGTTGCGATACCATTCGCTCCAGACCTTCTTCATGGGACCGTAGGGCTTGATCGCCTCGGTGGGGCGACCGTCTCGGCCCGTCTTCATGCGAGACCAGTTGCCGACCACGCCGTCTATTTCAAGAGTCAGCGAGGCTTCATCGGGCAAGCTACGCAGCCTTTCGCGCAGACCTTCATGGTCGATATGCTTGAGCCAGATGGCAACGTCTGTAATTTCCACATGAGGCAGCATCTTCCAAACTCCCGTTGTTTCTTGAAAGATAGCGCAGAATTCAAATTTGTAAAGGCCCCCCATAGACCCCCCCCTTTATAAGCATGTGTGTTTGGCGGGCTGGCTTGTCTTGAGGCAAGCGCAAAATACGCGTTGCAACCTTCCGCTCGCGCTGTCAAAACAAGCCGAAAGGAATCCCATCCCATGACGCTGACTGAAGAACTCATCGCCGCGATCCGCAACATTCCGGACTATCCGAAGCCGGGGATCATGTTCCGCGATATCACGACGCTGCTCGGCAATCCGCGCGCCTTCCGCCGTTCGGTGGACGAGCTGGTGCATCCCTTTGCCGGCACCAAGATCGACAAGGTTGCGGGCATGGAAGCGCGCGGATTCATCATCGGCGGGGCCGTGGCGCATCAGCTTTCGGCCGGCTTCGTGCCGATCCGCAAGAAGGGCAAGCTGCCGCACGACACCGTGCGCATCGCCTACAGCCTCGAATACGGTGTGGACGAGATGGAGATGCATCGCGACGCGGTGCAGCCGGGCGAGAAGGTGATCCTCGTCGATGACCTGATCGCCACGGGCGGGACGGCGGAAGGGGCAGTCAAGCTTCTGAGGCAGATGGGCGCGGAGATCGTGGCAGCCTGCTTCATCATCGACCTGCCGGCTCTGGGTGGCCGCAAGAAGCTCGAGGCGCTCGGCGTCGACGTTCGGACGCTTGTCGAATTCGACGGGCATTGATCTGATTTCAACAGAGTGGCCGGAGGCTCGGGATACGCATGGCAGAGACATTGCGGGAGAGCCTGACGGCAGCTGCCGAGGCCGGGATCATTGCAACGGCTCAGGTCGAGCCGCTGGCAAGCTTCGTCGAGGCGAGGGCGGCGTCGCCGGCAAGCCTGGCGGCGGACGTTCCCAATCAGGAAGAAGACAGCGAAATCCCGCGCTTCATCCGCGGCTATCACGATATTCTCATCACCATCGGCATTGTTGTCGTGCTGATCGGTCTGGGTGGGCTCGAGACGATCTATGCGGCGATTGCCGCGATCGTCGTGCTGGCGGAAATCTTCGTCTACCGGCAGCGTCTGGCGCTGCCGTCCTTTGCGCTCACCATTGCCTTCGCGATCTGCGCAGGCTGGATGATCGTCAATCTTGATCGCGACTACGTTTCCGGCGAGATGAGCGCGCTGTCTGCCTCCGCCTCGCATCTGGCGGTGCTGGCTGCAGCCGAATGCCTGGCGCTGGCGCTGTTCTACTGGCGCTACCGGGTGCCGGTCGCGTTTGCCGCGCTGACGATTGCCGCCGTCGTGACGGTGACCGGGCTCGTACTTTCCGGTCTCTATCACGGCGCCGACTTCTCGCTCTACGGCAACACGCTGCTGCTGATCTCAGGCCTCGTTCTGGTCGCGATCGCCATCCGTTTCGACATTCTCGACCCGAAGCGCATCTATGCCCGCTCCGATATTGCCTTCTGGCTCTACCTCGTGGCGGTGCCTGCCATCCTCAAGGGCATCTTCGGTAGCGTGCAGCCGCAGACCACGCAAGGCGCTGCGCTCGTCATCGTCGTCGTGGCTCTCATGATGATCCTCGGCCTGCTGCTCGACCGGCGCGCCTTCGTCACGGCCGGCCTTGTCTATCTCGGCTATGCCTTCGCAGCGCTGATCGGCAGGAACACGGGTCTGCTGGGCGGCATTGCGACGAGCAACACCGTGCTCTGGATCCTCGTCGCGATCGGCCTCATCGTTCTCACCGTCGGCTTCGGTTGGCGCTTCTTCCGCCAGCATCTGCTCAGCGGCCTGCCGGTGTCGCTGAAGACCCGGCTGCCGGTTCTCAGATAGCTCACCGCTGCGCCATCGCGAGCTTCGTCGCCATCGCCAGGAAGGCGAGGCCGAACGTCCGGTTGATCCATATGGCGATCTGGGGACGGTTGATCACATGCTGTCGGATAGCCGCGGCGCAGAGGCCATAGATCACGAAAACCACGAAGGTCAGCGCCATGAAGGCAAGGCTCGCCTCGATCATCTGGCCGAAGGCGTCGTTTGCCGTTGAATCGATGAACTGCGGCAGGAAGGCGAGGAAGAAGAGCGACAGCTTCGGATTGAGCAGGTTGATGAGGATCGCCTTGACGATCACATCCATCGCTGTTCGGCCATAAGCCTCTTCTGCAGCCGCCGGTGCGGAAGCTTTCGAGACAATGAGGCCGAAGGCCATGTAGGCGAGATAGGCGACGCCGCAGAGCTTCAGGATGTTGAAGGCCATGGGGCTCCCATGCAGCACGGCGGCAAGGCCAGTCAGGGCGGCCGCTATGTGGGGCACGATGCCCAGCGTACAGCCGAAGGCGGCGATGATGCTGCGGCGTGGCCCCTCGGAAAGACCGGTGGCAATCGTGTAGAGTGCGCCGGTGCCGGGCGTGGCAACGACGATCAGGGCGGTGATGATGAATTCGAGGGTCATGCGAGGCTCCTTCTTGTGCTGGAACCTCCATGTGACGCCGACCGGTGCCTCAGGTCTTGAACGGAATTGCAGCCCGTGCGGCTGATTGGGCCGCCGCCGGCGTCAGTCCGTAACGCTTGCGGAAGGCGCGGGTCATGTGGCTCTGGTCGGCAAAGCCGCTGGCGGCTGCGGCATCGGCCAGCGGATTGCCGGCGAGGATGAGGCGGCGGGCCAGCTGGCTGCGGCGCTCCAGCAGGTAGGCATGGGGCGTCAAGCCTGTTGCCCGGGCAAAGGCGCGCAGTGTCTGATAACGGCTAAGACCAGCCTCTGCGGCGAGGCGCTGGAGCGAATGGTCGCCGAGCACGTCGTCATCGATCATGGCGCGAAGTCTTGCGACCCAGCTTGAGCCGTCGGGCGGCTCGCCGCTGTCCTGCCTTCCACCGAGAATTCCGTGAAGACAGATCAGGAGGGTTTCTTCCGTTGCAAGCCGAGAGGGTTGGGATGGACCGCCTCCCACGAGTTGCCGCCATGCGGTTAAGAACGTCCGGGCGGTTTGCTGGTCTGCCATGACCGGATGATGGAATTCGAGGGTGGTTGCCCTGCCGGCATCAAGTCCAGTGCCAATCTTGTCAATCAACGAAGGGCTCAGATAAAACATGTTCCACTGACGCGGCTCGCCCCGCACCGGCGCGCCATCGTGGACTTCGCCGGGGTTGACCGTGATGACATTGCCGGGGCCGGCCTCGACCTGCCCGCGCCCGGAGGCCGACATCTGGCCGCCGGAGACAACGAGGCCGATGCCGAAATCGTCATGGGTATGGCGGGGGAAGCAATGGGCACTCCGCCCCGACACAGCCTGCAGGCCTTCCACGCCGGTCGGATGGGCGGCGAAGTCGGCCAACTTGTTCAGCCTTTCACCAGAGCTGCGATATCGCCATCGATCTCTTCCGGCGTCGTGGTCGGCGCATAGCGCTTCACTGGTTCGCCGTCGCGACCGATGAGGAACTTGGTGAAATTCCACTTGATCGCCTCGGTGCCGAGAATGCCTGGCTTCTCGTGGACGAGATACTTGTAGAGCGGGTGCGCGCCGTCGCCGTTCACCTCGATCTTCTCGAAGAGCGGGAACTTGATGTTGAAGCGCAGGTCGCAGAAATTCCTGATCTCCTCGCTGTCGCCCTTCTCCTGCTCGCCGAACTGGTTGCAGGGGAAACCGAGCACGACGAGTTCGCCATTGTACTTCTCATAGAGCGACTGCAGGCCCGCATATTGGGGCGTGAGCCCGCAGGCGCTGGCGGTGTTGACGATCAGCAGCACCTTGCCCTTGAACTCCTCGAGCTTGCGCTCCCTGCCGTTGATGTCGTTCGCGGTGAAACCGTAGACGCTCATGGTGATGCCTCTTGTCTTGCGGGGTCTGGTTCAGATGAATTCGATGACGGTCGGGGTGAAGTTGACCACGATCTTGCCATCCTGGTTCCTGCCTTCGCAATAGACGTCATGCAGAAGCCGGTCCGCATGGTTGGGCGCCTTGACGGAGCGGATCAGCGTGTTGGTGAAGTCAACGGTGTCACCGGCAAACACGGGCAGCCGCCAGCGCAGCTCGCGGAAGCCGAGGGCAGGGCCCATCTTCGGATGCTGGTGGCCTGCCTTTGCCAGCCGACCGAATTCGGCGAAGAGGAAGGCGACGTTGAGGCCCATCCAGGCCGAGCAGACATGCCAGCCGGAAGCGCAAAGACCGCCGAGGACGGATTCCTTCGCCCGCTCGGCGTCGAGATGGAAGTATTGCGGATCGAATTTCGCCGCGAATTCGATGATCTTCTCGGCGGTGAAGTGATAGCTCCCGATCTCGGAAACCGTGTTTTGCGGCCATATCTCGTCAAATCTCATTGGCCTGCCTCCGCTTCAGGCTGCGCGCGCATCCGCAACAGGACAGGCGCCTGCATCCGCATGATGCGCTCGTCCTTCTGGTTGGTCATGACATGCTCCATCGTGACCAGCCCGATCCCGGGGCGTGATGCGAGCGGCCGGCGAGATTTCACGGTGATCGTCAGGCGCACGGTGTCGCCGGCAATGAGGGGCCGACGCCATTCCATGATATCGATGCCGGGGCCGCCTTCGCCGGCACTGCGCGAAACCACGCTATCGTAGAAAAGGCGCATGGCAATCGAGCTCATATGCCAACCGGAGCCGGACAGGCCGCCGAGAATGCTGGCCTTACCCGCTTCCTCGTCGAGATGCATCGGCTGCGGATCGAATTCGGTCGCAAAGGCGATGATCTCGTCCGCCGAAACGGTTCGCTCAGCGCTTTCAAATTGGCGACCTTCTTCGAAGTCCTCGTAATAGAGCGTCTCATCCGCCATGCCTGTTCATTCCTCCCGATTCCGGTCAAGGTTGAACAATGGCGATATGAAAGGGCGAGTTCAAGGCCGGTGTTGCGCTCAGGCGTTCAGGGCAGTGCAATTTCAATCTCGGCCGCGGGAACGAGGAGGCCTCTCAGCACAGCGAAGAGATCACCCGGCGACCTTGCGCCGGCAGCATCCTCGGCGAAATGCAGGTGGCCTTCGCTGTCGATGCCGGTGTTGATGGGCGTACGGGCAGCCGCGCCATTTTCGGGCTGTGCCTTGAATTTCGGATCGAAAGACGACAGATAGCGGCCGTCATGCCATTTTGCGAGTGCCGTTCGATACCGCTCCGCGAGTGTATGGAAACTCTCGAGGTCGCGATAATTCTCGCAATTCTTCTCCAGAGCGCGCACGAGGTTCTTCTCATAACCGGTATGCGGAAAGTTGTATTTCCTGGAGAGCCAGTGCTGGATCAGGAAGATGGTCGCGGTGACTCCATAGCCGGCGCGAAATGGCGTATCGGCCAGCAGAGGGTCGTCACTGATGTCGCGGCCGAGATCCTGATTGAAGCGGATGATGGCGGCGTCCTCGCCGGCCACGCTTTTGGTGGCGGCCGAGTTGCTCAAGGGGCATACGCCCGGAACGGAGAAGGGTCGCGAGACGTGGTAAAACGTCTTTCCGCTGAGAACGACCTTGAAGGCATTCTCATAGTCGATGACGGGAAACTCGAAGAAACGGCCACCGAACTTCTCGCGAATGGTCAGGAGCAGCTTGCGGGAAATCGCCCCATGATAGACGGAATTGCCGCAGAGCGGCACATGCAGTGCGCCTTCCCACTGAAAGGCGCGGGCGATGAGGTCGCGCTTTTCAAAACGGGTGAGTTTGGCATTCAGGTCCACCTGCAGCGGCCGCGGTGCTTCGTCTTCGACCGGCCAGTTGTAATTGAAGCCGCTCCAGGTCAACGCGTCGATTTCTCCGACACGGGCCTCCAGATTGAGGAGAAAGGCGGCGAGATCGGGGTCCGCATAATCGTCATCACCGATCACGGTGACATAGCGGCCACGCGCTGCGGCGACAGTGCGTTCCCAGTTATCCATCATGGAATAGATGCGCTCGCCGGAGGCAAGATAGACAATGCGCGGGTCTGCCGACCTTGCCGCCATGAAGGCGTTCATGATCGACGGATCATCCGAATTGTCCGCGAAGACGAACTCGATATCGGTTCGCTCGCTCTGGAGCAGGGCGTCGATCGTCTGGCAGAAATAGAGCTGGCGGTTGCGCGAAGGCACGCAGATCGAAAGAACGGGTTCGGCCGCCATGAAAGTCTCCTTTGGCGGCACGCTAGTTCGGATCGCTTATGCGAAACTGTACCGGGACAGATGTATCAGGTGTTGAACTTGAACATCAGGACGTCGCCGTCCTGGACGACATATTCCTTGCCTTCGTCGCGCGCCTTGCCGGCTTCCTTGGCGCCGACTTCGCCGCCGAGCGCGATATAGTCTTCATAGGCGATCGTCTGGGCGCGGATGAAGCCGCGTTCGAAGTCCGAGTGGATGACGCCGGCAGCGGCAGGCGCCTTGGTGCCGCGCTTGATCGTCCAGGCGCGGGTTTCCTTCGGGCCGACGGTGAAATAGGTGATGAGGTCGAGCAGGTGATAGCCGGCGCGGATGAGGCGGTCGAGGCCGGCTTCTTCAAGCCCGAGAGCGGCGAGGAATTCCTTCGACTCCTCTTCCGGAAGCTGGGCGACTTCTGCTTCGATGGCAGCGGAGATGATGACGCATTCCGCGCCCTGGTCCTTGGCCATCTTCTCGACCTGGGCCGTGAAGCTGTTGCCGGTCGCGGCGTCACCCTCGGCGACGTTGCAGACATAGAGGACCGGGTGTGAGGTCAGCAGGTTCAGACCCTTCAGGATCGCGATCTCTTCCGGGGGGAGCGTCTTGAGGAGCAGGCGTGCGGGCTTGCCGTCCTGCAGCAGCTTCACGACCTCTTCCATGACGGGAAGCACGGTCAGCGATTCCTTGTCCTTGCTGGCGGCGCGCTTGCGGGTCTGCTCCAGCCGGCGCTCGATGCTTTCGAGGTCTGCGAGCATAAGTTCCGTCTCGATCGTGTCGGCGTCGCCCACGGGGTCGATGCGGCCTTCGACATGGGTGATGTCGGAATCTTCGAAGCAGCGCAGGACGTGGACGACGGCATCGACTTCGCGGATGTTGGCGAGGAACTTGTTGCCCAGGCCTTCGCCCTTCGAGGCGCCGCGCACGAGGCCGGCGATGTCGACGAAGGAGATGCGCGTCGGAATGATTTCCTTGGACTTGCCGGCCTGCGCCAGAAGCTTCATGCGCGGATCGGGAACGGCCACTTCACCCGTGTTCGGCTCGATCGTGCAGAACGGATAGTTCGCCGCCTGCGCCGCAGCCGTGCGCGTCAGTGCATTGAAGAGGGTGGACTTGCCCACATTGGGAAGCCCGACGATGCCGCATTTGAAGCCCATGATATATCGCCTGTCGCAGGTCGTGGAATGATTGCGTTGCCTATGGGGGATAGGCTTTCGCACGTCAAGGGGGCGCCGGGCACGCCAACTTGCGCGTAAGGCGGCCGTGCCTTACATTTGGCTAGAGAAAGACAAAGCAGAGAAGGTCTGATCATGGTTCGCCTGAAGATCACGGCCAAGGGCCAAGTCACCTTGCGAAAAGACATTCGCGAACATCTCGGAGTCGAGATCGGCGATGAGATCGACGTGTCGTTCGAGGGGCAGGGCGAGGTATCCTTGCGGCCGGCGCGCAAGCGTCATACCAAGCACGAGCTTTTCGGTATGTTCGCTCACAAGGCGGATCGTACGCACAGCCTTGAGGAACTCGACGAAGCGATCCGGGAGGGTTGGTCGGGAAGGGTGACGTCTTGAGCGTTATTGTCGACACGAATATCCTGGTGCGCGCGATTGTACAGGACCACCCAGAGGAAGCTCAGCGCGCCACCGCTCTGCTTGCTGCAAACGAGGTCGTGATCCCGGTTCAAACGTTCTGCGAACTGATATGGGTTCTTGCCAAGGTCTACAAACTGTCCAGAGCCGAGTTGATAGATGTCGTATCGGCCTGGTCTGACACGGAAGGGGTCGTGGTCGATACCTCGGCCGTGGCAGCCGGACTTGCGGTCCTGAAGAGTGGCGGTGACTTTGCCGATGGCGTTGTCGCATTCGAGGGGCGGAGGATCGGGGGAAGCGTCTTTGCGACCTTCGATCGCCGGGCCGTCCGCATTCTTTCCGCGGCGGGACACGAATGTATGTTGGTTTAGGCGCTGAAGGGCGCCGGTGTACAGCCTCTTGCAATTTTAGCCTTATGGCCGCAAAATATAGTCGTCTGCGCAACGAGGCGGCGGGCGAACAATCCTGAACAACAGTATGAAATTCCACGGAGGTCTTCTCATGGCCGAGAACGATGTCGTGCTTGCTCCGCGCGTAAAGACCACGCCGAAGGTCGAGAAGCCGAAACTCTACAAGGTGCTGTTGTTCAACGACGATTACACGCCGCGCGAATTCGTCGTGATGGTTCTGAAATATGTGTTCCGTGCAGACGGTTCGTCTGCGGAGAAGATCATGCTGACGGCGCATATGAAGGGGTCTTCGGTCGTGGCCGTCTATACGAAGGATATTGCCGAGACGAAGGTCAAGGAGGCGATGGATCTGGCGAAGGAGGCAGGGTTCCCGCTGATGTTCACGGCGGAGCCGGAGGAATAATCCGACCTCAATCCTTCTTCGCAAACATCCGCTTGAGCATGTCTGCCATCGGTCCCGTCGTCGGCAGGTCAGGCTTGTGGTTGCGAGCCTGATAGATGTGTGACTGCGCTTTGGGCGACGCAGCCTTCGGGGCTCCAGCATCCTTCTTCTCAGTCTTCGCCGGAGGGGGCGCGAGCTTGTTCATGAATTTCGAGCCGTCGCCGTCGAAGAGAAGGTCGGCATTGATGGCGATATCGTCCATCAATTCATCCAGCCATGACTGATCGACTTTGGCGAAATCGCCCAGCACATGGTTGTGGACCAGTTCCTTGGAGCCGGGATGGCCGATGCCGAGGCGCAGCCGCTTGTACTCGCGGCCGCAATGGGCGTCGAGCGACTTCAGGCCGTTATGGCCGCCATGGCCACCGCCGACCTTCAGCTTCACCTTGCCGGCCGGCAAATCGAGTTCGTCGTGAATGGCGATGATGTCGCCGGGACCGAGCTTGTAGAAGCGCATGGCCTCGCCGACAGACTCCCCGGAAAGGTTCATGAAGGTCTGGGGCTTCATCAGCAGCACCTTCTCACCGGCGATCTCGCCTTCGGAAATCTCGGCCTTGAACTTCTTGGACCACGGTCCGAAGGGGTGTTTCCGGTGCAGGGCATCGACCGCCATGAAGCCGATGTTGTGCCGATTGGCGGCGTATTTCGGACCGGGGTTGCCAAGGCCGACGATGATCTTCATGGCTTCAATCCGCGCCTGTTGGAATTCTTCCGCTCTGGAAATGCCAAAGCCGGCCGCCTGTCAAGCGCTGAAAGGGCTTATCGGGGCAGCAGCCCGCCCTCGATAAACTTGTAACGCTGGAAGATGCCGGCGCGCGTGCCGTCCGCGGTCAGCTTCCTCAGACTCGCGCGGATGCGCTCGAGCGTGTCGGGCGAGGTGTTCCTGTTGCAGGCCAGCGCGTCCATGCTGCTGGTGAACACCAACGCGGGTTCGATGGGAATCGCCTGTTTCTGGAGATCCGCGATCATAGACGCCGCCATCGGCATGAGGTCGATGCGGCCGGCCATCAGCTTCTTGATGCTCAGTTCAATTTCCGGGCTGAGGTCCACGCGCTGAAAGCCGTCGCGCTTCAGCGTGCCTTCGGTGTAGTCACCGAGCTGTGTGCCGACGAGAAAACGTCTGGCGTCCTCCACGCTCGCGGGGTTCACGCCCGAACCCTTCTTGCGCACCAGGTAGAGCTCCGTGGTGAAGAGCGGCTCCACCCACTCGAACAATGCACTCCGCTCCTGCGTGTGGACGGTCGAGAAGACGCAGTGATTCTGGGAATTGAGGGCGAGGCCATAAGCACGGGCCCAGGGCTGTATCTTCATTTCGTAAGGCACGTTGGCGTCCGCCATCACCGCCTTCACCAGATCGACCGCGATGCCTTTGAGAACGCCATTTTCCTGATAGCTGTAAGGCGGATAGGACTCAGTCAGCAATTGCAGCTGTTCGGCGGCTCCTGCCTGTTCCGAGAGGGAAAAGAGCGCGGCGGCGCAAACCAGCCGGACGAGCCTGCGGGTTCCGCCGTGTCTGGTTTGCCGTTGTCGTATGCGGCGCTCCCTTGTCATGCATGGCCTCATGGTGCGCGCGTCATGCGGGACTGTCCGCTTGAGACACTGTCACCAGTTGCGACGCCGTAAGCGTCGAGAATTCGCTGTTGCGTGCCGTCCTGGATCAACCTGTCCAGCTCTTGCTGCATTCGGGCAATCGTGGCGTCGGAAACGCTGGGGTTGCAGGCAATGGCATAGATGCTCTCCGTCAATGTCAACACAGATTCGACCGCCGCGCCAGCATGTTTCAACCTGTCATAGTAACTTTTCGAGACGGGCATGAGATCGATGCGACCATTCAGCAGCTTCTTCAGACTGAGGTCGAGATTCACCGCGACATCGATTTTCGGAAACTCCTGGCTCTTCAGGATGTCATGGGTGAAATCGTCGCGTTGTGTGCCGATCGTATAGGCTTTGGCCTCTTCGAGCGTGTGAGGCCCTGCCGTCGACCCCAGCTTCCTGATGAGGACAGTCCGGCTTTTGATCAGCGGCTCGACCCATTTGAAATTCCGGTCGCGCTGCGGATTGTGAACGGTCGAAAAGACGCAAATGTCCGGTTCGATCTCGCCCAGCGACAGCGCACGCGCCCATGGCATGATCTCGACGGAATAGGGGATGTCGGCATTTTTCATGATCAGACGGACCTGCTCCATGGAGGCTCCGGTGATCTGGCCGTCTTCGAGATGGTTGAGCGGGGGATAGGCCTCCGTCACGAACCGGATCGTGGTGGCTGAGACCTGCTTCGGGGCGAAGGTCAGGGCAAGCGCAACGGTCGCCACCGCGCGGACAAGGTTCATTGCCATGTGCATCAGGTTCAGGCGCGTACCGACAACCGTTCGCCGGTTGGGTTGTAAAGCTGTTCGATGTCATCGATGCTCAGCGGCCGGGAGAAGAGATAGCCCTGACCGAATTGTATGCCCATGTCCTTCAGGATTTGCCGCTGGCTCGGGGTTTCGATGCCCTCCGCGACAACCTTGCAGTTCAGATGCTGGGCAATCGTGTTGATCCCCTGAACGAGAAGGTAGGCCTTGTCGCGCTCGGTCGCGCTATCGGGCTGCAGGGCGGCGACGAAGGAGCGGTCGACCTTGACGATGTTGACGGGGAAGCGATGCAGGTAACTCAGCGAGGAATAGCCGGTGCCGAAGTCATCAAGCGCGATCGACATGCCGCAATCGCGCAGGCCTCTCAGCACCATGTTGATCTCGGGATTGTTGCGCATCAGCACGGCTTCGGTGATTTCCAGCACGATCCGGGACGGCTGGATGCCCGACTTCAACAGAATATCCGACATCCGCGCCAGCAGATCGGCGTTGAGTTGCAGCGGCGAGAAGTTGATCGACATGCGGACGTCTTCGAAGCCCGGAATGTCGCTGATGCGGGCGAGATACTCGACCGCCTTGCGCAGGATGATGTTGCCGATCGCCTCGATCGTGCCGTTCTCTTCGGCGACCGCGATGATTTTCGCGGGTGGCAGAATGCCCCGTTCGGGATGTCGAAGCCGCATGAGCGCTTCGAAATTCCTCGGCTGTCCGGTTTTCAGATCACAGATCGGCTGCAGCCAGGCGTCAAACCAGTCGTTCTCCAGAGCCTCGCCGATGAAGCGCTCCAGCTCGGCGCGCTCGCGCGCATTGTCGGCCATGGAGTCGGCAAAGACCTCTGTTCCATTCTTGCCGTTGCGCTTGCGCGCATACATGGCGAGATCCGATTTCTGCAAAAGCTCGGCGGCTGAGGAAGCATGATGAGGATAGAGAGCGATCCCCATGCTGGCGCTCAGTGTCACGCTGGCGCCCTCGGGCGTGAATGGCCTTGAGAAGATGGACTTGATGCGATCCGAAATGCCGCGCGCGACGGCTTCGGCATCCGGTGCGGAAACAAGAATGGCGAATTCGTCGCCGCCGAGGCGGCCGATGACATCGGAAGGGCGCAGCTGGACGCTGGCGCGCCTGACCACTTCCCGCAGCACTTCGTCGCCTGCGGCGTGCCCGAGATTGTCGTTGATCCACTTGAAGCGGTCGAGATCCACGAACAGGCAGGCAAGTTCGTGGCCGCGCTTGTCGGCTTCAATGATCTTGCCGTCGAGCGCCGCTTCGAAGCCCTGCCGATTGAGAAGCCCGGTCAGGTGGTCGGTGATGGCCTGCAGGTGATTGCGGGTTTCCGCTTCCTTGAGCTCCGTCACGTCCGTCATGACACAGAGCGCGCTGGTCCGCCCATGTTCGTCGCCCATCGGCGTCTGACGGATGAGCACATCGATGACGCTGTCATCGGCGCAATAGAATTTGAAGGTCGAGCCGGTGGTTTCCGCCGGGGCTCCATCCTGTGCGCCGTCAGCCGCGCGCCACGACTGACCCCGGGCAAGGAATTCGTCGAAATGACGTCCGGTGACCTCATCGCGCGTGTAGCCCGTCGCCAGCATCCAGTAATCCGAGACGGCCGCAATGCGACCCTCGGCGTCGATCATGTAGAGCATCGCCGGCGTCTTGTTGTAGACAGCCTGAACCATGGCGTGAGCGGCCTTCAGCGCGCTTTCCTCATGCGCCAGTTCGCTCTGCATCTCGTTGAAGTTCTCGGCCAGAAGGCCCATTTCATCGCGGGAATGCCAGTCCACGCGCTGCCGGTAGCCGCTGCGACGGGTCCGGATGACCGCGTCGGCCAGGCGCAGGAGCGGGCGGATGACAATCACCCGGTTGGCGATGACGGCAGCCATGAAAACGATGGTGACCGAGAAGACGAAGATGAACATGAAGCTCACGTCGCGCGGCCCGATCGTGGACAGAAGGCCACCGTTGTCGACTTCGATCTCCAGGGTGCCGACATGCTTTTCGCCGTCGACCGAGGCAAAGTTTATCGGCGTCGAGACGCGGCGGGTCGTTGCGGCGTGCTTCGTACCTGTCGTGGGAATGTTGATCGCGATCGAGCCGGACGTGTCCCGGACGTGAACGGCCTCTATTTCGCTGCTGGCCGCAATGGCTGCCGCAACCTTCTGCGCGTTGTCGACGTCGAAGTCCCAGAGCGGCTTGCCCAGCGCCTGCGCGTTGGTGGCGATCGTCAGGTCGATGCGATCCATTCGCTCATGCAGCGTGCGCTCGGCGGAAAGATAAAAAAACAGTCCGAACAGCGGCATCACGAAGATGCAGACCGCTGCACAGATGATCAAAAGAAAACGCTTTTCCACGGAGTGGGTGTGCATGGGCCCCTGAACAGAATGCGTCGATCCGCCTTGTATAAGGCGGTCAATGTTACACGCGGGCCTTAACCGAACTTGAAGATCGGACTGACAGTTTTTGCAAAGCGCAAAAATGTAAGGCCCGCGTACATTCCTGTAGCACGGGCCTTGCACGTAACTGATTTCATCAAAGCGGATCGGCGGACCGATCAGGCTTCGGTGGTTTCTTCCTGGACGCCGCCGGCCGGGGTCGCGATCGTGGCGATCGTGAAGTCGCGGTCGGTGATGACGGGCGTAACGCCTGCCGGAAGCTTGATGTGCGAGATGTGAACGCCTTCGCCGATCTTGAAGCCGGTCAGGTCAGCCGTGATGGCTTCCGGAATGGCGTTTGCCGGGCAATGGAATTCAACTTCGTGACGGACGACGTTCAGCGTGCCGCCGATCTTGAGGCCCGGGGACTTCTCATGGTTGATGAAGTGAACCGGAACGGCAACCGTGACCTGGGTGTTGCCCGAGACGCGGAGGAAGTCGACATGCATGGTGAAGTCGCGGACCGGATCGAGCTGGTAATCCTTCGGGAGAACCGAGATCTTTTCGCCGTCGACAACGATCGTTGCGATGGTGGTCATGAAACCGCCAGCATGGATCTTCTTCGTGACTTCATTGGTCGACAGAGCGATCGAAATCGGGGCCTGCTTGTCGCCATAGATTACTGCAGGGATAAGACCGTTGCGGCGCAGTTCGCGGGAGGACCCCTTACCAACCCGATCGCGCTTTTCGGCCTTGAGCTCGTACGAAGCGTGGCTCATGGTATTTCCTTTCAACGTTGCGGAGAGCTGCGCACCCGGCCATGTCTGACCGATGCGAAGCTGAAGCTTGTTGCTGAATTCGCAGAAAGCCTCATCCGCCTTGCCTCCAAGGGTGTCTAGGCGGACGGGGCTCCATACTCCAATGGGGTTTCGATTGCAAGGCCGGCCAGCGAGCCGTTCTTTCGGCCCAGTTGATGAAGATCAATGTGTGGCGCGTTGAAGTGGCGCATTCTTGAGACAGTTCGTAAGTCATATACGAAAGTGCTGATGCATTTCGGATGTAGGCATGTCATCGTGGCTGACATTCGTGAAATCGGCACGAACCTTTCGGGATTTCGGGACCTGTGCTTGAGCCATGTCGTGTGAGATCAGTCCGGAAGGAGCTTTGGGAGGAGCTGAGCTGATCATGACCCAACATGCAGACAAGGTCTATTCACTGGCGCGCAAGTCTTCGCAGGCGGCGAGTTCGCCGGTCGCCGCATCCTGGCTTCGGTGCATGAACGTGCACAAGCTGAGCCCCGACCAGAACCTCTCGCCAGCGCGGCTCACCGACCAGGAATTTCGTGATGCAAGCGAGCGTTCGCGGGTGATTGTCGAGGAAGCGCGCGACGAGCTTGACCGGCTTTTCATGATGGCCGGGCGCTCGGGTCATTCGCTGCTTCTCACCGACAGCAATGGGGTGGTGCTCGACCGGCGGGGAACGGCGGGGGACGAAAAGGATTTTCGCGGCGTGGGCTTGTGGTCCGGCACGGTGTGGACCGAGGCGAGCGTCGGCACCAACGGGATCGGTACGGCACTGGCCGACCAGCGCGCCGCCACCGTCAGCCGCGATCAGCATTTCCTGTCGTCGAACACGGGCCTGAGCTGCACCGCAGCTCCCATTCGCGACCATATGGCCCGCATTTCGGGCGTCCTTGATTTCTCGACCTGTCGCGATGACGCTAACGAACTGACGATGACGATGCTGTCGCACGCGGTGCGCGATGCAGCGCTGCGGATCGAGGGCAATCTGTTCCGCCGCGCTTTCCCGGCGGCCCGCATCGTCATGGTGGGGAGCGGCTACGGCGCGCTTCTGGCAGTTGATCGCGACGATATCGTTCTCGGAGCAACGCGCGGCGCGCGGCAGGTGCTCGGCCTTGACGATGGCCGGCTGGCAGCCGGCGTTCCGGCCGCGGATCTCCTGAACGAAAGCGAGCCGACGCAATCGGCCGATCTGCTGGAGGCGGAGCGCGCGGCGCTGCGCCGGGCGATCAGCCGCAACAATGGCAACATGTCACGCACGGCAGAAGCGCTTGGCA
>DATMTA010000092.1:0-3125 GCA_035565055.1 Ensifer sp.
GTTGCTCCGAACTCCCCGCAGTGGTTCAACACGGGTCTCCATTGGGCCTATGGCATCGACGGCCCCGGCCAGGGCCATTTCTATGTCGACCCCTTCACCGGCAAGCTGACGCAGTCCAAGTCCGCTTACGCACATCCGCAGCCACATGCCTGCTTCATCCAGTCCGTCGAGGACGATCTGGTCAACGAAGGCGGCATCATGGCCCTGTGGGTGCGTGAAGCCCGTCTCTTCAAGTATGGCTCCGGCACCGGCTCCAACTTCTCGAACCTGCGCGGTTCGGGCGAGAAGCTCTCCGGCGGCGGCCGTTCCTCCGGCCTCATGTCCTTCCTCAAGATCGGCGACCGCGCCGCCGGTGCCATCAAGTCGGGCGGCACGACACGCCGCGCCGCCAAGATGGTCGTGGTCGATATCGACCACCCGGATATCGAGGAATATATCAACTGGAAGGTCAAGGAAGAGCAGAAGGTTGCCGCCCTTGTGACCGGCTCGAAGATCGTCGCCAAGCACCTCAAGGCGATCATGAAGGCCTGCGTCAATTGCGAGGCCGAGAACGGCGCCTGCTTCGACCCGAACGAAAACCCGGCCCTCAAGCGTGAAATCCGCGCCGCCAAGAAGTCTTCCGTTCCGGAAAACTACATCAAGCGCGTCATCCAGTTCGCCGAACAGGGCTACAAGGATCTCGAATTCAAGACCTATGACACGGACTGGGATTCGGAAGCCTATCTCACCGTTTCCGGCCAGAACTCCAACAACTCGATCTCGGTCAAGGACGACTTCCTGCGCGCCGTCGAAGCCGATGGCGAGTGGAACCTGACCGCCCGCAAGGACGGCAAGGTCGTCAAGACGCTGAAGGCCCGCGCCCTTTGGGAACAGGTCTCCTATGCTGCATGGGCCTCGGCCGATCCGGGCATCCATTTCAACTCGACGATGAACGACTGGCACACCTCGCCGGCTGCGGGCTCCATCCGCGCCTCGAACCCGTGCTCGGAATACATGTTCCTCGACGACACGGCCTGCAACCTTGCATCTCTCAACCTGATGCAGTTCAAGGACGCCGCCACGAAGCGGATCGACATTGCGTCTTATGAGCACGCCGTACGGCTCTGGACGCTGGTTCTCGAAATCTCCGTCATGATGGCGCAGTTCCCGTCGCGCCGCATTGCCGAACTCTCCTACGAATACCGCACGCTCGGCCTCGGCTATGCCAATATCGGCGGCCTGCTGATGTCCTCCGGCATCCCGTATGACTCGACGGAAGGCCGCGCCATTGCCGGTGCGCTCACCGCCATCATGACCGGCGTCTCCTATGCGACGTCCGCCGAAATCGCCTCGGAACTCGGCCCCTTCCCGGGCTATGCGCCGAACCGCGACAACATGCTGCGCGTCATCCGCAACCACCGCCGCGCTGCCCACGGTGAGACCGCCGGCTATGAAGCCCTCTCGGTCAACCCGGTCGCTCTCATCCACGGCGATTGCCCGGATGCGGACCTCGTCGCCCATGCCACGGCCGCCTGGGACAAGGCGCTGGAACTCGGCGAAAAGCACGGCTACCGCAACGCTCAGGTCTCGGTCATTGCGCCCACCGGCACGATCGGCCTCGTCATGGATTGCGACACGACCGGCATCGAGCCCGACTTCGCACTCGTCAAGTTCAAGAAGCTCGCCGGCGGCGGCTACTTCAAGATCATCAACGCGGCCGTTCCGGAAGCGCTGCGCTCGCTCGGCTATTCCGAAAGCCAGATCGCCGAAATCGACGCCTATGCCGTCGGCCACGGCAATCTGAACCAGGCACCCGGTGTCAATCCCTCGACGCTGCGCGCCAAGGGCTTCACGGATGAGAAGATCGAAGCCGTCAACGGCGCGCTGAAGTCTGCCTTCGACATCAAGTTCGTCTTCAACCAGTGGACGCTCGGCGCCGACTTCCTGAAGGACACGCTGAAGGTCACCGACGACCAGCTCTCCGACATGAGCTTCAACCTGCTCGAACATATCGGCTTCTCGAAGAAGGATATCGAAGCAGCCAACGTGCATGTCTGCGGCGCGATGACGCTGGAAGGCGCACCGTTCCTGAAGAACGAGCACCTGCCCGTCTTCGATTGCGCCAACCCCTGCGGCAAGATCGGCAAGCGCTACCTTTCGGTCGAAAGCCACATCCGCATGATGGCGGCTGCCCAGCCCTTCATCTCGGGCGCGATCTCCAAGACGATCAACATGCCGAACGAGGCAACCGTTGAGGATTGCGGCGCGGCCTACATGCTCTCCTGGAAGCTCGGCCTCAAGGCCAACGCGCTTTACCGCGACGGCTCCAAGCTCTCCCAGCCGCTCAACGCCTCGCTGATCGAGGACGAGAGCGACGAGGATGCGCTGGAGGACCTGATCCAGCAGCCGCAGGCCGCCCAGGCCGTGACGATCACCGAGAAGATCGTCGAGCGCGTCATCGAGAAGGTGATCCGCGACCGCGAAAAGCTGCCGAACCGCCGCCAGGGCTATACCCAGAAGGCCGTCGTCGGCGGTCACAAGGTCTATCTGCGCACCGGTGAATTCGGCGACGGCCGCCTCGGCGAAATCTTCATCGACATGCACAAGGAAGGCGCCGCCTTCCGTGCGATGATGAACAACTTCGCCATCGCGATCTCGCTCGGCCTGCAATATGGCGTGCCGCTGGAAGAATATGTGGAGGCCTTCACCTTCACCAAGTTCGAGCCGGCCGGCATGGTTCAGGGCAATGACGCGATCAAGTCGGCGACCTCGATCCTCGACTACGTCTTCCGCGAACTCGCCGTTTCCTATCTCGGCCGCAACGACCTTGCCCATGTCGACACGTCCGACTTCGGCAACACCGCGCTCGGCAAGGGCATCCAGGAAGGCAAGACCAACCTGATCTCCACGGGCTGGACCCGCGGCCACAAGCCGGTGCTCGTCGCCGGCGGCCACGCGCCCCTCTCCGAGCCGAAGGGTGCAGCCACAGCTGCCCCCGCCAAGGCAGCCTCGAGCGGCAACGTGACGGCCTTTGCCGGCAACGCCGCCCGCAAGCTGGAGCCGGCCACCGCCGCCGCCACCTCCGAAATCGTCGCCTTCAAGCGCGACTACGAGGAGCGCGCCGCGGAACTGGCCGAGGAGATGGA
>DATMTA010000093.1:0-42351 GCA_035565055.1 Ensifer sp.
GGCGAGCAACGTCCCCTTGCCAGCCGCTGCGGCTCCAGGCTCGCAGAGCGCCGGCCGCCCGGAGGCACACGGCACGCAATGGCCGCAGGAGGGCACGAAGACGAGGACGACATGATCACCAGGCGTGAACCGCGTCACGCCCGGCCCGACAGCCTCGATGACGCCCGAGGCCTCGTGGCCGAGTGCCACCGGCATGTCGCGCGGCCGGTCGCCATTGATCACCGAAAGATCGGAATGGCAGAGGCCGGCAGCAGCCATCTTGACGCGCACCTCGCCGAAACCGGGATCATCCAGCTCGGCCTCGACGATCTCGATCGGTCTCGTCTCCTGATAGGGACGCGGCGTCCCCATCGCTCTCAACAACGCTATTCTCGCCTTCATGATGCGGCCTCCCTGCCTTCCCCTTCTACCTATCGCGACAGGGGCGTTCCAAGTCAATTCGGGACCAGCCGACGCGTCCTTGGCGGGACGCGTTTTAGATATATGAAGGCACCCCTCGTTCTGTGCGTCGCGGATCCTCATTGTTGCCCGACAATGGATCGAGAGGATAAGGCTTGTTTCATGGTGCTTCGTTTCCGCCGTGCGATTCGTATGGGCTGGCGGCGGCGGGCCGAAGCCATGAGACCATCGCGGAGCGTCATCACCATGAGCAACACCCTAACAGGCGCGGTTCTTGCACGCGCCGAACAGCTTGATGCACTGGATGCCATCCTGCCGTTCGACCGACGCGACCAGCTGGCCGTCCTCCTGACGGACGAGGACGTCGCGACGCTGAAGCATCTGGCAACCGAGGGCATGGGCGAAAACACGCTTCGCGCCTTCGCCTCCGATCTCGGCTATCTGGAAGCCTGGTGTCTGGCGGCAACCGAAGGCCCCCTGCCCTGGCCGGCGCCGCAAAGTCTTGTCCTGAAATTCATCGCCCATCACCTTTGGGACCCCGCCCGTCGGGAGACGGATCCTGCCCATGGTATGCCGGCCGATGTCGAGGCAGACCTGCGCGGTCAGGGGCTGCTGCGTGCCAGCGGCCCGCACGCACCGGCAACGGTGAAGCGACGGCTGACCTCCTGGTCGGTTCTGACGAAATGGCGCGGGCTGGAGGGCGATTTCGGGGCAAGCTCCGTCAGATCGGCGCTGCGGCTGGCCGTGCGCGCCAACACCCGCCCGCGCGCCCGAAAAAGCCAGTCTGCCGTCACCGGCGACATACTTTCGCAGCTGCTTGCCACCTGCGCGACCGATCGGCTCGCTGACATCCGGGATCGCGCGCTTCTGCTGACGGCCTTTGCCTCGGGCGGACGCCGGCGTTCAGAACTTGCCGCACTCAGGGTTGAAGACCTCGTTGACGAGGAGCCGGTGCGCGAAAATCCCAAGGACCCCAATTCCCGGCAGATGCCCTGCCTGACCCTGCGTCTCGGCCGCACCAAGACCACGGGCGCGGAGGACGATGCCCGCGCCGTGATGGTCGGCCGCCCGGTCGCGGCGCTGAAAGCCTGGCTTGCCGCCGGGCGCATCGAGAGCGGCCCGGTGTTCCGCCGCATCGACCAGTGGGGCAATATCGACCGCCGCGCGCTCACGCCGCAGGCGGTCAACCTGATCCTGAAATCACGCTGCGAGAAGGCGGGCCTCGATCCGGCCAGGTTCTCCGCCCATGGGTTGCGGGCGGGCTATCTCACCGAGGCCGCCAACATGGGAGTTCCGCTGCAGCAGGCCATGCAGCAATCGCAGCACCGTTCGCTGGCGCAGGCCGCCAGCTACTACAATGACGAAGACCGCAAGAACGGCAAGGCGGCCCGGATCTTGACCTGAAGGCGCTTTGCATGGTCCGCGACCGGAGGGGCTCCCGCGCCCTGCGGCAATTTGATGGCGCGCTCCGTCTTCGCACCTCCTTTTCCGCGTTATTCACAGGCGCCGCCGGACGTCCAACGTTACAAGATAACCTAACAGATTTTTAACTTGTCGCTCCAACCCACGCTGCTTATAGCGGCCAACGGTGATCCGCATCTGGTTGGATTGCCCTCAGCTTCGTCTAATTCTCTGAAAGATTGTATATTTTCCTCTGGAGACGACAAGATTTGGGCAGACTTCATATCAGCCGCGGCATGATTCGTTTTCGCGTGCAGACACATAGCCGCGTCTTCGGAGCCGTGATCCTGCTGGGTGCCGCGGGGACAATTCTCGGTGCAGAGGCCTTGCGTGCGTGTGTTCACCAGGCCCCACCCGTCATTGCCGCGCCGGTTCTTGCCTCTGTGGCCTCCGAAGTCCCCGTTTCGGTTCCTGCCGCCCCCAAACAGGCCCGTCTGCCATTGCCGGCGAACGCCAGTTCGGACCTAGCGCGCATCGACATGCTCGAAGCACGCATGGACGGCTCCTTTGCCGAATATACCTATTTCCGCACCGACATCGATCTCGACCCTGCCCCCGTCGCCGAAACGCGCAAGCCGCAGCCGGCGCCTCAGCTCGCCTTCGCCGAGCGGCCGGGACGGCCGGGCCCGGAGGACGTGTTCTCGACCGTGCTTCGGGACGTCAAACCCGTCCGCTCGAGCCGGATCGCCGGGATGCCGCTGGCCTATGCGGATTTTGAAAAGGGTTCCCATGCCGGCAAACCGGTAAATGTCAGCCTTTCGGTGAAGCAGCAGGCCGAACCGGTGTCGCGCGTCGCACTGATGCCGAAGCGCGATGAGGTGCTGGAGGACGCCCTCCTGGGCCTGCAGATTCCCGCGCCCGAGTGCCAGCGGCTGACCGCGGCGCTTGCGACATCCACCCTGCATTTCGGCGACGCCTTCGAAGTCATTCTTGCCGATCACAGCGACGGCAAGCATATCGTCATGGCCCGTCTGCAGAAATCGTCAGGCGAAGACACGATCCTGGCTCGCGTCGAGGACCAGAGCTTCCAGCGGATCACCAAGCCCGCCCTGTACGAGCGCCTCAAACGGGAGGCCATCACGAACGAGCAGGAGAATGCCGCGACGGTCGAGGCGGACGCGGATCCCGACCTGAAGGCGGAAACCGCCTTCGCGCCGCTTCTGGTCAAGAAGATGCTCACCGCCCATGTTCCGGCCAAGATCATCGAAGAGGTCGTGGATCTTGCGAGAAAGAACGGCCTCAGCGGCACTAGCCACGGCGACCTGACGAAGAAGATCAATCTGGTCTTCCGGGAAGGGCACGGCCACCGTGAGCTCATCTCCGTGTCCTTCAACACGAAGGACGGCGAGCGGAAGTTCTATCGCTACAAGTTCGACAAGACCGCGCCTGCCGAATTCTTCGATGCGCAAGGCCATTCGGTGTCGAAACTGCTGCTTGCCAATCCGGTCCCTGGCGGCCGCCTCGGTGATGGCTTCGCCTGGCGAATCCACCCGATCCTGCGCGTACGCAAGCATCACGACGGGGTCGACTATGCCGGGCCGATGGGGTCGCCCATTCTGGCCGCCGGTGACGGAACGGTGGAGCTCATATCCTGGCAGCCGGGCTATGGCCGTTACGTGCGCGTGCGCCACGACCAGGGTTACTTCACCACCTATGCCCACATCGCGAGGGCGGCCAAGGGCCTCGCAGTCGGTCAACGTGTCACGCAGGGCCAGACCATCGCCTATGTCGGCTCGACGGGCCTCTCGACTGGTCCGCATCTCTATTACGAACTGCGCAAGAACAATCGCTATCTCGATCCGACCGCCAATCCCCTGCCCGCCGGAACCGTCCTTTCCGGCGCGTCGCTGGATGATTTCCACCGGCAGACCGACCAGATCGACGGCATGAGCAAACTCATCGGCGCCAACGACAAGGGCGGGCAATCGCCGGCGCTCTGAGCGTGAAAGGTCTCAAGTGCCCCTGCCCCGCTTTTCGAAGCGCGGCAGCATGGCGGAGAAATCGCGGCCGCGACCATCTTCCTGTTCAACAAAGGCGGCGTAGAGTTCGGCGGCGCGGGCGCCCATGGGCGTGTCCGCATCGACGCTTGCCGCGGCCTCCTGCGACAGGCGCAGATCCTTGAGCATCAGTTCTGCCGCGAAGCCCGGCTTGTAGTCGTTGTCGGCCGGCGATTTCGGCCCGACGCCCGGAGCCGGACAATAGGCGTTCATCGACCAGGAATAACCGGAAGAGGTCGAGACGACATCGAACATCTTGGCGCGGTCGAGGCCCAGCTTGTCGGCGAGCGCAAAGGCCTCGCAGGTGGCGATCATGGTCGCGCCGAGGATCATGTTGTTGCAGATCTTGGCCGCCTGCCCCGCACCTGCCGCGCCGCAATGCACCGCCTTCTGGCCCATGATGTCGAGAAGCGGCTTCACGACGGCGAAGGCCTGGTCC
This sequence comes from Ensifer sp., assembly GCA_035565055.1. GTDB lineage: Bacteria > Pseudomonadota > Alphaproteobacteria > Rhizobiales > Rhizobiaceae > Ensifer_A. The sequence goes on from DATMTA010000093.1 coordinate 4,297, forward strand.
GAGCCGCCGGCCATGAAGGTCAGCGTGCCGGCCGCAGCACCGGTGATCCCGCCGGAGACCGGCGCATCGATCGCCAGGAGCCCGGCCGCTTCCGCATCCGCTGCCACGGCGCGGGCGCTTGCCACATCCACCGTCGAGCAATCGAGCAACACCGCGCCGCTGGTCATCGCCGGAACGATTTCGGCGGCGACCGCGCGCAGGATCGCCCCGTTCGGCAACATGGTGATGACGACATCGGCCCCGCGCGCGGCCTCTGCCGCGGTTGCCGCCTTCGTCACGCCCTCGGGCATCGGCGCTGCGAGATCGAAGCCCGTGACCTCATGCCCGCCCTTCGCGAGATTATGCGCCATTGGCCCGCCCATATTGCCGAGTCCGATAAACCCGATTTTCATGATCTTTCCTCCCATCTGAAACTTTTATTGAAGTTCACTTTCGCCAAGGCTTGACAGCATCATGGCGACATAGTCCGGCGGCGTCGCATCGGCCGCCGGATGCTTCCAGTGCGGCGTGCGATCCTTGTCGATCAGTTGCGCGCGGATGCCTTCCACGAAGTCGCCGAATTCATGCGAACGCCAGGTGAAGCGATATTCCAGCGCCACAGCCTCGCGAACAGAGGAGAAGCCTCGCGCCCGGCGGACGATCTCAAGGGTGGCGGCAAGCGAAATGGGCGACCCGCGGCGGATGGCGGCAAGCGCCTTCTGCGCGACCTCGCCCTCCTCCCGTTCGAGGCGCTGCAGAATGTCGGCCAACGTCCCTGCCGAAAAGACGCGCTCCAGCATGGGAAGGACGTCGGGGAGCGTCGCCCCGGATGCCTCACGACCTGCGGCTTCGGCCAGTCCTGCGTCACCGCCCGCGGCAAGCGCCACCTTCAACGCCTGCCACTCCGCCTCCGGCACGTAAAGATTGGCGAAGCCGGCAAAGATGGCATCGGCGGCATTGAGACGCTCGCCGGTGAGCCCGACATATTCGCCGACATGGCCGGGCGCCTTCGCCAGGATCAGCGAACCGCCGACATCGGGGATGAGGCCGATGCCGCATTCGGGCATGGCGATCTTCGACGTGTCACCGACGATCCGGTGGCTGCCATGGCAGCCGAGCCCGACGCCGCCGCCCATGATGAAACCTTGCATGAAGGAAACGATCGGCTTGGGATATTCCGCAATCTTGGCGTTGAGGCGGTATTCGTCGCGCCAGAAGTCGCGCGCCGGCTGGAGCTCGCCCGCCCTGGCCTGATGATAGATGCTGGCAATGTCACCGCCCGCGCAAAAGGCCTTGTCGCCCTCGGCCTCCAGAATGACGAGCGCGATCCGCGCATCCGCCACCCAGGCGTCCAGCGCCGCCTCGATCGCGAGACTCATGGTATGGGAAAGCGCATTCAACGCCTGCGGACGAGCGAGCGTGATGATCCCCGCCTTCCCGTCGATCCTCGTCCTCACGTCGGCCATCGGCGCCTCGTCCTCCTCATGCCATTATCATTCAATTCCTTGATTCCGAAAGAGGAATCAGCCGAAGACGCCGCCGGTTCCCGCGACTTCCCATCGCTCCGCCTCCGCCGACGCAGGCGACTATAGAAACAGGAAACTGTTCCCGGCAAGTCGCCTTTAGGATGATAAGCCCGGCTTAGGGCTTGCCACAACCGCCCCGCTCGCGGCACTGTTGGGAAAAAGTCAGAAGGAAACATCCGTGTCCACCTCCCGCCCGGCGCTGACCGACATCGCGGCCGCCAATGCTCGCCCGATCAGCTTTCCGATGGAAACACCCCCAGTCCCCGGCGCCTGCGTGGAAATCGCGCCGGGCATCCTCTGGGCCCGCCTTGCCCTGCCCTTCCGTCTCAACCACGTCAACATCTACCTGATCGAAGATGGAGACGGTTATGCGGCGGTGGATACGGGCATTGCCGATGACCGCACGAAAGACGCCTGGCTGGCATTGCTTTCGGGACCGCTGAAGGGCAAGCGTCTCACCCGCCTGATCGTTACCCATCACCATCCAGACCATATTGGCCTTGCCGGCTGGCTCTGCGCCGAATTCGGCATTCCCCTGCTGTCCAGCCAGACCGGTTTTCTGGCCTGCAACAACATTTCGCTCAGCCCCAACGCGCTGGGTTCGGATGCCTACCGCGCATTTTATCGGGCGCATGGCATGAGCGAAGCGACCGCAGAAACGGTCTCGACTCAGGGGAATTTCTATCTCCGCATGGTCACGCCGCTGCCGCTCACCTTCTTCCGGCTGGTGGCCGGTGAAAAGCTCAAGATCGGTGCACGCGTCTTCGACATCCTTTCTGGCGACGGCCACGCGCCGGAACAGATCATGCTGTATGACGCTTCTGCAAAGCTGCTTCTCGCCGCCGATCAGGTCCTGGCTCGGATCACGCCCAATGTCAGCGTCTGGGCGGTCGAGCCCGATGGCGATCCGCTCGGGCTTTATACGCGCAGCCTGAGCGCCATCGCCGCCAACCTGCCGGATGACACCTTCGTGCTTCCGGGTCACGAACTGCCCTTTTACGGATTGCACACGAGGATCGGCGAAATCCTCGCGCATCACGAGGAACGCTGCGCCCTGATCCTCGCTGCCGTTCGCGAGCGCGCCATGACAGTGGCCGATCTTGTCCCCGTCCTCTTCCCCCGTCCGCTCGATCCGCACCAGATGAGTTTTGCGTTTTCCGAGACGCACGCCCATGTCAATCTGCTGATTCATCGGGAGAATCTCGTCTGGGAAAAGGACGCCGAAGGCATTCAGCGCGTGGTGCCGTCACCGCGTTGACAGCTGTCAACTCGACCGGCAGAAGGTGTCATTTGAAAAAGCCGGCGCAACGGTCTAAGCAGTCGAAAGCCTATTCGTCACGCAGGAGCCCAAACATGCCGGACACGATTTTTGTCCTCAACGGTCCGAACCTCAATCTGCTCGGCAAGCGCCAGCCGCATATTTACGGCCACGAAACACTCGCCGATGTCGAAGCCGATTGCCGGGCGCTTGCAGGCGAGCTCGGCTATGACATCCGCTTCCACCAGTCCAACGCCGAACACCAGATCATCGACTGGATCCACGAGGCGCGGGAGAAGGCCGTCGGCATCGTCATCAACCCGGCTGCGTTCACGCACACCTCGGTGGCGATCCTGGATGCGCTGAACACGTTCGAAGGTGCCGTGGTCGAGGTGCATATCTCCAATGTCCACAAACGCGAGAGCTTCCGTCATCACTCCTATGTCTCGCTGCGCGCCGATGGCGTGATTGCGGGCTGCGGAACGCTCGGCTACCAGCTCGGCCTTCGCAGTGTTGTCGAAAAGGTCGCTGCGGCAAAAGAAAAGGCGGGCAAATAGCCCGCCTTCGGCTCTGACCTGTTCCGAAGAACTTCAGGCCTTGAAGTTCCGGATCTCGTTCAGCCCTACCTCAAGCAATCTCGCTGCATCCTCTTCCGTCTTCGCCTCGACATAGCAGCGCATTTCCGGCGCATTGCCGGACGGGCGGAAGTGAATGATCCGGCCGTCCTTCAGCGTTACCCGCAGACCGTCGATATCGCTCGTCTCTGCCGCCTCGCCGATGGGCGCCAGGAAGCGGGCCAGATTTTCCGCCGAGCCGCGCAGATAGGACATCAGGGCCGCACTGCGCTCGGTGGCAAAATTCTCCAGCCGGTCGGCAGCCGCGACGGGCAGGGCGAAGTTCTTGGCAAGTGTCGACAGCGAAACCTTTTCCTCGGCCGCCCGCGCCAGCACGGCCAGAACAGGCAGGAAGCAGTCACGGGTCGGAAGCGCGGTGAAGGTCGCACCGTTGACGGTGAAATCGCTGCCGGTCAGCGTGCCGCCATTGGCCTCGAAGCCCACCACGGCGGAAGCACCGCCGTCACGCGCCTCATCCATTCCGGCAATGACGAAGGGCGAGCCGACACGGGTCCGCACCACGCGATAGCTGCTAGCCGCCTCGATGCCCGAATTGGAGGTCACCGGCGTCACGACGGTATCCGCTCCGAGGAACAGCGCGGCCACCAGCCCCAGAAGATCGCCGCGAAGCGGTGTCCCGGTCTCGTCTGCCACCAGCGGGCGGTCGCCATCGCCATCTGCCGAGACAATGGCATCAAGCGCGTGGTCTCGCGCCCAACCCTGCATCAGCCTGATCGTCTCCGGCGACACCGCCTCGGTATCGACCGGAATGAAGGTGTCCGAGCGGCCGAGAGGAACAACCTCGGCGCCGTAATGGGACAGGACATCCACGAACATGTCGCGAGCGACCGTCGAATGCTGGTAGACGCCGATCCTCAGGCCGGTGAGTGCGCCAGCCTTCAACAGCGCCTTGTTACGCGCGACAAACAGATCCGCAGCCTCCGCCCCGCGTTGATCGCCATCACCGGGCAGGAATTTCAGAGCGCCCCGGTCTGCGCGCACGAGATCCGCAGCAGCGCTGATCGCGATCTCGTCACTCTTCCCAATCTCCCCGTCAGGCCGATAAAACTTGATGCCATTGCGATCGGCGGGAATGTGGGAACCGGTGACCATGAGCGACGCTGCATGAAGCTTCAGCCCGAAATGGCTGAGAGCCGGCGTCGGGATCGTGCCGCAATCGAGAGGCAGCAGCCCGGACTGCTGCAAGGCCCCGATGCAATTGGCCGCGATTTCGGGGCTGGAATCGCGAAAATCGCGTCCGACCAGAACCCTGTCACCCGGCTTGGCAAGGCCGCTCTCAAACAGATAAAGCGCGAAGGCCTTGGCATAGACGAAGGACGGCTCGCCCTTCAGATCGACCGACAGTCCTCTGAGACCGCTTGTTCCAAATTTCAGGCTCATCTCGCACCCAATTCCTCTCAAATTGCACCGCTTTGTAACATCCCTTCATCAACGGTCAACGAAACGGCATGGTTCCGAAGGCAGTTTCGCGAGATAAGCTGAATCTTATTGCCATATGGCATCGAACTTCCTATTTTCCGGCAAAAAGGACGACACATGGTATCTTTGCAGCCGCTCGAAACCCTTGCCCGCGAATATGTCGCCTCGCCGATTACCGATGAGGAGGGCGAAGCCATGTTTCGTGCGGCCGTTGCGCTGTTCAAGAGCTGGTCGCTGACGGACGAACAGTCCTCGACGCTGGTCGACATGCCCGTTCGCACCTATCGCCGCTGGAAGGCGGGCGAGATGGGGCGGCTTTCGCGCGACGGCAAGGCGCGGCTCTCGAACCTCATGGGCATTCACAAGGCGTTGCGGATGATCTTTCGCGACCCGGAGCGTTCATACGAGTGGATTTCGAAGGGCAACGCCGTCTTCGGCGGCAAGTCCGCGCTCGACATCATGCTGAATGGCGAGCTGACTGACATCATGCGCATCCGCCGCTTCCTCGATTCCGGGCGGGGCGGCTGGTGAAACTTCCCTCCGTCACCCGTATCGAATGGCCGGATGCCCGCCGCTTCATTCGCGTGGCGACCTCCTGCGTCAATCTCTTCGATGATATCGCAAGACCGGACGACTGGACGCATCTGGCTTCCGCCGAGCGCAAGACTGACGCGCGGCTTGCGGAATCGGTCGGCAATATCGACCTTGTGCCGGAAGCGCATCGTGTGGACGACGAGACGGGCGTGCTGATGGCCCCCTTTACCCATGTGAGCTACGACCTGCCCAGCCGGTTCTCGACCGGCCGCTACGGCGTTCTCTATGCCGCCAACTCGCTCGAAGCCGCCCTTATGCAGACCATTCATCATCACGAGCGTTTTCTGAAGGCCACCGGCGAGGCGGCGGGATGGGTCTCGACCTGCCAGGAAATCACCCTGTCTGTGAGCGCCGATCTGCATGACATCCGCGACCCGGAATTTGCCGCCTGGCTGCATCCGGAAAACTACGCGGGCGCCCAAGGGGTGGCGGAACCGCTTCATGCCTCCGGAGCCCATGGCATTGTCTATCCCAGCACGCGCTGGCCCGGCGGGGAATGCGTCGCTCTCTTTTATCCCGACCTCGCATCCAACCCGGTTCCCGGCCGTTGCTACGATCTGCACTGGAACGGGCAGGCGGTCGATTATGTGCGGGAGCATGAGACGGACACCGTGTTGAAGATCGATCGGACCTGAAGGCGCCAGCGATCGTTGACAGCTGTCAACACCTCCGGCAGAGACGGGAAACGCCGCCGCCGCGCAGGAAATCTTGAGTCACAACAAAGGGAAAGAGGCGGCAATTAATGCTTGACGCGACTCGCCTTTCGTCTCACTTTTACGCCAAGTTGGATATAATCCGCGCAGAAGCGTAACTGACGACTGTCGATGTAAGAGGGTGAACACCTTTATACCGACATCACAAAGCGTCAATGAGGCTCGCGCGCAGCAAGGCAGATGACGCGTGACGAATACCGCGAGCGCAAACAGACCATCGCTTCCACCCGCAGATATCACGATTGCGGCGGATGCCGCGGCGCTTTCCGATCAGTTGAAGGCGATGCGCGAGCGGCTGTTTCCGCCGGCGGCGCAGAAGGTGCTGCGGGGGTTTACCTCTGGCGAGGCGGCCCGCATGATCGGCGTGTCCGATGGTTACCTGAGACAATTGTCGCTGGCGGGCGAGGGGCCACAGCCTTCAACCGGGGTGGCAGGGCGTCGCTTCTACTCGCTTGCCGATATCCATGCACTGCGCCAGCATCTGGCCGAACAGGCGCTTGCCAAGGGCAATGCACAGAAGGCGCGCAGCTACCTGAAATGGCGCGACCCCGAACGCGGCGAGCACCTGCAGGTCATCGCGGTCACCAATTTCAAGGGCGGTTCCGGCAAGACGACGTCCGCCGTGCATCTCGCGCAATATCTCGCGATGAGCGGCCACCGGGTGCTCGCGATCGACCTCGACCCGCAGGCTTCGCTCTCGGCGCTCTTCGGCTACCAGCCGGAACTCGATCTCACCGGCAATGATACGCTCTACGGCGCCATCCGCTATGACGCGGAACGACGGCCGCTGCGCGAAGTCATCCGCAAGACCTATTTCGCCGGGCTCGATCTTGTGCCGGGTAATCTGGAACTGCAGGAATTCGAGCATGTGACCCCACAGGTTCTTGCCAACCGCAAGGCCGGCGAACATTCCGAAGCCCTTTTCTTTGCCCGCGTGCAGGAAGCGCTGCAGACGGTCGCCGACGATTACGATGTCGTCGTGCTCGATTGCCCGCCGCAGCTGGGCTACCTGACGCTCTCGGCGCTCTGCGCCTCGACCTCGGTCATCGTCACAGTGCATCCGCAGATGCTGGACGTCGCATCGATGAGCCAGTTCCTGTTCATGACGTCCGACCTGCTCTCGGTCGTGCGCGAGGCGGGCGGTACGCTGAATTTCGATTTCCTGCGCTACCTCGTCACACGCTACGAGCCGAATGACGGGCCGCAGACGCAGATTGCGGGCTTCATGCGCTCGCTCTTCGGGGACCGTGTTCTGACATCCCCCATGGTCAAGTCCACCGCCATTTCGGATGCCGGACTGACCAAGCAGACGCTTTATGAAGTGGGACGCGAGAATTTCACCCGCGCCACCTATGACCGGGCGCTCGAGAGCCTGAATGCGGTGAATGCCGAAATCGAACAGTTGATCCACGCGGCCTGGGGCCGCGCCTGACGAGTTGAGATGAAGTGAAGACCCCTATGAGCGGCAAGCGACGCGACGAACTGAAGGCAATGTTTACCGGGCGACCGGGCGGGCCGGTTGCGCCTGAAACAAAGTCGGCAGAACCTGTCGCAGAGGAACCCGTTGCCGCGTCGCGCGCGCCTGACACGCCACGAGCCGCCTCCGGCGCCGTCCGCGCCATGGGCCTGTCGCTCGGATCGCTTGCCCGCGAAGCCGAAGAAGCACGCAATCTGCGCCAGGCCTTCGAGGAGGGGGAGCGGATCGTCGAGCTCGATTGCGCGCTTGTCTCCTCCTCCTTTGTCGAGGATCGTTTTGCCCGGGGGGAGACGGACGGCGAGTTCATGGGGCTGGTCGACAGCATTCGCGAGAGCGGCCAGCAGGTGCCGATCCTCGTGCGTCCGCATCCGGACAAGCCCGGCCATTTCCAGACGGCCTACGGTCATCGCCGGCTCGCTGCCGTGCGCAGCCTCGACCGAAAGGTCAAGGCGATCGTTCGCCCGCTCACCGATGACGAGCTGGTCCTGGCGCAGGGCAAGGAAAATGCCGAGCGGCGCGATCTGACCTTCATCGAGCGGGCCTTCTTCGCCCAGGCGCTGGTGCAGCGCGGCTTTGCCCGCAAGGTGGTCGAGGATGCGCTCGGCGTGCAGAAGAGCGAAGTCTCGCGGCTGCTGCAGGTGGCCGACAGCATCCCGCTCCACATCGCCCGTGATATCGGTCCGGCGCCGAAGGTTGGGCGCGAGCGCTGGATGGCGCTCGGCGCGATCTTTACCGCGCGGCCGGCTGCCGAGGAAATCGCCAGCGACGAGGCCGGCTCGCAGCGCTTCCGCGCCGCCGAGACAAATCGCCGTTTCCAGATGCTGTTTGATCGCCTCTCGCGCAAGCAGAAGCCGAAGCCGGACCGGGGCGAGCCCTTGTCTGGACGGGATGGGAAGGCGTTTGGCAAGGTCTATGCGGGCAGCGGAAAACCAAGGATCGAGTTCACCGCGCCGATCCCGGAAACATTTCTTGCAACCGTTACCTCGCTGATCGAGGAGGCGTGGAACGCCCACCAGCAGGCGGGAAAGACGGCGGCAAAATAGAGATCATGGCTGGGGGAGGGGTCTTAGTGACCGAACCTGGCCCACTGAAACGAGCAACAGGAGCAAAGCGAGCAAGAAAAAAGGCCCCCGAAACGTCACCATCCCGGAAGCCCTCTTCTATCTAGCAGTTCAAGAGAATCACTTCCATCGGGCAAAGTCAAGAGTCTGCGCAAAGCTTTTTGCGCCGAGATGATGAAATGTGGCTGTTTTCAATGAGTTATGCGTAGGTCGTTCGTGCATGAAAAATGCGCGCCGGCGGAGTATGCCCGAAAGAACGTGTCGTTAAGGGCGCCATCTTGCCTCTTGAAGGAAGAGGGCGATCATGAATGAGGACATTGCAACGACGCCATTCGGCGGCGGACGGTATGTTGCGCGCCAGATTCTGCAGCGCAAGCATGTTTCCGAAGCGCAAGCGCAGCGCAACGGGACTGATCCGGTAGCCGGTGGCGCCGGGATCGACAAGTGGCAGGTGCTGCGGGATCTGACGGAGGCCAAGACGGCTTACGATCTGTCTGACCGCTCCATTGCCGTCCTTGAAGCGCTCCTCAGTTTCCACTCGGAACGGCAGATCGATGGTGCAAGGCCGCTGATCGTGTTCCCCTCCAACCAGCAGCTGGCGCTGCGCACGCGCGGCATGTCGCCGGCCACGATCCGCCGGCATATTGCTGCCCTGGTCGAAGCCGGGCTGATCTTCCGTCGCGACAGTCCGAACGGCAAGCGCTACTGCCGGCGCGGCGCGGACGGTACGCCGCAGGACATGTTCGGTTTCGATCTTGCCCCCCTGGCGCTGGCAGCCGAGGGCATACGGGCGCAGGCGGAAGCCACGCGGGCGAGCGAACGTTTGCGACAGGCCTTGCGCGGTGAGGTCACGCTTCATCTGCGCGATATCGCGCGACTTCTCCAGGTCGCCCTGAACGAGGGGAGGGGAGGGGACTGGCCGACTTTCGAACTGCGCCTTCAGGCACTTTCCGGCCGGGTCGCACGCCATGCGTCCATTGCCACCCTCACGGAGCGTCGTGACGCGCTTCTTCGCCTGCGCGCCGAACTGGAGGCTGCCTATCTTTCGACGATTGAAGAGGCAGAATTGAGCGCCTGTGTGCGCCAATTTGAGCACCACATACAGAATCCTGAATCAGATCAGACTCATGAATCCGCTTCCGAGAAAGGGAAGGATGCCAATTACGCGGCGAGCGTGGCTGCCGGCCATCACCCAGAAGACGAGGCAGGGGCAGCAGGCCCGAGAGAAACGATTTCGCTCGACAGGATCCTGAAGGCCTGCCCGCAAATTGCCGACTATAGTCGCCGCGGGATCAGCAACCGGGCCGATTTCATGGGCGCCGTGGCTCTGGTGCGCGCAATCCTTCGGATTTCCCCCGCCGCCTGGAATGCCGCCTGCGCGGCGATGGGCGAGACACAAGCCGCCATTGCAGTTGCGTCCATCCTCGAACGGGCGGACCATATCCGTTCGCCTGGAAGCTATCTGAGATCCCTGACGACCAAGGCACTGACAGGTCGTTTTGCCGCGATTGCTATGCTGAAAGCTCTGGAGCGGACGGCTGAGAGGCCGCAAGGGAACGGTGCCCCGGTGCGTTTGACAGCCCAGGCGAAACTTGGCAGCTTGCGGCTCCTGACGAGCGAGGACTGATGGCAAGACGAGCTGAGAGCAATTCGAGACTGGACGATGCCGCCCGCGCGGGTTGGCTATACTATGTTGCGGGCCGGACCCAGGACGAAATCGCCGCCATCATGAGCATTTCGCGGCAGAGTGCACAGCGTCTGATTTCGCTTTCGGTGGCTGAAAAGCTGATCAAGGTGCGCCTCGACCACCCCATTGCTGCCTGCATGGAGCTCGCGCAGTCGCTGATGGATCGCTTCGGGCTGAAGCGGGTGGAAATCGTGCCCACAGATCCCGGTGCGGACGGAATTCCGGTCGGGGTCGCCGAGGCGGGGGCTGCAGAGCTGGAACGCTGGTTGAAGCAGCCGGAGCCGCAGGTTATTGCAATGGGCACCGGTCGTACCTTGCGCGCGGTTGTCGACCAGCTGCCGCCGATGGAGTGCCCGCAGCACAAGATCGTGTCGCTGACCGGGAATATCAGCCCGGACGGATCGGCCGCCTATTTCAACGTCATCTTCTCGATGGCGGATGCGGTGAAGGCGCCGCATTTCCCGATGCCGCTGCCGGTCATTGTCTCGTCGCGCGAGGAACGCGACCTCATGCATCGCCAGCCACTGATGGAGACGGCGATCGACCTTGCCCGTAGGTCGGACGTGACCTTCATCGGTATCGGCGAAATGGCCTTGAAGGCCCCGCTGGTGCTGGACGGGTTCCTGCGGCCCGACGAGATGGAGGACATCCTGAAGGCAGGCGCTGCCGGCGAGATCTGCGGCTGGATCTTTGGCGCGGACGGCAGGCTGCTCGACCACCCCGTGAACCAGCGCGTCGCGAGCCTGCCGATCCCGAGCCGCGAGACGTCAACCGTGATTGGACTGGCGCGCGGCGTGCGCAAGCATGCGGCGATCAAGGCGGCGGTAAAGGGCGGTCACATCAACGGGCTGATTACCGATGAAGAGGCGGCAAGGATGCTGCTGCAGGGGTAACGGAATTTCGCGTTGCCGAATAACTCCGACATCGTCCGAGGCATCAAGACAGCCACGGGTTGATAAGTTTGATACCCAAAGAGTCGAAGTCTTTTATATTGCGTGTTGCGAGGACAAGATCATGCGTGACGGCGGTCGCTGCCAAGAAACCGTCCATAACCGGCAGGATGCGCCCGGCTCGTTGCGCGCGCGCTAAGAGGTCGCCCCAAGCTAATGCCACTGTCTCATCAACCGGAAGAACTCTGCGTTCGAAGCGTTGAGGCAGGTCATTCGCAAGCCAGTATGACAAGGCTTCGCGGCGACGACCGGGAGCGAGAAGCGCCAGGCCTCGTTTGATTTCCGCAATGGAAATGACGCTTATGAACGTCCTATCCTCATCGAGTTCATGCAGCCATTGCAAGACATGGATGTCGGGTTGGGAACGTCGCGCCTCGGAAAGCACGTTCGTGTCGAGCAAAACCCTCATAGATCAAGATCACGCGGCGTGTCGGAAAGGCGTTCCAAATCCAGATCGGTGCCACGCAATGGCGAGGCCATCAGGAATTCCGCCAGCGTTCCCTTGCGCGCGGTCTTGCGCTGCCATTCTTCTGCGGACACAACCACGACGCTGGGTTTTCCGTTTCGGGTAATCGTTTGCGGTTCTGTCTGAGCGCGCTCGATCACTTCCGACAGCTTCGCCTTCGCGCCGGCAACAGTCCAAAATTCCTGGTTCTCGACATGGGTCTTCATGGAAGCGCGCCTGACCATTATGACTAAGATGACTATATAAGCCTCTTCAGCAGCCTTGGCAATGCCAGCAATTTTGTCTGCTTGTCGTGTCCTGTTTTACACTTCTCGTCCCAGACGAAATTTTCGTTTCTGAACAAAGCGGTAATTGATCCTTGTGCGCTGCAGCGACGATTTGCCGTTGACAAAATCTCTCTTAAATCGATTATTTGCCCATGAGCATAGCAATTGCTCAATATCGCTTCTGGGAGGAAACAATGAGATTTCAAGCATGGCTGCTGGGCGCCGTGTCCGCGCTCGCAATGGCCGGTGTCGCCAATGCCGAAACGACGCTGACGATCGCTACTGTCAACAATGGCGACATGGTCCGCATGCAGAAGCTGACCGACGACTTCACCAAGGCCAATCCGGACATCAAGCTGAACTGGGTGACGCTGGAAGAAAACGTGCTGCGCCAGAAGGTGACGACGGACATCGCCACCAAGGGCGGCCAGTATGACGTTCTGACCATCGGCACCTATGAAGTTCCGATCTGGGCCAAGAACGGCTGGCTCGTTGCGCTCGACAAGCTCGGCCCCGATTATGACGTCGACGACCTTCTGCCGGCGATCCGCAACGGCATCAGCGCCGATGGCAAGCTCTATGCAGCGCCCTTCTATGGCGAAAGCTCGATGGTGATGTACCGCAAGGACCTGATGGAAAAGGCTGGGCTCAAGATGCCTGATGCCCCGACCTGGGACTTCATTGCGGATGCTGCGCGCAAGATGACCGACCGCAAGGAAGGCATCAACGGCGTGTGCCTGCGCGGCAAGGCCGGCTGGGGCGAGAACATGGCCTTCCTGACCGCCATGTCCAACTCCTTCGGCGCGCGCTGGTTCGACGAAAAGTGGACCCCGCAATTCGACCAGCCGGAATGGAAGAAGACGCTCGACTTCTACGTCAAGCTCATGAAGGACGCCGGTCCGGACGGCGCATCGTCCAATGGCTTTAACGAAAACCTGGCGCTCTTCCAGCAGGGCAAGTGCGGCATGTGGATCGACGCCACCGTCGCCGCCTCCTTCGTCTCCGATCCGAAGGCTTCGAAGGTTGCCGACAAGGTTGGCTATGCGCTCGCCCCCGACAACGGTCTCGGCAAGCGCGCCAACTGGCTCTGGGCCTGGAACCTTGCGATCCCCGCCGGCTCCAAGAAGGTCGACGCGGCTGAGAAGTTCGTCTCCTGGGCAACCAGCAAGCATTACACCGAACTGGTCGCCTCCAAGGAAGGCTGGGCCAACGTGCCTCCGGGCACGCGCAAGTCGCTCTATGCCAATGCCGACTATCAGAAGGCAGCACCTTTCGCCAAGATGACGCTTGACTCGATCAACGCCGCTGACCCGACCCATCCGACGGTCAAGCCGGTGCCTTATGTCGGCGTCCAGTTCGTCGCCATCCCGGAATTCCAGGGTATTGGCACGGCGGTCGGTCAGCAGTTCTCGGCTGCTCTTGCCGGCAAGGAAACGGTCGATGCAGCACTCAAGGCGGCTCAGTCCTATACCGAGCGCGAAATGAAGAAGGCCGGCTATCCGAAGTAAGCTTCCTCCTGACGGAAAGGGCCGCCGCCTTGCGGGGCGGCGGTCCGGGCAGGGGAGCGAAAACCTTGGCGAGGGAAAACCCCTCACCCCGCCTCCGCTCCGCTCGGCGGACCTCTCCCCACAAGGGGGAGAGGGGGCCAGTGCTGCTGCGGCTCTTCCTCTTCTCCCCTTGGGGAGAAGATGCCGGCAGGCAGATGAGGGGAGGCGACACCCGCGGCTCCCGAACTGCGAAGATAACTTTCAAAAACCCGGACGCCCGGACCGGCCACGCGCCGGAACCTGACGCCATAACCCTGGAGAGGATTAGAGCCATGGCAACGATGCAGATGCGCACGACCGCGCGGGCGATGATGGCACCCGCCGTTTTCCTGCTTCTGGTCTGGATGGCCGTGCCGCTGGCCGCGACGCTCTATTACTCCTTCCAGAACTACACGCTGCTCAACCCGGTCGTCTCGTTTGCCGGCCTGGATAATTACTATTACTTCATCACCGATCCCGCCTTTGGCGCTGCGGTGCTGAACACGATCTATCTCGTCGGGGGCGTGCTGCTGATCACCGTGATCGGCGGTCTCTTCCTGGCGCTCTTGCTCGACCAGCCGATCTTCGGGCAGGGGATCGTCCGCATTCTGGTGATCTCCCCCTTCTTCGTCATGCCGACGGTGGCAGCGCTTGTCTGGAAGAACATGCTGATGAACCCGATCTACGGGATCTTCGCCTGGCTCTTCTCGCTCGTCGGCCTGCCGCCGGTCGACTTTCTCGCGCAGATCCCGTTGCTCTCGATCATCCTGATCGTCGCCTGGCAATGGCTGCCCTTTGCGACCCTGATCCTGCTGACGGCGCTGCAATCGCTGGATGGCGAGCAGATGGAAGCGGCCGAAATGGATGGCGCCGGCGTCGTCAGCCGCTTCATCTATCTCGTGCTGCCGCATCTGTCGCGCGCCATCACTGTCGTCATCCTCATCGAGACAATCTTCCTTCTGGGCGTCTTTGCCGAAATCCTCGTCACCACCAATGGCGGGCCGGGCACGGCGAGCACGAACCTGCCCTTCCTCGTCTATACGCAGGCGCTCTTGAACTTCGATGTCGGCAGCGCATCCGCCGGCGGGATCATTGCGGTGGTCGTCGCCAATATCGTCGCATTCTTCCTGATGCGCATCATCGGCAAGAACCTGGAGGCTTGAACCATGGCACGATCGGTTTCCAACTCGCGGCGCATCACCTTCACAGTCATCGCCTGGGTGATTGCGCTCATCCTCTTCTTCCCGATCCTCTGGACGATCATCACCAGCTTCAAGTCGGAAGGCGATGCCATTGCCTTTCCGCCGGTCTTCCTGAACTTCCACTGGACGCTCGACAGCTATCGCGAGGTGCAGGAGCGCTCTGATTATCTGCTGCATGTCTGGAATTCGGCGGCCATCTCTTTCGGTTCCACACTGATCGCACTGCTGATCTCGATCCCTGCCGCCTGGGCCATGGCCTTCAATCCGGGCAAGCGGACGAAAGATATCCTGATGTGGATGCTCTCCACCAAGATGATGCCGGCCGTTGCCGTTCTTGTGCCCTTCTATCTCGCCTTCAAGAATCTGGGGCTGCTCGACACCAAGCTCGGCCTCATCATCATTCTCACCATGATGAACCTGCCGATCATCGTCTGGATGCTCTACAGCTATTTCAAGGAAATCCCCGGTGAGATCCTTGAAGCCGCCCGCATGGACGGGGCGACGCTTGGCAAGGAGATCGTCTATGTTCTGGCGCCGATGGCGGTGCCCGGCATTGCCTCGACCGTGCTTCTCAACATCATCCTTTCGTGGAACGAGGCCTTCTGGACGCTGAACCTTTCGGCCTCGCAGGCAGCGCCGCTTTCCACCTTCATCGCATCCTATTCCAGTCCCGAAGGGCTCTTCTGGGCGAAGCTTTCTGCGGCCTCCACGCTCGCCATCGCACCGATCCTGGTGATGGGCTGGTTCTCGCAGAAGCAGCTCGTGCGTGGCCTCACCTTCGGCGCAGTCAAATAAGGAGACCGTCATGGGCAGCATAAGATTGAACAAGGTTTCCAAGGTTTTCGGCGAGATGAAGGTCATTCCTTCGATCGACCTGGAAATCGAGAACGGCGAATTCGTCGTCTTCGTCGGCCCGTCCGGCTGCGGCAAGTCCACGCTGCTGCGGCTGATTGCCGGGCTCGAGGACACATCCGGCGGCACGATCGAGATCGACGGCCGGAACGTGACTTCGGAAGCGCCCGCCAAGCGTGGGCTTGCCATGGTGTTCCAGTCCTATGCGCTCTACCCGCATATGACGGTGCGCAAGAACATCGCCTTCCCGCTCAAGATGGCGGGCGAGGAGCAGTCGGTCATCGATCGGAAGGTGGCGGAGGCCGCCAAGGTCCTGAACCTCACCGACTATCTGGAGCGCAAGCCCGGCCAGCTCTCCGGCGGCCAGCGCCAGCGCGTCGCCATCGGCCGCGCGATCGTGCGCCAGCCCACGGCCTTCCTCTTCGATGAGCCGCTGTCGAACCTCGATGCGGCGCTGCGCGTGACGATGCGGCTCGAAATCTCCGAACTGCACCAGCAGCTCGGCACCACCATGATCTATGTGACACACGATCAGGTGGAAGCCATGACCATGGCCGACAAGATCGTCGTGCTCAATCGTGGCAATGTCGAGCAGGTGGGCTCGCCGCTGGAACTTTACAGCCGCCCGCGCAATCTCTTCGTCGCCGGCTTCATCGGCTCGCCGAAGATGAACCTGATCGAAGGCGCGGAAGCGGCGAAGCTCGACGCGAAGACCATCGGCATTCGTCCGGAACATATGACTGTCTCGACGACCGAAGGCGCCTGGAAGGGAACGGTCGGCGTTGCTGAACATCTCGGCTCCGACACGTTCTGTCATGTCCATACAGAGACTGCCGGCACGCTGACGCTGCGGACTGCGGGTGACGCGATGCTGAAGCATGGCGACACGATCTATCTGACGCCGGACGAGCGGCGGATCCACAAGTTCAACAATGAAGGACTGGCCGTATGAGCGGACGTCTGCAGGGAAAATCGGCGCTGATTACCGGCTCCGCGCGCGGCATTGGGCGGGCATTCGCCGAAGCCTATATCCGCGAGGGGGCGACGGTTGCCATTGCCGATATCAATATGGAGCGCGCCGAAGGGACGGCGCGAGAGCTGGGCTCGCAGGCCTATGCGGTGAAAATGGACGTGACGGATCAGGCCTCCATCGATGCGGCGATTGCCGAAGTCGATGCGCGGACCGGAGGCATCGATATCCTGATCAACAATGCGGCGCTGTTCGATCTAGCCCCCATCGTCGAGATCACCCGCAAGAGCTTCGACACGCTCTATGCGATCAACGTCGCCGGCACGCTCTTCACGCTGCAGGCAGCGGCGAAGTCCATGATCGCGCGCGGCAAGGGTGGCAAGATCATCAACATGGCGAGCCAGGCGGGGCGGCGCGGCGAGGCGTTGGTGGCGGTCTATTGCTCCACCAAGGCCGCCGTCATTTCGCTGACGCAGTCGGCCGGGCTCGATCTGATCAAGCATGGGATCAATGTGAACGCCATTGCGCCGGGCGTGGTGGACGGCGAGCACTGGGATGGCGTGGACGCGCTGTTTGCAAAGTATGAGAACCGTCCGCTCGGTGAAAAGAAGAAGCTGGTCGGAAAGGAAGTCCCGTTTGGCCGCATGGGAACCGCGGAGGATCTCACGGGCATGGCCATTTTCCTGGCAAGCGCCGAAGCCGATTACATCGTCGCCCAGACATATAATGTCGATGGCGGCAACTGGATGAGCTGAACAGACACCGATGCCCGCCAAGCCGGGGAGACAATCATGACCAGACTTTCCTTAGCCAACCTGCCGCAACTCGCCGACAAGGCCGCCGTGCCGACCTACCGCCGCGAGGATCTCACTGCCGGCATCCTGCATTTCGGCGTCGGCAATTTCCATCGCGCCCATCTGGCAGTCTATCTGCATGACCTGTTCAATCAGGGCAAGAACCTCGACTTCGCCATTATCGGCGCGGGCGTGATGGCGTCTGACGCGAAGATGCGGGATGTCCTCAAGGCGCAGGACTATCTGACGACGGTGGTCGAGCAGGACATTTCCAAGTCTGCCGCGACCATCACCGGCCCGATGATCGATTTCATCGCAGCCCCCGATTTCGACGCGATCATTGAGAAGCTTGCAGACCCCGCGATCCGCATTGTCTCCATGACGATCACCGAGGGCGGCTATTTCATCGATCCGGCAACCGGCAGGTTCGACCCGAAACACCCGGCCATTGCCGCCGATGGTGCAAACCCCGATCATCCGAAGACCGTCTTCGGCCTGATCATCGCGGGTCTGAAGAAACGCCGCGCTGCCGGCCATCCGCCCTTCACCGTCATGTCCTGCGACAATATTCCGGGCAATGGCGAGGTGACGGAGGCCGCTGTGGCCGGCCTTGCCAGACTCTCCGATCCCGATTTCGCCCATTGGATCGAGAAGAATGTCGCCTTCCCGAATTCCATGGTGGACCGCATCACGCCCGCAACGGGCAAGCGCGAGATCGATATCGCCCGCGACACCTACGGCATCGAAGACGGCTGGCCGGTCTTCTGCGAGGAGTTCAAGCAATGGGTGCTGGAGGACAATTTCCCGCTCGGCCGCCCGGCGTTTGAGGATGCGGGCGCCGAATTCGTGCCCGATGTGGCACCCTATGAACTGATGAAACTCCGCATCCTCAATGGCGGCCATGCGGCCATTGCTTATCCGGCATCGCTCATGGATATCCACTTTGTCCATGAGGCGATGGAGAACCCGCTGATCAAGGCGTTTCTGGCAAAGCTCGAGCATAACGAGATCATCCCCGTCGTGCCGCCTGTTCCGAACACGAGCCTTGCCGACTATTTCGACCTCATCGACCGCCGCTTCTCCAATCCGAAGATCGGGGACACGATCCCGCGCCTGGCGCAGGATGGCTCCAACCGGCAGCCGAAATTCATCCTGCCGGCGACCGCCGCGCGGCTCGCCAAGGGGCAGGATGTCACCGGGCTCTCGCTGGTCTCGGCCCTCTGGTGCAAGTATTTTGAAGGCACCTCCGACAGCGGCAAGGCGATCACCTTCAACGACGAGAGCGCGGAGCGGCTGCAGAAGGCGGCCCTTGCCTCGTGCGCGGATCCGAGGGCATTCCTGGCGCTGGGCGACATTTTCGGGGACGTCAGCACCAATCCGCGCTTCATCGAAAGCTTCTCGAAGGCGCTGGCGAGCCTGCGCGCCAAGGGAACGGCGGCGACGCTCACTGATTACATCGACGGCAAACTCTGAAGGCCGGCGGCCATGCGCGGCGCATCCGGCCTGCTGGTGATCTTCGACTGCGATGGCGTGCTGGTCGATAGTGAACCCATCGCCCTCTCGGTGCTGGGCGAGATGCTGAAGGACCAGCAGGTGGTGCTCTCGGACGAGGAGATCGCCGAGCGCTTTCTGGGCCGCAGCCTCGGAACCGTGGCGCAGATCGTGGAAGAGGAATTCGGCCGGCGTCTGCCCGAGGATTTCCCCGCCATGATCCGTCGGCGGCTCTTCGCCCGTTACGAGAGCGAACTCCATGCGATGCCGGGGATTGAAGGCGTTCTGGAGGGGCTTGCCGCGCGCGGCATTGAAACCTGCGTCGCCTCGTCGAGCCTTCCGGAACGGATAGCAAAGAGCCTCGCCGTCACCGGCCTGTCACCCGCCTTCGGGACAAAGGTCTACAGCGCCAGCATGGTCAAGACCGGCAAGCCGGCACCCGACCTCTTCCTTCATGCAGCGCAGAAATCGGGTTTTTCGCCGGCAAATTGTATCGTTGTCGAAGACAGTCCGGCCGGCATCGTGGCGGCGCAGGCGGCGGGGATGCGCGTGCTTGCTTTTGGCGGCGGCGGCCATGCCCGGTCGCCCGCCTTCCGCCAGAAGATTGCGGCACTGAGCCCGGACGCCTGGTTTGACGCCATGCCGGAATTGCTGCAGGTTGTCGACGGGTTGAGGAGTTCGGAAGACAGCCTTCATGGGTGAGATTATCGTTGCGGTGGACGTGGGGACCGCCAGTGCGCGGGCAGGGGTCTTCACGCTGGACGGCCGCCAGCTTGCGCGTGCCGTTTCGCCCACGCGCGTTCTGCAGCCACAGCCCGGACATTACGAACAGGTCAGCGAGGAAATCTGGCAGGCGGTCATCGACAGCGTGCGGACCGCGTTGCGCGAGGCGCGAGTCGATCCGGCAGATGTCGCCGCGCTCGGCTTCGATGCGACCTGCTCGCTCGTGGTGCGGGGTGCCGGTGGCGAACCGCTGCCGGTGACGGCGGGCGGTGCGGCACAGGCTGACACCATGCTCTGGATGGATCACCGGGCCAACGCGGAGGCGGCGGAGTGCTCGATTGACGACCCGCATGTCACCCGCTTCGGCGGGATGCTCTCGCCGGAAATGCAGTTGCCCAAGCTTCTCTGGCTCAAGCGGCACCTGCCGCAAACCTGGGGCCGGCTGGGTCTCGCCTTCGACCTTAGCGACTTTCTGACCTGGCGCGCGACCGGCGGCGACAGCCGCTCGCATTCGCCGCTCGCATCCAAATGGGGCTACGAGCCGGCGGCTCCCGGTGCACGGCCGGATGATTTCTATCGCCGCATCGGGCTTGAGGATCTGGCCGAGAAGGCGGGCCTGCCCGCCCTGTCCCGCGCATCCGCCGCTGCAGCCGGCAAGCTGAGCGCCACTGCCCGGCAGGAGCTCGGGCTCGGGCCTGATTGCATCGTCGCCTCCGGATTGATTGACGGCTATGCCGGCGCCATCGGCGTGTTCTGCGGCGCGGATCTTGCGGCCCTCGACAGCAAGGCTGCGCTTGTGGCCGGGACATCCACATGCCTCGTCACGTTTTCAGATCACGAATTCAACCACCCCGGATGCTGGGGTGGCTTCCGCGATGCGGGACTGCCCGGCCTCTGGCTCATGGAGGCGGGCCAATCTGCCTCCGGCGCACTGCTCGATCATATCATCCGCACGCACCCCGAGGGTGGCGCGCCGACACGGGAAAAGCATCTCCAGCTTCTCGATCACATCTCGGCCCGCGTGGCGGAGGTCGGCGTCGGCTACGGATTGCCGCTTGCCGTCCTGCCTGATTTCCATGGGTCCCGTTCGCCTCAGCCGGATCCGGAGCTGACGGGGATGATCTCCGGTCTGACACTCGACGTGAGTTTCGATGGGCTCGCCCGGCTCTACTGGCGAACCTGCATCGCACTCGCCTGCAACATCCGGCAGATCCTCGAGCATATCCCGCAGGGCGGCGGGATCGAGAGCCTGTTCATGACCGGCGGGTTTGCCGCGCATCCGCTTATCCCGCAACTTTATGCGGATGTGACCGGCCGTGCGCTGCGCCTGCATGAAGGGCGCGACGCCGTGCTCCTGGGAACCGCCGTCAATGCGGGTCTTGCGGCAGGGCTCTACCGCGATATCCGCGACGCGTCCGGCCGCATGACGCCGGCGACGAGGACTGTGTCGCCCCGGCCCGAGGCGGTGCGGCTGCACGAGCGGGACTATGCCGTCTTCCTTGCCCTGCAGCGCCAGCGGACGGAGCTTTCGGCACTGATGCGTCAGACAGGTTGAAAGCTTCGCGCAAGTCCTTGAAGGCATTCTGCGTCTTCAGACACGCACGCCTGCCCCGCGTGCGGCCGGGAACCCGCATCGATGACCAAGCTCACACCGCAGACCACGCAGGACGAAGCGCGCGCGCTTTATCATCGTGGCCTGAAGGAAAAGGCGGAGGGACGGCTCGAGCGGGCCATCGAACTGATCGATGCGGCGCTCGCGGCGCAGCCCGATTTTCCCGAAGCGCTGTGCTCGGGCGGCTATATCCTGCAGTCGACGGGTCATCTGGATGGAGCGCTGGCCTTCTATGGGCGCGCCATTGAGCTCGATCCGGATTATTTCGACGCCTTTTTCAATCGCGGATGCATCCATTTCGCCCAGAAACGGCTGGACCTCGCCATCGCCGATTTTTCCCGAGCGGTCGCGTTGCAGCCGGCCGATGCGGGCGCCCAATCGAACCTGGGTGCCGCCCTTTATCGGGTTGGCCGCCTGCAGGAAGCCGCGTCCGTCCTGCGGTTGGCGCTGAAACTCGACCCCAGCCTCGTCGAGGCCGAACTCAATCTCGGCAGTGCATTGCGTCGCCTCGGCGATGAGGAGGCGGCGGGCGAGGCCTTCATGAGGGCTGCCCTCCTGAAGCCGGATTGCGCCGAGGCCTATTGCGGCCTTGGCATCGTGGCGCGCGGTCGCGGCGAGTTTGCCCAGGCGATGGACTACTACGATTGCGCGCTGACCTTCGATCCGAAGCTCGAAGAGGCGCTCAGCAGCAAGGGCAGCCTGAATCTGCTTCTGGGAAATTTCGAAGAGGGATGGGAAGGCTACGAAAACCGCTGGGTTGACGGCCATCGTCCGGTCCCAGTCTGCGATATGCGTTTCGATCCGGCGCGGCCCGAGACCATCGCGAGCAAGCGCGTGCTTGTCGTCAACGACCACGGGCTTGGCGATACGATCCAGTTCTTCCGCTATGTCAGGCTGCTGTCGCACCACGGCGCCGACGTGACCTTTGCCGGCCCTGCCAAGATGCAGCGGCTGCTGTCCACCGCCGGCGCAGCCGTGACCTGGCGCGATGTCAGCGACCTTTCCGGCACATTTGATGCGACGATCGCGATCAGCTCGCTACCACGCGCCTTCGCAACGGTCGAGGCGACGATCCCGGCCGAGATCCCCTATCTCGCGGCCGATCCGGAGCGGGCGGCCTTCTGGCGCGCCCGTATGCCCGGTCGTGGCCTCAAGGTCGGGCTCTGCTGGCGCGGCAGCCAGGATTTCCGTGTCGATCCGCGTCGCTCCATTCCGCCATCCGCACTTGCGCCGCTGGCTGATCTTTCGGGCGTTGACTTCTATGCCCTGCACATGGACGTGGGTGAAAACGAGCTGCCGGACGAGATTGCCGGTCGCGTTCACGTCTTCGGCGACGGTTTCGACAGGGGACCGGACGCCTTTGTCGATACGGCCGCGGTGATGGAAAATCTCGATCTCGTGCTGACCTGCGACACCTCGATCGCCCATCTTGCGGGGGCACTCGGCCGCCCCGTCTGGGTGGCGCTGCGTCGCAGCGCCGAATGGCGCTGGCTGCTGGAGCGGGAGGATTCTCCCTGGTATCCCACCATGCGGCTTCGGCGCGCCAAGGTCGGCGACGACTGGGCAGAACTGTTTGGACATATTGCAAAAGATATTGATGTGCTTGCACAGAACAAAGGAAAAGACTGATGATCGAAGTGCCGGTCTCCTGGGGCGAACTCGTAGACAAGATCACCATCCTCGAAATCAAGGCGGAGCGGATGGATGATCCGAAGAAGCTCGCCAATGTCACCCGCGAGCTCTGGCTGCTCAACCGCAAGCTCTCGCCGGTGGCGGCGCAGGTGCTGCGCCTGAAGCTCAGGCTGAAGGAGGTCAATTCCTCTCTCTGGGACATCGAGGATGAGATCCGGGACTGCGAGCGCGCCAAGGATTTCGGCCCCCGCTTCATCGAGCTGGCCCGCGCGGTCTATGTCACGAACGACCAGCGCGCGGATGTGAAGCGCGAAATCAATTTCGCGCTGTCGTCCGAGCTCGTCGAGGAAAAGTCCTACCGACCCTACGCGTAAGGCAGGACCTTTCCGCACCGTCATTTCCCGGCATCTCCTTACGGCCAGTCGGAATATTCGGCGTGGACTGCGCGTCTTGCTCGGGCTTCGGGCGCCATGACGCGCTGCCGGTATTCGTGCGGAGAAATGCCGGTGACGCGCTTGTAGGCGTGACTGAAGTAAGTCTGATCTGCAAATCCGAGCTGCGCCGCGATCTCCTGGATGGAGCTTGCCGATCGCTCCAGACGGAGATTGGCCTCCTGCATGAGACGCTGCTGGATCAGCGCCTTCGGCGTCCGCTCCAGCGTCCTGGTGCAGATGGCATGAAGCCGGTCGTGGCTGAGGCCGAGCGCCTTCGCATAGAAGGCAATGGGGCGGCGTTCGCGGAAATGCAGCTCGACCAGCTGGCGGAAGCGTTGCAGGATCCCGACATCCAGTCCGTGGCCGGTTGACGCGGGTTTTTCCCAGTCCCCCGTGCGCCAAAGCGTCATCAGCAGCAGCCGCGCATAGCCGGCGATTGCCAGATCGGACCCGCGGCCGGGCACCATCACCTCCTTGAGAAATCCCCTTGTCAGGTGAATGAGGTCGCCAAAGACCTCCGCCGAGGTGCCGTCCAGCGTGGCGATGGCCGGGCGTTCGGCAAAGGTGCGCAACAGCACCGAGTCCGCCTTGTTGCCGATTGCATCGACAAGCAACTCCTGCGACAGGCCCACCAGAAGCGCCTCCGCGCCCGGATCGATCGACAGGGTCGGTGCGGTTGACGCCGGAAAGGTGAACGCCGCCTGTTCCGACAGCACGTGGTTCTCGTCCGCAAATTCGACAACCGCGCGACCGTCGATCAGCACGAAGATGTGGAAGAACTGGCTGTAGGGCTGCCGGCTTGGCCTCACTAGGCGGCGGAAAAGCGTCGAGTTGAACGCCTCGCCGCGAAATTGTTCAGTGCCGATCCCGGATTGCCCGCTCATCTGCATCTCCTCACGTGCCCATATACCCAGAAAATATCAAACTAATGCCAATAAACAACATTCCGCAAAACGTAAGTCGCCTCTAAGGTTATCTCGGCTGACGGGAGGAGGCTGGTCTGCCTGACACGCGCGTGAACGAGCGCGGCGGGTTGGCGAGGGTTGCGACACCCTTGCGCTGGACCTTTGCGCAGGCTGGGAGGCTTGACGATGTTTGACGCGAAGTTGCTGATCAACGCCCAGGACGTCGATGCGACGGGCCTTGCCGTGTTCGAGCGACGTAGCCCCATTTCCGATCAGGTGGTCACCATTGCATCCGCCGCAACCGTAGAAGATGCGCGCCACGCCGCCAATGTTGCGGCGGCGGCGTTTCCGGCATGGTCGCAGATGGGCCCGGCCTATCGCCGCGACGTACTGGTCAAAGCCGCAGACAAGCTTGTGGAGATGCAGCCCGCGTTTACCGAAGCCATGTACGACGAACTGGGCGCGACGCGCGAGTGGGCCGAGTTCAACGTGGCCATTGCGCGGGACATTCTGATCGAGGCCGCCTCGATGACCACCTCCGTCACCGGAGAGGTCGTGCCCTCGTCGCGACCGGGATCGGTATCGCTGGCTTATCGCCAGCCCGTCGGTGTCTGTCTCGGCATCGCGCCCTGGAATGCGCCTGTCATTCTGGGCGTGCGCGCCATCGCCATGGCGCTCGCCTGCGGCAATACGGTGCTGCTCAAGGGGTCCGAGCTCTGCCCGCGCACCCACCGGCTGATCGGCGAGGTCATGCACGGGGCGGGTCTCCCGGCCGGCGTCCTCAATGTCATTCTCAACGCGCCGGCAGACGCCGAGAAGATCGTCCACGCCCTGATCGAGCATCCGGCCGTCCGGCGCATCAACTTTACGGGCTCGACGCGTGTCGGCCGGCAGATTGCGGAAAAGGCGGCGCGCCATCTCAAGCGCTGCCTTCTTGAGCTGGGGGGCAAGGCGCCGCTGATCGTGCTGGACGACGCCGATATCGATGAAGCGGTCAAGGCAGCCGCTTTCGGTGCCTTCATGAACCAGGGGCAGATCTGCATGTCGACGGAGCGGATCATCCTTCATGAGGCGATCGCCGATGCCTTCATCGCCAAGTTCGTCGCGCGGGCGCGCCAGATCATTGCGGGCGACACGCGCAGCCAGCAGTTTACGCTTGGCCCCGTGATCAACGAGTTTGCGGCCGGCCGTATCCGCGCCCTCATCACCGATGCGGTCTCGAAAGGCGCCGAAGTGCTTTGCGGCGGCGCGATGCAGGGCAATTTTCTGGATGCCACGGTGCTGGACAAGGTCACGCCGGCCATGCGCGTCTACGAGGAGGAATCGTTCGGGCCGCTGGTCAGTCTGCTGCGCGCCGGCTCCGACGATGAAGCCGTGACGATTGCCAATGCTTCGGAATACGGCCTGTCATCAGCGATCTTCAGCCGGGACATCGCACGGGCGCTGTCCATTGCCAGGCGTGTTGAAAGCGGCATCTGCCATATCAATGGCGCGACGGTCGCCGACGAGCCGCAGATGCCCTTCGGTGGCGTCAAGGCCTCCGGCTATGGGCGCTTTGGCGGCGTGTCGGCGCTGGATGAATTTACCGAACTTCGCTGGATTTCAATCGAAAGCGGCCCTGCCGCCTATCCGATCTGAGGTCCTAGGCTTCCAGAAACCCCCACAAAAGGAGAGAACCCCATGAACATCAATCTTCTCATTGACGGCGAGACAAGGTCGGCGGCAAGCGGCCGGACCTTTGAACGCCTCGACCCCGTCAGCGGCGCGGTGGCTTCGACATCGGCGGCGGCCGGCATCGAGGATGCCAATGCGGCTGTCGCATCCGCTGCGGCTGCATTTGAAACCTGGTCGAAGACCGGTCCCGGCGAGCGGCGCGCATTGCTGATGAAGGCCGCCGACATCATGGATGCCAAGGCTGGTGAGTTCATCGCCGCCATGATCGCCGAGACGGGTGCGACGGGTGGCTGGGGCGGCTTCAACGTCATGCTGGCCGCCGGCGTCATCCGCGAGGCAGCGGCCATGACCACGCAGATTGGCGGCGAGATCATTCCGTCCAACAAGCCGAACACGCTCGCCATGGGCGTTTACAAGCCGAAGGGTGTGTGCCTGGGGATTGCGCCCTGGAACGCGCCTGTCATTCTCGGCACGCGTGCCGTCGCCATGCCGATCGCCTGCGGCAATACGGTCGTTCTCAAGGCCTCCGAGCTGTGCCCGGCAGTGCATCGCCTGATCGGTGACTGCTTCAACGAAGCCGGTCTGCCGAAGGGCGTTCTCAACGTGGTGACCAACGCGCCCGAAGACGCCGCAGCCATCGTCGAGGCGCTGATCGCCAACCCGGCCGTCAAGCATGTCAACTTCACCGGTTCCTCGCGCGTTGGCCGCATCATTGGCCGGCTCGCCGGCGAGAACCTGAAGCCGGCGCTCCTCGAGCTCGGCGGCAAGGCGCCGCTGATCGTGCTTGACGACGCCGATATCGATGGCGCGGTGAACGCCGCCATCTTCGGGGCCTTCATGAACCAGGGCCAGATCTGCATGTCGACCGAGCGCATCATCGTCGACGAGAAGATCGCCGACGAGTTCGTTGCCAAGCTCTCCGCGCGCGCGGCAGCACTTCCGGCCGGCAACCCGCGTGAGCATGTGGTGCTGGGCGCACTGGTCACCCCCCAGGCGGCCGAGAAAATGGACAAGATCATGGCCGATGCGACCGCCAAGGGCGGCAAGATCGTCGCGGGCGGCAAGCGCACCGGCGCGATCGTCGAGGCAACCGTCGTCGATCACGTCAAGCCGGGCATGACCATCTACGAAGAAGAGTCCTTCGGACCGGTCAAGCCGGTCATCCGGGTCAAGGACGAGGAAGAAGCCATCCGCGTTGCCAACGATACCGAATATGGCCTGTCTTCCGCCGTCTTCAGCCGCGACGTCCAGCGCGCCATGCGGGTTGCCGATCGCATTCAGAGCGGCATTTGCCACATCAACGGTCCGACGCTGAACGACGAGCCGCAAATGCCCTTCGGCGGCGTCAAGGCCTCCGGCTACGGCCGCTTCGGCGGCAAGGCAGCGATTGCCGAGTTTACCGACCTGCGCTGGATCACCATCGAGGACGCGCAGCAGCATTATCCCTTCTGAGGGATCCCACGCTCGCGAGAGCCGGGACAATGGCGGCGCCAGATCGGCGCCGCCGCCCTGATCTCAAGGCACGAAAAAACCGGGCGGATCTTTCACGATCCGCCCGGTTTTCTTGTGCCCGTGTTGAAGGGGAGCGTCGCCTCAGTCGGCGGCGACGGCCCCTTCGATGTCCGGTTCGGGTTCCGCAACATGCGCCGTGTTCGGCGTGTCTCTCTTGGAGATCATCATGTAGACGGCCGGAACCACGAACAGCGTGAAGAGAGTGCCGATCGTCAGGCCGCTGGCGATCACCAGACCCATGTTGAAGCGCGATGCAGCGCCGGCGCCCGTTGCGATGATGAGCGGAACCACGCCCAGAACCATGGCGGCGGTCGTCATCAGGATCGGACGAAGCCGAACCTGTGCGGCCTGCGCAATCGCCTCGCGCCGCGGCACGCCCTCGTGGCGCAGCTCGTTGGCAACTTCCAGCATCAGGATCCCGTGCTTACTGATCAGGCCCATCAGCGTCACCAGACCGACCTGGGTATAGATGTTGAGGCTGGCGCCTCCCAGGCCGATATTGATGAAGATAAGCGCGCCTGCGAGCGACATGGGCACCGAAATCAGGATCACCACCGGATCGCGGAAGCTGTTGAACAGCGCCGAGAGCGACAGGAAGATGATGATGACTGCCAGACCGAAGGTCGTCAGGAAGCCGCCGGACTCGAGGATCAGCTGCCGCGACTGGCCGGCGTAGTCGACCGTGTAGCCCGGAGGAAGCGTCTGCGCCGAGAGGTCCTGCAGCGTTTTCAGCGCTTCACCCATCGAGACACCCGGCATGGCAACGCCCGAGATGGTCGCGGCATTGACCTGCTGGAAGTGGTTGCGCGACTGCGGCGTTGTGATCGTCTCGATATGGGCGACGGTAGAAAGCGGGACCATGTCGCCGCTGCTGGTCTTGATGTAGTAGTTCAGAACGTCGTCGACGTTCAGCCGCGACATCTGCTGCACCTGCGGAATGA
Source organism: Ensifer sp. (assembly GCA_035565055.1). Lineage (GTDB taxonomy): Bacteria > Pseudomonadota > Alphaproteobacteria > Rhizobiales > Rhizobiaceae > Ensifer_A. The sequence goes on from DATMTA010000093.1 coordinate 32,596, forward strand.
CCTTGTAGGAACGGCCGTCCAGGCTGAAATAGCCGGTATAGTTGCCGCCCAGCATGGTGGCGAGCGCGCCGCCGATGTCATTCATGTTGAGGCCGAGCTGGGAAGCCTTGTCGCGATCGAAAACGATCCGGGCCTGCGGCTGGTCGAATTTCAGGTCGGTATCGAGGAAGATGAACTTGCCGGTCTTCAGCGCGTCCGCAACGAACTTGTTGGAGACGTCGTTGAGTTCCGAGAAGTCTTTCGTTGTCGAAACGACGAACTGGATCGGCAGACCGTTACTGCCCGGCAGCGGCGAAGGCTGGAAGACGACGTTCTTGCCGCCAGCGATGCCGTTGAGATCCTGCTGGATTTCCGTCTGCAGGGTCTTCGCGCTCTTCTTGCGCTCATCCCAGGGCTTCAGCACGACACCGGTAATGGACTGAGCCGGCGTCTCGATCTGGAAGACGAGGTCCGTTTCCTGATGCTTGGCATACATGTCGTAGGCCTGCCTGGAATAGAACTGACGTTGCTTCAGGGTGGCTGTCGGAGACGACGTCGTCAGCGCCAGCACCACGCCCTGATCCTCTTCCGGGGCCAGTTCGCTGGTTGACGTTGAATAGAGCCAGGAAAGGCTGCCGAGGATGATGAGCGCGAACACCGCGACCACCGGCAGCGAGTTGAGGCTGCCCTCCAGCCAGCGGCGATAGCCGCGGCTCAGCCGATCCATCGTCCGATCGATCAGATGAACGAAACGCGCCTCGAAGGTTTTGCCGTCGCGCGGGATCGGATGCAGGAGGTAGGCGCTGTTCATTGGCGAGAGCGTCAGCGCGATCACGGCGGAAACGGTCACCGCGCCGGCCAGCGTGAAGGCAAATTCCGTGAACAAGGCACCTGTCAGGCCACCCTGGAAGCCGACGGGCACGAAGACCGCGATCAGAACGACCGTCATCGCGACGATCGGGCTCGCCAGCGAACGCGCCGCAGCGATGGCCGAATCGAAGGGCGTCATTCCCTCTTCCATGTGCCGGTTGACGCCCTCGACCACGATGATCGCGTCGTCAACCACAAGCCCGATCGCGAGAACGAGAGCGAGCAGCGTCAGAAGATTGATGGAGAACCCGAAGGCCAGCATCATGGCGAAGGTGCCGATGAGCGAAAGGGGGATGGCGAGGATGGGGATGAGAACCGCGCGCCAGGAGCCTAAGAAGAGGAAGACGACGACCGTCACGATCGCACCGGCCTCGATCAGCGTATGGATCACTTCATTGATCGAGCTGTTCACGAAGTCGGTCGAGTCGTAGATGATGCGTCCGTCCAGCCCTTCGGGCAGCTGCGCCACGATATCCGGCAGCACCGCCTTGACGTTGCCAATGGTCGTCAGGAGGTTGGCCGTCGGTGCAACCTGGATCCCGATATAGACGGCCTGCTTCCCGCTGAAGCTGGTCGCGGAATCGTAGTCGTCATTGCCAAGGGTGACATTGGCAACGTCGCTCAGCCGGATGATCGCACCGTCGCTCTGCTTGACGATGAGGTTGCGATACTCGTCGAGCGAGTGAAGGTTGGTCGACGACGTCAGGTTCACCTGGATGAGGTTACCCTTGGTCGTGCCGAGCCCGGAAATGTAGTCGTTGCTGGTTAGCGCCTTGGAGACGTCCGTGGCGCTGAGACCGTAGGCGGCAAGCTTGATGGGATCGAGCCATGCACGCAGGGCGAATTTCTTGCCGCCGAGCAGCTCGGCGGTCTGCACACCGGCGACGGCTTGCAGCTTCGGCTGGATGACGCGCGTCAGATAGTCCGTGACCTGGTTAGGCGTGAGGACGGTGCTCGAAAAGCCGAGATACATTGCGTCAAGCGTCTGCCCGATCTGCAGATTGAGCGTCGGCTGCTGGGCGCCGGTCGGCAGCTGGTTGAGGACCGAATTGACCTTGGTGCTGATTTCCGTCAGCGCCTTGCCTGAATCGTAGTTCAGGCGAAGGTTGGCGGTGATCGTGCTGACGCCCGTCTGGCTCGTCGAGGTCATGTAGTCGATGCCGTTGGCCTGAGCCACGGCATTTTCCAGCGGCGTCGTGATGAACCCGGCAATGATGTCGGAGTCGGCGCCGGCATATGTCGTCGTGATGGTGACGACGGCATTCTGCGTCCGGGGATACTGCAGGATCGGCAGTGACGTCATGGAGCGGATGCCCAGCACGAGGATGAGTGCGCTGATCACCAAAGCCAGGACGGGCCGTTGGATGAAGATGTCCGTGAAGCGTTTCATGACGGCGTCCTATTGGTCCTTAATGACCGGGTTGTCCTCGGCGGTGGGGACGTGGCTGTTGTCGATGACGACGCGGCTGCCGTTACGAAGCTTGATCTGGCCGGCGGTCACGACCTCCTCGCCGGGCTTCACGCCATCGACGATGGAGACATTGTCGCCGCGCACGGCTCCGGTCTTGATGAAGCTCTGGCGGACCGGATGTTCCTTGCCGTCTGCGTTCTGCGACTTGTCGATAATGAAGACAAGGCTGCCATAGGGGTTGTAGACGACGGCCGTCTGCGGCAGCGTCACGAGGCTTCGGCTGGTCCCGACGGCGATCTCGACCTTGCCGAACATGCCGGGAAGGAGCAGGCCGTCGCGATTTTCCATGGTCGCGCGCACCTGAACGTTGCGGGTGCTGCTGTCGACCTTGGAGTTGATGGCGGAGATCGTGCCGGCGAAGGACTTGCCCGGATAGGCGTCCACATCCATGCTGATCTGCTGGCCCACCTGCAGCTGGCTGATATTCTTCTGCGGCAGGTACATATCGACGTAGAGACTGTCGAGGTCCTGCAATGTGACGATGGTCGTGCCGGCGGTCAGGAACTGGCCGAAGTCGACGGAACGAATGCCGAGCCGGCCGGAGAACGGCGCACGCAGGGTCTTCTGCTCGACAAGAGCTTTCTGTTGATCGACCAGAGCCTGTGCGTTCTTGAGGCTGGCAACGTCGCTGTCGACGGTCGCCTCACTGACGGCCTTGATCTTCAGCTGTTCCTGGTCGCGCTTGAGCGTGATGGCCAGGTTGTCGGCGGTCGCCTGCAGCGATGCGAGCTTGGCGATATCGTCGTCGGCAGCGAGCTTGAGCAGGACCTGACCCTTGTTGACCTTCTCGCCGGACTGGAACGTCATGTCCTGCACGATGCCGGAGACCTGAAGCGCCAGATCCGCGCCATTGATGGCCTTCAGCGTGCCGACGGCTTCAATCTTGTCCTGCCAGTCACGAGATTCGGCCACAACGGTCGAAACGGTCTGTGCAGGGTTGGCAATTCCCGCCATGACCTGCTTGATGATGCCGGCCTTGAAGACCTGGAAACCGTAGAGGCCGCCGAGCACGACGCCCACGATGAGCAGCATGATCACCATACGCTTGATCATGATCTGGAATCCTTCTTGTTCTGTTCGTTACTTTTGTCAGCCGGCTGGCTCTGGGGGGTGGGGCCGGCGAAGTATCCGGGGTTTACGCGGGGTTTGGAGCGATCGGTCTCGTCGTTGCGGTTCCACCAGCCGCCGCCCAGCGACTGGTAAAGGGCGACCGTGTCGGTGTAGCGGGTGGCCTGAGCCTTGACCCTGGAGATGACGGCGTTCTGATAGGTCTGCAGGGCGTTCAGCACCGTTGCGTAGACGACCGCGCCAGTCTTGTACTGGTCGCGCGCCATGTCGAGGCTGGCCTTGGCCGAGCGTTCGGCAGCGCTTTGCGCCTGAAGCGCCTTGGCGTCAAACTCGATGGCCCGCAGCGAGTCGGCGACGTTCTGGAACGCCGTGATGACCGTGCTCTTGTAGTTGGCGAGGTTCTGCTCGTAGGTCGCGACGCTCGCTTCCTTGCTGTGGAAGGCCGAACCGCCGTCGATCAGCTTCTGGGTGACGCTTGCGGCGATGCTCCAGGCGATCGAGTCCGGCGACAGGAGGTGAGACAGCGATGCGGAGCTGCCGCCATATTGGCCGCTCAGCGAAACCTGCGGCAACATGCTGGCCACCGAGACGCCGACCGAGGCCGAGGCCTGATGCAGCGTGGCTTCCGCCGCCTTGATATCCGGACGCTGGCGAACCAGATCGGACGGAAGGCTGACGGGCAGCGATTTCGGCAGTCGAAGCTGTGACAGATCGATGCTTTCCCCGCGATCCTGGCTCGGAAGGCGACCGAGATAGGCCATCAGCGCGTTGCGCTGCTGGGCCAGCTGCTTCTGCAGCGTGGGCAGCGACGCCTGTGTCTGCGCGAGGTTGGACTGTTGCGACAGGACGTCTGAATTCGGCACAGCGCCGAGTTCGAACTGTTTCTGGATGCGCTCCAGCTGATCCTGCTGCAGCTTGACGATGCTTTCGGTCGCGTTGATCTGCGCCCTCAGCGACGCTTCCGTGATCGCGGCATTGACGACGTTCGCCGTCAGTGAAAGATAGGTCGCCTCAAGCTGGTAGCGCTGGTAGTCTGCTGCTGCGTACTTTGCTTCGGACTGGCGGCGCGCGCCCCCGAACAGATCGAGGCCATAGGAAACACCGACAGAGGCATTATAGAGATTGTAGATGTTCGGCGGCGCCCCGCCGGATGCAGCGTTGCGCGCCCTGGTCGATGTGTCGCTCAGCGAAACCTGCGGATAGAGGTTCCCATCTGTCGACAGTGCGGTCTCGCGAGCGCTCCGCAGCGCATATTCTGCGGCTTCAACGCTCGGATGGTTGCGAACGGCCTCCTCGACGAAGGCATTGAGCTGCTTCGAGCCGAACAGCGTCCACCAGTCCGCCGAGACATCCTGGCCGAGCGCGAAGTTCTGCGTTCCGCCTCCCGGCACGCCCTTGGTGGACTGCGTCGGTTGCAGCCCCTTGGCGGTATAGCCGGACGCCGCCGGTGCATCGGGCACCTGGAAGTCGGGGCCGACCATGCAGCCGCTGAGCATCAAGGCTGCAAGCGCGGGCACAAGCCTCAAGGGGCGGCGGTGCGGACGAGGGGAAGAAGACGTATGATCAAAAAAATAATGCATGGCGCTCGCCGAAAAAACTAGACCGTTCAGTAGTTGGTCGGAAACGTGCGTTTCGTCAAGGTGGTACTGAACCGTTTAGTTCGATTTCGACAAAAAACTGTAAATTTGGCCTCGCAAATCTCGTGAGAGTGACCGGTTTGCCGCAGTGCAGCATTCGGGGATTGCGGCGTTGCGAAGGTGCCGAATGCGGGGGAGATCAGGGAGGCTTGCACCCGTAGGTGGCGATGAAGGCGGACACGCCGTCTTGAATATAGGCTTTGACCTCGTCGTCTGCGAGACGCGGGAGCGACAGGAGGGCGCGTAGCGGGAGGTCGCAGCTGACGAGGGTGAGAAACTGGATTGCGGCGCGCGACGGGTTGCACAAGGTGAGCAATCCCGCCTCGGCCGCGCGTTCCAGCACTTCGCTGACTTCGCGGGTCGCCTGCACGGGACCAGCCCGGTAGAAGGCTTGCGCGATCTCGGGATAGGAAAGCGCCTGTGAAATCACAAGCCGATTGAGGGCGAGCGTTCGTTCTTCCTGAAACAGCCTGTCGAACTGCTGTGCCATGTCGGTCAAGACCTGCTTCAGGTCGTCAAGCGTTTGGGGTGGTGTGTGGTGGCGCGCTAGCGGCAGCCGGCTGACTTCCCCCTCGATCAGGGTGAGCAGCAACTGTTCCTTGCTCTTGAAATGCGCGTAGACGGTTGCCTTTGATACGGCAGCCTCACGTGCGATGAGATCCATGCTTGTAGTATCATAGCCGCGCGAAAAAAAGAGAACACGGGCCGCTTCAAGAATGACCTCGATTTTCTCGTCCGCCTGCCCCATCCCCAAAAGCTTTCATTCTCGTCTGCCGGGAAACTAAAGCTAAATTCTCTAGTTATTTTGTCCGGCGGGTACCGTATGACTGTCTATTCAGCCTACTTGCCTCGCGAAGCATCTATCTCCATCCAAACGCGGAGCGCAACCCCGTGGTTCCACTGTCGGCGTGTCAAGGCTGAAATTCTGTCAGCTTGTCGCTCCTGTGGGGCGTATCTTGTTGCGCCGGCTGATCATGGGTTGTGCATCGTGTTTGCGGCGGCACTGATCTGTGTCCGCAACCAAGTATGGGCGAGATCGAGATCTCGGTAGCGGGGCCAGATCATCACCTCCACCAGTTCGCTCATGCTGAACGGCGCCTCCAGAAGCCTGAGCGGAAAGCGCTTCATCAACGCTTCGGCAAAGCGGCGGTGCGTGGTGACGATCCGGTTCGTGTCCATGAGGAGATGGGGAACGGCGCTGAAAAAATCGACGCTGCATTCAACACGGCGCTGACGGCCGAAGCGGGGCAGAAACCACTCCTCGAACGCGAGGCTGGCCGCATCGCCCAGGCGCACGGCAATATGTCCCATGTCCAGGTAGTCCTCCATCGTCAGCTGCCGGTCGGCGATCGGGTTGGACGCGCAGACCAGGCAGACGTGGTCATCGCGCAGCAACTGCATTTGGGGATGGTCGAACCGGCTCGCATATTGTTCCGGCATGATCATCAGGTCGAGTGCGCCGCGCTCGAACGCCTCGTGCAGTTCGATCGGCGGCCTGGAAAAATCGAGCTGGATGCGCGGCGCCTTGGCGGCAATCTCCGTGGCGGCCCGACCCAAAAAAACCGATAGTGCGTAATCCGATGCGCAGATCGTGAAACGGCGCGCCTCTGTCGCCGGATCGAAGCTTGGCCGCAAGGCAATGGCGGATCGCGCTCGCAGTAGCGTGTCCCGCACCGGCGCCACGAGCCCCTGGGCGAGCGGCGTCAGTTCGAAGCGCCGGCCGGCGGGAACCAGCAGTTCGTCGCCGAAGGAATCCCGCAGGCGTTTCAGCGCGGCGCTCGCCGCCGACTGCCCGATATGAAGCCGCTCCGCGGCGCGGGTGACGTTCCTTTCCTCCAGCAGCGCATCCAGCACGACCAGAAGATTGAGATCGAAGCGTTCCAGTCGCATGGGACGTGTCCTGCCGGTTAGGTATCGATGGCATTCATGGATACCATGAATCCAATCTGTTTTTCTACGACTAAAGTCACCGGTAAGACTTGAGAAGTGTCAAGACTGGCACGGGAGGAGCGCAGAGCCGGGCGCCGCATCATCACGATGCGGAAGGGCCCGTCGCGCCTTGGAAAAACGGGAGAGAGATGTGACACAATCCAGCAGTGTTGGAAGCAAGGTCGTGCTCAGCATAGGGCACGTCGCCGGAATGATCGATATGGTGGCGCTGCCGCTATGGATCGGCAATCTCATGCAATATTACGGCTTCAGTCCCGTCCAGGCCGGGTTGACCGTGACGCTTTTCCTGTTCAGCGTCGTCATCGCCAGCACGATCGTGGCGCCGATCTTCGATCGCATTCCGCACCGTCTTTGTGTCACCGCGGGGTTCTTGACGGGTGCCGTTGCCTTTCTGGCTGTCTCACGGATGCCTGTCGACCCGTCGAGCCTGATCGTGATCGTCGCCCTGCATGTCGTCGCAGGTCTCGGCACCGGAACGGCCCTGTCGATCACACATGGCAATATTGGCCGTACCGAAAATCCGCACCGCCTGTTCGGAACGGTCAACGTGGCCCTCGGTGTCCTCGGCGTCTTCTTCTTCGCCATCCTACCGAAGCTCGTCGAGCATTCGGGCGCACAGGCGATGTTCCTGGTTTTCGCGAGCATCATGGGGCTGGCCTGCCTGTCCATGGCGCTGTTCTTCCCATCGACCGCGAGCGCTACAGCGCGCGTCAGGACGGAACGGTCTGCTGAATCGACGCCGCGTGCCGTGTGGTTTCTGATCGGCGTGGTGATCTGCCTCACCTTCAATCAGGCCATGGTCTTCTCGTTCCTGGAGCGGATTGGCGCGGCGCGCGGCTTCGAGACCGAAAAAATCAATCTCGTTCTGGTGGCGCTTGGCTTCGTCAATCTTCTGCCGGGCGCACTCGCCGCCCTTCTCCAGAAGCGGCTCTCGCCTCTCGGCGTCGGCTTCTGCGGGCCGGTTCTGCAGGCGATCCTGGCCCTGACCATGTCGAATTCCTCGATCTTCTTGCTCTATGCCGTGACGGCATCGATCTATGTTTCGATCGTCATCTTCACCCACACCTTCCTGTTCGGTCTGCTGGCGCGCCTCGACAAGAGCGGACGCGCGGTGTCGGCCACGCCCGCCATGATGATGATCGGATCGTGCACGGGGCCGGCGGTCGGCGGGGCAATCGTTTCCGGCTTCGGCTATGGCGCGCTTGGCGTCGCGGCGACGCTCGTCGCGATCCTGGCGCTCAGCCTGCTGGTGGCATTCAAGGTTCGGCTGCCCACCGCAGATGCGGCTCCGCAGGTCGCCTGATCCTTTTCACGCTTCGAATCACAGGAAGGAGAAAGCAATGAACAAACACGTGCAAGTGCCGACGGGTATGCAGTTCCCGGATGATGTCGTCTTCAACGGCTATGCCGCGCCGGTTCGCATCGAGGGTCATGTGCATGACCTGGAAGTGATCGGCCGCATCCCGCCGGAACTGGAAGGCATCTATATCCGTAACAGTGCCGACCACACCTATCCGCCGCTGCATGGCAGGGACATCTTTCTCAACGGTGACGGCATGGTTCACAGCGTTCGCATTCAGGGCGGCCATGCCGACCTGACGATGCGCTACGTGCGGACCCGCAAGTTCGAACTCGAGCGCAAGGCCCGTAGGGCGCTCTTCGGCGCCTACCGGAACCCCTTCACGGATTCGCCCGAAGTCGCAGGCGAAGACAACAACACCGCCAATACCTCGATCATGTGGCATCATGGCAAGCTCTATGCGCTGAAGGAGTCGGGCCGGCCTTACGAACTTGATCCCGACGACCTGACGACGCGCGGCGAGACCGACTTTGGCGGCCAGCTGAAGAGCAAGACCTTTACGGCGCACCCGAAATACGATCCGGAGACCGGCGAATGCATCGCCTTTGCCTATAATTGCGAAGGCGTCGCCAGCGACGAGATCGAGATCTACAATATCGATCGCGAGGGCCAGTTCACCCGTACGGAACGCTTCAAGGCGCCGTATTCCTCGATGGTTCACGACTTCATGGTGTCGCGCAACTACATCGCCTTCGTGATTTGTCCGATGGTCTGCGACTGGGAACGCGTGAAGAAGGGTGAATCCTACTGGCATTGGGACAGCCATCGCAAGACCTATGTCGCCGTCATTCCGCGTGACAAGGGCGTGGCCGGCATCCGCTGGTTCAACGTGCCCAAGGTCGCGATGCAGACGCATACGTTCAACGCCTGGGAAGACGGCAGCCGTCTGGTGCTCGACCAGTTCGTCACGGAATCCGGCTGGCTGAGCCAGTTTCCGGACATTCACGATCCCCATGCGCATGAAATGCCGCCCTTCGGCGAGCGCTGGATCGTCGATCTGTCGAGCCAGAGCGAAATGGTCGAAATCCGCCGCTTCATCAATCACATCGGCGAAATGCCGGTCATCGATCCTCGCTACGCCATGCGCAAGACCCGGCATTTCTGGTTCGGCACCAACAATCCGAAGCTCGGGCCGATGCTGCCCTTCGGTCCCAAGGGGCCACCCTTCACCTGCCTCGGCCATTTCGACGAGGAGACGGGCAAGATCGACTTCTATTATGCCGGGCCGGATGCCTCGCCGGAGGAGCCCTATTTCGTTCCCCGCAATGCAACGGCCGAAGAAGGGGATGGCTGGCTGCTTTCGATGGTTGGACGGCGCGCCGAGAACCGTACCGATCTGGTCATCCTCGACGCCAGAAACCTCTCCGCAGGCCCTGTCGCCATCCTCAAGTTCCCCTGCCGCGTGCATGAGGGCTTCCACG